>CBDCWZ010000063.1:0-15513 GCA_965223575.1 Kofleriaceae bacterium
GCTAGATGCACTCTGGGAAAAAGCCAAAAAGGCAACGCATCCTTGACAGGCTTCCGCTGGCGCGGTACAGGAAAGCGCTTCAAATCGAGGAGTCTTCAACCTGTGGAGAGAACCTGTGCCCAATCATAAGTCTGCAGAAAAACGCGATCGCCAAAATACCTCTCGCCGCTGCGAAATCGAGCTGTGATCGGACGCATGCGCACCGCAGTAAAAGCTGCGCGCATTGCCACCGAAGGGAAAAACAGCCGACGCCGCGGGACGATTGCAGACCGCAGTCTCCCTTATTGACAAAGCCGTCACCCGTGGCGCTCTCAAACGGCGCACCGCATCTCGCTACATCTCGCGCCTTGTCCGCGCGACCAATAAATAACCAAAATGACAGGGGACGGATCTAACTTTTCAACTTTTGAAAACAAAAGTTGAAAAGTTAGATCCGTCCCCCTGTTCCCAAGTCAATCAGGTCCCCGACCAACTCGCCGAGAATGATCTCGGCTGTCAGATCGCGACCAAGGATCTTGGTCCCCGTCCTCATCCCCTTCAGCGCCTGATCGGCCTGACTCAATTTCGCCAACCCCGCAGCCACCGCATGCG
Source organism: Kofleriaceae bacterium (assembly GCA_965223575.1). Lineage (GTDB taxonomy): Bacteria > Myxococcota_A > Polyangia > Haliangiales > Haliangiaceae > CBDCWZ01. The sequence continues at coordinate 592 of CBDCWZ010000063.1, forward strand.
GCGGATACGAGCGCGCCTGACGCATCAATTTATCAACGACAAAAGGTGGCGCACCGACCAACTTGGGGATCTCATTGCGCTTGACCCGCTGCGCCAGCGCGACATGGCACATGCCGAGCTGGCGGACATGCCGTGCCAACATCATCACAACTCCCACCGCACTCTGGCGCTGGGCGCACAGCGCCAACACCGCCCGTTGACATCGCTTCCGATCCCCTTGCCCCAAGGCATCGGTGAGCTCAAACACCGACCGTTCGCGCGTATCAGCAACCAAATCGTCAACATCCTCGGCGGTAATTTCTCGCCCCTTTGTATATAGGGCCAGTTGCTCCAAGCCCCCAGCCAATCGCGACAGATCTCGACCAACGACATCCGCCAAGCGAGAACAAGCCGCCTGGCTGATCGTTACCCCCTGTTGCTTTGCCTCCCCCCGCAACCAGGTTGCAAGTTGCCGTGGCGCTTCGAGCTCGTACAAAAACCCCGCCCGCTTGGCGACCGAAAAGAACTTGATCCGCTTGTCAATCTTGCCTGCGACGCAAACCAACACCGTGCTTGGATTCGGGTTCTCGAGATACTCAATCAGCCCCGCCAACTCCCCAGCCGCCATCGCCGATACGTTGCGAACCAAAACAACTCGCCGCTCCGCCATCATTGGGACGGTTTGTGCGATTGCCAAAACAGTGCTAGCGAGCAGCCCTTTGCCCTCTAATGCATCTTCATTGAATCCCCGCAACGACTCTGGAATTGCCGCTTCGCGAATCGCCCCCACCGCACGGGAGAACCAAAATCGCGTGAGGAGAACTGATCACATACACAGGAGCAAACGTCCCGGCCGCGACACTCTTAATAATGTCCTTGGCGCTCCCCACAGGTTGAGGACTCCTCTCAGTTCTAGCCACCCAGGCAGCTTACTATACTCTGATGCTGCCGGCGATAGCTGGCGAAACCGGCAACTTCGTGGTAGCCACCACAAGCAATGCCAGCTGCCGCAGAGCCCCGAAATAGTAAGTCGCGTTCAAAGTCGCGCCGGCGTGGTAGTTCTGACGTGCTTGAGGTCCAATTGGACAGCGCACGCAACCAACACCTGGTTTGGGTTGGCATCGGCGTCCTTGCCGGAACCGTGATGATTTGGCGGCTGGGGATCATCGCACAATGGGTCGGCGCCGGCCTGATCGCGGCAGCGGTACTGCGCGCGTATAAACTCATCCGCGCATTCCTTCGCCCACCCGGGACATTTCGCGTAGACAAGACGACAATCGGCACTGCCGCTGGGGATCTGCTCCGGGCAGCAACAAACCTTCGATCTCAGCGAAGTTCAAACACACTTTTCTTCTCCGCCGAGCAACTGGATTTGGCAAAAGTAGCCCCCAACTGGTCGTCGAAGTGGGCGATCAAGCCTATGTATATCCGCGAGAGTGGTTTCAATCCGAAGCCGAGCAACATCAACTGGCAGAGACAATCCGTCAACGCATTCCATCCTCCGAGACAACCAACGCATAGCCAACCATCACCTGGACCCCCTGACACATGGACCCCCACAGAGGAGCACCGATGAAAATCCCATCCTGCATTCGCATTAGCCTATTTGCCGTCCTTGTTGCATCACTCGCATCTGCCTGTGCCAAACGTGCCTCCTCCCCCACAGCAAAAACACCAAACCAAAACCAGAAGCCACCTCTGACAGCCGTTAAAACACCACCGCTCCCGACCGCGCCCACCCCCACTGACGCACCTGATGCCCTATTTGGCCTTGCGACAATTGGTGATGCAAAAACCCTGCTAACCAACGTGGCCGCCTATGCCAACACCATCCAGCCGGGGATCGGCGGCGTGATCACAACCGCGATGATCCACCAAGGAATCGCCAACCTTCTCGATATTTCAACCATCTCGGGCCTGGATGTCTCTAAGCCCCTCTACGTCCTTTTGCTCGATCCCAAAGCCACCGATCTCAAACCCTTTGTGATTGCCGGCACAGCCCAAGACCCCAAAGCACTCGCTCAATCCATCGCAGAGGAGGGCTCCTCACATGCTGAGGGCTCTCTCAAGCTCCGCATCTTCGGTAACCGTGTGGTCATCGGTGGCCAGCAGGCAGTCAAAGCTGCCGGCGCATTTGCGCTCACCAAACTGCACGATGCCCCAGTCCCCTCTCTGCCGACCGCAGTGTTTTACGTATCCAAGTTTACCAGTCGCTATGCAGAGGAGATCAAACAGGCCCAACAGCAGCTGGCCAGCATGGTCGCAGCGGTAGACAAAGGACCAACCGAAATCATTACAACCACCAGCAAAGCGATGTTCTCCTTGCTCGAGCAAACTGAGCAAGCGACTCTCTCCCTGGAAATCGACGCCAATACCGCGACGCTCGTCCAAAACGTGCAAGCCAAGCCCGAAACCACAGCGAGTGCATTCATCGCAAAACAATCCCCCAGCAAGTTCACCTTGCTCAAGGGAATACCGCAAGCCGACATTGTCGGCGCTGGAGACATGGATATTTCTCTTCTCGTTGATTTCACAATGTCGATGGTCACCCAGGCGTTTCAAACAAAACAGGGTAATGCTGAGCTAACTGCTGCAATAAAAAACTGGTTGCAGAGCGCAGACACCCGCGTAGGCTTTGGCTACTCCGTGTCCGACGGACTCGAGATGCTCATGCTTCTCGGCCTCCGCGATCCAAAAACAGCAAGCGATTCCAGCCGCTCGTGGCTCAAAGCAGCGGCAAAATCAAACCCTCTATACGTCCGCTACACGCGCGTAAAAACCCCGCGTTTTCGTTACAAACGCGTTCCTGTTGACGAATACCAAATCAAAGTCAAACGAAAGGAAATCCCAGCCGATCAACAAGAAATCTACAAGCGCCTATACGGCAAAAAAGGTGTTATTACCGGCAACCAGGCCGTAGCCGGGAACCAATATATCGCCACAATGGGGAAACGTTCCCGCAAACAAATCAAATCCGCCATCGCCCAAATCCAAACACCCTCTGCAAAATCCCATTACGCAACCGCCGAGTGGATAAACTACCTAAAACAGGCCGACCAACGCAAAGAAAGCCTTCTGATCTACGCAAACATCTCCAAACTGATGACCATGTTTAATGAAGCGTTCGCCAAAACCAAGCGACCCTCCGCCCCCGTACTCTTCGGCATCGGCTTCGCCCCGCAAACCGTCTCGTTCCGCGCCACTGTCCCCGCCACCACCATCCGCAGCCTCAAAAACTAAAACGGCTCCTTAGCCAGCTCGCAATCGATAAACCACCCTAACCCTTTCGAATTATCCCTAAAAAGATACTATGGGCGTGTCTATTTGTGTCCGAGCTCCATTGCATGGAGTGCCACAATGGTGCGATGTGCTAGTATAATTTCGATGCAAGGGCTTCAAAGTGCATACGTTACGGAAGATGTGTTCCTTCAGTTACCAGAGTCGCTGGAACGCATCGAACTCATCGACGGAGAGGTAGTCGTGTCACCCAGTCCCAGCTTCTGGCACAAAGAGGTCCTTGGCCGCATTGTCGTGGCACTAAGACAATGGGCCGATAACCAAAAACAACCTCTAACGGTCTGTATGGCGCCTTTGGACGTTCGCTTTAAAAAGAATCGGATCTTGCAACCGGACGCCTTTGTATTGGACAGCCAAATCCCCGCGAACCATGAGGGCCCCATTGACCAGATCCCCACCTTGTGCGTTGAGGTTCTGTCCCAAGATCGAGTATTCGATAGAGTCACAAAGCGGTTCCTCTACGCGGAAGCAGGAGTTTGTGAGTATTGGATCGTGGATCCCGCGGGACTGGTTGAGCGGCTATTTGGTAGCGGGTTAGTCCAGTCTGAGTCCGTGGTCGATACGTTGTCGGGAACACTACTTCCCGGTTTCGAACTATCCATTCCCGACCTATTCGCCTCGGTTTCCTAAGTCAGTCTCACCCGTGCACTCCATCCATAGGGTGGGCTCAATCACGACATTGGTCCCCCCTACTGGCGAAGTTTGCGACGATGGCCTCAATCTCGGCGGCAACGCATCCTCATGCGCCCCGGGCTGCCAGTCGCTCGGCGCTCTGTGCGGCGACGGCGTGGTACAGACCCATAACGATGAACAATGTGACGAAGGGATCATCGTCGAGTAGGAATATTGACAACCTAGCGCCGTTTCTTTGACAGCCCGCCGGTTGCCGCCGACAATTGTAGACCATGGACAAAGTGTTCCCCGATGCTAAATCGGCCCTTCACGACATTGCCGACAACACCACGATCATGTCTGGGGGCTTTGGCTTATGCGGCAATCCCTCCGATTGCATTGCCGAGCTCGCCCGAAAACAGACTGCGAACCTGACGATCATTTCCAATAACTGTGGCACGACTGACCAGGGCCTCGGCATCCTTCTGGCCCAAAACCAGGTCGCCAAAATGATCTCGTCCTACGTCGGCGAAAACAAAATATTCGAGACACAGTTTTTGTCCGGCCAACTCGAGGTCGAGCTCAACCCCCAGGGGACCCTCGCCGAGCGGATTCGTGCCGGCGGCGCCGGCATTGAGGCCTTTTATACGCCCACCGGCTATGGCACCTCCGTCGCTGAGGGAAAACCAACCATGCAAATTCGCGGCAAACACTGCATCCTCGAGCACGCCCTTCACGCGGACTACGCTTTGGTCAAAGCGTGGAAAGGCGACCGCTGGGGCAATTTAGTGTTTCGCAAAACCGCGCAAAACTTTAACTCCATCATGGCCACCGCCGGCGCTATCACCATCGCCGAAGTCGAGGAGCTCGTCGATGTCGGCGAGCTCGATCCTGACAACATTGATACCCCGTCGATCTACGTCCAGCGGATCTTTCAAAGTACCAACCCACCCAAACCTATCGAACAGCGCACCGTGAGACCGCGCTCCTGACCCATGACCAAGCTAACCCGCGATCAAATCGCCCAACGCGCCGCCAAAGACCTCAAAGACGGAGACTACGTCAACCTGGGCATTGGCATGCCCACCTTAGTCTCCAACTATATCCCGCCGGGGATCGACGTCATCCTCCAATCCGAAAACGGCATGCTCGGCATCGGCCCCTTCCCCTACGAAGGAGATGAGGATCCCGATCTCATCAACGCCGGCAAACAGACGATCAGCGAAATCCCCGGCTCCTGCTTTTTTCATTCGGCCGAGTCTTTTGCTATGATCCGCGGCGGACACGTCGACGTCAGCATTCTCGGTGCGATGCAGGTGTCCGCAAGTGGCGATTTGGCAAACTGGATGATTCCGGGAAAAATGGTTAAAGGCATGGGGGGCGCCATGGATCTAGTCGCCGGCTCGCGCAAGGTCGTCGTCATGATGGAGCATGTCACCCGAAAGGGCGCCCCCAAGATCCTCAACCAATGCACCTTACCACTTACCGGTGTAACCTGCGTCGATCGGATCATTACCGACCTGGCGGTCATTGATGTGACAAACAACGGCCTCACGGTTTGCGAACTCGCCCCGGAAGTGACGCTCCAAGAAGTGCAAACGGCAACCGAAGCGCCCCTCACCGCCTCCCCATCGCTGCAAACGATCGACCTGTAGAGGGGTTCTTGAAACTTCGCAAACAACGATTCGTTACGGATGCTGAGATAGACATTCGCGGCCTCTATCGCGCGAGCGATTGTGCTAGCCGCGCGAGCGATTGTGCTAGCCGCGACAGCGATTGTGCCAGCGGCCACGAGCAACCGGCGGCCGGCCAATACCCATACACCCGGGGCGTCCAAGAGACCATGTATCGGTCACGCCTATGGACCATGCGCCAGTATGCGGGCTTTGGCACCGCAGCCGAGTCCAACCAGCGATACCACTACCTGCTCGCTCAAGGAAGCAAAGGCCTCTCCGTCGCCTTTGATCTGCCGACCCAAATGGGACGCGACTCAGACCACCCACTTGCCGCAGGCGAAGTCGGCAAAGTCGGCGTCGCCATCGACTCTATTGAAGACATGCGCGTCCTCTTCAAGGATCTCCCCCTCGAGACAATCTCCACCTCCATGACGATCAACGCCACCGCTGCGACACTGCTTTGCCTTTATATCGCCGTCGCCGACGAGCGCGGCGTCGCCCGGGACGCCCTCAGGGGAACGATTCAAAACGACATTCTCAAAGAGTATATCGCCCGCGGCACCTATATCTATCCCCCCGCCGCCTCGATGCGTCTGGTCACCGACACCTTTACCTTCTGCCAAAAGCACTTGCCCAAGTGGAACACCATCTCGATCAGCGGCTACCATATCCGCGAGGCGGGCGCTGATGCCGTGCAAGAGGTCGCATTTACCCTCGCCAACGGCATCACCTACGTTCAAGCCGCCCTAGCGGCAGGTTTGGACATCGATGACTTTGCGCCACGCCTGGCATTCTTTTTCAACGTTCACAACAATTTCCTCGAAGAAGTCGCTAAATTTCGCGCCGCCAGACGTATGTGGGCAACCCTCATGCGTGAGCGCTTTGGCGCCAAAAACCCAAAATCGATGCGGCTCCGCTTCCACGCCCAAACCGCTGGCGTCACCCTGCAGGCCCAGCAGCCCCTCGTCAACATCAGCCGCGTCACCCTGCAAGCCCTCGCTGCAGTCCTCGGCGGCACCCAATCGCTCCACACCAATTCCTATGACGAGGCCCTCGGCCTACCCAGCGCAGACGCCGCCCGCATCGCCCTCCGCACTCAGCAAGTCATCGCCGACGAGTCCGGCATCGCCGACTTTATCGACCCCCTTGGCGGCTCCTACGCCGTCGAAACCCTCACCGACGAAATCCAGCACCGCGCAGAAAAGTACATTGCCACCATCGAAACCATGGGCGGCGTCGTTTCCGCCATCGAGGCCAAGTACATCCAAAAGCAGATCGAACACCGCGCCTACGAGCATCAAACCGCCGTCGAGTCGGGCGAACGCATCGTCGTCGGCGTCAACGCATACACAGACAATCCAAGCAACGGGCGAGCTACGCAAAGCCCAGGGCCCAGCGCGCAAACCGCCGACCCCGCACTCCAAAAGCAACAAATCCAATCGCTACAAACCCTCCGGGCACAGCGCAATCAAAGCAAAACAAGCCAAACCCTAAGCGATATCAAAGCCACCGCCCAATCGACCCAAAACCTCATTCCCCCCATGCTCGCCGCCGTCAAGGCAAACGCAACCGTCGGCGAAATCGCCGATACTCTCCGCGACGTCTTTGGCGAATACCAGCCGACCTAACACTTCTGCGCTGTGGTCTAATCAAGCGAACACCACTTTCGAGCTGAATTTTGCTGGCACTGCTGTAAGCTACTAAAATCAATGTTTTTTGAATGAGAACCCCGAAAACTACACGAGGCAATGTTATAATGATTGTATAAAAATGGCTCAATCCGCAAAACAACTTGCAACGTACATCGACGTGCTAAACGCTCCTCGTCATTGTATTGCAGAGTTACTGAACGGAGTGCTCCACACTCACCCTCGTCCGACAGCGAGACACGCGCTTGCATCGACCAAGCTTGGCAACCAATTGGGACCCGCATTTGATGACGGCGATAGCGGTCCTGGTGGCTGGATCATTCTCGACGAGCCCGAACTTCACCTCGGTGAGAATGTGCTTGTCCCCGATCTGGCTGGTTGGCGCCGAGAAAACATGCCTGAAGTTCCTGATGTTGCTTTCTTTGAGCTTGCCCCGGATTGGATTTGTGAAGTCTTGTCTCCGTCGACTGCTGCGTTTGACCGAGTTGAGAAGCTTCCTCTCTATGCAAATGCGGACACAAGCCATCTTTGGCTTATTGATCCCAAACTCCAAATGCTTGAGGTACTTCAGCTCGATTCAGGCACAAATCCTTCGAGCTGGCGAATTATTCAAACGTTTGCCGGCGAATCTGTTGTCCGCGCGAGACCATTTGAAGCAATTGAATTACGTCTTGGGCGACTGTGGGGCAAATAAACAATTATACGAGGCACGTGGCAGAAAAAGTAGACATTGATCCAGACCTCGTTTGGGACTACCAAACTGCACCAGATGATGCGGCCTGGCGCCTGCAGAGGATCGCAGACGCATTTCCCGCATACGGCCGCGATCGAAAAACCGTCGGGCAACTGTTTCGCCATCGGGACCGGTTGAAACTAAAAACCCGAGGTAAAACGTCTGCTCGAACTCTACGAGGAAATGTGGGCAGAGCGCGAAACCCAGCAAGGCTAAGCGAGTTTCTCACCTCTGGTCAGCAAAAGGTCCTTCGCGCCCTCGGAGATAGTCCGCTTGCAAGACAAAAACATAATCGCACAATTTTTCCTTGCGCTAGCACGTTCACTCATTCAGCTTGAGGACAATCACTAAACGCTACTGCAGACAGCTCCCCGAAGCAACGTTGTGCTGGGTCAAACACTTGTCACCGGCAGTCGCGTTATTCGGGCAAACAACATCCCGTGCGGCCGTACAGGAGTCTCCCCCCTGTACCGTCTCAAGCTCGACCATCAAATAGTATTCTGTCGAATCACTCGCTGTATCCACAATCAGATCAAATTCGAAAACGGACTCGGCATCGGCGTCGAAAAACACCGCATCCCGGGCATCGACGCTTGCGACACTGACGATGCCCTGCTTCTCCGCATCAACCAAAAAGGCAAGCAAGCGACGCCGTGTCCCCATCGACTTGACTTGTACCGAAACCGGAATCACCTGACCAACACGAACCGGCCCAACAGGCAGCGCCAGTGGCCCATCGATGGCAATGCACGGCGTTTCGGACAAATCTGGCGGCCCATCGATGGCAAGCCGGCGGCTCTCTGGCGACCCATACGCGACTGATATCGGCGCTGTCTTACTGTCGTTGTCATGGTTCAGTCTGACATCTGCCGAGACAAAGTAGCTGTTTCCCTTTGCGGGCAGATCAAACGGGACGCACACATCCCCGGTGATAATTCCATTGCTATTTCCATTGGGACTATTACGCAAAATCGGCGTTAGCGGGGTCGGACCCGAGACAAAGCCATCCGGGGTCTCAACACCAATGTTGGCCCGCAATCGAAACGCCCCGTTTCGCGACAAAAAATTCACATCTTGATTGTTAAGGTCTGGCTCGGCGGGATCAAACGCCGGTGGAACCCCAGCAACGCTCACATGGATTTCATGAAAATTACCGGGCCGAATGACGGGCGCCGGTGCGACGCCAGCGGTAGAAACCAGGCAAGACATGTCCACAGATAGCCCCGTTCTCGCCGGCGATAAAGCAAGTCCATCATTTCCATCCGGCAACCCGATCTGAAACACGATTGGGACAGTGCCCAACCTCGGTCGATTTCGGGCAATCGAGACCACGCTACACTGATTGAAGATGGCAGCCCCACCAATCACCAGCTGTTGGCCAGTATCCTCTTCCAATACAACTGTCGGCGCTAAAGGCGTCACTGTCGCGCCACTTGGGGCCGTCCACACACCGCGAACCTGCTCCAAATCCTCTTCGCTAACGCCAGTAACGCCATAGTTAATACAAGCCTGTACCTCCTCACACGCTGCTAGCGGTGTTATTGATGGCCCGTAAAAAATGGTTTGAATGATAGAAACGACGAGTTCATCTGTATTGATCCCGGTGGAACACGCAATTGCGACCCGATCGATCTCGCCAATATCTTCCTGCTTGATCGCAATTCTTTTCACCGTGCCATCGGGACACCGAACCGACACCGTCGCCTCACCCACGGGCGGCGCAGGCCGAAGCCCGTCGCCCTTCAACCGCGCTCGATCGGACTCACAGCTTACAAAAACCGTTAACACTATGACAACCCAAATATGAATAGCGGGGCAATCTTATCATACCTGCGCGTTTTGCGCCCTCGCAACATATATGAGCAACATCAATGTCCAATTTGTGTATTGCTCGGCTTACGCGGATGTCGCCGCAAAAGCAAAACCCCAGCCCGACCAAATGTCGAGCTGGGGTCATAGAACACTGCCTGTTTCTTACTTCGTTCTCAAACGTATTGCAGACTACAGTGGAGCTGGAGTTGATTCTGGGCAGCTATTAAAGGAAGTACAAGTCTCGGCTGCTACGTCGGCATCCGCACAGGCGTCAAACTTGGCAGCTTCACACAGTGCACCATCGTCGCCTTCGGTCAGCATTTCAAGGATGACCCAAAGCCTCTCGCCAGAAGCAACCGCACGATTTGTCGTAACCGTGATGTCAAAGTTTCCGGCAGCGTCGGGTACATCCGCTAATGAACTAAAGTTATTCCCCGAGTTTGTGAAGTTCCCCTCCCTAGGCACCACATCGCCGAGTATGACTCTCATCTTGCGGTTCGTACCGGCATTTGCAACATTGGCCGTGATAGTCACCTCTGTGCCATCGGCATACCCATCTGCCGGTGCTTGTATCGTTTCGACGTCGGTAACCAGTGAGATACAAGGCCGCTCCTTAATATTACCCTCATCAGAAGCATCTACGACGATCTCTCTACCAGAAGTTGGTCCTGACGCCACGGACTGAAGTCCTGCATCAACCGTCTTCTTGACCCTCGTTACCGTTCTCTCGTTTTCAGGAGTATCGGGATTGTCTTCGGTAAGTTCCACTATCTCAAAGATATCCTGTGAGGCAAAGTCAAGATCGACCACGATATCCGAGAAAGAAATAAAGTCGTCTGTACCTGTGGGCTCTTCCAATCTCAATGATTTTTGCGGGTCACCCGCCCGATCCTTCCGATGCCAAGGGATACAAGTCTTTGCACTAAATGATGTGGTCGCGTCCCCGAGGACTGCGTTCGTGGGATTGAGACCGCCATCACCAGATTGGAAATTCACACCATTGAAGACACCGATGTTACCAAATACGGCGACTCTACCCGTCTGTACCAACCATGCCATCAGCTCATCGGTGGAGAATCCTTCCTCAAGGCTACCGGGAAACGCAGAGTCACCCGAAGCAGCGGGCAAACCCTGGACATCCACACTAATATTGTGGAAACCACCAAGATTGATCCCAGTCGTAATGGGATTCTCCACGCTACCGACAATCGATGAACTCAGCCCTTGAATACAGTTAAAGCTTGCCTGGTGGCTGGTTGTAATCACATCACCAACGGGGCCACGGAGCCCACCACCACCAACAGTGACGCGAACCGAGACGTTGCCTGAACCAAAAACAAACGTTTCATCGGCAACTTCCTTAATGTCGATCAGATTTGTCGCCGCATCAAGCGATGCCATCGCACAGGAGATATAGACATCCTCTCGGTCCGTTTCTACGAGCGGAATCTGGACACCACCCGGTGCATCGGTGACCGTAACTCCCTCGGTCTGTGAAGCCCACGTTACCGTGAGTGCGTCCTTGTCAACTCCCTTTTGGCCGACTTCAACGCAAATACGCCTTGCACGACAATCGCCTGCACCGTATGCGGGGGTTCCGAGTGCTTCCTGCTCTGGTGTAAACCTCTGGTCCTCAGAAAAGTTTCCTGCTTGCGGTCGCTCCGAAATCTGGACATTGATACCGCCAATCCCGACAGACCCCTCACACTGAATCAGCACCCGCCCAACAGAGTTGACAGCGTCCGCTTCCACCAAAACATCGTTGATAACGCCTGGATCTGGACACCTGTCAGCAACCTCCAACACTGGGACTGCATCTTCCTCTTCCGCGACATTCTTCATCGCGAACACCTCCAGCAGATACCTTCCTGGAGGAACGGCAAGGAAAAAGGAATCACTATCGTCAAAAACATCAAGCGAAGCGGTTGCCCCCGGCCCTGTCAAATGATCGAGCTGCGTAGCCGTAATCCGAAACGCATCGACACCATCTATCCGTGTCGCGCTAATAGAGCCGGTTACACCCTCTTTTTGTTGCCCCAATTCGGGACCAGAAGTGCTATTGCACCCTGCGGCCATTGCTAGCGACGACGCGAGCAATAGAGCCTTTGTTGTACTTGCTGAAAAGTTCATGGTGATGTCTCTCCTTGGGTTGGTCCGAGTTATTCCACTAAAGATGTGCGGTGACTCCGCGATAGTACGACTTGTACGTGAACGGCTGCACGTTACCGACTGTAACAATACAGGTCAATCGGAAAATGCACTCTAATACAAGCGCTTCTATGACTACACCTAACACCTCTAAATCAATAACAAAATTGGTAATTTTGTGCACATTCGAAAACGACACTTCTATTGGAAAGTAAGCAAAAATACCGTTACGGGGACACAGAACACCGATTTGCCATTCCGTTGCGATCTGTTTAGGGAATAAACGACAACGACTGACGCGTTGTCACAGCTGCAAGACACCGCTTTGCCCAACCATTGGCCGAACGTTTTTGATCACGGCAATCTGTTTACTCATCAACAGAGAATCGCTACGAAAACGTCGCTCGGTACGCCTTGATTGCTTGACTGGTTGTTGGATGATGCAGATGTTCTGCAAGCTGCTGCAAATTGATCGCCGCAAGGACCTCGCTCTTGCTCGTTGCCTCATACTGCGGATCACTCTGCATATCGCGTAGGACGTAGGGTTGAATCACGCCTTTGTCCCAATACCAAACTTCGCGAACACCGAGTTTGCGATACACCTCGAGCTTATTGATCCCGCCCGACGTCCAGGTTACTTCGATCGCCAAATCGGGACGACTTGGATCCTCTACTTGTCCGAATACATAACACTCGTCCGGCTCTGCTCCCCGCTCTAGCCGTTTGTCCTCGATCGTCCACGAGCCATAGGTGCTAAATTCGATATCGTTTTCAAGACACCAAACTTCGACCAGACACCCAATGATCGATTTGATCCGCTCGTGTGATCGCGATGGACTCATGATCTCAAGAATCCCTTCTAAGTAAGTAAGCCTAGGAATCGCACACTCACCACGCACCTCCTGCAAGCGCTGATAATCGGCCCAGGTCGCGCCACGAAACACGATATAACGATCCTCCTCAATGGGACCATGGTCACACGTGCGTTTTGGAACAGCGCTCATAGGCCTAGTATATCGCCTCTAGCTCAGACTTTCCAGGTGATGTTGTTGCCGCTGTCCTTCCGCCGCCACAAAAGGAATTGGGTTGACCGGAAACAGGCGCCCAACCGCCAACTCGATTAACTCAAACGGTTGGCTTCTTGCGACGAATGAAGCGTCCTAGGCTCCAATGCGTGTCCAAACCTGTCCACAAAAGCGGAACTAGCCCCACCCTTTTGCGTTCACGATTCGGCGTATCATCCACGATGCTACGCGCTATTTTTAGCAGCGCATGCCACTCACTTCCAAACCAAACGCCAAAGCCGCACGGCCCAGTTGGTTGTCGTGGGTGACAAGAGTAAGCCCCTTAACGCCTTCGCTAATGAGTTCTAATGCTGTCGCGAGATGAATCGCGTCTAAAGAACCTATTACGGTTGGCATAGGCCCGGTTGCACGTTGAAGAATCCGCTCAGAAACGGCCAAGACTTCTATCGAGCGGACGACACGTCTAGCTTCCTGTAGAACCTCGACGACTTGCTGGTCATCGAGATGCCCCCCCAAACGGGCCCGATCGATGACGCGCCCAATCTCCAAGAGTAGAATCCGTGAAGCATAGGCTTCTTCAATCCTCGACCACTCCGGTAACGGGTTGGGCTCGCCAAACAGCTTGCGCAGCAAAACACTAGAATCGATAAACGCTATCATCGTCGCTGTCGATCGGCCATCAGAAGCGCAGTTGTATCTGTCCCCTTGCACTCTACCGTATTGACGGTTACCTCCCCGAGAGGGGGCGCGGCAGGATCGCGATTCTGGTAAACTGGTAGCCTTTCCTCCTGTTCAACGACAAACGGAACCAGCTTTGCGACTGGCTGGGCTCGATCGGTAACAACAATCTGCTTTCCAGCTCGAACGGCACGCATGTATGTGCCCAGTCTCGCTTTCAACTCCGTGGCGGTCACTTTCGACATGACTATTATTGTACTCGTAAGACTACAAACAGTCAATTCAACCTATTAAGTCAATGTTTTCTTTAAACAAACCTTCTCGGCTACTGGGCTACTGAACGTTATCTATATCACCAGTCCTCATTGGCCACAGCAGCGACCGTTTCACCGAGATACACTTCCGTCTAGGCATTTTTCTGCCGAACTTTTGCGGACAATGTCGCCCAAAATCGTCGCAAAGATTCTTTGCTCGTCGGGAATGATTGGACCAAGACGTTTACATCGAGCAACACGTACTCGACGCCCTCCCTTTTTCATTTTGGCCACTTATAGCTCCCAAACCGGCCAACTAAAACACCATCCCGCGCTTGTCAGTTTAAGTTGATAGGTTTGGATGCACGATGGGGCAATCAACTCTTCGAAAATCTGCGTCCAAAGTTAGAACGGGGCATCCTTCCACGGCCGCGAGAGCGTATGCGAAGCAGTCACCCAAGTTGAGCGGATAGCGTAGTCGGGCAAGCGCTGCCTTTTTTGACTGCTCAACTGTCGGTGGAACGAAGCGAATGCCGCTTTCAAGCACGTGCCGTTCCATTTCCTGATAGTTTTGCGGCTGGCGATCAGCCAATAAAATGAGTGTTTCTGTAAGATTTACCGTACTCATGCGCAGTTCGGTAGCGTGTGTATTCAACTTCGCCGCGGCCCACTGCGCGTGAGTTTCTTGAAAGAAAATGGCAAGAACAACTGATGTATCAACAACCACCGGACATTAGTCCCATAACTCATCATGGGACAAAAACTTGGGGTTGGAGTTTTCTGGTGCTTTTAGGCCGATGCCGAGCCAGTCATCAAAATTACACCGCCGAACATCACGGAGATCACGCTCTAAGGCTTCCCTTACAGCAACACGTACAGCTTCAGACTTTGTGGCGATGCCACGGCGACGCATAAGCTCCAGCAGCTTTTTTTCAAATGCATCTGTGATATGAATATTCATCTGCATGTACATAAGATATACATAAAAAACAGCCAAATGCAATAACCCAAACCGGCTATTTCTAAATCATCGCCACTAAAAAAAATCTTATACGCCGG
>CBDCWZ010000064.1:0-76912 GCA_965223575.1 Kofleriaceae bacterium
ATCGCCGCCCTGCATAGCGAAATTGCCCCGATTCTACCTACGTACACTGGCCCGGCTCAAAAAGCGCGGTTTTCCGAGAGCCCCCTCCCAGACCGCACGCGAGCACGCCGCCTCTTTGGCAAAGGTTCACGCCCCAGGTGCCAGCCATTTTGCGGATCTGACCGAGATCTACTATGTAGCCGAATTTGGTCAGGATTCTGACTCCGCCTTAGTCTCCCAAGCCCAAAGCCTAAGTAAAGCAATTCACCAGGCATTGGCTCACAAGAGTTCCAAAAACTAGGGGGTGTCCCGATTATGAATGTACCACCAGATACCCCCCTGAAACCGCAGGGCGCGTTGCTCGTCGGTCACGTAGAACAACTATGCTCTCTCCTCGCGCCTTCCCTGCAATTCCATGTGCTTATCTGGAGGCACTGGCACAATCGGGACACCCCCTAGGGGTCACCGGTTTCAGACTGCCAATCTGGCAGGGATTTTATATTCTACCCTGCCAATCCGGCAGGCAAGTTGCCGATCCACCTCACGCGTGATAGAGACCTAATAGGCAACCTATCAATATTATAGAGGCTGCCCCTCCCAGGGGCCTGCTCCCTGATGGTATCGACCTTGCAACTATTCCAAATATTAACGCTTTGCATAACGAAGCTTTTCATGACTGATCTTTGCATACTGAGGTGTCCATGAATCCGCGCATTCTATCTTTTGTAGTAACAGTTGTAACGGTTGCCATATTGCTGGCCGCGCGCACCGCCAACGCGGAATGCGTTGCTGACGATGGTCAGGTGGCGCTAACAACCACCTTCGACATTCAGATCAAACTGCCCACGGGAGATGGTGAATTTGAGAGCAACACCGCGGAGTTGGACGAATTCTTTAATGCCCGTAACTGTGAATGCTCCAACGAACCAGAGAGTGAGTTTCAGGTAGAACTGACCCTGCAAGGCGACGAATTGAGCGACAACGATGATGTCGAGGTATGGGTCGGAACCGGCTGTGAAGATAATGAAAACCAAGGCAACTGTTTCCAGATCGGAGGCGAAATCCTTGGCAACCAGTTTGACTCTGGCACCGTTGTATTGACGATTCCCACCGCCCGGATGGTCGACGCAAGCACGACCACATGTCCTTCCGTTGAAAGGACGCGCACGATTTTCGTCCTTGTTGATATCGACCGTGATGACGACGGCCCTGGTGACAACGACTATGATTGCCAAGACACACTTGCTGTAACCATTGATACCCAGCCTCCTCCTACGGTCGAAGAGGCAGAAGCACAAGCGGGGGAAAAATCGGTAGAAATCACCTGGAAATTTCCAGAAGACAACCAAACCGATTTCAACTCCTTCCAAGCACTGTGTCGAACTGTCTCCGATGGTCAGCCCGTAACCGACTCACCTAGTGACGCGGATTTTAGTGAATCCTGCACGGACGGAGATGATGCCTTTAATAGCCAAATGTTCGTATGTGGTACCGCCGCAGGAACTGCCGAATCTCTCCGCATCGACAACCTGACTAACGGGGTGACCTACGAGGTTCGGCTGCTCGCAATCGATGAGTCTGGGAATTTCACTGCTGTTGGCACTTGGAGTGATCTAATGCCTTCTGAGACCACAGACTTTTGGGAGCTGTATCAAGAAAGTGGCGGAACCGCGGAAGGCGGGTTTTGTCTCGTCACATCAACCTACGGCAACAACCACCCGTTTACCCAAACCCTGAGGAACTTTCGCGATCGCACCCTTGCGTCGTCGGCGATTGGCCTGACACTTATCAAGTACTACTACGCCTACGTAGCGCCCTATGGCGCAACGCTTGACAAGCATACCATCGTCCAGGTCGGCGCAGCGATTGTGCTCGCCCCAGTTGTCGGCTTGGTCGCACTGTTTGAATACACAAGCCCAATTGCAAAACTTCTTTGTCTTCTCCTGCTATTTTTGGCTCTACTTCTACCAAAAGCTTGTGCCATATTACCATTTCGGCCCAAGACGGTAGCGCCCCTGAGCACGCCCCAAACCCACCTGGGTGCGGCACTAGTTGCACTTGCAGTTATGCTAATGGGAATCACTTTGTTCCCCCGAGATGCAACAGCGCAATCCCCCTACCAGCCATACTGGGACCGCTTTGACAATATCTCCGAAAAAAGTGCCGAACAGCCCCCCGTTGCCAATTGGAACCTCGGGATCAAATTTGGCCTCTACAAACCTGAGATCGACAAAGGAAACGGTGTCACCGGTGGACCTTATCGAGAGATGTTCGGCGGCGGAAAGAAACTCATCACCGTGTTTGAACTCGAACGGTTTTTCCTGCATCCCTTGGGGCAACTGGGCGTCACCTCCAGCATCGGGTTCATGCGCAACAGCGCCAGTTCGTTTGGGACTAACGCGGACGGAGGATCTACCGGCCAACGAATCTCGGGGGAAACCACACGATTCAACATGATTCCCACCTCACTGGGCGTTGTATACCGGTTCACCGCCCTGGACGATCGCTGGCGTTTTCCGGTTGTGCCATACGGCAAGTTATCATTGTCTTACTACATTTGGTGGATTACCAAACCCAGCGGATCGGTCGCCTCGGTCGTCGATGCAGACGGGGACAGAAACAGAGCCAAAGGAGCAAGTGCGGGGTATCAAGCAACCGTTGGTATCGCGATCCGCGCGGAACGGATCGATCCCCAAGCTGCCGCCAGTTTGCGCAACGAACTCGGTATTGAGCACGCGGGTCTGTTTATTGAGGCCACCTACGCTGACGTAGATGGTTTTGGCAAGAACGATAAGCTCAGGGTCGGCGACCTCGCGTACTTTGCAGGATTCAATTTCGAATTTTAAGCAAACGGAACCGTTACCAAGACCGCGTCTATGTAACCCCCATTTCGTGTCGTATTCCTCTCGTCTCGGCCATGCGCACAATCAAGCTCGTCCTGGAATATGATGGAACCGATTTGTGTGGCTGGCAGCGCCAAACAAACGGCCCGACCGTCCAAGGCCATCTCGAGGTCGCTCTCCACGGAATGATTTGCTCTCCGCAGGGTGACGGCTTGCCACACGCTGACGGCTCCCTACCAGCTGAGGGCTCCCTACCAGCTGAGGGCTCTCCCACCCCAGTCATCGGAGCTTCGAGGACCGATGCCGGTGTTCACGCCCGCGGCCAAGTCTGCCACTTTCAAACCGAGACGACCATCCCCTGCCATGGTTTCGTTCGCGGTCTCAATAGCAGCCTCCCTGAATCCATTGCCGTCGTGCATGCAAGTCAGGTATCGGACGACTTTCATGCCCGGTTCTCGGCCAAGGGAAAACACTACCGCTACCAAATCAACCTTCGCCCCACGCGATCTCCCCTGCTGCGCAATTGGTCATGGCACCACCCCACCAACCTTAATATAAACGATATGAAGACCGCTGCAAAACATCTTGTCGGCGACCATGACTTCTCTGCATTCCGCGCATCGGGGTGTTCGGCAAAAACCACGATCCGGACAATCATGTCCATCACCATCTCGCAACCAACCGAAAACGATCTCTTCATTGACGTCCGAGGAACCGGATTCCTCCGCAATATGGTCAGAATTATCGCCGGGACCCTCGTCAACGTTTGCGAAGGCAAGCTAGCACCGGATGCAATCCCCCAAATCTTAACCAGCCTCGATCGTACCCAAGCGGGAAAAACCGCCCCCGCACACGGACTTACACTGATGGAAGTCCTCTACTGAATAAAGAGGGAACACCCAAAGTCTACCGGATACCATGATATCCATGCCCAGAATCCTACTAACCATTATCTGTAGTGCAATCCTATCTTCTCACGCGATAGCCCAAGAGCAACAATCTATCGAAAACACTCCCGAATATCAGAAACTCGCTAAAGAAATAACCAAACGAGCGATCAAACGAGCTCGCCGTGGAATCGCCGTTGGTCCGTACGCAGCAATCGCCCCCGGACTGACCTTCGACGGAGATATCGACTTTCAGGCGTCCGCAGGCCTTGCCCTCTATAAGTTTGACATCCCAGTCACGCCCAGCCAAAAGCGGATCCTTGAGATCGTAAAGGCGCGCATGAAAGACGCAATGAAACAGCGGGTTAAAAAAATGATCCAACAAAACAAAAAACCTAGCAAAGCAGATATGCGAAAGATCGCAGACCAGGTTTGGGCAGACATTAAGAAAGAGCTGCTCATGGTGTTACAACCCAAAACATTCGAAAAACCAAGTTTTGCAATTCGCGCAGAAGCTGGATATTCGACTGCGTCTGACGCCTGGGAAATCCGCGCAACCGGATCCATCGGAATCGGCCCCCTATTCCTTAGCCCTGGTGTCGCCCTCGTGTTTGCCGACAGTCCAGCGGTCTATTTTCCCGCTGAAATCTCTGTCCCAATCGTGCTCGGCAAATCCGTAAGAACACCAGTCCTGGATATCTTTCTCCGCGCCGACTTTGCCGCCAACAATCGAGACGAAAACAAAGACCGCGCCATGCTCGGCGCAAGACTCCTCTACGATATCCTGTAACCCCTCCGCAAACAAACCCCTCCGTTCCCCACCCTCCTGCTTCCGCGGTGCTCCTGCGACGATCATTCTCAACTTTCGGGACGATCACCAGCGGCTTCCGCGATAGAGGTCCCAACGCGAGGGGATGGTCCACGCGAGTTCCCGAGCACTTGCGATTTTCCCGCACCACCCCCGGGTGCCCTGCGCGATTTCCACCAAACACCACCTTCCAAGATCTGCGCTAGGTGGCGGGTGTTAAATACAGCAATTTTGGGCTTGTGGGGTTAAAATAGCCGGTCGATTCGTTACCCTTCGCGCTCTTCATCACTAACAGCAATCCTACGAAGCAAATAGCGCCCCGATCGTAAATGCGGCGGACCGTGCGTTGCGTCCCAGTTAGCGCGCCTAGCAGCTTCTAATAGAAGCTCCAACTCTCCGCCTTCGTCGCTATTTTTCGAATCGTTTGACAAGTCTCAATCCTTGGTCGTTACTGTACCAATGATAACACTGTAAGAACAATTCCTTATACTCATTGTGGAATAGCCCCAACCCCCTGTGAAATCGACGCCTTACATCATCTGGTGGAATCATGTGACCGCCGGCCGCTACACGTTCGCCACGCGGGCCAGCGCGTAATCTACTGATGGCAGCTCAATAAAATGAAGCGTTGTTCGGTATCCTGCTGCTTCCCATCTAGCCACACGCTTCACATACATCCGCGACGAAAGGGTCGTTTCTAAGCCGAAGCTTTTCCTCATTTGCTCTGCTGCGGCCAAGCGCCGCAACAGCTCCTTTCCTGCCGCTACACGATGAGAAAATTTCGAGCTTTCGCGCTGGATCTCATCAGCGTTCAGAAACACAGCATCGGGATACTGGGCTGGAAGAAACTGGCGAGTAAACGTCGTCTTCCCCGCACCATTTGCACCTGCAACTACGACCGCATTAGGAACTGGCACTCAACCTTCCTTCGCGATCTTTAGCGCTACCAGCCACATCTTTCTTCGGGGCATCATCCACCTCAACCCACGCACCATAAAGCCCTCCCAGTCCAGCCCCCATGATGTATTGCCAATCAAAAACATTGCGCGTCTCGCCCGCAATCGCGACAGAAAAACCACCCCAAACTTTCGCGACAATCGCATAAACACCAACACAAATGCCCAAACCTACCAATGCCTTTAGCACCGAAACAAACACAGTACTGCCCTTATCAAACAAGTGAAACCAGACCGGCCGCCCCACGAGCAGTCCCACTACAGTCCCGACAAAACCGTAGGTGATCCAATGAAACGCCCCCGACAGATTCACCGCGTAAGCACCCACGCCTACCAATCCTCCGAGAAAAGCACCCTTTATCAATCCAATCAGTAATCGAAGCACGCCTAGTTCTAGTTTGATTCACAACTTTGCGTGGGGCAAGGCAAAATCACACACACACGAAGTCCTTGTCCTCCAGACAATATGACGCTCGCTCACAATCACTGAGAGCATTGTTTGTATTTCGGCCAATCGCCACCCTGATCGGGTGATCTTGGTTACCGAGGCCCTGTGCTCTTAGAGCCTGGTGCAAGCGCCACTTTTCGTACCTTTGCCGTCCCCTCAGGAATCGCACTAAGCCGTGCGCGCAACTGGTCGACCCGACGACGAAATTTACCGAGGTACTTCTGGGCAATCCGCTCCGGCCGGGTTGTTTTCATCCGCAACGGGTCCACATACTTGCCCTTGTATTTCATTCCAAAGTGCAAGTGGGCACCGGTGACAAGCCCCGTGGCACCGACATAGCCGATGACTTCTTTTTGGGCGACAGTTTTTCCTACCCGATGACCAGAGCGAAACCGAGATAGGTGCATATACTCGGTCACCAGGCCGCCCGGATGCCGAATAATAACGACGTTTCCTGCCCCTCCGCGCCGCTTGCGGTAGATTATTTTTCCACTTGCAACCGCCCGAACGGGAGTGCCCTCTGGGGCCGCATAGTCCACCCCAAGATGCGGACGCGGTTTTTTCAATACTGGGTGGATTCGGGATTTGCTAAACTTCGAGGTCACCCGTCTATGCTTTAACGGGCTCTTCAGGAGCGTCCGCGTGACACTGTTGCCTTTCTCGTCATAGTACCGCCACTCATCCTGTCCCGGCTTCCGCCAATAAAACGCGCGGTGCGTCCCGGTTGTCTGGCTTCGGTACTCGGCAGCTAAAATGCGTCGATAGCGTAAGAAATCGTTGTCAACATATTCTTTTTCTACGATCAGACGAAATTGATCCCCCTTTTGAGCCTCAAGATAAAACTCTAAGTCGTATGCGAAAACATCGACAATCTTTCCCGCTAAGACCGGGTCCTCACCGAGATCACGGACGGAATTGTATAGTGACGACTCCACCGTCCCCGCAATCTCAAACACCTGCACCGCGGTCTTCGTGATAACCTTTCGCCCTTTGAATCCACCACTATCTCCGTCGCGCTCTGCTCGTACTGCAATCAGCCGGGATACACGCAACTCGAATCCGTTCACTTTATGGTCTTGATCGCGGCGAAATCGATAACGTTGCCCTTTTCGAATCGATCGGAAATCCAAGTGGGGTTGCATCGCGCGCAGGATTTGATCGACTCCGTTGGGAGCGACGCCGATCCTACCAAGAATTCGAGCCAGGCTATCTCCCGAGCGAACAGTGCCCGACTTCCAAAGGCTTTCATCCGGGTCCACGGCTTTCGCCCCAGCGACCGAATGCCCCCGTTGGGACGCTGCTTTTGCACTCGGATTCGCCAGTGCGGCGGCTTTCATTACCGCAGGAACAGACGTATCCTCTCGAAGTACAAAAACATAGAGGTTAACGGCGACCAGAGCCCCTAGCAAAACGAGCCAATTAAATGAACGCTGGCGTACCGGTTGCTTATTTCGATATCTACTGTGTAGCATTAACTTCTCGGCGACAATTCCTACCGTTTTATCATGCTCTTGCACAATAGGGAAAATTTCTTCCATCCTTTTCGGGAGTTGTGTCGTTTCTCTACGGTGCTATCAGGAATTTGCCACATTGGCTCCGTCCCCCCAAGCCCGATTTGCGACAATTCAAGTCCTGTCTTAAGCAGGTAAATTATCCCTAAAAGATGGTCGTTCGACTCTGTTTCATATGTCTCGGAAATATCTGCCGTTCGCCAACTGCGGAGGGCATCATGCACAACCTCCTGGCCGAGCACAATCTGCAAAGCCAAGTAGGAGTTGACAGTGCTGGGACTGGTGCATGGCACACCGGCGAACCCGCTGACACGCGCTCACGCGCATGCGCCCAAAAACGAGGAATCATGCTTTCTTCTCGGTCGCGACAGGTAACCACTGGGGACTTTGATCGTTTTGATTTACTACTTGCGATGGACCAAAACAACCTCGCCGACCTCGTCGCTCTGGCGTCCCCCAGCCAACAATCGAAGATTCATCTATTTCGATCGTTTGACCCGGGTGCCACAAACCTAGATGTTCCCGACCCCTACTACGGGGGAGATGGGGGCTTTGATAAAGTCTATGATATCTGTGTTTCGGGATGCAATGGATTACTGGCACACTTACGCGCCAATTATCCACTTGTACCTACGCCATCCCAATAAATAGCTCATCAAAATCGAAATGAACGAGCAAACGAAGCACCGGATTGAAACCGACCTAAAGCGGGCAATTACCTCGGCACAGCCAGTCTCAGGGGGAGACATCAATGATGCTTTTTTCGTAACGCTGAACGATGGGCAAAAGCTCTTTATCAAGACCAACCAAAACGCTCCTTCCGGTATGTTTTCGTGCGAGGCCAAAGGCCTCGCGTGGCTGCGTGAAACCAATGCTCTACCAACGCCTAAAGTCATATCGGTTGGTCTGGCAGACAGCTCCGCTACGAGCTATCTGGCTGTTGAACGACTCACGTCCGGTCCGACCGCTGTGGACTTTCATGAAAGACTGGGCGACGGCCTCGCACGACTCCATCGACATAGCGCGGCCTCGTTTGGACTCGATTACAACAACTTTATTGCTACACTTCCTCAGGATAATCGTCCGTGCGACACCTGGCCAGAGTTTTATGCCCTCAGACGTTTAGAGCCACAAGTCAAACGTGCCGTTGACACGCGATCAGCGCCGATTGCATGGGTGTCTCAATTCGCCCGACTATTCGAGCGAATGCCGCAATTGACTGGCCCTGAAGAACCACCAGCACGGCTTCATGGCGATCTATGGACCGGCAATATTCACACCGGACCCGATGGGACTCCCTACCTGATTGACCCCGCAGTCTATGCCGGTAATCGAGAGATCGATTTGGCCATGCTCGAGCTATTTGGCGAACTCAACCCCCGCATGCTTGCCGCCTACGACAACCGTTACAAACGCGACCCAGAGTCTGCAGACCGGACAGCACTCTACCAACTCTACCCGCTCCTCGTCCACGTCAACCTATTCGGCGGCGGCTATATCGATTCCGTAACCAAACATCTGTCCCGTTACCTACGATGATGATCTCCGTTCCACGGCGAAGAATCCTAGAGAGCTGAACACGTAAATTCACTTTCCGACGCTACCCCTCGAAATCGCTGGCTACGTTGTCCTCCTTGACGGGACCCAACCCCGCCAGCCCACGCCCAAATACGGGCGAATCTATGTTGGTTGCGCCTGATTTTCGCCTGGAAACAGACGGTTGCATTGGCAGTGTCCGCCTCGTCAACGATTCCGATCGTTTACCGTCGATAAGCAACTTTACATGTTCAGCTCTCTAGGCTCCCAAAATTACATCTGATTGCGTCAAAAACGTATAAACGTAAAACCGTCCCTGCTACGCTTCGGGAAATGCCAGCAGTCGCAACCTGCGAATTAGATCCTCACGAAATTGATTGAGTTCGTCAACACTGACACCAGCTGGAATGATGGCGTCTCCCCCTATCGACAACTCGCTCAGCAACCACGCTATCGTTGCTGGATTTACTCCAGCATCCTTTTTGCTAGCATCATCCACCGCAGCCTGTAGGTCAATACCGGCGGCAAGTAGCGCCCTTAAGTCCACAAGATCACGAATTTCGCAGCGACCCAGAATCGTACAGATCTTGTTCGCCGCAATCTCACGCATCGAGTCCACGCTAATATGCCCAAATTTCAACTTTTGGGGATCAACTCCAGGTGCGGTGTCAATCACAAGATCAATGAGAGTAGTGTCGTCTCCCCGACTCGCAATAAGTCGTCGAAACTCTGGATATCGAATCTGCGAACGAAGCACTGCGTTGCACGATCTGGCCGCCGCTTCCAACGCGCGCTCCGCTAGATCCAAATCGACAGGGGGAGACGCGAATAAGTCAAGATCTTTACTCTCACGATGACCGAGATGGAACCCAGCAAGCGCACTACCACCTGTCAAATAAAAATTCTGCTCGTGCTCAAAAAACGCCTCGAGAAGATCACGTTGCAATGGGCTAAGGCGCGAAACTGATAAGGCCATCTTTGTGCCAGCCTTCTAAAAGAAAATCCCAGAACCTTCGCATTCGTCCGAGGTGCTTTCGAACACGTACATAGAGCGGGAGAATGTCGCCCAGCGTCAGCAACTTCCAGACATCAGGATAGCGAGCTTCGCGAAGCACTCGTGCTATCCACAAAACCTTGGTATCGACATTAGAATGGTGTAGACGCTCCTTTAGCTCGCGGAAAGTGATAGGTACGTCCCAAATGAAATAGGGTTGTGCGTTGTCACAATCGAAATCTTCAGACAACGGAGGAATATTGTTATGCTTCTCCACTAATGACGATCATGCGTGGTATGAAGCACTTCGTCAAGCATTTCCTGTAGATGGTAGCCTTACTAGGCTCACATTCTAAGGTTTCAACCCTACCCGAAATGGCCTATTTACCGGCGGTTCACGCCGATGATTCTGATTTGTCCCGATTGATTTCGAGCTAGATGGACCTCGACAATGCCAAGTTTCTTCTCCGATCTGCGGCGCGTAACGATGCGCACAATCGTGTAGCCGACTTTGTCGTTGGCAATGTGGATTTGGGCACAGACTCGCGAGCGCGCTGGCGTTATCCATTGCCCAGTACCAAGCGCATCGCCTCCAAAGTTAAATGATGAAACGTGGTAGCTAGTGTCATGAGTCCCTGATGGATCGAGCTTGTATTGCGCCATTAAGTCCGTAAAGCATAGCAATTTCTCATTGCCCGCTGTTTTCACGCGAAATCGATCGATGGGGTTGACGCGGGCAAACCAGTGACGCGCGGTCTTTCTTTGCCGGGCTATCAAGATACGTACAATGTGTTCGACGGAGCGTGAATCGTCAAATCGTCCTTGTAGGACTGCCGCCCGCACGTGTGCCGGAGTCAGCCGCATCATGATCTTCGCCGCCCAAAACATATCGTACTTATCTTTGTACGCGAACGGAAGATATGGTCGATGCGAGCGCCAAGAGCCAGGATGATAGTGTCTCGCATCAAAGTATCCGACCCCAGGCAAATTGGGCGCCTTTACTTTTTCCCAGGGACGTTTCCACAAACCGAGGGCAAAAATGGATTTGATGTCTTGTCTAAAATCGATTGCCTCGCGGTATCCATCACTTGCACGTTTACTAATTGTGCGGGAGGCGCCCAATGCCTTACCAAAATCAATGAGATAATGAACGACGAAGTGACGGTTGCCGTCGCTCGGGTCTTGCGTCCATACATCTAGAGTATTGCCCGGTTTTACATCAGTATTTTGTAGCCACGAAAAAAACACGTAGAGTCCGCGGAGTTCCCGTCTATGTTGATGAGGCACCGTATCATTGATATCGTCCGCGCGTACGCCGCGACTCGGAAACCCTCCCAGAGGTACTCCTGGAAGGTACAAGCTTGCAAGCGCGCGAATCGTTCCGTCACCGCGGTGATGAACCCGATCCAATAGTGCCTCGAGCTTCGCTGATGTTAGCGGTCGTTTGCGGCCAAATGCATCTTTGATCTTTGCGTTTTTGGCAAGCACGAACTGACCCGGATCTAGGTTCACGACAGAATTCTCCGGAACGTTGTAACCACAGGCCCAAAGTAGGCGCTGTACGATAACATCGGTTCCTGTTTCGAGAAGTGGCACGCTTGGCACATCAAACTTGAGAATATAGGAGTCACCGCGCGAATCTTTCGCGACGAACCCAATTGCTGCACCGCCCAGTTTGGTACTGACAATCTTCAAAGGCTGTGACAGATCGGGGCCATCGTGACGGTTGGGACCACGTACAACGTCTTGGGGAGTGAGCTTGCGAACTCCAATGCGATTGGTAAACCAAGTCGAATTGGGCACTTCTCCTAGCGAGTTTATGTTGAGGGCTCGTCGAGGCGGTTCCATGGCCAAGATTCGCTGGATTCGCTCGTAAAACACCGACTCCACGAAGTGAAAAGTGGTACTGAACGGCAACTTGCTTGGTGGATGGGGAACATTTCTGCGATCATTGACCTCCCATACCGGCGGTTGGTTCTTGAACCGGAGGGTCCCCACAAGCGAAGAGGCGCAGGAGATGGTTAGCACGCATCCCGCCACGACAACCAAATGATGTCCGCGAAATTTGTTCATGGTCGTTGCGGTGCCGCGCCAAAGATCGGATGAAGAAGTAGGTTAAACGTGAATCCGCCCTGAGTCGTCGACGCAATTAGGATGCGTGCGATGAACGCGTTGCGTGAATAAAAACGAACACCGCCACCAAACCCAACGCGAACCCCATGCAGGCCTACTGAGCCCAGATCACGCCAAACACGTCCGGCGTCGACAAACGTATACATCGACATGGCCTCTTGAACGGGAAAATTGTATTCAACGGTGCCAACAGCACCAATCCGATCCCTGAAACGGTTGCGATGGAACCCGCGCAATCGTTCAGTTCCACCCAGCGCGACCAAATCGACAAAAGGAATGTCGCTCAGCTTGCCGAAGATTGCTTCGAAATGAACCCCGAGGACCAGGACCCGATCTGCACGATAGATATCAATCCAACGGTGCACTTGCCCCCCCACACGCAAAAATTGCGAGGGATCGTCGCCAACCCCGTGTTGATACGAAATCGACGAACTCAGGAAACTGCCCGAGGACGACAGTGTTGGGGACAGTGCCGAAGCTGCCACTGTACGCGTATCGTATACGGCCTGCAGTGCTGCCGAAATATTGAGCAGGTTATTGTCATAACCAGTAAGTCGCGCTGTATCGTAGATATCACCAATAAACGCATCATCGCCCAAACGCGGGTTGTCGCGAAAGGTTCGCGCAATCATCTTTCCTTGCATCTCAAGAGAAAAGCGTCGGGACAATGAAACCCCCATGCCCACTCGACCGATGACATCATTGTATCGAAATCGCGTGGCAACTGCCGTGTCTGAACTGGTCGGATCAATCAAGGTACTCATTGTGGCTGGCTCCAGAGTCCCATTACCAATACCGAAGAAGCGTGCGTTGGGACGGACCCGGTATCCGAGCGTCAATTGAAGTACAGCGCGCTGTGCCCAAAGCTCCCTCGTCGCTTTGGCCCAGTAGTCTTGCCGTCTGTTGAGTCCCCAGCCCGCCCGCATGTGGATCTTCATTTTGTGAAAATTGCGATGAACGAAATGAACGCCGGCATTTAGGCCTACCCCTGTTTCAAAGAACACGGATGGAAACAATCCAATCGTTCGGTCGTCGTTAAAAAAGACGTCAAAGAAACGTTCGCGGAGATCATAGTATTCATAGGCCCAAAACATGATGCGTGGACCGAGTAACGCAAGCTCTAGGACCCGACGCGGCACATAAAGCAGCCCGCGAGCTAAGTTACGAACAGGCCGCGGTTTGGGTGTTCGGGGTATCAGGATGCCATGGGCCTCATGTGGATATGGTGCCCCCTCTTTGGCCCCGATGGTTGTTTTATCTCCACTCGTTTTTGCCTCTGCATTGCCATCGCTAACTTCAATTGGCGTTTTCTCGGCATCGGCGTGCGGAGCGGCGACACCGAGAAAGACCGACAACACGAACATCACGCTAACGCTGGGCCACAAGATGTAAAACGGCACGACTATTGGCTCCGATCCCAGGCCATGATTCGTGTGTACGTTAGCGCACGCGGAACCAATAACCTATGCGACCGCATCGATAAATTCAGCCAACTATCATACACATTAGGATTTTGGGTGAATTCAAGGGCAGGTTTGTCTGCATCTACGGTGGAGGCCGATAGGAAGGACTACTTGAGCGGCCGGGTGATTTTTAGTGTGTCGAATTCCGCTCCGGAGCCATCAATTGCATGTGCCACTAAGGTGTCATTTTCAATGATCACGTAGACAAAGTGACTGACCTGCTGGGAGAAGGACGTGAACGGAGAGACTCCCACGCTGCGGGTTCCAACACCCCCGGCCCCCGCAACCAGATAGGTGACGCCATTGATCGCCACAGTTCGCTCGTAGTTATGATCATGACCAGCGATCACGAGTGGAACCTGATACTTCTCAAACAAGGGAACGAAATATTCTTGAACCCCCCGACTACTTCCATGTGCCCCAGATGAGAAAGCCGGCCTGTGACCGGTAACGATCACCCACGGCTGCCGGTTGCGAGACAGGTCTGCATCGAGCCAGGCAGCCTGCTCCGCGCCGATCCTCTCAGTATCGAGTGCGACAAAATGAACATTGCCCCAATCGAAAGAATACCAACGCTCTCGACCAGCACTACCGCCGTTCTCGGGCAATGCAAATACCTGCCGATATGGCTCAGCATCGTTGGTCGCGTAGTCGTGATTGCCGCTTGTGACGAAGAAAGGAATACTGCGCAGCATCTTGCTATATACTGCAAAGAAATGGTTCTCAAACTCTTCGAGCAAACCACTATCATAAGCAACGTCACCATTGACGAGCGCGAGATCAAACTGAACCGTTGCTAGCTGTTCGAGCACGGCAAATTGATCGACACCCAAAGTACCTAAGTCTCCAAACGTAACAAACCGAATTGGTTCATTGCTGCCGAGCGCGGGTGCGGTCTTAAAGCCGACATTACCCAGAATAATCTGATCTCCGTCATGCAGCGAGTAGCAGTAGATCGTATTAGGCTCTAGACCGACGATCCTGGCGACATACTGCCGCCCCGCCGGCAGTAACGATGCACTGAAATCGATCAGTCCAGGTGCAGAAATAACCTCATCCCCATTAACACTGTTCACCACAATCTTTTCTGCGGATTGCGATTTAGATACCCACATCACGAGTGTTCCGTCATGTCGAGTCTGCTGGAGATAGGGAGCGCGAAGCACGTTACTTTCAGACCCGTTTGGGTAGCTTGCGTTGCCGCACGCGTCGACAAGGTCAGCATCAAAGGCGGCACGGGCCGCGGGACCATTGGACAAATCCCCTGTTTGTGCGGTCCGTAACACCCCTAGCTCGTTGTTCATACAGGCCCCCACGAACCCCACCGTGAGTGCCACTACATGACCAAGTACGATTACGCGACGGCAATGTGAAAAATTCGTTTTGGAACCGGTCCGAACATTAGAGCTCATCTCAAAAACCGGACCGAGCTTGGTTCGCGAGGCGCGTGCCGAGCGAGGCGCGAGCGAGAAGTCCCCTGGAACGTATTGAAATACGTGACTGGGGACCTCGGAGCTCACAACGTCGCTCGGTGCGATGGATCGCGGGCCAAGCGATGGGAGGTTTTTGAGATGAGCTCTAGGTTGACATGTCATTGGAAGCCCCCGCTATCGATTCCATACAGGCTAGCCACGATGTAACAATGGGGCAACTCGAAGATCATGGTGCTACCCTTTTTCTTAAAACCGCTGCGAGCGTTTTCGCAACACCGCGAAAGATTGCGCATGGCCCCCCACTGAAAGCCGCTGTTACTCAGAATGATTCGACAAATCGCTCTCTACTGCGGCGACTTTGCGTTTTACCGCGATCAAAGCATCGGGGCTAACGCTGATCGAATCAATGCCACGCTCAACAAGAAATGCCGCGAAATCGGGGTAGTCTGAAGGCGCTTGGCCGCAGATTCCCACAGGTCGGCCTGCGCGATGAGCTGCTTCGATTAACATCGTACAGGCACGACGAACGGCTTCGTTCCGCTCATCAAATAGGTTTGCGATATGCTCTGAATCCCGATCGACACCGAGGATCAGTTGCGTAAGGTCATTGGAACCGATGGAAAACCCGTCAAATAGCTCGGCAAATCGATGGGCCAAAAGCACGTTTGATGGGATCTCAGCCATAACGTAGACTTCGAGGTCATTGTCGCCACGGACGAGTCCTCCTTCTTTTGCAACATCAAGAACGGCCGCGCCCTCCTCTGGAGTGCGGCAAAACGGTACCATCACCTTTAGGTTCGTCAGTCCAAATTGCTCGCGAACGCGACGAATCGCGGCGACTTCCAGCAAAAATCCATCTTTGAAATCAGCATGATAGTAGCGACTTGCACCGCGCCATCCCAGCATGGGATTGTCTTCGACAGGTTCAAACGGTTCTCCCCCTGCCAATCGGGCGTACTCGTTGGTCTTGAAGTCTGAGAAACGCAAAATGACCGGGCGCGGATAAAATGCCGCCGCAAGCGTTGCGATTCCTTGGGACAACCGGTCAACAAAGAATTCCTTGTTGTCAACGGCCCCCTCCGTACGTGCATCAATTTCGCGCTTGAGCTTACGCGAAAGCGTTTCATAGCGAAGCAGCGCTAGCGGGTGCACTCCCACCCAGCCTGCAAAAATAAATTCCATTCGAGCCAATCCGACCCCGTCACTGGGCAACATCGCGGCGCGAAATGCCCGCTCAGGTTGTGCGACGTTCAGCATAATCTTTGTGCGTGTTGCCGGCAGCGCCGTCGCATCGATACACTTTTTTTCGAACGCTAGCGCCCGATCATAAACATAGCCCGTGGCGCCTTGCGAGCAGCTTACCGTCACCGTCTGGCCATCTTGGATTTTGGTCATTGCATTCGATGCACCGACAATTGCCGGAATCCCGATTTCCCTGGCAACAATTGCTGCGTGCGAGGTGCGCCCGCCTCTTTCGGTGACGATAGCACCTGCGGTTTTCATCACAGGTTCCCAGTCGGGATCCGTGACCTGGGTAATCAGTACTTCTCCAGGGACAAATTTGGTGATCTGGCTCGCACCCGCCAATACGTGAGCAGTACCATCAGCAATCCCGTCTCCAATCGCTTTCCCCTCCACGATGACTTGTCCTTGTTCCTTGAGATTGTACAGGGTCAATGTTGGCAACTGTTTTTGACTGTGGACGGTTTCTGGCCGAGCTTGGACGATGAACAACTCACCCGTATCCCCATCCTTGGCCCACTCTAGATCCATCGGAGTGGGTTCACCGCGCAGACGCGAGTAGTGCTCTTCAATCGTCATCGCCCACCGCGCAAGCACAAGTGCGTCCGTATCTGAGAGCGACAGTACCTTACGCTTTCTATCAGGTGTTGGAACCGTTTTCACACGGTGGCTGCCGCGGTCGTAAACAACCGTTGTTTCTTTACTACCGATTTTCTTCCATAATACGGCGTCAAATCCGCATTTCAAAGTCGGTTTGTGGACATACATTTCGTCGGGACTTACCTGCCCTTGCACAATTCCTTCGCCAAACCCCCACGAAGAACTGATCAAAATAACGTCGCGGAATCCGGATTCGGTGTCGAGAGTAAAAATAACGCCCGCGCTCGCACGATCAGATGCCACCATGCGTTGCACGCCCACAGACAAGGCGACTTCCATGTGGTCAAAATTTCTCTGGTTCCGGTAACTAATCGCTCGGGCCGTAAACAAGCTAGCAAAACAGCGTTTCACAGCGTCAACAAGGTCTGCCTCGCCGTGAATGTTTAGATAGGTTTCTTGTTGTCCAGCAAAACTTGCGGATGGTAGATCTTCGGCTGTTGCTGAAGATCGAACGGCAACATTGGGCTCCTCCGTTTGCGCGACACGCGCTAGATCTTGATAGGATTGCCTGATCTCGTCCACCAACTCTTGCGGCAAAGGCGTACGCAGCATCAGATTTCGAATTCGCTTCGATTGAAGTTGTAGGCTGCCCACGTCGTCCACCGACAAACCAGCGAGAAGATCGCGAATCGGTCCCTCCAGGTGTCCAGCATCGAGATAATGGCGATATCCATCTGCTGTGATCGCAAACCCATCTGGAACCCGGATTCCAAGTTCGGTGAGCTGTGAAATCATCTCTCCTAAGGACGCGTTTTTGCCACCAACAACTGGGACATCCGCCATACCTAGCCCTCGAAACCGTCTAATCCATCTCATGGAAATCCCTCCTGCAAATTCTATGCACGGGTAATTTCGCTCGCAACTCAGTTTGGCTTAGCCATGTGGAACGCGTACAAAGAAAGGTCATAGATTGTGAGTGCGAATCTATTCGCACTTGTGCGAGCGTTTTCGTATATGCCGCCACGATGGTAGTGCAATAGAGATGCAAACCGGTCGGTGCTCTAGCTCCCGAGAGAAATCGCGATCTCCCCGTTCCATTTGCCCCCCCTGCGCTGACGCTGAGACTTGAGGATCGGAACAAGCACAGCCTTGGCGCAGGCATATGCGGGGTCTTTGGCGCTATCCTTACCGTCTACAATGCTGAGGTGGTAGGCATCATCTGCTTCATCGTAGGCTTCGACAAAGCGCGAGCGAATGCGAAATATCACAATCATTCGCGCTTCCTTGGTGGCTGCCAAATTTTGTTTCCAACACGGCAATAGCGATGACCGCACAGACTCCGTTTTTCGGAGATGATCAATAAACTTTCGATAGTTTGCCGCCCTCGTTTTTACGTTCCCGTCTACTTCCAGCTTGACGTTTTCGACGGACGGTGCACTAGGTCTTCCTGTAAGGTAACGATCTGCTGGCTCCCTTTGCCCCAGATGGACTGGATCAAATCCAACTTCCGCCAGCAGGGTAAAACTGTGCAATGCTCGATGATACAATGCCGATCCTGCGGGTACCGCGTTCAGGCAGCGAGCGTGAAGGATCTTCGCGGCCTCTTCCGCAAGGCTTTCGTCTGCGCGAAGCTCCACCATGGCAGATGCTTGCGCACAAAACAGCTCCGTTGGCGGCTTTAAGTTTGCTGCCCGATATTGCTCCACTGCGTTTCGGTAGTGGGCAATGGCTGCGGCAAAGTCGTGTCCTTCCGCCGCAACCCGGGCCATCGCAACATAATAGTCCCCCTGCGCCAGACGCTTTTGGTTTGCGCACCAATTTCCGAGACAAGCAAACCCCGACTGGCAATCCGCCGACGAAGCGCAAGATTCAAACTCCCGGGATACCTGACTGGGAGCTTTTTCATCGCCACCGATTCGCACTGCGCGTGGGTCGCAGCTGAGTAGCAGCACGACTGTCAGTGCAAACATGATAAGAGACGAGCCAGATCGAGAGTTGAGCGCCCTCCCCCACGACGCTGGACATCGCCTACTCCCTAATATCGAGCACACCAGCGAGGATCTTGCGGATTTGTGGATTTGATTCGATTTCATAATATTGCTTAAGAATAGGCAACGCATCAGAGTTGTCCAACTTTCCTAGATACTGAGCTGCAATGTCGCGCAATGTCCCCGTTTCCTGGCGCAACACCTCCACCAAGAACTCCCCCGCCTCGATACTCTGAATTTTCCCGATCGCCTCCAAAGTCACGTTGCGAATCTCCGGATCATGGGTATCACGGTAAATGCGAACGAGTGGATTAAAGGCGTGAGGAAATGTCAATCCGGAGATTGCCTCTATCGCAGCAGCACGTACGGTCTCATCCGGATCGTTTAAAACTCGGCGAATCAGAACAAAAGCCCGCTTAAAAAATAGAAACCGAAGTGCCCGCACTGCAGCACGCCGTACTCGCGGATCTGGATGTTCGTAGAACCGTTCGAGTGGGCGCAATGCAGCATAGCACTGCAGTTCACCAAGATAGTCCGCCACCCGAGCGAGAGTCTCAGGATCGTCCGCTTGGCCACGATATTGTGCATCGGCCTGACGCAAGACGACAACGAGAGCACGACGACGGATCCCATTGGGATACTTGAGATTCCCCACAATGGACAATCCAACCTGGTACGCATCTCCCCCCATTTCCCACTCGAGAACGTCGACAAACCAAATATCTGCATAAGCGTGACGTTGCTTAAGGTATTCGGGAAATCCAGGAGACGAAGACTTATCCTGATCTGCCGTAGCATACTTCCGCGCGATGGCGCGATAGCGTTTTCGCTTCGCATCAGGCAAATCCAGATCCGCGAGTCGCTCAAACAGCGAGCCGACCCGCACGTAATTGCCGACAACAGAATAGTTGCTAATGCTCGCCAATAGAGCGTTCTCTGTGAGTTCGATTGGCGCACCATCCTCCAGATATTTCTCGGCGCAGCGAATCCACGATTGGGCAGCCTGTGCGTGGTAGTGGCGATCGTAGGGCAATCCTGTCCGCCCCGCGTAGTCTGCCGCTTCTTCAAACAAAGTGGAAGCGGCGTGAAGCTCCCCTCGCTCGGTAGCGAGGGCAATAAAGTCTTCATAGTATTGAAGCACGTAAAATTTGAGATTGTCTGCTTTGAGGATCCGAATACAGTTTACGTAACCTTCGGAAAGATTCTCAAACTGGCCGTATTCGCGACCGAGATTGAGAAGTATTTGGTAGCAATCGAAGGCACGCTCGCGCTCGCCACGGGTCTCAAAATCATCCGCAACACGCTCTAGTCGACGTTGGCTATCCACCAAAGAATGCTTGCCAGCAACAATATCTTTTGCCGCCCGTACCGTAGCCATTCCATAGTTAAAATGGACAAGTGCTGCCTCATACTCCAGTCCGGACAAACTCGAGCTCTTCACTAGCTGATTCCACGACCGTGCAGCTTGTTCGTAGTCTTCGGCCCTCTCCCACGCCACTGCCGTATGGGCGGGGCAATGGGCTCGCTGATATGAATCGGCAGCCTCCGCCCAACGTTTTTCCACCTCAAAAATTCTGGCGCGCTCGATCTCCATACCGTCTGCAGCAAATGCTTCGCGCGCCAAATCAAAATAGTGGAGATACAAATAAATAAGCCCCGCCTCCCTTGGCCTAGAAAGTTGCTTATATATTTCTGCGAGACTACGAAGCCAGTCATCGTATTCGTAGTCGACGACGTGGGTTTGCGATACCAGCTCACGATAGCAGCGCTCTGCATCTTCGATACGACCTCGCGCCATGAATCGCTCGGCCTGATCAACAATGCTTTCTATCGAAACAAACCCTTCCCGTGCCATGGTGCCTCTAATCTCACCTCTACAGTGACTCAATGATTTTTAAGTCGCGTCGTGTATTTCCTGCGTCAGAAACGATATTGAGTGCACGATCGCGTCGATTGGCACGTGACTCGAGGGCGGCGGATTCGACTATCTGATGCCGCCCCAACAGAGGCAAATAATCTAGCTCGACATCTGAGGATGGAAGAATGATGATTCCATACAGAAACGCGAGTTTTGCCAGACCGGAAACGACATCCGGAGAAATATGGCATTGGCCGTGGGTGATAAAGTAGATCACGATTTGTCTGCGATGTTCGCGACACAACTTTGTGATTTCCAAGTGAATCTGGCGAAATACTTTTCCGTAATTACGCCCGCGTTCTGAGCGAAAGGACAACAAATAGGGAACGGGAAACGAACCAGACTTCGACACGCGAATCAGCTCGTGCAGCCGGGAATCAAAAAACCGGAGCCAAATCTCGTCTCCCTCAAGTGAGAGCTTTTTTACCAGCGCAAGTGCCAAACCACGTGCAAACACCTGTCTTTGTCCGCGCATGGAAGCGGATGAATCAACCAAGATATATTGCAACCGACGATCTTCCTCACGCTGTCGCTCATGACCAAAATAGAGAAGCTCTTCGTTTACAATTTTTTGTTCAAACACCTCGGGATCGTGCGCCAACTCTGACAAAACCAAAGAGTCGACAGTTCCTCGACGAACGATGGACGCATATCCGTCAACCGCGAGTTGTTGTTGTCCTGATGCACGTTTGGTCTCTAACACGGACGGCAAAAGCTCCAAAGAGAAATTCGCGACATCGTTTGCCTCTGGTGACCCCAACGCATTGAATAAATCTACAACATCTAGCGCGTTGGAAAAGGCACCGCTATTCGTCATAAAATCGTCACAGAAAATACCAAGCAAGCGAATGGTATCTAAGTCAATGAGCTCTACGCGCGTATAAATATGTAGTGCTTGGCTGGTCAAGTGGTCAAGAAACCCCCACAACGTTTTCGGATCAAACCGGACAAAGTAGTTTGCGAATTCTCCCGGCATCGTTTCGGTATACCGAGAGATATCGAGAGGCATCTCGTGCGCGCCAACGGACTTGCTTTTGTCTTTCCACCGATGATAGGTGTCCCCTAAGATCCGAGTAAGAAGAACTGCCACAACGTCATCACGAGCACGCCAGGTTGAGATCTTCGCTGCAACCTCAGAGCTGGCGATATTCTTGAGTAACTCGCGATATTTCTCCAGCAATAGCTCAACATGGGGAGGTGGCTCCACTCTTCGCAAATCAGCAGCTCTAGCCGCTAGCTGCCAGCCTCCGGGGCCTTGCGCTTTGGTCAAAATGAGACCTACATCTCGCACGACAAATAGTGGGAGGTGAATCCCAAAACGCGAAATCGCATTGAACCATGCTGCAGCCCGCAGTGTTGCGGTTGGACTATCGACCTGGGCATGGGACAAAATGAGTGTTCCAAGCTGCTTGTCAACAAAAAGTGATTGTCCAGGAGTGCTCATGACTCTACGCAACGAACGAATGACCAGCCCAAAAGTGTGGAAGCTTTACTCGGCGTTGCTTGAAAAGACGAGGCTTCGCGACCACCGTGGTCCCGCAGCAGGGCATGGGTCCGTGCTCAAACATGCGCGCGCAAGTTTGTTGAGAGCAGACCACGCGAGCACCATCGTTTCGAGCAAAAACGATAGTAGTGGGACAGGGGGGGGCGCACATTTGATTAAACGCCGAACTTGGATGACGCAAAAACGCTCTCTAACAGCTGATCGATCTCGCCGAGCATTCGCTGCGCTGTATCGTTGTTAATTGCCGCGAGGGCGGCTTTGATTTCGTTAAGGTTTTTGAGCTGCGAAAATAACTGTATATCCGAAAGCTCTCCGCCAGAGGTCAACAGCTCACGAATCAAAGTCATCTCGTTGAGCAAGTCCTCCAGGCTCGCTTGTGGACCAATAAATCTACGCTCATCGGGATGCTCGCGATAGTAACCATCGACAATGGGGTTTACGATCTCCTCAAGCAGCTCCGCTTGATCGAGATTATTCCAAATATGCCTGAGGACAAAAAAGTCTCCATCGGTTACGGTCTCTCGGCCGTCAAACACGGCAGAGGCGGCAAAAAGCTTGAGTAACTTTACCGCCCTTCGATCGGAGATCGTGATTCCTTCAGATCGTATTTGAAAGATGAGCCCCTTATACTTAGCCATAAAGTCTTCGGGGAAGTTCATGAACCGATCAAACTGACCGTGCATCGCACGCAGCTCCATGGCTCGTAGGATCGGGCGGCTCTTGTCGCCACCAAGCATCCGGCGGACCTCGTTTCCAATCCCTCGGGTCATGAGCTCGTGAAAGTGATACGAATCGAGATTATTGGACAATACTCTCAATAAAAAGCGATCAAACATTGCCGACAAATTGTCGTCGTTCGGGACTTCATTGGAAGCGGCAAACATCGAAATGAGTGGTACCGCATGCACCTCTGCACCATTGGAAAATTTTCGCTCATTGATGATGTGCAGCAGCGAATTGAGAATCGCCGAATTTGATTTGAAAATCTCGTCGAGAAATACGATCTCTGCTTCGGGCAACGTGTTTTCGGTTCGCCGTGTATAGCGTCCTTCACGAAACTCCTTAATATCGATAGGTCCAAATAGCTCGTTGGGCTCCGTGAATCGGGTGAGCAAATACTCGAAGTATTTGGCCTCGATGAGCTCCGAGAAAGTACGGATTAACGCAGATTTTGCTGTACCCGGCGGTCCAACAATCACCATGTGTTCGCCCGCAATCACGCTGATAAGCAGCAGGCGGATAATTTCCTGCTTGTCCAAAAATTGGCGATTCAGCGTCTGTGCCACTTCCTGAAAGCGAACACTAAACTGGGCAAGATCTACAGCAGAGCGAAACGGTGGTTCACTAGAACTTGGCACGTGAAGTCCAGTCTATATCGCCTAGGGGGGCTCCCGAAAGTCCCAGTACCTCTTGATACGCATATACTTGAGCTGCGCGTAGTTCCATACATCCTTTTGCCCCGTGAGTGCCAATCAACCCGCAACATGCTGTTTGACCAGGCTGTGCCAGTCGTCCACAACTTGCTCTGAGAGGGTAGATTCAAGCATCTGCTGCTGCTGTCTCCATTTTTGGGCAAGGATCACATCTTCCTGAGCACCAGGGGGCTCGGCCAACGCCGGGGCGCACTCTCGCAGTACCATAGGCAGGGATAGAAACTCGACCGATCCCGGAATTGCGCCCTCTTCCTCATGACCGGCAACAAGTTCTAAATAGACCTCGCGAATATCACGAGCAGAGTAGGTCAAAGCGAACAACACATTGAGATGCACGAGAAATGCCGCCACAACCTGTAAGTCTTCCTGCGTTGGTACACGAGCCAGCATATGATCAAACGCAACCGCATATCGACTACAAATCGCCAGATCCGCCTTGAGTCGTTTTGCCCCAACCGCGTGGTAGGCGAGAGATCGAGTCAACGCCGCATCGCGAAGTATAAACGTAGCGTCCTCCCAACGGAACGGTAGTGAATCTTCTGGGTTCGCCAACAAAAGGGTGAGCGGCGACCGGTGCAATAGCTTTGCAAGAATTGGTAGCATGTCAAACTTGCTTACCAGGTCGCGAAAATGTACGCGCTCAGTTTTTCTCCGAACCCGCCGCACCTTCTTCCAGGTCGTCAACCGCTTTGGCGGTGTCTGGCCAAAGTATTTCGCGCTACCAGTCCACCAAGTAAGCGTCGTATCGGTTCGGGTTGTCGCAAATAAATTGTGGAGCAAGCCATGACGGGCAAGAACTCGAATCGGATCTTCGCTATCCGGTTGGGTAACAAAATGATTTGTCGTATCGATAACACGCGCAATCGCGGCCTCTGTGACCAAAGCACTCTCTCTCCCTGGATGTGCAAGAAACAACAGATTGTGCAACGATACAGATAAATATAGTTCGTCGGTGTCAAATACAAGGGATGGTGGCCGCACCATGAGCGACGACAACGCCCGTTGACGCGCGTCATCGATCGCAACTAAGGGGACACTTGCATGCGCCAAGCCCTGAGATAAGGCATCAATATCTCCCTGATCAATTGGTCGCCCAATATGCATTGGCCCCCCCTGCACCAGGGGCAAGACAAACCCCTCCAGAAATTGTGCACAGTTAGTAGAAGCCATCTCAAAAATGCTGCGGGCACCCATCTGCTGCGTCCTCGCTCCGCTTCCGGTACTCAAGTATGCGAATACGTTCCGTTCCGGTTCTCACTCGTCCTTGCATCTGGGGCTCCTCGCTATTTTTGAGATGGCTTCTGCTCATTTGGGTGGCCTGCGAAATCCCCACAACGAGAATCGACCTATGGACTTGTTGACCACCTCCGGAGTTGCCATCTTTTCAATTTGCACATCGATGGTCTCAGCGCGAGAAACCTCAATGCCTGCAACCGCTTTGCGCTCAAGAGTCACAAACGCGGTCTCCGAAATCTGAAACGGACGCCCGTCCTGCGGAAATACAGTGACCACCCCGCTATTGTGCCCCAGCGCCTGTGCAAGTACCTCTGGCGAAACACGAGGCACAAGATCCAAACCAACCGGCACTAGCAAACCAGGCGCAAGCTCTGACAATAGCTGCCCAAGGGGAAGAACATCCGTCTCACCACTGGTAACACATAGGACACCCCGATCTGTGACTGCGATTCGGTGACTCTGGAGGACAACGGGTGGCAGAACATAAACGAGCTTCTTAATCGCCTCAGCCTGTCCCATGGGAACCAAAGTCGCTGTAACCCGGCGGGGAGAGCTAAATGACGCAGCGAGATGCAAGGGCACACCAACCTCTTCCGATTCCTTGACCTTCAGCACGTTGATCCCGCGATCGGGCCCATCCAGATCAAACTGGATCCGGGTCAGGTTCGCCAGGTCCGCGAACTGAAACGGTCCATCCACGACATCGACCCGATCGCTGTCTCCCCAAAACAGATAGACGTGGCGTTTGTCAAACAAACTTGCACACGAAGACAAGGTAATGCTGTGCTGATATCCAGCCTGGACAGCCACGTTGGGCGTGGCAAGCCGAAATACGTCCACTCCGGGAGTTCCTCGGAACAGGTCAATAACCCGCCGATGAACCGCCTCCGCACGAATAATCACGAGAGGCCGAGAGCCTAATTCGTCAAATGCACTGTCCCGTTTGGGTCGCGTACAAACCACCCCGGCACGAACCTTGTTCCGCCACAAATAACGAATCACCCCGTCGGCAAGCCCAGGTGCAACAACAAACATGAGCTCGCGGCGATCGTCATCTTCGATGAAACTGTCTGCAGGGTTCTTCCGTAGCGAAAGGCGAAACAAAAGCCGATCAAACGCCAAATCTCCGACATTTTGATAGCTCTGAACGTAATCCTCCCCGTGCACCATAAAATCGACATCGTCGGGCAGTGCCTGAATCTCTACGGCGTCGTATCCGTAGGGAGATCGATCGTCGCGATATTTTACGTAGTGCTTTGTCGTCCCCGTAAACGTTGCTCCGCCAACGAGCCTGGCGCAACGCGCGGCCCGGTCCATCACGTGACTCGAAGTTGCCGGTATCTTTACGGCCATTTCGCTCGTGCGGAGCTTAGTGCGAACATGCGTAATCGCAAACGACGGAAATAGCTCGTCCATTGTCGATTCTGCGGAGTAGACCCGCAACCACGAGACAACACCGTCGATCGACGGAAATACCAGGAGACCGGTGCGCCCCAACAGAACGCCCCGGGGATCGGGTGCAACCCCCGGTGTCATAAACCTCGATTGGCCAAGCGCGACGTGTTCTAACACCAAATACAGAGTACCATTGTTTCACGCCTGCTATAGTCACTGAGTGAGCTTCTTCAAACGCATGTTCTCCCTCGACTACCGGGCAGCGGTCGCTGCCGAGGCGTCGGGAGACCTAGCCCTAGCTGCCGAGCGATACGCCTTGGCAGGGCGTTTTAAGGAAGCCGCTAAAATGCACCTGGCCCTCGCCAATCGGGCCGAAAACCACGTCGAGGAAATTGCCGCGCTGAGAAACGCCCTCCATTGGGTCCCAGAGGACGAAAGAGAGCTCCAAAAGCAAATCTCGGGCTCCCTGGGACAAGTTCTACTCGCCCGTTGCCGCTCTGAGGGGATTGCAACGGCCTTGGACTCTAGAAAAGTAGACGAGGCCGCAACACTGCTCGCCAATGCCGAACGATGGCTCGAAGCAGGATCCGCCTGGGAGCAAATCGGCAACCGAGAAGCCGCCGCCAAGGCATTCGAGCAGGGCGGTCACATCCAACAGCTCGAGGACTTGCTCGAAAACGAACAAAAGAAGCGCGATCAAGCTCGTCGCATCCGTGAGGCATACTCGGACTACGAACTACATCTTCGTACAGGAGACCGGGCCGCGGCACATCACCACCTCAAGCAGTGCGCCGCGGCCGCCACAAACAAAGGCAGGTACAGATCCCTTCTGGCAAAACTAGAAACACAGCGAATCACTACAGGTAAGATAACAATGCGTTTCCCCAACAAGCAAATCACCCTGGTCGGCGCAAAAATGGTGGTGCTCGGAAGGGACACTTGCGCAGATTTAGTCATCCGTGGTCGGGGCGTTTCTCGACGGCATGCCAAGATCCAAATCGGGCCGCCTGATGCCACCCCGCGATTTCATCTTCAAGACGCAGGCTCGCGGAATGGCACAACGATCGCAGAAATGGCGATCACGGGAACCATTCCGCTTGTCGCAGACGGCCTATTTGGTTTAGGGGATCAAGTCACGATTGCCTTTGCCGTTGACTGCACCCAGCTAATACTCCGCAACCATACCGGCATCGATGATACCTTCCTGTTTATCGTGACCGGTGTAAACGAACCCATTGTGCTAAACGATTATGGAATTCCAGGAGCAATCGCATTTGTCGATGGACGACCCCAGCTATCCGGGGAACCTGCCTCTGTCACTGTAAACAGCCAACCGTTGCCGCTGGGAGGATTCCAACTGATTCACGGGGATCGGATTCAGTCCGAAGGGCTAGAAGTCGAGGTCCTATGAGTCCTCAACTTGTAAAGAGTTGGTGGCGATGGCTGGTTAGTATATTCCGCGGGCGACACCAACGAAGTCTCCCACCTGCACAATTCGAAACGTTGGCACTACCAGAACCCGCATCCATTCCGCAAGAGGTTTGGCTGCAGCAGCTAATGACCAAGCTGACAACCAAAGATGGAGCCCAAACCATTGCCAGTGCGGCCTTTTGGCAGCGAATCGATGGTCTCTGGGACTCGGGACATGAGCTTCTAGCTATCGAATGGGTCGCGAAACTCACCTCTTCCCCCTTGGTCCCAAAGGATAAAGTTGCAGCACTTCAGTACCGACTCGTCCAATTGTGCAAGCAGCGAGGGGACCTCACAATCGCCGTACCACACCTCGAGGCGCTGAGCGTTCACAAAGAACATGGAACCTTCGCTCACTACCAATTGGGTGAGCACTTTCGCCGACATGGCCATATCCAACAGTCTCTGCGCCACTATGAGGCTGTCATTGCCCGAGACTTCGACTATCCAAATGTTCGCGCCCGCGTTCACCGCCTGCGCGGAGGCGAGAACACAGCGGCAATGAAAGGCGAAACCATCGCAGGTCCAAGCTCGATGCGCGGCGGATCAGATACCCGCTATCAACTGGTTAGAGAACTAGGACGCGGCGCCACAGCAGTTGTTTACCAAGCCCACGACACCTGGACCAAGCGGGACGTCGCGATCAAATTGCTTCACCCGCATCTTGCTTCTCGCCACAGCAAAAACGCGCGTGACAGGTTTTTCAACGAAGCTCGAATCGCCGCATCTCTACGTCATCCACACATCCTTGCGATCCTCGATCTTGACGAGAAAACACGGCGAATCGTCATGGACTTGGCACAGGGCGGTACCTTGCGATCCCGGCTTCGGCGCACCGGAGGTCAGCCGATCAGGCAAGCGCTGGAGATCCACGTACAAACCCTCTCCGCACTCGCCGCCGCGCATCGACGCGGTATTGTTCATAGAGATTTGAAACCCGGGAACCTAATATTTCATAGTGCAGAGGATGCACCAGGCACAATGGTTGTCTTGGGTGATTTTGGCGTTGCCCACCTTCCTCCAGAAACGGACGCGACACAGACCAATGCGAGCCAATCATCAACAGCAATGGGGACGATTGCATACATGTCTCCCGAGCAACGCCGTGGTGGGGATGTTGACGCTCGATCTGATATCTATGCGGCTGCGGTTGTGCTGTTTGAGACAATCGTCGGCAAACAACCCTGGACCCGGGCGCAACTTCTGTCGGGTGCCCGTACTCCTTTCGATCTACGCCTGCCTAGCGATATCGGCCCAAGCTGTTCACAAGTTGACGACTCCTCCCAGGTTGAGATCCCTTCACAGGTTGACGACTCCCTCATCGCCTCTTTGCAGCAACACCTGTTTCGACTCGGTCATCCAACTCCTGACAATCGCCCCACGACCAACGATGCACTTGCGGAAGCGCGACAGCTCTACGGTGCGTGTCGCTGAGACGAGAGATACATCTGAGACGCGCCGTGCTGCCCACCGGTTAGACACGTTGCAGTTTCCTGATCACGCCCCGGCCCATCCGCATCCCTATCCAGCCAGTCACTGTGTAACCAGGCGCGAAACTGATCCAGTGGTAACACGAGTGCCTGCTTACAAATATCAATGACGTGTGCGGGAAAATCCTTGCTCACCATCCAGCGGATATACCCCCCTCCATTAATATGCGCGAGCTCCCAAATCGAAACACCACTATGCTTACCAAACCCAAGCACCGCATCCTCGTCATCATTCCACTGGACATGCCG
Source organism: Kofleriaceae bacterium (assembly GCA_965223575.1). Taxonomy (GTDB): domain Bacteria; phylum Myxococcota_A; class Polyangia; order Haliangiales; family Haliangiaceae; genus CBDCWZ01. The sequence goes on from CBDCWZ010000064.1 coordinate 29,517, forward strand.
AGAAGGACCAATCCATCGGGCCCGGTCTGGCTGGCACACCTCGGCAATTCCGTCCCAACTCTGCTTTTCAAGGCCAAACGCCGATATCATCCCGCGCAGCACCCTTCCCGTTGCCGCCACATCTGCCTCTGCACTGTGTGCCGCATCAAAGGCCTCACCAACAAATCGCCGGTGCGCATCCTGCAGCGAACGCGGCTCGCAGTGCTGCCACAGTCGAAATGCATCAACGATCTTCTTATCGGTGATTTTTAGCCGTGGCTGCCTCAGTCGATCGTATTCAGCTTGAATCATTTCAATGTCAAAGGCGACATTATAGCCCACGAGCACATCAGAAGACTCGAGAGTATTCCGCACCATATCGGCGAGAGCAGCAAACGGGGGACACTCTCGCAAATCTGCTTCACAAATGCCATGCACGGCTTGTGCACCGGGGGAAATCGCCACCTTGGGGCGGATACGCCAAGTCTGAGTATTAGGCCCTCCCCCGGTTGAAGACTCTGCCTCCAGCCCAAACTGAACGCATAGCTCAACGATTTGATCCTTTGCGGGATCTGTCCCCGTTGTCTCTACGTCTAGCACTACGATGCGCCGATTCATTGTTCGTCGGAGGGTAGTCGGGGGGGCTGACAGAACCATTGCATTCAGCGCAGAGAATTCGCTTTCATGACAGTACTGGTCGTATAACAGAACCAACATGAACCCAGGATCAACACAACTGCATCACACGAATATAATTCATAGGCGTAAAGGACATTTGGCCTCACTGTGCCGTCATTGTCGCGTGTTACCAAAAATTTATACTCCAATAATCACTCGATAAAACCAGCAAGACCAAACGCTATGGGAACAAAACGGCGATCCAATTCAGAACTTTTAACGAAGCCCACAAGTTCACCACCACCGTCGGGACATGGTAGCGGTGCGTCGGGCGACGGGGAACTCGACGCCTCGCTTCCCGAAGAAGCGAGGCGTCGCTACTTAAACTATGCGCTAAGCGTTATCACCGCGCGAGCACTCCCAGACGTTCGTGATGGGCTAAAGCCCGTACAGAGGCGAATCCTGTACGCAATGGCCCACGATGAGCATCTGTACCCAGATTCCAAGCACCGCAAAAGTGCAAAAGTGGTCGGTGCCGTCATCGGTCGATACCACCCGCACGGCGACACTGCCGTATACGACGCGATGGTTCGAATGGCGCAAGATTTCTCGCTTCGCACCCCACTGGTTGACGGCTCGGGCAATTTTGGCTCTCTAGATGGTGATCGAGCAGCGGCATATCGTTACACCGAAGCGAGACTGACACCACCAGCAATGGAACTGCTACAAGAGCTAAAACAAAACACAGTACTGTTCCGCGACAACTTTGATGCCACAACGACCGAGCCCATCGTACTACCGGCTCGCTTCCCCAACCTACTCGTCAACGGCTCGACCGGGATCGCCGTCGGAATGGCGACCAATATCCCCCCGCACAACCTTGGCGAGGTCACCAAAGCCCTTTGCGCTCTCATCGACGACCGAGAGCTCAATACGACCAATATTCTCAAATATATTCAAGGTCCGGACTTTCCAACTGGCGGGCAACTGCTCAATTCGAAGGTAGAGCTCAGACAAATCTACGAGTCTGGGCAGGGCGCCATCCGAGTCCGCGCACAATACAAAACCGAGAAAACCAAACGAGGAAACAACATCGTCATTACCTCGATCCCCTACGGCCCCAGCAAATCTGCAATCATCGAGCGCATTGCCGAGGTGATCATTAAGCGAAAGCTTCCTCAACTGCTAGATGTGAGAGATGAGTCAACGACCGATGTCCGCATCATTCTCGAGCTAAAGAAGGATGTCGATCCGACAATGGTGATGGCGTACCTGTACAAACATACGCCACTGCGTCTCAACTTCAACGTAAACCTAACTTGCCTGTTACCGACGCAAAACAGCGAAATTGGCGAACCCAAGCGCGTCGGCATCAAGCAATTGCTGGAAGAGTTTCTCGACTTCCGCTATGACACGACACGCCGTCGATTCGAGTTTGAGCTCGCCGCCCTACGCAAACGGATCCATATTCTCAAAGGGTTTATCACCGTCTTTGACGCGCTTGATGAAACCATCCGGATCATCCGTAAGAGTGATGGCAAAGCAGATGCAGCACAAAAGTTGGTCAAGCGTTTTGATCTCGACCCACCACAAGTCGAAGCCATCCTAGAGCTCAAACTATACAAACTCGCAAAACTCGAAATACTCGTACTCCGAGAGGAGCTAAAAACGAAACAAGCACAGGCAAAACGCATCGAGGGAATCTTACGCAGCAAAATGAAACTGTGGGGAGTGGTCAAAAACGAGCTCACAGAAGTAGCAGACCGCCTTGGAACACCAAGACGAACAAAAACCGGCAGTGGCGCGACCGAACTCGAATTTGATGCCAATGCCTACATCGTCGAGGAAGACACTCATGTCATCGTGACCCAGGCCGGATGGATCAAACGTCAACGCGAAGTAAAAGATCCAAACAGTACGCGACTCCGCGAGGGCGATTCGGTCATGACCATCGTTCCGGGTTCAACCCGCGAAAACATCGTGTTCTTTTCCAGTCTCGGGACCGCCTACGTGATCAAAATCAACGATGTCCCTGCGACGAGTGGCTACGGGGATCCGGCCCAAAAATGGTTCAAGTTTAAAGACGGCGAACGGATCGTCGCCGCAATCAGTTTGGATCCTCGCGCGCTGCCGCCAGATATGCTGCTGGCGATGTCGGCAAACGGATACGGTTTCCGGTTCTCCATGGACACCTACCGCGAAGTAACAACCAAGTCGGGGCGAAAATTTGCGCGCCCGCAAAAAGGTGATCAAGTTGTCGGCGTGGTTGGAACCCACGACAAAAACATCGTCGTCGCAGCGACCAAAAAGGGGCACGTCCTCGTATGCAAATCCAAAGACATTAGCATCTTAGAAGGTCCAGGACGCGGTATCACAATCGTCAAAACCCAAGAAGACGATCACGTCATCGGTTTCATCTCGGGGAATCACAAACGTGAGGCACTCGCGGTCGAAACCAAAAGCCGTAAGTACCAACTCTATGCCGATCCGAAACAAGCGAAAACCCGCGGTGGGAAGGGCTACCAATTGGTGAAACGATCAACGCTCAGCCTCACAAAGGTCCCACCTGTCATTCAACCACTTGTCACGAGCTCGGGTGGAGACCAGGTACACTAATAAGGCTTAAGCTATGGCTACGAAATACACTGCCAACGACATTACCGTACTGGAAGGGCTTGAGCCCGTTCGCAAACGTCCCGCTATGTATATCGGTGGGACCGACAAAGTCGGCTATCATCACCTCGTCTGGGAAATCGTCGACAACAGTATCGACGAGGTGATTAACAAACATGCAACACGAGTCGATGTCATCTTACGCGCAAATCAGAAGAGTATTTCGGTAGAGGACAACGGACGGGGCATTCCCGTAGGAACCATCAAAAAGCATAAAAAACCAGCCCTCGAAGTCATTCTTACAACCTTGCACGCCGGGGGAAAATTCGACCGCGGCAAAACCTATACCCACTCGGGCGGTTTGCACGGGGTCGGCGCATCAGTCGTCAATGCCCTATCCAGCTCGATGACCGCTACGATCAAACGCGATGGCGCCACCTACACCCAGTCCTATGTCAGAGGAAAACCCGTTGCAAAACTCAAAAAATCGGGCAAAGCCCACGGCAGCGGAACCAAAATCGAGTTTGAACCCGATGAGAAGATATTTGGCTCTCGCCTGGTATTCGATCCCAAACTCATCGCGGAGCGACTCGAAGCAAAAAGCTATCTTCACCGTGGCGTCAAAATTACGTTTCGCAACGAGGCGCAAAAACCCGTTCAGACCGTCACCTTTCAGCATCACAATGGCATTGCCGAGTTCTTGCCCAAGCTTCTCGCGCAGCGCGGCAAAGTCACCGTGCCCCGCGACACCGAGGGTCTCCATATCACCAGCAAAACCGGCGATGTTCCCCTAGAGCTCTCCCTCGTCTGGACCGAGGCCACCGACGAGCACATCAAATCCTACGCAAACGGCGTCCCAACCATCAACGGTGGAACTCACGACCAAGGTCTCAAAACCGCGGTGCTAAAAGCGATCCGCGCATACATGAGCACGCATAAACTCGCCCCCAAAGGCTTGACGATCTCCGCCGAAGACATCCGTGAGGGGATCGTCGCGATCTTGTCAGTCTACGTAAAAGACCCGCAGTTCCAGGGGCAAACCAAAGAGCGACTCAATAACCCAGAGGTCACCGGCCAGGTAGACAACACCATCCGACCCGCGGTCGAGAACTATCTCAACGCAAATACCAAAACTGCCGAGGCGATCATCGGCCGCGTCATCTTATCCGCGCGCGCCCGCGAAGCCTCCCGCGCAGCATCTCAAGCTGTCGTTCGTAAAACTGCCGTCTCCCACCGACTCAACCTTCCCGGCAAACTCGCCGACTGCTCATCGACCGATCCCACCCGTAGTGAGCTCTTCATTGTCGAGGGCGACTCGGCCGGTGGTTCTGCAAAACAGGGCCGCGATCGGAAAACCCAAGCGATCTTGCCGCTGCGCGGAAAAGTCCTCAATGCCGAGCAAGCATCCGTGACCAAGCTCATGGCCAACAAGGAGCTACAAGATATTGTCTCTGCCCTCGGCTGCGGCATGGGAGCAAAACTCGATATCTCCAAACTGAGATATCACAAAATCTTCCTGTTAATGGATGCCGACGCAGATGGCCACCATATCTCCACACTCTTATTGACCTTCTTTTTCCGTTATATGAGACCGCTCATCGAAAATCGCTTTGTCTACCTCGCCCAGCCACCGCTATACCGAATCGACGTCGGCAAAAAAACCTTTTGGGCCCTGAGCGACATCGAGCGCGACCAATTCTTAGAAGACAACAAAACCGGCAAACCAAGCATTACTCGATTTAAAGGCCTTGGGGAAATGAACCCTGATATCCTAAAGAAAACGACCCTCGATCCGAGCACACGAACCACCCTTCGAATTGCAATCCCCGACGGCGAGGAGCTTCAAACAGACCTCGTCTTCTCTCGCCTCATGGGCAAAGACGCAGGCGCCCGGTTTCAACTCATCTCCGAAGGCGCCTCTGAAGTAGACGAATTAGACGTCTAAATTCTCATCAGTGTATCAAAGCCTCACGGAAGGCAGCTGCCAGCTGTTGTAGGCTGGGCCTGTCCTTGGCCAGAGGAACCAGCGCTGCCGTCACGGTTTGGCCAATGCGAGGATCTCCCTGGAAAGCACGAGGCGGTTCCTCGTGACTGGCATCTCTTTGCACAACCCAGCTCCTGCCTCGAAAGGGAGGCACGCCATGGATGAGATAAAAAACCGTAGCTGCGATCATATAAACGTCCGTGGCGCCATCAGGTTTGTTCCATAGGAGTTCTGGCGGCTCATAGCAATCCGTAAATGGTGGTCCCACCCAATACGAGCGCGGCGATCCGAAGTCACAAAATACGAATGCACGAGGGACAATCCCAGAAACCGCAAAATCCTGGTTGTGGTACACGAGTTCTGGACGGATTCCGCAGATCACGGCGCCCTGGGTGGCAGCCTGACTAGCGATGTCGCAAAGTTGGCCGCCAATACTGCATGCGATGGACTCATCAATCGGGACCGCCAGCGCTGACAGCGGAACACCGTCTGGTTCAAGCTCGACTAGAGCAGAGAAAGGAGGAAATAGCTCCTCGACAAGGGTGCTTGTGAGCAATGGGGCAATCTTTGCGACGTTAGCGAGTCCAATTGCGTCCATCACAGAGTCTGCGAGGGCGCCGGGGGTGATCGCGGTCGTAATAAGTACACGCTTACCCGCATGGGATCCACACAGGGCTGTTCCGCGAAACCTCGCCGCACGAACGCCATCGCTGAGGGCTTCATCAAACCGGTACGCATCGGCGACACATCGGCCAAAAAGAATCTCGGGACCGTCGATGCCGCTGAATGGCACAGTATGATAGTCGGCGCTATCTTCACTACTGGATGCTATTTCGTCGTGCTCTTCGCTTTCCTCATCTTCCTGAATCGGCGGAGAAAGATTCTTAATCACGACTTCGGGTCCAATCATTGCGAAGATGTCATGCGTGTCCCAAAACCCGGGCTCATCTACGTACTTGTATGCGTACGTAACACCGGAGATCCGGGCGAGAATGGTGCGCTCGAGTAAATATACTAAGGCGCAATCCCCGTCGCTGGTTGCAAGAATCGCTTTTACGCATCGCAATACTTCTTCGGTTGCCGCTCGAATGGCAGTTTTGTCAAGCCGGAAATAAACGAAGTTTTCAAAAACAAGTTCCCCTTCATGGGTCCACTGTTCTCCTTGGCTGTCGCACAGCGAGATCGACAGATGGTCCGATGTCAACTTGTGTACAGCAGAACCAGAACCGGTTTCCTCTCGCGCGTTTGGTAACGTTGATCGCACTGCTTCTCGCAGTACGTTGAGGGGAATTCGCGTATGGAGGGTAAATTCGAGAGCCATTGGGTCCTCTAGGGGTAAATTCGAAACACTTTCCCTTGCTTAATAATCAGGACCTCTTCGAGTCCTGGCACTTCTTTTCGTCGATTCCGAAATTCGGTCTCGAGTCGAGGACGCCGGAGGCGACTGTCGCCAAGGTTGATAACAATCCGCGAAGCTTGGCCAGCAAGCACCTTTGCTTTTACAGCAAAGAAAACGTTTTTGGCAGTCGTACCATACCCCGGGCTGTAGACATCGAAGATTCTACCTTCGATCTTCAGATCAGGATTCTTATCACCGGGAACTGTTGGGTTTTGTGCGACGTTATATCCGGCCTTTGCAAGCACATCCGCCGCTTCGTTTTCTCGCTCGAGGCTACGCCGAGTTGTTGGATCCGCTTCCGCCGGAATTTGCGTCCGGTTTCCGTCCGGCTCGGCAATCGTGTTTGGCTCCTTTGATGGCGACGTGATGCGCGAGTCGCGGCCGGCGTCGGTAGTTGTACGTGGCGGTGGAGGACCGCGGCGGTCGTTGGTCGCAAGAGGAATCGGTTTATTCCGCACCGCAGACTGCTGCTTCCCCGCATCAAGCCCATACACGGTAAACGGTTTCCCCAACGGCTGGCCACCAGCGATTGCAACCAGTTGTGCTTTGTACACAGCAAAATCAGGATTAAGCGCCCACCGACCGTCATAACTGGATTGTAGGACGACAAATTCAACAACCGGTGCAGCATCCCCCAGCTTTGGGTTGCCAATCCGACCGCCACCACGATGACGAAAAGGGGTCACGACGCGATGCCCTTTGATTTTCCGCGCGGCCAAGAATGCAAAGTCAGGGGGCGATGGCAATAGGTGAACGCGATCGTTGCGAAGCTCATGCTCATTGATCAAGTCGTCGAGTAGGGATTCACCACTGCCATCCTTGCCAACAAGGCGATTCTCTCGGCTTGCTGGGTGCGAATGAGCCAACGGTTGAATACCGGGAAACTTGCTCCAATCGATGTCGCCATGCGCACCGATGACAACGACAATTTTTCCGTCCCATTGTCGGCCTAGTCCCCATTCGACTTCGGTACTCTTGCCTTTGAGATCGATGCCAAGCTCAGCGACTGCTGCTGTATCACCGGCTGCGAGACGACGGAGAAGAGCTTCACCATCGCTCAGCGATTTGACGTATCCGGCGACACTGTGCTGTTCGTAGATCGGAGCTCGACCTTTGATGTCACCACCACCCTCGGTCTTGTCGCGACCTGGGTCTCCCTTGTCGCCTGCTCTATCTGCCGTCTTATCGCTTCTCCGGGGATCGCCGCTACCAGGGGTCTTACGGTTCGCTGTGCCGGCGGTATCCTGATCTTGTTTTCGGTTTGTGCCGCCGCCATCTCCGGGAGCACCATCGTGCGTGCGAGGCCGAGTCAGCACGCTCGCGCCAAAACGACGAATTGCCGCTGGAGCGATTGTTTGGATAAGTCCTTCTTCTCCTAATGCGCGCAGGACTGTCTCTGTTGCATCGCGAACCTCTGCCTCCTTTTTTCGAATATTTGCTTCTAAACTGAAGATCCGTGGATCTGCGGGATTGATCGATTTACGTCGCTCCAGCTCTTCGTAGAGTCCCGCGAGCTCACTGACAGCCCTTCCGCGCAGGTTGTTAATTTGATGCTGCGCCTCCTCAGCGACGAGCCAAGCATCACCCGCAAGTTGCACGCCCTCATACACCTTGTAGGTTCTTTCACTGATGCGCACGCTGCGCAAAGCCCGGCCTGCCAGAGGAAGCAAGTCAGCAGCAGACATCGCGAGATCATAGTAGTGCGTCTCGCGAAGGATCCCCTTGCGATCGGCATCTTCAAAGTCAGAGAGCGCCGCACTAAAATTGTACGTGAAACCGAGCGTAATCCCCAGCAGGGTTGTGGGTGGAAACAGTGTGAGAATTGTTGCTAAGATATTGACTCCCAGTCGCGCATTGGAAGAGTACAATTTATTCTTTAGATCGCGGCTGGCGGTATCCGTCTTGCGAGTAAAGCGAATAAACTGAGACGTTGGCGTAATCCCAACGTACTTCTGCAGTGCTAGGCTCACCGAACCATCGGGATAACTCCTGGACAGCTCCAGGAACAACTCCTCGATCATTGTTTCGTAGCGCTGACCGCTAGCGCGAAACTGGTATCGCTCGTTCTCGTAAAGCTCGGTGTTGTCGTTGAGATTCCCTCGGTATGTATTGTCGCCTTCGTCACGCTGAAACCATGCAGCAAGGTGCAGCGGACCCGACTGTATTCCGTGCGTCCGGCTCGCATAATACCCCTGGGCCTCGATCGGTAGGCTCTTGTTATCCCGTGTTGCATTTTCGATGCGCTGAAAGGCCTTTTTTAGTACACTGATCCGCTTGTCAAGCACCTTACGGATTCTGCGTGCTTCTTGGGTATTCTTGTTGTAATATTTCTTCGTCGCAATCAGCTTGTCTATCTCCTTAGACAAGCGCGCTGCTTCAGCTTTGGTGGTTACGCCCGGATTCTTCGCCAGCTCTTCGCTGAGCTCGCCCTCCGCCCGCGTTCCCTTGGCATACTCGAGATCTTTAGCGAATAGCTGCGCCGCTAAGAAAGGTGAGAAATACGCGCTCGCTTTTTTCATACCTCCTGTATCGTTGGCGATCCCCTCAAACGTGTATTTTTCGCGCGTTTTCTCTTCTCCGAAAGTGTCTCCGGCTTCAAACTCCCAATCTCTGAGACGCTGATTCTCATCCTGAACATCAACTTGGGTGTAAAAGTAGTTGGGTTGGTAGTGGTCGTGGTGTACGTCAGCGTGAATCTCGTAGTGGCCTGGCTCTTTGAACTTGACCTCAAATTTTCTGTCGTTAAACCGGCCATCAGGAAGAACCTCATAGTAGCTCGTGGTCTCCTTTTTGATCGACTTGACCTTTGCTCCGTGTCCCTCCTCCGGGCGTTTGCGCTTATCATTATCTTGATCATCAGAAGGCGGTAAACGCGTAGCAAACCACCGGATGCTGATCGCTGGTGAATCGAAAATCGGCATTTCATGTTCCACCCGGAACGAAAAGTGCCCCGTCATGCCGACATTGATGAGGTGGCTTTCGTTGATAATCGCCCCCTTGACTGGACGATTGACAAACCGGGACGGTTTTGTACTCGCTGGAGAAATTTCGTATCCCAATCGGTCACCTGCTCGTTGCCGGCGCAAGATCGCACGTGCCGTTTCCAACCAACGGGTCATGCTACGCTTTTTTAGGTGCGTGTCTTTCGTTGGCGCGTCACCACCGCCGCTCTGCAAGTTTCTGAGAATCTGGAGCAGTTTGTCGCGATCTTCATCATTGTCAAGTTGGCGCACCGCGTCGATATCGTGGGGAAAGAAGAATAGTTTATCCGATTTGCCTGCGCCGGCCCCCCCGAAAATCTCCTTTATGATCCGCTCAACCATTTTTCGATCATCATCGGAAATATCGGCGGGCAGGACGTACTCGGTCCCGCCAAGCGTAATGACCTTTCCCTCTCCTTCCCTCGGGGCCTTGCGTGATGCGAAATAGGCCTGCGCCGCTTCGTCACCGAAAATTCGCGCAATATCGGTTTGAACCAGAGTTCCATGCCAGACAGTCGCTGTTTTTGGAAATTCGTCCGACAACCATTTCTGTAGGGCGAGCATTCCCGCGGCCGTAATTGGAGCCTTGGACTCCTCCACCAAAATTTTGACGAGCTCGTCAATCATGCGTGCGCGCGATTGAATCAGTCCGTCGGGGTCCGCACTGGCATTCGACGGATACCGAACCGTCGTGTCGGCGATGATGTCGAGCCCACCGGGAACCGGAAACACCTGAATCGGCGCACCAGGGGGAAGTCCAATAATATTGTACGCGGTATGCGTGAGCCGAATGCCGAGCTCTTCGTTTTTCCAATTGGGAGCATGAATTTGAATCTTTAGGTGTTTGAATTTTTGCGCGATCCGATCATGGTTTGCCCATGGATAGATCGTAAGCAGCTCATCGAGCAATTCGCGAAAGGGCCCCGAATATTCGTCGGCTTTCATCCAGACGGTTCCGCTCGGCACGCCTTGTTGAATCAACCACGCGGTTTTTGCATATAGGATCGGGTTGTCTGGCGAACCCGTCACTTGGTAGTTTCTTCCCTCTGGGACATGCGTAACCTTGGGTTTGTCGGACTCGACGTCGGACTGCTTGTTGGCCGTCGCTTTCGCCGCGGTGCTGGGGCGCATCTGCACAGCTCCCGTTGTGGACGTAGATCCACTTCCGCCTAGGTCGTGAAGCAAGGACTCGGCGGACTGTCCCATGACGACACGATCGGCGACACGATCGGCGTGCCGCTCGTAGTGGTCACGGTCTTGACCAACACCATGATGTAGGCTTACACCACCGCGTTGCTGGATTACGTGGGCAGCCTCGTGGGCCGCAGTGTGGAGATCTGGCGTTCGGGCAAAAGCGACCTGGTCTCCTCTTGTGTACGCGTCGGCCCCAATTGCCTCTGACGCGTCGCGAGCCTCGCTTCCGGTATGGGCTGCTACTCCTGTAAGCAGATGGGCGCCAAAGGCGTTTTGGATGGCGTCGTAATATGGCAGTTGGCCGCCAACACCGCGCACTCCCTCAGCAGCAATCGCTTGCACCCCCTTAGCGTTCTGCTCTCCCGTCCCTTTCCCTTTCAATTGTACGGCTGGGCCTTCACTATCGGCATCCAGTGCGCCGAAAGTGCTCCAATCCGGTTTCGGAAAGGGCGATGTTGCGGCGATTCCGTACCGTCTTGTTACCGGATCCGATCGTTGTCTGGTTCCGGGCGCAACTCGATTCCCGCGAGGAATCGCGGTTCCATCGTTCTCTATGCCAGGTCCCCTATTCCGCTTCAATGCCAATGTCCTTATCGGCTGATGATCGCGATGACTCTACTCGTCAAGATGATGCGGGTGCTACGATCGAGCGCGTGAATTCCCAACTTTCGCCATGTCCCGCCGCCGGGGAAAGTCCCCCATACGCTGGGGCGCCTTCCCCCAACTGGAGCTCAACAAATTCAATAACTTATACACTTCCATGTGTTGGCCACAAAATTGCTTCTTTAGTGGTCACCTCTCTTTTTTCAACCGACCGCGATGGCGAGACTATTTTCCCGGCGGCCCTGCTGTCGCGGTCGGTTGGATACCTACTAGAGCACCGCGTTTGACCTCGAAATTGAAACCGGTTAACGCTCTAGTGATTTTCGGAAGCGAGACTGCTAGCATTGAAACCGCCCTTCTTGGGGATTGGTAATGCCAGCAACAAAAAGCACATCCGTCGCCATCGTTGTCTTCATCATTTGTTTGCTAGAGACGTCTACCATCTCGCAAGCGAATTCGCTGTGGAAGCCCGAGTCCGCCCAGACTACATTTGCAAAAGAAATGGCTCGCGGTGACGAGTACGCGGAGTCCGCGGCGAAACTCTATTCGTCATCGCCCGGGCGAGCAAAAACCATCGCGAAATACGCACTGAGATCGTACGAAAAAGCGATTGCTGCGGCGCCAAGACAACCAGAGCCCTACTATCGTGCAGCCGAGATCGCGTATGCTTATTTTCTTGCCCCGCGAACAAAATACGCCAGCAATATGTCTCACAAAGCAGTCGCGTACTGGCATAAGTTTTCCCAGCTATCCCCCCTGGACCCGCGCGCAACAGACTTACTATTTCGCCGCGCGCTCGTAAACACGATGATGGGGACAAAGGCTGGCTATGAAGCCGCGTTAAGGGACTACGAAGCGTTGATGACCTATAGTGGGCACGATTCTGTAGGCGGTGCCGAGTTCTCGCTGCGATTGGGCAATATGGCGGAAATCCACATGATGCTAAACCAACTTGGCCCAGCGATTCGCCGCTATGAGCAGTCCCTCGAGCACGACAAACGGATCAGTTACGGATTTGGCCTCGCGGTTGCGCTCGATCGCGATGGACAAGTCGACAAGGCTCGTTACGTGATGGGCAAATTCGTTACCGCAAATCAACTACGGAGTTTCCAAAATGACGTCCGCACTGGCAACAGCTTTTTCGTTCCCCCTGGAGAGGTCTACTATTACTATGGGCTCGCCTACGAAGTCCTGGGGAAACCAAAACAAGCCATCAAGAACTACTCACGATACATCCAGTCTGGGGCTCATCCCCAGTTTCAACCCCGAGCCCAAGACAACATCAGAAGCCTAAAACAAAACGCAACCAAAACACGTCGCTTACGGAAAAGAAAATGAGCAAATGTGTTATTGTGTTTGCCAAATGGTTCCAGGCAATCACCATCATGATTGCAACCGCAACAGCCTTCGCCCAACCAGACTGGAATCAATCACGCGATCAATCAGACCAAACACAACAAGACTTTGACTACGAGTCTGAACAGCACAGTGAATTTTGGGAACGGATCCTCTACCCCAACCGCAAGTACTATCAAAAGTATCTCGACGCCACAGCCCCCAACATCTGGCGGCAAAACAGCGCAGCACGCCGAGACCTAGAGCGCGCGCTAAAGCAAGCAATTGCCATTGACCCCAGCGATCCACGCGCCTATTGGTTTCTTAGCATTGTCCACGAACAGCGAAAAGACTGGGCGAATTGCATTAAGCGACGCAAACAGGTCATCAAACTCGATCCCGACTTCGAACCTCCAAAGATCTATGAAGTGTCTACAAGCGCGATGGAAGGCCTCGCCCTGTGCCTACATTTCAGCGGGCAATTCGAAGAGTCATCCAAACAATTCGCCCGATTGCAGCGGGCCAAAGCCCCCGATCCGGGAGTCGGATGGCGACTCGGCGAAGCATACATGGCGCTGGGACGGTTGCGCCAAGCAATTACAACTTTCGAAACGATGGCACGACACACAAAGTATCGCCAAAAATCATTACTTGTAGCGCTTGCGATCGCCCACGATCGCAACGGAAACCGTGGAAGCGCCAAAGCGTACCTTTCTAAGGTCCGCAGGGCGACCAATTTTGCAACACCGGGCCGTTTCCAAGACGTCGCCCCTGCTTCCGATCGTTTCTATTACGCAGCAATGCTGAATCAACAATTCGGATATCTCGCACACGCAACAGTGCTGTTTCGGCGCTACCTCAGTGAAGATAAACTTGGGCTTTGGCACGATCGGGCAAAACAACATCTGCGAGAAATCAGCCAAATGGTCCCAAAACACTCATTCGTTTCGCGGGGAATATCCCCGACAGATCGCCCAAAACTTGCCAAAGTGATCAATGCAGCGACAAACCGTGCCCAAAAATGTTTGGCAAAAACACCCGGTGTTTTGGTGACTGTATCTCTGGCATTCCCAGGACAAGGCGAAAAATCGACAATATCAACCACCGCGCAGTATTCGCTCGCAAGCGAGACCCACAGCATTCAGGAGGCACGTCGCTGTGTGGAAAACATCGTCTCCAATCTCACACTACCGAAGCCAAAGCATCGTGCCAGTGCTCGTTTTGGCGTCGCTGCACGCTAGACCGCCCACCGATTGATCTGCTCCTATCTGACTTGTTCTCTCGGCCGATCGGAGCGTCGCTCTCTCGTTGCGTGGGGCTACTATGCGCCTCGTTCGCGCCTTCCGCTCGGCCCAAGATCCCTGCGTCGGATAGGACCATTTCAACCGGTGAGCGGTCTAGCGAGTACCTCGCCACACCCATACGACAAAAACTCGTGGGTATGCTCACATTCATTACACGCTCGCATGCAAAAGAACAAAACTGTTTGCTAAGACGGACAGCGTATGTACTATCAAAGAGTATTCTGAACGTAAGTGAACTAGAGCCATCTGAAAAAATGAATCGATGAACAGCTACACCAGGCGGCATATTCGCGTTGACGTAAATATGTCACTCAAATTGCATACACAGAACCAGCCAGCACAGGGGGAGGTTGAGCTAGTCAATGTCGCGCGTGGCGGTATCTTTGTTGGCATGGGAGATCCGCCCGCAATCGGCCATCAGGTAAGTCTTCGCTTTCATATCCTAAACACTCGGGTATGCGAGGCGAGCGGAATCGTCGTGTGGCGAAATATGGACCCAAACAACAGCGGATTTGGTGTCCAATTCAACCGAACCAATTTGGCGATGGATGTTTTTACTCGTAGTGTTACGATCTTGCCCCCAAAACTTCGCTCAATATTTCTCGCTGATGTTCAAGAATCAACCATCGAGCTTGTAGCGGCATAATCGTCTAGAACTCATCTCAATGTGATATAAGCCCTACTACATGATCGGGCTATTACTTATTAACCTCGGGACCCCCGATGCACCCACACCAAGGGCGGTGCGGCGGTACCTCCGCCAGTTTTTGTCAGACCCCCGAGTCATAGACATCAACCCAGTTGGACGATTTTTGCTGCTCAATCTGATCATTCTTCCGTTTCGGCCAGCAAAAAGTGCAGCAGCATATCGCCAAATCTGGACCGATCGCGGGTCGCCACTTTTGTTCCATGGTCGTGATCTGGTCGCCCGAGTCCAAGAGCAATTAGGAGATCAATGGCGAGTCGAGCTAGGCATGCGCTATGGTTCCCCCTCGATTGCAAGCGCGATCGACCAACTGCTCACCGAAGGAGTAGACAGGATCGTACTGCTTCCGCTATTCCCGCAGAGCGCATCCTCCTCTGGTGGGAGTGCGTTGCAGGAGGCGCTTGGCTACCTGGGCAAACAATGGAACGTACCGCCCATCTCCAGTGTTGATGTATTCTACCGTGACCCCGGGTTTATCCACGCCTTTGCATCGGTTGGGAGACCGGTACTCAACTCTTTTTCTCCCGAACATATTTTGTTTTCTTTTCACGGCCTGCCAGAGCGCCACATGAGAAGATCGAATGAAAGCCGTGGACACAAGCTTCACTGTCTCCAGCAGAGCACATGTTGCGACAAAATTACCGAATCCAATAGAGATTGCTATCGAGCCCAGTGCTTTGCTACCGCCGCCGCACTTGCCGAAACACTCAACCTAAGCGAGGAGCAATGGACCATTTGCTTTCAGTCCAGACTCGGCCGAACCCCGTGGATTAAACCTTATACCGACCATGCGATCGATCAACTCGCACAATCGGGGGTCAAAAAGGTCGCGGTATTTTGCCCCGCTTTTGTCGCCGACTGCCTCGAAACCCTGGAGGAGATCGGAATCCGAGCACGGCAACAGTTTATCGCAGCCGGCGGCGAAGAACTCATCTTAGTCCCCTCGCTCAATAGCACCCCAGCGTGGGTCGACGCAGTAATCAAACTTGCAAAGACGAGCATCGAAGTGGATCCGGTGCAGCAGGATCAGCGCAATGCCAGTTAGAGCTCATCTCAAAAACCGGACCGCGATGGATCGCGGGCCAGGCGATGAGAGGTTTTTGAGATGAGCTCTAGTCCGCTTTGCCACATCTACGGAAACCTGGTCATTGTTAGACCCCCAGTGCCGGCAACCTGTAATAAGGCCGGTGCTAACTACAAGAGTGAGATTGCCCATGCAGAATACTCACCGCAGCGCGCCTACGATGAGTGGTTATCCATTTGTGACGCAATTGTCGCCTGCGGCGGCGACGCACTGTTTCAGTTCGAAGCGCAAGACGACGCCTTTCTTGACCGCGGCGACCTACACGTAGAAGCAAGCGGAATCATCACTGCTGTCGATTCGCAAACCCAAGTCGGCCACATGGATCAAGTCATGACCGGACGGGTGTTTACCGCGAATGGTCCCTGGGTGACCGTCTCCGGCGATCAGATTCGCGCGGTATTTCCCAACATGCTCAAGCATCGCGTGACCGAGCAGCCCTATTATCAACACCTGCTGCAGCAAATCGCCAACGCGACGAGCCACAAACTGATCACCCAGCAAACACCCGATCCCTGGGAGGGTATGGCTGACATTGCCGCCGTCGGTGATCAGGTTGTTTTGACCCATACCGTTTCGGGACATTACGACAATGGGGTTTCGCCCAAGACAACCCGGTCGAGCCTAGCCGGCGTCCAATTCGCTGCCGATTGGGTGGGTGTACCAGAATCTAACCAGATCTATACAGAGCTCGTCTACCCCCATTTCCATGGCGATACCGTGCATTTCTGCGTTCGCGCGAGCGACGGCCGATCCTTTCTTGCCCAGTTTACAGGCGGACTGTGGGCGCAAGGAAGTGAAGCCATAGCAAAACAACTCGGCCCAGACGCTATCATCCCTATCGAGAAAACCGATGCAGTAGACCACTATGCTGGAAACTCCCGGCAAATCAATCGTGGCGTGATAGTTCCCTCGGGGGTAAGCCCGGGTTTTGTCGACCGACTCCAGTCCTTGGGACTGAGCATTCATCGAATCGCTCTATCCGAACTGTTTGGCAAAGCCGGCGGTGGCCCCGCCTGCGCAACGCTTTACCTTCCCGACAACCTTCACGTCCCTATCGACGCACCATTTCGCTATTCAGTCTGCCGCGAACAAGCAATCACTCGGCGAAAACGATTGCCCCAGCGACTCATTGTTGCCCCCGACTACTTCGCCGGACGCCAACGTGGTTAGCCCAGAAACATTCATCAACGAACTGTCTCCAAAATTTTCGTAGTCTGCCCCCCCGAAACCGGGTGCAACACTGTCGGCTCCCTTCTTACTAAACGATCCATGAAGCGATGTGGATCACCCAGAGAACATTTCACCCTAGCTGTTTTTCCTTGCGTAAAATGGGACCATGCACGAATATCTATAGTTTCGAATAATCGGTTGTAACTAGGTCAATAGCAAAACCATTGACCAATCTGCTGGGGGCAACAAATATGGAACGATCAGATTGGGGCTCTAAGCACCTACTTTTGGGCGCAAAGTACACTGGATGTTTGGCCGGCTTAGCGTTGTGGATAGCCGGTTGTACGCCTACCAACACTAAGACGGGCGAACCCACGACAACTGAGGCGTCATCTGTACACGACTTGTTCCTTAGTTACGATCATGCAGCACAGGACCTCTGGCCATCGCAGGCAGTCGATGGCCAAGTCCGAGCCATCGCGATCAATCCCGAGGCGACCCAAACTCTGAATTAACCAACGAATTTGAAATACGGCGGTCGGTCAATGGTGGAGCCTGGGAAGAAAAGGCTACCCTATCCTACGAACTAACCTCGTTTACCGACTGGGGGGTATTACTCGGAACACGGTATCGTTACCGTGTCCGTGCCCGCAACGGCTCAGGCTCATCGGGCAACAGCAATATCGCCACCGTCACAACAGCAGACCCCAAGACTGCCCCCAACGCAGTCATTGAAATCAGACCAACCGCGGAACCGCTCACGTTTCGATTTGATGCCTCGAAATCGACCGACAATGGCACTATCGAGAGGTACTTTTGGTTTATCGAAAAGCCAACGGAAGGCCCGGTCGACATAGACAACGAGGGCGAAGGATTCTCAGCGGAAGGGCGACGAGCCACTTTCACATTCCCGAGCCCAGGAACCTACCTGGTCCACCTGGATGTGGTTGACAACGAGGGTCTTCAAGGACACAGCAGTGACACCTTTGAGGTGATTGTCAATCCGCCCAAGCCACCATCTCACTTGACCCCGTTAACGGGTTCTAACACCCGGATTGACTTGCGATGGAATGACAATTCGACCTCCGAAACCCACTTCTCCATTGAGCGTTCTGAAAACGGTACTACCTGGGAAACAATCGATGAAGTCCCAAAAAACGCGACCATCTATCGCGATAGGGATCTCGCTAACAACACGAAGTTCCACTATCGGGTTCGCGCCAAAAACGATGCCGGCTTCTCTGCCTATGCAACACCGGTTGCCAAAACAACGAGAAGCAGATCAACACGCCCTGTAGCCGTCCTCGGCGAAATCGGTTGGGTCAGCCGAAGCCAGCCAGACGCTTCCACGGTCCATACCATCCCAACCCAAAACAGATATCAAACCCCCATCGTCGTCATGGGAGCGTTGACGTTCAACGGCTGGCATCCTGCCCACCTTCGACTCTTGGACTACAATCGCAGCAGCTTCTCATTTTACATTGAAGAGTGGGCCTATCTCGATGGTGAGCATACCAACGAGCGATGTTCCTATCTCGTGGTTGAGCAGGGGTCCCACCAAATGCCAATCAATGAGTCAGAGTCTATCCGGGTCGATGCCAACCAAGCTGCTGTGAACAACCAGTGGCAAACCATATCATTTGCTCGTCCCTTCGACCGAGCCCCCATCGTCGTTGCAGGCCTTATCGGGAACATCAACCAAACCCCCACAGTGGTTCGAATCAACAAGGTGAGCAAGACGGGGTTCAAAGCGCGGATCCAAACCGAAAAACCACAAAACAATGGGATCATGCTCGCAGAAACCATTCACTGGATCGCCTTCGAACCCGACAGCGGAGAACATTGGCAACAGCCGTTCATCACCGGAGTTGTCCCCAATGTCCAACACGACAAAGTAAACGCCCCGCTTGTCCGATTCACAACCCAAAAACCAGTGGTCTTGGCAAATGTCGCTACCTTTCGCGGCCCGGACCCCGTCGGCGTGCGCTATGAACAGCGGGGCAAGCATACGGTTCGGGTTTGGCTCGAAGAAGAACAAGCAGGCGACTTAGAAACCGGTCACATTACAGAAAATGTCTCTTATCTCGCCTTTTTGCCAGGGTTGCTATGGAGACTCCGATGACAAGTCCCAACTCTTCGCACAAAGGGAATAGCCCCTGTCGCAACGGATCCCAAAGGGACCTTCGATCTCAGCGTTGACACTGTCCTAGATGCCCGCTTTCCTCCTAAGGGGTCAAAGTGGATACGCTGGGCAAAACGTGGCAAGCGCAAACAACTCTCGGTTGCTGAGTTGATTAAAAACTGTCCCGACGTTCCACCGTTTCGGGGCGATCGCTACCGAAGGAACCCTCCCTGCCTACTGCAAGAAGTGTCCGACCACGGCTGGGTGGTGGATTCGCGCCTACGCGCCGACTGGCGCGCGTTGAAGGTGAGCGGGGGACTTACGCTGAGTCTGGGGACTCTGTTCGGCCTAGGCTACTGTGCTTCAGAGTGCTCGGGAATCCCGCAAACAGTCTCCGGCGTCAGCATTTTTTGCTCTTGCGATCGCATTGCTTGCCGTAGTTCCGAACTATTGACTGGATTCGTAGCTTCATTCACACTCTATCAACGGGGTTAAAGGGACCTACATCTTCTAGCGTCTCGTACCGATAGAAAATAATTTTTTCGAAGTCTCACTATAGACCCAGTCCACTTCCATCATCTTATCGGAAACGCACGCAGATGCATCCTCTGCCACGTTCGGGCTGCTGGACAGGCGGGCTCGAAACCTATCACGTCACCGCGTCAACCCGAACTCTTGGGCGAATCCGCACGCGAACCTCGTCATAGATGGGAATCTTCGATCCATCCTCCACTTCGAGGCTAACAGCAAGAGCATAGGGGACCGGCACTTCGAGGCTACCTGCTGCGGGGCGGCAGTTTACTTCGATCAACAAGTTGTCGCCATCAACAAACACGGCCGCCTGGCTACCCTCATAAATTTCGTGCTGCACCGTTCCCCGGCGTACAGCATTGTGGTCTACGCCATTCCTTAAGACTTTGAGGGGATCTGCCTTTGTCTCAAACCACAGGTCGGCTCTTCTCCATGCTTGGTGAAGCGGGTTGATGGGCGTGAACCACGACAAAGTTATTGTAAGGCGCTTCCACTCTCGCTTCCCCGACAACACCGGCGGCAATGGAAAACTGTGCGTCCGCTTTTCGTCTGCAGAAATAAGCCCGGATGCAAGCGCGGTGGCTCGCTCTGGACTACATGCGAATCCCCGTTTTGGTCGCAATGCTCCGTAACCAAGGAAACGTGCACCATTCTCTCGCATCTTGTTCGCTTTGCTTCCATCTTTTAGTGTCGTCTCAACGATCGCGTAGGCCTCCGCCCAGGCAGTAGAATGCACAAGCAAAGTCTTGATCCACAGTGCCCGCGGGATCCGATCAATTGTGTCGGCATGGTCTCTGCGAAGGTCCACCACAACATCATGAAATTTTGTGGCCCAATGCGTCGCAAATGCGCACGCAACGCTAGTGCCACGAAAAAACACTGTTCGGTTGGTTTCACCCGGCCTAGTTGATGGACTTGCTACCTGGACACCCGGCGCAAGAATTCCTAAATACGGGTGCAAATCGGTGCCACCATCCTCTGAGGCCACTGGCTCAAGTGGGCAGCGACCGCCAGGAGCAAGCAAATCCGGCTTCACCCCTCTACGATAGCCCAATCCGACAGCCGAAATCGCGCTGGGCAACAAACAGGCTCCAAAAGGGTCCAAATGGGCGGGGGGGAGTATCCCATCAGAGAGATCAGAGTTCGCCGCACCGACACACAGTCCGTTGACTGTCTCCCCAGGAGATAATAGTCGACGCAGGCGTTGCTGCCTCGCTACCGCTTGGATGACTGCCGCTCGTTGCTCATTACCTTCCAAGGCTAGAAACTCACCCTTCGTAGTCTCGAGGGTCAATTTCTCCCGATGATTGCCGGCACTCACGATAAACAGCACATCATAACGCCATGCCAGCCAATCCAGTAGCCTCGCTAGTGGGCTCAATGCGGAATGGAACGGACGTCCAGCATCTCCAATGGAGAAGTTGATGATGCATACCTCCGGGGCAACTGCAGCCGCGGTCCTATCCCCTTCCTTGATCCGGCGAACTGCACGATGAACCAAATCGACGACAAGCTCGTTTTCCGAAACTGCCTCATTATTAGCCCAATGAGGTTCAAGTATCGGACGAACATACAGAGGTCGCTGAATCGGCTCGGGATCAGAGAGATCACCATGGATAATCACCGAAGCCATCGCGGTCCCGTGACAGCGGCAATTGACGGGGTAATTCTCCTCCACACCATCGGGATCATCAACAACAAGATGACCAGAAAGCGCCTGGTGATTTTGAACAGGAAGTCCATCCAACACAGCAGATACGGGCACGCCAGACACATCCAACTGAGGAAAAGTTCCCTCTGCCGCGCCGTCGAGCTCATGCGTCGTCCCCAAGATCTGACCGACGGGCCGCACAAACCTGGACGTCCTCTGAACGAAATAGCCCAATTTCAGCCGCCACATCCGGATGTTCGAGGAGCTTAGCGATAGCATCTCGAGGAAGTTCGGCAACGATTGCATGGTAGGCAATCTCGGGCAACGAACACCTTGTGCAGACCCGCCCCGAAAGTTTGTTCACCAACCCCTCAATCCGACTAACTGCTGCACTCATTCGGTCTGGGTTTTGGCGATGCCAAAGCTCGATTTCGCACCGAACTTCTCCGCCAAAACCGCCCCTCGCCTGCCACTCTTCAAGGACCCCAGTCTCAGACAGTCTATCCTCGACTCCCCATATTCGGATATCGTCGAGCCGATGAAACACGTCTTTCCATTTCGCGTACCCACGTGGTAGCGAGTGTCCGGACTGCCATCTCGCCCAGAGCCCCAAAATCTGCTTGATTGCAGTCTTGTTTGAGAACACAAGAAATAGACGCCCCGAAAGAACCTTGTCTGTCGGAGCGCCGGTCTTCTGGTGTACCTCGAAAAAGTCCTCCGTAGCCTCTATCTCGGGCTTTATCAGCTCACCAAGCCACTCGAGGCCGTCCACCTTACGGACCGCCTTGGAAAAATCCTCTACGGTTCCCACGATCTCCAAGACAATTACCTCTTCGGGCTCCAAACCCGTCGCCTCGGTGCGAAGACCCACCGACCGCAAAGCGAACTGTTTCTCCAGCATCGCCAACCGAGGTCCCAGTCGAGCCTGCTGCCGATCCACCCCCGGGAGTCTCAGTCCCAATGGTGCAGAACGTTTTTTCGACCGTTCCTCATGAACCACCGACGGAGAAAGAAAGAGAAGTGGGCGCTCAGTCATTTGTGGCAGCTTCGCCCGCCGCAATGCTTCTCATACGCCATTGCACGAGGCGGTCCTTCGTAATGGCCTTAAGATTCGCATCCGGTAGTCGAAGCACGTAGCGACGAAGAATGTCGCCAGAAAATTCCTCTAGCTCTGCGAAGCTAACACCGTGCAGGTGCTTCGCTAGCGTCTTCGGCGAATAACCAAGCTTCAGATTCTTGCTCTTTTCGAATAGCTCAAAACCAACGCGCCATTTCAGATTGCGTGGGCGGGGGCAGTTGCATCCGTAGCTGAAATCTCCGCCAAACCGCCCGATCCAATAATTCTGGATGATTCGTCGCAGTAATAGTAACAACGGTGCTGGGGAGCGCATCAATTTGAAGCAAGATGGAGCTGACGACGCGCTTGATCTCACCCGTCTCGTATGTGTCCCCTCTCTCCTTCCCAATGACGTCAAACTCATCGAAGAAGAGAACACACCTCCGCGTCCTGACGAAATCAAATAGTTGAGCTAAGCGGAGCGCTGTCTCACCAAGATAGCTTGCAATGAGTCCTTCATAGCGGACGACAAAAAGTGGTGTTGCCAACTCAGTGGCGATTGCCTCGGCAAGACTAGTCTTGCCATTACCAGGGCTCCCTACAAGCAATACCCGATGACGCGGCTCAAGGTTGTGTGAACGCAGCAAGTCGCTGCGCTGATGTTCCTCAATCAGCTCGGTAGTGGCCTCGCGGACGGCAACTGGCAAAACAAGGTCGCTCAGCCGTCGTTCAGGCACCCGCTCGTCTACGAGGAGCTCGACCTGACGCACGGACGTGAGTGGTACGACCGTAGCCTCATGCCCCCGCGCAACAAGATGTGTTTCCAGCTTGTCTGCCAAAACATGATGCTGCTTATGGCGTTCCTCTACGACCAGGGCTTCAAGCGCACGGCGAAACAACGGCTGATTACCGGTAGCACCTGCGCGAACGAGATCTATGAGGAGGTCACTTCTTGCCATAATCTTGTATTAAGTGTAGTCGATTCAAGAATGTTCAAGAGAGTCTTGCAGTACAGTCTGACGAATTGCACTGAGTCTAGCCAAACTCCCGGGATAGTGGAGTTTTTGGGGATCGTTAGTTGTGAAACGTACTCTAGCGTGTACGGAGCCTTAGCAGCAGGACAATATTTAGGTATTGTGCTCTTGTCTGCTTTAGGACTCGGATTTTTAGAGCGGTGGGCGGAGACAGCGTCGATTCAATAACTCTCAATCATTAGCGTCATAGAGCGGTCTCAATCTATTCGCACTCGATCGACGGTGCCTGTGCCGGGCAAACTGCAGTCGTGCACACATTGACTTGCAATGCCAGGTGCGCGCACGGCGGTGAGATAGAAACAGACGATCGCGCCTCGAGCTTGCCCCATTGGCCCCATTGGCCAGTCTCTGCATCGTACCAACGAGCCCTAATAGGACCGGGGAGATCGGACAGATCTGCAACAAAAGACTTTGCACTCTCGGTCCAATACACGTGACTCGAGCCGTTTGCCTTTGCCTCATACACCCGCGAACCGGAATGCTTTTTAAAGTCGGTCATTTTCCAGTAGGGAATCTTGGTCCAAAACCGCGCAGTGCGCAAAGTATCCTTTGCGCCAGGGGAGTTTAAACTTCCCGTGACTAAGCGATAGTAGAAGTCAAAGTTGCCATAGACAAAGCCCGCCGACCCCGCCATCATCAGTCGCCAATTACTTGTCAACACCTGCGGATCGCTGCCTGGCCCATCATTCGGATCGCGAGTTCCTTCATAACCATACTCAGCGTTAACGTATGGAATACGCACATCCGGATTGTTGTCATTATCACGACTACGACGAAATCGGATTGCATCATCGTAGACGTTTTTCGCGGAGCCAAAGAGTTGAATGCTATAGTAGTCGACGGTGTTTTCAACCTCATCACATGGAGGTCGAGGATTACCGCATGGCTCTCTGAGCGGCATCCTACCTCCCCCTAGACCCGGGTGCATGGTAACAAGGTTTCGGTAGGGATCATTTTTTCGCAAGTGTTTCGTAAACGCCATCCACTGTGACGCATTGCCCCCATCGTCGTACTCGCCGACCCCCGACCAGATGATCGGATACGCTGCATAGCGATTGATGAGGTATTGCGAATAGCGCTCCCTCGCCTTCTTGTCGAATTTCGTCCAAAATCGATTCACCTTTTTGGGATCGCGCGAATAATTTGTGTCGGCGAAACTGTGCAGGAGTCCAAGAACAAAGTTTTTGTTCGCCGCGTACTGTACGCGCCGGTCCATGCGTTGGAAGAACAACGGATCAATTGCATTTTCATCGTCACCAACAAACGGGGACACACCAACGCCGCCACTGCTCTCCGGTTGTTTTTCGTCCTCAAGGACCGCCCAAGTTGATGGATACGCGACGATGATATGCGCGTAGGTAAACCCTTGCTCGATCCGCGTATCGACCCCCTGTTTGTAGTCGTTCAGCGGGATTCCCACCCATCTGGGAATGCTTCTTGCCAGCGAGTAAAAGTGGTGCCACCAGGTATCGCCGATCATCAAAAATGGCGTCCCGTCGCTCCAGGAAAAGTATTGTGGTGCATCTGGATGGATTTGAACCCGGCCGGGACGATTTGAATCCGTTACGGTCACCTGCCCTTTGTTGCCATCGAGCGCAGAGTCTGTGGTGGATTCACTAACAAATTGATACTTGCCGGTAGCCCTAGGTGCAAATCGTACCTTCCAACTCTGGCCACCGTCCCAAAAACCGCCGACGGATATCGCATCACCCGCCGCGTCACCAGTAACCCCGACAAAGTGAACTGTGACGTCTTTGTTCAAATACGGATTACCGCCTCGCTCAGCGGTCAATGGAATCTCTAATACTTCATACTTTTTCACCTTATATTTTGGGGTATCGTCGGGTTCTGGTTCCGGCTCGGGCTCAGGTTCTGGCTCGGGCTCGGGCTCAGGTTCTGGCTCGGGCTCGGGTTCTGGTTCTGGCTCAGGTTCTGGCTCGGGCTCGGGTTCTGGCTCGGGCTCCGGCTCGGGTTCGGGTTCCGGCTCCGGTTCAGGTTCCGGCTCCGGTTCAGGTTCCGGCTCGGGCTCAGGCTCAGGTTCCGGCTCGGGTTCTGGTTCTGGCTCGGGCTCAGGTTTGCGTTTAAATGCAACCTGTGCATCGCGGATATCGAATCCATTCGTTCCCCTCCGTTTGATAAACTCCAACGTATTCACGCCGGGCTCCCACCATGACGCCGGTGTCGCGAGGGTTACGAGTTGTTCATTCTCGTTGTAGTCGTTGCGATTTGTGCCAAAGAGTTCAATCGAACCTTTGCCATTGATGCGCAACACCCCCTCCTCAGCACCGTCAGCATCATAAGCCGTCATAATGATTCGGGCATTGAGGACATGGTCCGGAACATTCGGCTTGCGTACCCTCACAGTCACGGTTTTTGACACTACCTTGGACCTATCCTGTACCAAATGCAGTTTTACCGGGAAACCGGTTTCATCGTCGCCGTCTGGCTTGCGATGAAACATAACCGAGGCTTTGTGAATCGTAAATCCATTGGTATCGGTGTGCCGAAACCACAGCACATTGCCGCCATCATTCCACCAAGATGCTGGCGTAACAAACTCGACTGTTGCGTCGACTTCGTTGTCTGGTTCGCGCCCTTCGTCAAATAGATCACGCGCGTCCTCAAACAATTGAATCGGACCGTTGTCGTTGATATGCAGGATTCCCTCCCGCTTGACATCGGCGTCAAACACGTCAAGGGAAAGATGGGCCTCGAGTCTCTCGTCTGCTCCCGATGGCTTGGACACATCGAGGGTGACGGACTTTGTCCCGTGTCGGTCCACCAGATGAAGATCGACCGGAAACCCTGTGCCGGGCGGCGGATTTTCACCACCGGGCGGCGAATTGTCGACAAACTCGACCGAGGCACCCTCGATGTTAAATCCCTTGGTCGCGAGATATTCGAACTGCAATTCGTTTACGCCGTCCTGCCACCACGATACGGGCGTTGAAAACATAACCGAGTGGGTTGAACCATCAAACGGGCGATCGTCTTGATCCAACGAACGATCGTCTGGATCAAAGACCGGCTCCCGCTGGTCGCGAAACAGCGTAATCGAACCGTTGCCATTGACACGCAAGCGTCCTTCCGCAGCACCGTCCGGATCCCAGGCGTGCAAGATTAACCTGGCCTCCCACCGACCATCCGCTTGCAATGGCTTATTCACAGCGATGAATGCGCTCTTCTTAGTCCCTATTGGCGATGTTTGATGGAGCCGTATTGGGAAGCCCCTATCGGAGTCCTCGGCTAAGGAGCTAGCAGCAAACTGGCGCTGGTCTAGCCCTACTTCTTCACCCACCGTGCACGCAAACAAAAACAACGCAACGAAAGCGACTTTTGCATTCATAAACAGCTCCAAATGAGAACAGTGAGAGTACAAAAACGACAATTCAGTATACGAAAATGGGCCCCACTATAGAGATCGCCAACATCGGACTCAATAGGGAATAATTTCCCATGCGGAGTGCACTGCTCGAAACATCCTTCACACGCACTGCGTGAACTAGAGTCAGTCGAAAATGCAACAACATGCGATTACAATGACGTTCTCATTTACCAAGAGGACACCGGGGCCGAGCCGGTGCTGATTCCCATGGCCGATACAATTTTCTCAAAAGTGCTTGCCGGCGAAATCCCTTGCCACCGCGTCTACGAAGATGACCAAGTACTCGCGTTTTTGGACATCAACCCACTCAGCCATGGGCACACGCTCGTGATTCCGAAAGAACCCGCAGAAACTCTCGATCAACTTTCGGACGACTCTGCGGCCGCAATCGGAAAGGCCTTGCCAAGAATTAGCCGTGCCGTGTTGAAAGCAACCGGGGCAACCTCGTTCAACATATTGCAAAACAACGGTGCGGCCGCCCACCAGGCAGTGTTTCACGTCCACTTTCACATCATTCCCCGCCATGGAGACAAAGGGCTGGGTATCGGCTGGACCCCGGGCACGTTGCAGGACGGACCCGCGCTTGCCCAAGCGATTCAAGCAAACATGTAGGCGCTTTCTAGTTCCCGTGATTGTTAGGATCCGGCCACCATCGGGGATCTATGCACTTGAGAGAAGGAGGATAAAACTAGAAGTCCAACCGCCAAAGATCCCAGTTTTCACTATCGGCCTCAGCAACAAAAAACAAAAACGTATTGCCATCCACGGGGTACAATCTAGATATCAGTACTCGCGAATAGCCTGGCCATGATGTTCTGATTGGTACCGTCCCCGCTTGGGATCCATTGCTGATCCACAGCGCGCCAGCGATGTTGATGTATAAAAAACCATTGCCAGCTGCGAGTCCATAAATACTCCGAGCAAAACTGTGAACGATTCTCGGCTGTGTCAGGGGAGCCACGCGAAACCCGTACAAGTGTTTCCCTTGTGTAAAGAAGATCTGTTGCGATTCTTCCTCCCCTATCGAAGTCAAGTGGCCAATCGTCTGAAACCGCCCTTGTTCACCGCTCTGAAACAGGACTTCGCTTCCGGTCGGCGTTACTCGCCATAGGGTTGCAGCTTCTTGATCGACAATAAACATTTGATAAGAAGCCGTTGCTGTCGGTGGGATAACGATCGCCCCTTCCAAATTGAGATTGAGACTCTCGCTACCAGTGGCGGCTAGGATCTTGGTAACGGTTGCGCCATCCGTTTGCCACAACTCCAATCCAGTCTCCGCGGAATCCGCTGCGGCAAACACGATCGTATCTTCAGTTACTTTTCGCAGCGGCCCGGGTTCATCTAGCACGATTGGGGTCTTGAGTGCACGAGAACTTTCCCCACCGGGGTAAATATCCGCAATGCGGTTTTTGGCGCCAGTTGTTTGCAAACGGAACAGCTCAACCCCAGCCTTGGAACAGCCTGCTTCGTCTCTGTCACAATCGGCATCGAAAATATAGGTATCATCCAGTCGTGCAATGGTTCCTTTTGCATTGATCCGCGGCTCGGAAAACGGGTCCATAACTTGCGAAAAGCTCTCGGCGCCAGTAACGGTGTCAACGTCCACGCGCGAAATTGCGACGCCAAGTTTAGTGTTAAAGGGGTTGCCATCAGGAGGTGGAATGCGAGCGATGTGACGAAAATGCAGCCCACCATCAACAACCGCAAATCCGCGCGGGTCGGCCCTTCCTTTGGCGGTTGGGATGCTGATTTGTTTTGTTCCCGCTAGTGTCCCATTGGACCGCCACAGCTCGTCTTTCCAGTTAAAATAGAAATTGCCTGCATACGGTAACCACTGATCGATTGCCTTGTTTTGCAGTCCCAGTAGATTGACGGCTCCGTCTTCGGTACCATCAATGGACCATAGCTCGTGTATGTTTTTTGCGAAACGCTCAAAATATAAGCGTTCTCCCGCGCGCCAGAATTTCGACAATTGAGAAACAGGAAACGAAAACGGGACCGGGCCAACTTTGACAGGGCTCCCGATAGGCGGGCAAGTTGCCGATGTAGCAGCCATCGCGCTGGCAGAATCGCTCAAGGCGTTTACGCTCGATGGCGCAAACGCGCCACCCGTTCCGGTCGAGCACGCAGACAAACAAGGGATATGAACCCGAAACGCTGAGCCTGCCGGGTCACTCGTTTCAAGCGGCGGGCGTGTTGTGTGTTTCCACTTTTGCGTCACACATTGGCCGACAACCGGAAGAAAACTGTCTCCGACAACGTCAGGGTCGTCGGCGGGATTTTCCTGCTGGGTTACCAGCACGGTCTTTTCTTCGTAGTCGTCTAAAGCAAAGTCCCCATCGCTATTGCCCTCAAACGCACTGCCATTGGGTGCAGTCAGCGTACGTGGAATCGCAATGGTTAGATAGTTTTGGTGATCTTCGAGTTCATCACCATGGGTGGCAATCTGCTGCTTTGTCTCAGCAAATCCATCCTGGTGCGAACAAACGGATTGACTGACTGGCAGATGGACTAAAGAAACACCTTCAATATCGAATTGCCAGCCTGATGTCTGTCCCGGCACGCAATAGGTATCTAGCCATTTGACCGTCGCGGTTTCGCTACATGCTTTGGGAATATTAACAACGACCTTGCTGCTGTTGCTCGTTGGCGATTCTCCATCGTCAAGGTATTGAATTTGGAAATCGACGGCGTTCACGAGGCTCGAAAATTCGACGCGCACACCATTGGTAACTTTTCCATGGGTGCCAAACTCACCCACCGGAGCATGAAGCTGGATGTTGTGAATCTTTGGATATGCTTCTAGCTTTGGCACGTTGGATTCTGGCTTGAGAACCCGCCAAGACAGCATTCGCTCCCCGTTTGGATCGGTGATGGCCTTTACTCGCTTGGCAAGTGTTCCGGGACTCGCCGTGCCCCCAACAGCGGACTCGGCGAGATCCTCTTTGTTTGACCAATTGTTGAAAATATCCGTGATGTATAGACTACTTCGGCTGAGAATCGGTGCCAAACTATCGGACTTGGTTGTATAGCGTCTGATTAGGTTGATGTCTTCTGCCCCTGCTAAACCTATATTCTTGTCTGCGCTGCCGGCGACGACGTGGAATCGAGGCGAAAAGTTTTTTAGGATCGCGCCAGCATGGCACTGGATTTGCCAGGCCATTCCCCGGTAATCGTCGGGGCCGACGATATGCTTATCAAACACTGCACCGGGGTTGACCAAAATGGCCCACTGCGCGATCGGCTTTTTGTCTTGCCAATCCCAGATTTGTTGGTGTGTGACATTTTCTTTGCCGTAGGTCAGTTTCAACGCCTTTGTCACCGTGTTCATCTCTTTCCACAAACTGTCTTCATACGCAGCAACGTAGATGCCGCCAGAAAACTTTCCAAGACCAAACAGCCCAGGATTCCCACGCATACCATGACTGCTAAGCGCAACCGTGTGAACCTCTGGGTTAGTTAGGAAGGCAACCAG
This sequence comes from Kofleriaceae bacterium, assembly GCA_965223575.1. Lineage (GTDB taxonomy): Bacteria > Myxococcota_A > Polyangia > Haliangiales > Haliangiaceae > CBDCWZ01. The sequence continues at coordinate 59,742 of CBDCWZ010000064.1, forward strand.
ATCCGAAAGCAGGTTTTGGTTGATAGTCGTTTCCGTAGCATTCTGAAACCAATCGTAGCGACGAAAAATCCGCTGTAATATGATCGTCTCGTTTTCGGCATGTTTATCGTAAACCGTATCCGGCCATAGCTGATAGGGGCCAAGCCAGCGCGCAAACCCACGCTTGAATGGTGTCAATGGGACGCCGGCGGTCCCCAATGCATAGTACTCAGTGGGGGTTGTCGCAGTAGAATCACAGGTGCTAGCGGCAGAGGCAAACGCAGCTGCAGAGACGACAGTTGATGTCTTGGGTCTTGCTATGACATGGCTCGGAAGATTTGACGGGCTGGGCTTTGCGATCGCCTTTTCGTCGTCGTTGCTTGTAACCTCAAGCGCCAATGTCAAACTCTGATCAAACAGCTCGCGATCGTTCGCGGTGAGATTGACAGTAAAGAATGCATCGTATTCTGGGTTTTTCGGAGTCATAATCAGCTCGTCTTCGTCAAACTGGTATCCCGAAACAACTTGTTTCGCTACCACGTTGTTGTCGAGAAACGCGGCTATCTCTGATTGGTAATCTTCGTTCTTGTACGCGTTGTACAAGCAGATTACAGCTTTGACGACAAGCACCTCAACATCTTTTCCTTCGGCCGAAACCGCACAAGATGAGATCGCATGCCGAGCGAGATTGTTGTCCTCGTTGATTTCAGGAGTGATATTTTCATAGTCAACGAAAGCGAACACTTCGGATGGCTGGTTTTCTTCAAGGGGATGAGTGATCTCGATCGATTTGCAGTCTCCATCTTTTTCAATGGAAAATGGGCCGAAGTTGGCATCTGGATTGCTGGTATTTTGTGGTTGGCCACCTGGGTTGAGAGCTCGGTCCAAGTAAAAACCGATCGACGTTGTCACCGGGAGTGGGCCTTCGTTGCATGCTATTGCGCTTATCTTTAAGGAGGTTTCACTGATAGGTGTTACACTTACGCTCTCAACCTTTAGATCTGCGCCTTGTACAAGTGAAAACTTAGCGACGTTGTCTTCGGATGCCTTTTCACTCGCACAATCGATGACGCCAAATAAATCGGTGGCGTCCGTCTCGAGGGGTTTGCGAGAGTACTGGGACGTTTGGCAGGCGGAAGGAGCAATATTCTCCAGCAGAAATGCGACTCCCTGCGCTGCTGGCGGAGAAGTGTCTTTGTTGCAATCTGGTTCGGTTTGTTTGTCCCAGGCAAACAAAAATGCACCTTTGACATCGGCTGCTTCATCGCTTCCGTTGCAAACTTCCATCGTGTACACAATGGTTTCGCCATCAAGTACGGCACTTAGTTGCTTGATCAGCAAGTTGGTACCTGTTGATTTGGGGGACACAGAATATTCGGCGGTCTCGACCGAACCTTCGGGTGGTGAAATCATGTCGCCAGAATCGCAGCCGAGTAATGCATAGGCAGTGTGTGTCCCCTCAGGGATCGCGGAGGGGGTGCTCTTATGATCGACACACTGTTTTGGTCCGACAGAAACAGATGCTTTGATCGCCCCCTGTGCCGAGCAGGTGGGTGCATCGCTCTTGTCCCAGTCAGGCCATATCCACAATTCGCGAGTGGAAATCGCTGTGTCGCTGTCGTTACAAATAGTCGCTATGAGCGTGACCTGATCGCCAGCTACGGTGCTCGTCAACGCGTTGAAACGCAGCTGTGGGTCGTCAGATTTGGGACAACCCAGTAACACTAGGGCAATCGCCAACAGAGCCATCTGCTGTAAAAAACAAATATACCGCATTAATACACTCTCCAAACGGATGTGGGAGTAGGTATGACATAGTTGGCGGTTTTCTTGAATTGGATTTTCTAATTTTCATAAATCGGCAATTATAATAAGCAATTATCCAAACTTGACAATTGATATCCGATCGAGCGCAGACCGAGATTGGGCTAACACGGCTTCAAATAATCTCGCAGCCACTGCTCTCGCACCTGTTTGTCGCCCCACATGTCTGGAGGCATTTTCTCTCCCCAATTGTCTAACGCAATGAGAGTCTGCCATTGAAGGTTTGGGTCGCTTCCTTCTGGACTCTGTAGTACTCGCCGAGCGAGTTCGATAAGCGTCCTATGGCGAGGATGCTTACCAAGCGCAAACATCGCGCTAGCCTTGTCCACGAGAGTCACTTGTCGATGGATAAAGCAAATGAGAGACCGTCTTAGAACCGCCATATGACTGCTTGTGATCTCGAGTTGCGAAATCAATGGTGACATCGGTTTCTGCCCGCTGCCCGCTTCAAACATATCGCGTGCTAAGTAAAGTGCGTCTTGAAGACGAGTTGATGAATCGATGTGAGAGCTCACCGTGCCTACTAGACCATTCACCCGTTTTTTGACTCGCAAGCCCGCGAGCCTAAGCTGGTTTGTAAAAGCGCGAGCTTGGCTTGGTGTCATGGGCACACTGCCCAGGCGTTGGTGGCGTCCAAATTCCTCCGGGGTCTGCTTGAAAGCGGCAGTAGACGCATCAAATGCGAGTTGGATGACAACTTGATTGCCCCGCACACGGACACGAAACCAATTGAGATAGTCGTGCTCGAAACATTTATAACTGGATGCTGCCTCGACGGCTTGCAGCACCAATGCAGCGATCGGTTCAATCTCGTCTAACCCCGGATACCACGGACCGTTGGGTGCGACGATGGTAATTCCACTATCAACAATTGGGAGCTCAGACTCTGGCGCGACGAGGACGCACAATTTGACAGCTTTGCTTCGTCCTTTTCCTCCCACTCCCGATATTCTCTGTCAGATACGACAAGAAATGAAATATTCTCCATAAGTCAGTTGTGATCAACAATCCATCCGGAGCATCAAGTTGGCTTTTCTTAAAGGTAGGTCTGTTGGTGACCTTTCCACCCCTTTGCCCCCTTCAAGACGAAATAATTGTCTCCCCGAGAACAATTATTTCATCCAAACGAAGAACAGGCAGGCTATTATTGAATTGTGTCTCCCGTGTGCAACCACCCCCCATGCCAAAAGGAGCCTTCTAGTGAGAGATGACCTTTACGCCTTTGCTTTTGTCCTCGTCACCTGCGTGATTATGATTGTCACAATCGGCTAGGTAACTGGAGCTGGTGCCTGAGCCAGCAATTGAGCGCCCTTTTGTTCGTCGAGGCGCTCGGCTTCTTCAATGAGCATGATGGGGATTCCGTCCTTGACGCTGTAGCGAAGCCGAGACGTGGGGCAATAGAGAAACGCGTCCTGTTTGTCGCTCGCTCCGTTTGGGAAATATACGAGCGGCTGTTTGGACTCTGGGCAAACAAGAATCTCTATCAGATCTTGGGATAATTCCATGCCTACTAGAAAGCCCTGTTGGCCGCATGGTTGTCAACACGAAAGCGCAGGGATCGGACCATCGCGCGCAGAGACTCTGTGAATCTGGGGGCTTGCCACCCACGACTCGTTTCATTACTGTCGCCCTGGCAAGATGACACCGTCGCCTGAGACTCTCAAACGCCTTGTGGTTTTGTATGAGACCATACTAGACCGCTCACCGGTTGAAATGGTCCTATCCGACGCAGGGATCTTGGCCGAGCGGAAGGCGCGAACGAGACGCATAGTAGACCTACGCAACGAGAGAGCAACGCTCCGATCGGCCGAGAGAACAAGTCAGATAGGATCAGATCAATCGGTGGGCGGTCTAGAGCCCATCTCAAAAATCTTCCATCGCCTGGCCCGCTATCCATCGCACCGAGCGACGTTGCGGTTCATGGGGACTTCTCGCCCACGCCTCGCTCGGTCCGCGTCTCACAAGCCAAGCTGGATCCGGTTTTTGAGATGGGTTCTAACGGTTGCGCTTCTGTGTAGCGCCGAGCTGACGCACGCGCAAATTGGGGTTCCAACCCCAGCTCCCAAGCCTACAGAGCAAAACCAACCCGACAAGTCCAGCATCCTTCCATCCACAGAAACCGAAGCGCAGGGGACCTGCCGCACCCCGCGTCAAGCCTGGCTACAGTTGCTTTATTGGCTATCGGATAAAAATGACCCAAAGCGTGCAGCTGCGTGCTTTGACAAGTCCGCATTCAACAACCCCGAGGAAGACGCACCTAGACGCGCGACGGTGCTCAAACGAGTGCTCGACGCAAAGCCCACTTGGGTTGCAATCGACGATATTCCGATTGACCACAACTATCGCAATGCAAACGGGCTCCATCTCTATGAAGACCCCAGTGTCAAAGCGGACTATCCCGGCATTACTCTGATCAAAAAAAACGGCCAATGGTTGTTTTCACCACAAGCCCTGAATCGAGCGACCGAGTTGTATCCCGCGCTGACTGGCTGGTTTGAAAGAGTCTTGCCAGACTGGATTCAACATCAGTTTCTCGGCGTCGATGCGTGGAAGTACCTCGCGGTTCTTGCACTGATCTTTCTCGCGCTGATCATGCAACGGATCGTCGTTTTGATCGTGGGTACATACATCCGCCGCATTGTTGGAAACCAACGCAAATATTTGGATGATGCCCTTGCGCGTGCTGACCGGCCTATCGGCGGTCTCGTGATGGCTGGTGTTTTTTATCTCGGGCTTCCGATCCTGCTGCTCCCCCCACGCGTTAGCTTGCTCACGCGAATCGCGATTGAGGCGCTGGCCGCGTATTCGCTCGTCTGGCTCGCATATCGACTTATCGACGTCGTAACAGGTTTTCTCGCTAAAAAAGCAGAAACAACCGAGAGCAAGCTAGACGACCAATTGGTTCCGCTCGTTTCCAAAACACTCAAGGTCTTTGTCAGTGTCATTGGCGGCATTTTTGTCTTGCAGAATCTCAATGTAAACGTCGGCTCATTGTTGGCGGGGCTTGGCCTGGGTGGATTGGCCTTTGCACTCGCTGCCAAAGATACCGTTGCCAATTTTTTTGGCTCGGTGATGATCTTCATCGACAAGCCGTTTCAGATCGGCGATTGGATCGTTCTGCAAAGTACAGAGGGGGTCGTCGAAGAAGTTGGCTTTCGCACCACCCGGGTCCGGACGTTTTACAACTCGCTGATTACGGTTCCCAACTCGGTGATCGTTGGAAATATGGTAGACAATTACGGTGCGCGGCGGTACCGCCGTTACACAACAACCCTTGGCCTTACCTACGATACCCCGCCAAGCAAGGTACAAGCCTTCTGTGAGGGAGTGCGAGCGATCATTGCCGGCATGCCCGGGATGCGAAAAGACTACTATTTAGTCGAGTTTAAGGATTTTGGTGCCAGCGCTCTCAACATCCTGTTGTATTGTTTCATGATCTCACCGAGCTGGAATGAAGAGTTGCGCACCCGCACCAATCTAAACCTGGAAATCATGCGCCTGGCCGAAGCACTAGGGGTTGCCTTTGCGTTCCCGACACAATCTCTCCATATCGAGACGATGGCAAAGCCCCATGATTTGCCGATGGCGCCGGAAACCCAGCCAGAAGATCTAGGCCAAATCGTCGACGGCTTTGGCCCCAATGGGGATCGAGCACTGCCAACACCAGCCCCTCTGAGCAAAGGATATGATTGTTAGTCCTGACGGGGCTGTTTTCGACGCCCACCTAACTAACTGAAATTACATACAAGGGACCCACAAATTGTTGAGGTCAGTAAATTGTCTCGAACTTACAAGAGTTTATAGTTGACGGCTTGGGGTTCAAACGGATAGATCGCGGCTCTTGCGTGGGGCATGCTCGACCGGAGGTTTGCGTGATAAAGGCACTCTCAATTTTCACAGGGAACTCGAACCGCGAGATCGCGGACGAAATCTGCAAGTTCGTCGAAATTCCCATCGGCAGAGCGGACGTCACGCATTTCTCAGACGGTGAAATTTACGTTGAGATCAGCGAGAACGTCCGTGGCGTGAATTGCTTTGTGGTTCAGTCCACATGCACACCAGTCAATAAGGGACTCATGGAGTTGCTTATCATTATTGACGCGCTCCGCCGTGCCTCCGCTGGCAGCATCGTGGCCGTGATGCCCTACTTTGGTTACGCGCGCCAAGACCGCAAGGTCAAGCCACGGACTCCAATCACCGCCAAACTCGTCGCCAATCTGATCTCGGCAGCAGGCGCAGACCGCGTATTGTCGGTGGATCTTCATGCTGGGCAGATTCAAGGTTTTTTTGATATTCCCTTTGATCATCTGTTCGCGATGCCAGTGTTCATCGACGAACTCAAATCCGAAGGGTACAACCGCGATACCGTGATTGTGTCTCCCGACGCAGGCGGGGTCGAGCGAGCGCGCGCCTTTTCCAAACGACTACAGGCAAGCTTAGCAATCATTGATAAGCGGCGTTCGGGCCCTAATGTCTCCGAAGTCATGAACATTGTCGGCGAGGTCAAGGGCAAGCGGGCCGTCATCGTCGATGACATTATTGATACCGCTGGGACTTTGACGAATGCAGCCCAGGCAATCATGGAAGCGGGCGCGCAGTCGGTCATTGCGTGTGCTACCCACCCAGTGTTTTCAGGGAATGCGATCGAAAGAATTGACTCATCACCACTATCCGAAGTCCTTGTCAGCAATACGATCCCGCTGACAGAGCAAGGAAAAGCCTCGAGAAAGATCCGCGTAAAATCCGTTGGACGACTCCTCGGGGAGGCGTGCAAAAGGATTCACCACGGCGATTCGATCAGTTCGCTGTTCGTTTGATTGAAACAAGGGGAAAACAATGGAAATCGGCAAGTTGACAGTGAATTATCGAGATACCACCGGTAAAGGAGCAGCCAGAAAACTGCGTGCCAAAGGCCTTGTCCCAGGCATTTGTTATGGCCCAACGCTGGAGAAACCGCTGCCGATTACCTTGGACCCAAAGGCTTTGAAGGCTTCGCTTGATCCCGTCAAGCGCAGAAACACCGTGATTGAGGTAAACGTGCAACATGGTGACAAAAGCGATGCGACCGTCCCAATGATGCTCAAGGAATACCAAATCGATCCCATTCATCGGGATGTAACGCATGTTGATCTCGTAGCCGTAGAAGCAAACAAAATGATTGAGGTCGAAATTCCTATTGAGTTGGTCGGTAAAGCAAAAGGAATCATCGAGGGAGGTCAGGTCAACGCGGTCCGGCACTCCGTGCATGTTTCGTGCAAACCCGCCGATATTCCCGCAAAGTTTGTCCTGGACATCACTCCGCTAGACCTCAATAGTATCCTTCGCGTCGGCGATCTGGACTACCCAGAGGGTGTTACGCCGGTAGAGGATCGGCTTAGCCCAATCGTAAGTTGTCACGCAACTGCAGAGGAAGAAGTGAAGGTTGAGGCGGCGGACGCGACAGCCGATGCTGCTGCGGCTGATGCCGGAGGTGACAAGGCCGCTGATAAAGACAAAGGCGACAAGAAAAAGTAACCTGGAGCGCTTGTGTGGGTAATCGTTGGTTTGGGGAATCCTGGCCCCCAATATGAGCGCAGTCGGCACAATGCCGGTTTCATGGCGATCGACCAGCTGGCTAGACAAATCGGGGCCGGGAACTTCCGCAGCAAACACGGGGGATTGATCGCCAGTGCCCACATAAACACAAGCCGCGTGGTGTTGTTCAAACCCATGGAATATATGAATAATAGCGGTTTCGCGGTTTCCCGATGTCTCCAGTTTCATGACGTTTCGGTCGACTCCATGATCGTCATCCACGACGAGATCGATTTGCCCTTTGGTACTCTCAGGCTCAAATCGGGTGGCGGCCACGGAGGCCACAACGGACTCCGCTCGATCATCACCCAACTAGGCGAAAATGGGTTCTCGCGGGTCCGGATTGGCATGGGAAAACCTGCCCACCAGGGCCAACATGAAAAAATAACCGGCCATGTACTGGGCAACTTGCCCCCACAAGCTACCCAAGAGCTTGAAAGTCTGCTAGACCGGGCGTGTCAGTCAGTAGAGACGATTGTGCAGAGCGGCATTGTCGTTGCCATGAACCAATATAACTCCCGTCAAAGTAACAACGCCAAAACAAACTAAACCAAGAGCCAATCAAGGAAAAACAACCCTCAAAAATAGTAGTGCAGTAGGCGGCACGCGCGCCTATTAGTAGTTAGGCGACATGCGTCTCTAGTAGGTTAGGCGACATGCGCCTCCTTGCTCGACCCCATAATCGGTGGATCGGGCTTTACACCCAGAAGGAGAATTGATGGAAGCACAAGCATTGCCGAGCCTGGCAGACGCGCCAGGGACTCGAAGAGAATACGAAACAATCTATATCGTACGACCCAATACCACCAATACCGCGGTCGCAGATGTAAACAACAAAGTCCGAGCCATCATCGAAAAGATGGGTGGCAAAGTGCTAAAGGTCGACAATTGGGGCAAACGCCGGCTTGCCTACGAGGTCAGCAAAGAGCGTCGCGGGATCTATCTCTATTGGCAGTACCTGGCAGTGCCAGGGCTCGTAGACGAGATCGAGCGCAATATGCGCATGCTCGACGATGTGATCCGATACATGACGGTGAAACTTGCGGCAGATGTTGATCCCGAGGTGAGACCAAGTGACGTAGACGACGAGGCCTACGAGCGTGCCGCGAATACCGCCGCAGACGAGGAAGATATGTTTCTACGGCGTTCGGCAGCTGGAGATGAAGAAGACGAATCTACAAACAGCGCCGAAGATGAAGTAGCCCTAGGTGAGAGCGCCGCCGATTCTGAAGACAAAGCCGACTCTGAAGACAAATCAGAGGGCGAAGTCAGCGATCCCACCGCCAAACAGCCCGAAGCCGTTGATGACAATTCCGGAACCGTCGCGGAGGAGAAATAGCCATGAGCACCGCAGAAACTACCGAAACCACCGAATCGACGCCAGAAATCAAACGACCTCTCATCCGTATGCTTGGCAAATCGCGGAACCGCCAGGTCACGCGGCGAAAGGGATGTCGCTTCTGCGCCGACGGGACACAGCAACTAGACTACAAAAATCCCCAAATTCTCAAAAACTTCGTCACAGATCGGGGCAAGCTCGTCCCACGACGAATCAGCGGGAATTGTGCAAAACATCAACGCAAACTTGCTGTCGCGGTGAGTCGGGCACGCATGATTGCCTTGCTACCGTTTAGCGTAACCGGAAGGTAGGTCTCAAATGCGACTTATTCTCACTCAAGACGTTGCCAACCTTGGCAAGGCAGGCCAACTAGTCAATGTGAAGCCTGGCTACGGCCGAAATTACCTGATGCCAAAGGGCTTTGCGGTTACGGCGACAAGCCACAATGTAAAGAAGATCGAGCACGATCGTCGGGTGATTGAGGCACGCGTTGCAAAGATCGTTGGCTCTGCTGAGGCACTTGCAGCCCGTCTGAATGGTATGACCCTCCAATTCGAGCGGCTCGTCGGCGAAGACGATAAATTATTTGGCTCGGTCACCGCCAGCGACATCGCCGAACAATTGGGCGTTGCTCAGATCAACGTGGACCGTCGCAAGATCCAACTCGACGAGCCAATCAAATCTCTGGGCAAGTACGAGGTTCCTGTGCAACTACACCAAGGAATCACTGCAAAGTTAAAGTTTTGGGTCGTCAGTAAAGACAAAGCATAGCCCACAATGATGGCGAGAACTCATTTCAAACCCTCTATCACTCTCTATCAAGAACAGGGCGAGGAGCCCCAGATGCGAGGCGGAGTGAGAATTCCCCCCTCGATCTACCGGGCGGGGCAAGCCCCCCCGGAGCGGAACGTGCATTTTTGAAATGAGCTCTAGCCGTGTTTTGCCCCATAGCTTGGAAGCAGAAGCCTCCGTGCTTGGTGGGATTCTTCTGCGAAACGAAGTGCTCAATCAGCTCGATTTCCTAGAAGAAGATCAGTTTTATGATCCCAAACATAAGCTCGTGTTCGCGGCAATGCGCACGCTGGAGAGCCAAACCAAGCCGATTGACGACGTCACCCTAGACGAAGAACTGAGCCGTACCAATAGCCTGGAGTCAGTCGGAGGATTGGCCTTTCTGTCTGAGCTCGCCCTGCGCGTGCCGACCGCTGACAACGTTCGCCACTACGCTGAGATTGTACGGAACAAATATGCAGCCCGACAATTGATGCTGGTCGCGTCGGAGATCTCGGCACGAGGATATGAAGACTACGGAGATATCGCCGAGTACCTTGACGAAGCCGAATCAAAGATATTCGAAGTTACCCAAAGCAATACGCGTGGAAGCGCAGAAACACTCAAACAACTCCTTAAACAGGTATTTCGTTCGCTCGATGAGCGCTTTGCTTCGCCCGGCGGTGTGACCGGCGTCCCGACGGGATTCTCCGACCTGGATCAACTCACTGCCGGGCTGCAGCCTACCGAGCTCACGATCTTGGCGGCGCGTCCGGCGATGGGGAAAACCTCTTTTGCACTGTCTCTCGCGCAAAACGCAGCCATTGAGAACGGATGGCCGGTTCTCGTTTTTTCGCTCGAGATGTCATCCATGCAGCTCGCCGAGCGACTACTTTGCTCCGAAGCGCGGGTTGATTCGACCAACCTCAGGCGCGGTCAACTGCAACGACAGGACATGACAAATCTGACCTATGCCGCGAATAATCTGTCAAAAGCGCGGATTCTGATCGATGACACCCCCGCTTTGAGCATCCGAGAACTTCGCGCCCGTGCTAGGCGATTTGCGAGCACCAAGGAGCTATTTGAGGACAAACAATACGGACTCATCGTCATCGACTATTTGCAATTGATGCGCGGCAACGGGGGCTCGCGCCAGTCCAACCGCGAGCAAGAGATTTCTGAGATCTCCCGCGGCCTAAAAGCGCTCGCCAAAGAGCTACACTGCCCGGTTCTCGCCCTATCCCAGCTCAACCGAAGCTTGGAGTCCCGGACCGATAAACGCCCTCAGCTCTCAGATCTTCGCGAATCCGGAGCAATCGAGCAAGATGCCGACTTGATTATGTTTATCTACCGTGACGTCGTGTACAACGCCGACACGGAAGAGCCTAATATTGCTGAAATTCTCCTTGGAAAAAATCGCCATGGCGCGACCGGCACTGTAAAAACGGTGTTTGAGGGACGGTATACTCGATTTGAAAGCCTATCTCCCCGCCAAGAAACTGCCTAGCGAAAACAGAGGGGTCATCCCCACAACCGATTATGCCACCGCTCAGTCCCGGAACAGTTATTGATCGATACACGATCCAATGGGTCATCGGCGCGGGCTCTATGGGCGATGTGTACTGTGTCCTGGATAGCGAACTAAACCGCAAGGCTGCCCTGAAGATCCTCAGCCGGCGACATCTCAATAATCAAGAACTACATGGCCGATTTGTCCGAGAAGCGCGCTCAGTCGCTGCCATCTCTCATCCCAATGTCGTTCAAGTATTTACAACAGGAAACTACGACAATCGGCCCTATATCTTGATGGAATTGCTCGATGGTGTCGATCTCGGGAATTCCGTTTCAACCCACGGTCCCTGGACCTCGCTTGCCGCGGCAAGCGCGATTCGCGACGCGGCGTTGGGACTTTCTGCGGCGGCGGCTGCCGGACTCATTCACCGCGATGTAAAACCCACCAATCTCGTTCAGATAAAGTCCGGAGCGATCAAAGTCACCGATTTTGGACTCGTCCGGCCAAAAGACCCTGCACTGGAGCCCACCTTAACGGCACGGGGAGTTGTCGTTGGCACCCCGGACTATATCGCCCCAGAGCAAGCCCGCGGCGAGGTCATTGACGAGCGTGTCGATATCTATGCCCTCGGTGGAACGCTTTACTTTTTGCTGATTGGCATGCCCCCATTCCGCACCGGAAATGTTGAAGACGACGAATACTTGAAGGTCGTCGCCCGCCATATTAACGAACCGCCCCCCAATCCCTTTACCCGATCAGAACCATGGCGCCGCGGCGGCCAAACCTCCGTTGACGAAGAGCTTGCAAATCTCACGGTCCAGCTCATGTCAAAGAATCGCGACCTGAGGCCCAACTATCAACAACTCGTCGACCATCTCGACGCAATTATCGCCCGGCTACAGGCCCAATCAGACCAGGCCAAGACGATCAGCCCGACAGATCGGGCCTCGGTCTCTGAAAACAGCTCGGAAGCAAATGCGTCAACCGCTCACCTGAAACGCCCGCTCTGGCCGATCATCGTCACCTCGATTTCGGCAGCGATATTTGCCTCTGGCCTGGCACTTACTCTGTTTGGCCCGAGCAAGAGCCTTGGTTCGCCACCTCCGCTACAAGACAGTGCCATCCAGGCTGCCAACCCCACCACGGCCCAAAACGAAACGATCGGAATTCCCAACGCTCAAGGCGAAGTAACAGTGGCTATTGATCGGCAAGTCGTACCGCAAAGAGCTTACGATTCGGGCAAACTTCCATTTGCACAAACCAATCAGCTTACACAAACGAATCAAAAGCCCGTCACAGGCATCTCTTTCTCCGAAGCAACAGCATACGCCCAAAAACTCAACAAACGTCTCCCACTAATTCGCGAATGGAAGCACGCCGCAACCAATAAACAGTTGTTGTTGCCAACCGAGAAACTCGAGTGGGTCTTGGGAGAAAACGGTAACCCAGTGGCAATCAATGCCAACGGTTTGGTAGAGACGCCACCACCCGATGATTACCCCAATATTACATTCCGCCTTGCACAAGATTTATGAGAATCCATCTCAAAAATGCTGCGGGCACCCATCTGCCCACAGTCGCACGCAAGATGCTGCCTCGTGATTCGGGTTTGCTGACGCCTGAAAACAAGTGGATGCGCTGGCAGTGTCGGCGCTCCGCTTCGGGGGGGCTTGCCCCGCCCGGTAGATCCAAAGGGGGGGAAACTCACGTATACAAATACGGGGGGCTTGGCCCCCCGTTGTCGACTCGAAGGGGGGAACCGTACCGGTTCTCACTTCTCCTCGCATTTGGGGCTCCTCGCTATTTTTGAGATGGATTCAAGTGCCCACAGCCTAGCTCAGTACATCGACCACACCTTGCTGCATCCGACAGCGAGCGATAAGCAGATCCACCTGCTCTGCAAGCAAGCGCTTGAACACCAATTTGCCTCTGTCTGTATTAGCCCAATCTGGGTCCCCCTCGCGCAGCAACATCTGCGCAATTCCAACATAAAGGTATGCACTGTAGCGGGATTCCCCCAAGGGACAAGTACATCCGAGACAAAGTCCTTTGAGGCGAGCCAAGCAGTTCTGGATGGTGCGGACGAAATCGATATGGTGATTCAGTTGGCCGCATTAAAACGTGGGGACTACCAAACGGTTCGCGAGGATATTCTCGGCGTTGTCTCAGCGGGAAAACCGGTTAAAGTCATTCTCGAATGTGGGCTCCTCTCCGACGCCGAAAAACGCGCAGGTAGCCAGTGTGCCATTGACGCGGGTGCCGCTTTCGTAAAAACATCAACAGGATATGGTCCCAGTGGTGCTACAATTCACGACGTAACCCTGCTCCGCAACACCGTTGGCCCTACCTTTGGCGTAAAAGCGGCCGGAGGGCTCAGAACGGCTTCGGACGTGCGTGCGATGATAGATGCTGGCGCCAGTCGTATCGGGACCTCGGCATCGCTGGCCATTGTAGGCGTCATCGCGGACAATAAAGACGTTAAAGACCCCTAGCTGAGGCAACCACCACCTTGAACATATCCCGTATCATACTGCTCGTGATGGACTCTGTCGGCTGCGGAGAACTCCCTGACGCCGCCGAATATGGCGATGAAGGAGCACATACTCTCGGCCACATCGCAGAGCGGGTCGGCGGACTATCGCTCCCCTATCTCGCCTCACTTGGACTCGGCAACATCGTCGATCTCCTCGGCATGCCCCCCATCCCAGATCCCAAAGGGGCTTTTGGCAAATGCGGCGAAATCTCAGCAGGCAAGGACACCACCACTGGGCATTGGGAACTCGCGGGCCTCAAAACCGACACAGCCTTTCCGGTATTTCCCAACGGTTTTCCCGAAGCGATTCTCGCCCCGTTTCGCGAGCGAACAGGCCGCGGAATCTTAGGCAATAAGCCAGCATCAGGGACCGAGATTATCCAAGAACTCGGCCAACAGCATCGAGACAGTGGAGACCTGATCATTTACACCTCAGCTGACTCTGTGTTTCAGATTGCCGCCCACGAGGATGTCGTCCCTGTGCCACAGCTGTATCAATTCTGTGAGGTTGCCAGGGATATATTAGACCCCTACCAAGTCGGTCGAGTGATCGCACGACCGTTTGTCGGTGACCGCCCCGGGGAATTCAAACGTACCTACAACCGCCGGGACTATGCAATGCCACCACCTTCACCTACCGTATTGGACGCACTAGAAAACGCAGCTGTTCCCGTCATTGGTATCGGAAAAATCGGCGACATTTACGCACGCCAGGGAGTGACCAAGGATATCCATAGCGAAGGAAACCGCGACGGTATGCGCAAAGTTGCCGAATGCCTCGATCAAACCGATCGCGGGCTAATCATGACCAACCTCGTCGATTTTGACTCACTTTACGGTCACCGACGTGACCCCCAAGGGTACTACCAGTGCCTGCGCGAATTTGACGAGCAATTGGTTGATGTCGTCGCTAAATTGCGTCCGGACTCAGACCTACTGATTATGACCGCTGATCACGGCAATGATCCCACGATGCCGGGAACCGATCACACCCGCGAATACGTACCACTCCTCTGCGTTGGTTCGCCGCAATTTGCGGGGGTTGACCTCGGAACGAGATCGACCTTCGCAGACATCGGCGCGACCATCGCCGAAATATTCGCAGCAACGCCACCTCCTTACGGAACGAGCTTTCTCAGTCAATTAGACCACTAAGACAACACTTCGTCTCCATGCTTCCCCAAGAGCTCATACGAAAAAAACGTGACGGCCTGGTCCTGAGTGATAACGAGGTTCGTGACTTCATCGTCGGCGTGACAAAGGGCTCGATTCCCGACTACCAAGTCGCCGCCATGCTAATGGCCATCACTCTACGCGGGATGGGACCGTCAGAAATCGCCGCTCTCGCCGATGCGATGGTTCATTCTGGAGATGTCCTAGACCTGTCGGGGATTCCCCTGCCAAAGATAGACAAACACTCTACAGGCGGAGTCGGAGATAAAATCTCAATCCCCCTCGCACCTGCTGTCGCCTGCTGCGGCGTAGCAGTTCCAATGGTATCTGGCCGCGGACTTGGCCATACCGGCGGTACACTCGACAAGCTTGAATCCATCCCGGGGTTTCGCGTCGATCTGAGCGTCGAGCACTTCATCAAACAAACCGCCGATTTGGGGACTTGTCTAATCGGGCAAACCGAGCAGATAGCGCCCGCAGACCGTTATCTATATGCGATGCGTGACGTGACCGGCACAGTCGAGTCCGTACCACTGATCGCCTCCTCGATCATGTCCAAGAAACTCGCCGAGGGAATCGATGGGCTCGTTTTGGATTGCAAAGTTGGCAAAGGCGCATTTATGACCGACGAAGCCGGCGCAATGGAGCTCGCCGCAGCGATCCAGACCATTGGACACAGTGCCGGCAAACAAATTGCCGTCGTCTTAACGAGAATGGATGCGCCCATTGGACTCTCTATCGGTAATGCCCTTGAGATTGAAGAATCTATTGCGACGCTTCGCGGCGGCGGGCCCGCGGATACGCGAGAGCTCACCGTTGCCCTTGGCGCCGAGATGCTCCGCCTTGGCGGCGTTTGCGACGACGACAATGTAGCAGCCAAACACATTGAGACAGTTCTTGACAATGGTGAAGCCCTCATGCGATTTCAAAGAGTAATTGAGGCACAGGGCGGAGACCCCAGCGTCGTCGATGATCCAAACCGCCTTCCTAAAGCATCCCAATCAACCGTCGTCTGTGCCCACCAGGATGGTTATATTTCCGGGATCGACGCGCGCCAAATCGGGATTGCAAACGTTGTATTAGGAGGAGGACGTACCCGCAAAGAGGACTCGATAGACCCATCCGTCGGTATCCGGCTCGAGGCCCAAATCGGGGACTCCGTTAGCACCGGTACGCCTCTCGCGCAACTTCTCCACAATCACCGCGGTGTTGATGCCGCACAACAACTCATTCAAACCGCATATACAATCGGGGAACGCGAGCCAGACAAGCAATCGCGAATCATAAGAGCACTGCGATGATCCAGCCAAATTACGAGCAGATTCAGACCTCAGCAAACCATATCCGATCCCAAATCGCCTCACGGAATCCTCAGATAGGATTGATCCTCGGCAGTGGTCTCGGTAGTTTTGCAAATCAATTCACCGATTCCATCGCGATCGAATACAGCGAAATTCCGAACTTCCCCGTATCTCGGGTTACCGGACACGCTGGGCGCTTGGTTGTCGGGGACGTCGCGGGAGTCTGTTGCATCGCGATGCAAGGACGTGTCCACTACTACGAAGGACACCCGATCAGCACGGTTGTATTCCCCGCACGGACGCTCGTTGCACTCGGAGCAAAAACCTTAATCATCACCAACGCTGCTGGTGGCATCCGAGACAGCTTTGAACCCGGAACGTTGATGCTGATCCGCGATCACCTCAATTTTATCGGTGACAACCCCTTGCGGGGGACCAACGACGACCGCCTGGGGCCACGGTTCCCAGATATGACCACAGCGTACCCGGCAAGTCTCCGCGAGATCGCAAAGTCAACCGCCCAAAACCTCGGCATCGCCCTAGAAGAGGGCGTATACGCGGCAATGGCCGGCCCCACCTACGAAACCCCTGCAGAGGTCAATATGCTTCGAACCCTGGGCGCTGACGCGGCGGGGATGTCGACGGTTCCGGAAACCATTGTTGCCAATCACATGGGCGCCAAAGTCCTGGGAATTTCGTGCATCACCAATAAAGCGGCGTCTGCTACCGGCCCAGCCCTATCCCATGAGGAAGTCACCGAAACCGCGACCCGAGTGAGAGCGACTTTTTCGCAACTCCTGGAAGCAGTGATTCCGCCGATCAGCAAGTCCCCACGATAGCAGGAGTGCACGATGACCGAAGCCAAACAGATCGAAACCCTGATTCATCGCGCGACAGAAGCCCAATCAAGCGCCTACGCGCCCTACTCGAACTATCCAGTCGGGTGTGCCTTGCTCGCGGAAGGAGAAATCTTTGTCGGTGCGAACATTGAAAATGCATCTTTCGGTCTCACAACATGCGCCGAGCGAAACGCCACCGCCGCCGCCGTGCTCGCAGGGAAACGCAAAATCTCGGCAATCGTCGTCACCACGCAAAGTTCTCCCCCTGCCCCCCCCTGCGGAATGTGCCTGCAGACCTTGCAGGAGTTTGCCGATGACACCGTTG
>CBDCWZ010000065.1:0-3361 GCA_965223575.1 Kofleriaceae bacterium
CCAAGTCCCCCCACGCAACGTCTTGCAAAAACTGTTGCAGAAGCCGGTGCACCATGGGCCCTCGCCAAACTACCGCTTCTTGCTTGTCGACAAAAAATCCGACAGAGATCACCTTCATCCCATAGTGAATCGCGGGAATAATTTTCTTATCGGGCGAGGTGTTGGCCGTTTGCTCCGGCTCGCCGAGCATTTGAGGAATAGACGGACCAAAGATATCCGTATCCAGAAGCCCCACCTTGGCCCCCATGCCGCGCAACGCGAGCGCTAGATTCGTCGCGACCGTCGACTTCCCCACACCGCCTTTTCCCGAAGCGACGGCGATAATGTTCTTCGCTCCTTTAACAAGTGCTTTTTCACTTGGCGGGGGCGACCAGGCGGTCACAACTTCAGCCTCAACGATCACCGAAGACCCCCCTTCTTTATCGGCTAAGGGCTCCCCACCAGCTGAGGGCTCCCCACCAGCTGAGGGCTCCCCTTCCAATGCTTTTTTTACCCTCGCACTAAGCTCCTCGCGCAAGGCTTGCGGATACGCATGGGTTGGAATCGCTAGCTTGACAAGAACGTCACCGCCCGAAATCTCCGCGCCTGCATAAATACGAAGCGTAACGATATCCTTCCCCAAGGCGGGATCTAAAACCGTGCGAAGTTTTTCTTTCACATCTTTGGTCGTCAGTGCACTCATCTGTCTTGCCCATCCTCATTGGTCCCACTGGCCCCACTGGTATTGGGGCCTATCCCGCCACCAATATGGCCCATCTTCGTTTTTTTGATCTCTAAGTAGTCTTTACTATGCGTACTCGTAGGCACCCAATGTGACTCTTGTACCGTCACCGGCATCCCAGCTTCTCGCAACCCTTCTAGTTTTTTGGGATTGTTGGTCATGAGTCGAACCGAGCAGACCCCCAGATCAGTAAGCATCCCGGCAGCCATCTCATAGCTTCTCAAATCTGCGTCAAACCCAAGTGCGAGGTTCGCATCGACAGTATCGGCGCCACTGTCCTGCAGCGCATACGCGCGGATCTTATTCCCCAGGCCAATCCCCCGACCTTCTTGCCGCAAATAGATCAGGACGCCGCGCGTTTCCGACGCGATCCGTTCGAGAGCAAACGAGAGCTGTTGACGGCAATCGCAGCGCAACGAACCAAGGACCTCGCCGGTAAAACATTCTGAGTGCACCCTCGTGAGTACCTCATCCCCGCTGACATCGCCCATCGTCATTGCCACATGCTCCTCGTCCCCAAAGCGGTATATGGTGAGGCCAAATTGGCCAAAACCAGTGGGCAAAACAGTTTGAGCGTAGCGCTTTGTAACCATCGGTAATTCCCGCACTCTAATCGAGCGCAGCGACTTGTCAACACACCACGTGTGATTGACAGGCTGCATGCAGGCGAATATGGTCTGTCCCATGGCAGTTCGCCCCATAGTCGTTTGGCCCGACTCGCGTCTGCGCGAAAAAACCGCCAACATCCCCGAGGTAAACGACGATATCCGCAATCTTTATCGTGACTTAGTCGATACCATGTATTCCCATAATGGACTGGGAATTGCCGCGATTCAAATCGGGGTTCCCCTGAACATGTTTCTCGTCGAGCCCGCATTGGCAGGCCTAGACGAGACCGACGATCCCGTCGCATTTATTAATCCAGAGATCATCAAAACCGGCGACGAAACAGAGACGACTGACGAAGGTTGCCTGTCCTTTCCAGGAATCTACGTACCTGTAGAGCGAGCATTACAGGCAACCGTCCGTGCGACCAATATCCATGGTGAGACCTTTGAAGCAACCGGTGACGGACTCTACGCCCGCTGCATGTTGCACGAATACGATCACCTGACGGGCAAACTCTTGGTCGACTTTGTCGGACCGCTTAAAAAGCAAATGATCAAGCGCAAACTCAAGCGCGACGAACGCGCGGCTGATGCCTAACAACATGCTGATGGCGAAAGACGCGATCTTCATCCGTGGCATCGAGTTTGAAGCCAACCACGGTTATACAGCACAAGAGCGCAAATCAACCCGCCGCTTTCGTCTCAACTTGGAGATGCGCACCTGCTTGGACAAAGCTTCACAAACGGATCGCCTTAGCGATACCGTTGACTACCGCAAGGTCAGCGAAATCGCGATCCGCATCGGTAGCCAGTCTACATTTCGCATGCTCGAAGCCTTAGCGGGAAAGATCGGCCGCGAAATTCAAAGCCTCTACCCCGGACTCGAAGTCATCATTGAGGTCGACAAACTCGCCCCACCATGCCCCGGCGTGCCTGTATCATGCGGCGTCCGCCTGCATCTAGGAGCCTAAGGTTAAGCGGCTGCGGGCTCCGATCTGCGACGTTGTCACTCCGCTTCCGGTTCTCACGTACCTTAGTACGCTCCGATCCGGTTCTCGTTCCGCCTCGCATCTCGGGCTCCTCGCTCGCTTAACCTTAGGCTCCTACGCTACTCCATCATCCGGCTGCGGGCTCCGATCTGCCCCACAGTCGTGGCTTACTCCACCAAGCGAAGGTGGGGCACCTGCTTGCCGCTGCGACGTTTGGCCAGCTGATCTGGGGCTGGGAGCTGCTCGACGGTACCAAGGGGCACATCCTCGGACCACACCATGATCTGCTGAGCCCCCTCGGCAACAACCGCGTACATCGATTGCCAGGGCAATACACAGCGGTGTGGCACGCCACCAAAAGTGAGGGTCCCGGTAATTCCAACCTCGTCGACCAAAAAACCAAGAATGGGTGGAGTTAACGAATAGCCAAACCGGAGCACCAACTTGGTCTCCTGCGCAAATGCGGAGGGAACAGACACCCCATGTGCTCGCGCATTGACATGGACCAAAATGGGCCCTTGCTCGAGCAATTCTTCAACAAAGGCGCGCTTGTCGGGCTGCCCCATATCGTCGATCGCGGGCGATGGCTCCACACTCATCGGCTCACGCCCAACCAACTCGAGAAACTCGCTGTGTTCGATCAAATCAGCATCAAGCGCATCTCGGAGTAGCGTCGCAATCCGCTCTGGCTCTTTGCTAGCAATCCGTCCCGCCACGCGCTCTGCTCGAGCGACATGCTTTACGACCTCGGTGTGTGCCGCCAGAGGCCCAATCGATCCGGCTCGCCACTTCCCGAGAGCCTCTTCAACTCGCGAAAGGGAACTACTCAACTGGTGCTTTAACAGCGCTGCTAAAATCGTCTCGATCCGTGAAGTTGCTTCTAGCGACATATCGCCACCTACTATACGCAAACCCACCGACAAATGAAGGAGATGCTTTGCGCAATTCAGCGACTTTTTTGCGTTGTAAACGTAACCGATCAGCATCAAAAACTTGTTCTAATTCAACAGATTACACTTTTATCCGGGAAAAAATGGACCGTA
>CBDCWZ010000066.1:0-36135 GCA_965223575.1 Kofleriaceae bacterium
GGCGCCCAACTGTTTTGCCGCAGAAATCCCCGGGCGGTAATCGCCTAGATCGTCAGTATTGGTGCCGAGCAAAATATGTTGGATATTGCGTTTGCCCGCAACGCCGGTAGCGATTTCCATAAGCTCCGTTTTGCACAGTGCGCAGCGGTCGCGACGATTTTGCGCGAAACCCGGCCTGTGTAGCTCGGAAGACGAGATGATGTGGTGACCAGCGCCAAGATTGAGCTCTTGGCCGAGGCGTTTGGCGTCTTCGACCTCTGCGTTTGCCATGGTCTCAGAGACGCAAGTGACTGCGTGGCAATGGTCTCCCAACTCTTGGCGCGCGACATGCAAAAGAAATGTAGAGTCGACACCGCCGGAGAATGCGACGAGCGCTTTCCCATAGCCGGTAATGGTGCGCCGTAGGCGGGTAAGCTTGAGTGCGATATCGGTCACAAGTATGACTTAACCGTAGCACATATTGGCCCGATAGACCTGTGGGAGACAATACACAAGGGGACCCGGCAGATTGAGAATCAGCCAGCACCTCGATGTTGTTAGGGGACGATTTTTCGGATCGGTATTACCCAGGAGTTGCCCGAATCGTGTCGGGAAATGGCGCCGACTTGTTGACCCCAATCGGTAGCGCTACGGGGAAGATTGCGAATCGCAGGCTCGTGATCGACGATGACGTGGACGGATTGACCAATTGCCATCTGTTCCAAATGGAGTCGGGCGCGGATGAATGTATACGGGCAGACTTCGCCACGGAGGTCGAGTTCGGCCGACGACGATAAACACGGGGATAAACAGCTGGACGAGGGGACGGTTGGCATCTCGGCGCGAAGTGTACAATGAGATTGAGTTATTTGGCATACTCTGATTGTGTTTAATATTAGTGACTTGCGATTTTTATGAAAATAAATGCATAAAGTTGTTTGCCGGACAATGTCAGATCATACAAGGTTTATAAAACGGCCTTTTCATGGACGATGCGACAAGCACAGACCGCTCGTCGGGGTTCCCACGAGGGACCCCGACGAGCGAGGGACAAGAAGAGCTCCACGGGAGAATCGCCTACGCAATGTTGTTTCCAGCGGTGCGGATTGCGCGGGTCCTAGACCTCCCGTTGCGCTCGATGGGGGATTGGCTGCAAATGGCCTATTTTCACGAGCTCAAACGAGCTGGTTTCAAGATGCGCGAGTCGGCGACCCTTTTGAATGTGAGCATGCGGAAAGTGGCGCTGCTATCGAAACGGCTTAAGACGAACTTTCTGCGTGCTGACACCGAGGCTGGGCTTCCTCGCCGTATCGAGTTTTTGCTTTGGTCGGGGCCGCAAAGCCGCGCGCGGATCCAGCAGGCGTTGCCGTCTGTGTCCCGGGGAGACACGAACCGTGCGATAGCCAAGCTTATGGAGGAGGGCCGAATCGCTAAGAAACGACAAGGAACGCGGTGGGTATATGAAACCACAGCACGCGAGTCACGACTGGTGCGTGGTGATTGGAGTGCTCGGCTCGATGCCCTATACAACTTCCTCGGAAACGTGTGTCATGCTTCGTTTGGCCGCTTGCTTTGCGACGACCCCAATGCGTTTGTCCGGACCATCAGCTTTCGGTTGCGCAAGCGTGACATGGCGAAGCTGCGTGCATTTTATGACACCGCAATTTGGACTCACCTATCTCAACTGGAGGAGCAGGCACTAGGAGCAGATGATAATGAGACGATCAGTTTGGACTATTCTATTTGTTGGGCACCCGTTAACTACATGGCGACGACCCCTGAGAGTATTTCTTCGGCCTCGTAGCACGGTGGCGTGGTCATGATCAAGAAATCCAGAGTTGCTTTTCAGCTCTTTGTCTTGGGCGTTGTTACGACGACACTCGGCTGTAGTATTACGGAAACCGGTTTTGATTGCATTCAATGTGCGGAGCAGTTGTGCAACCTCGATCGTGCCAGCGGTGTGTTTCGGGGCACGATCCGCTCGGCGACCAAAGACTCCGTTGTGTTTGGTTTTGACGAGTATCTCACTGGGGATGCAACCGTTGCTGCAGCTGGGGAAAGCAGGACGATGCTTGGGGAGACAAACTACAAGCAAGGCGATGCGTATGTGATGTACGTTTCTGAAGGTGGGGTCACCACGTTCCCCGATCGACACGAAAAATCGCGTTGCTTGTAGTGCAAACAGTGAACACGGGATCCATATCGACGAGTTAATGAAGCAGTTGGGAAAAGGGCAGGAGAGCTGTACGCCCAACGTAGACGCCATGTTGGCACTGGAAGAGTGCGATGACACACCAGGGCCTTGGGATGAGCGCGAGGACGAGGACGATCAGATTGTTACCAGACAATAGTCGAGTCAGTCTCAAAGATCAGCTCGACTAGGGTTTTTGCGGCGATGGTTTCGTCGCCACGGTTTGTCTTACGGATTAGGTTCGTTTGGACTGGGTCAGAAGTGTAATAGACGATCGCATCGTCATCCGAGGCCAATGCAGGAGAGGCTTCAATATTCACAATATGAAGAAGACGTTTCATGTCCACCGTTGGACTGTATTTGCGGCGCGCAAAGCTGTGTCTAAGTCGATGTCTTGCTGATGATCGAGCCGGTATCCGAGTGTGCGCAGGGTCGCGAGCGCGCGGGTAATGTCCGGATCTTGAGAGGTGGTCAATACCCTCGCTTGGGGGCCAACGATGATATGCACCTTATCGCCCCGTAACCCGAGACCGAGTGCTGCGCGTAGGGCTTCTCGGCAACGTTCTTTGGCGGCGGTGTGCAGGAGGACGACGATTTGCCGGGGCGGTTTTGGTGTTTGATATGATGTCATTGCTAGGTGATTGCGACCACCCGGTCGGCGCGATGGACGAGAGCAGCATGGTCGTCTTGGCTCCCTAGCGTGATTCCGAGCATTGGTTGTGAGATGCCTGCATCGCGAGCACTGGAAGCACATGCAATCAGGTCACAGCCTGCCTCGGACAACGCGCAAAGTGTTTTGCGGTGCTGGGGCAAGTCGCGGACGGCTGCGCTCATAAAGAAGAGGCCAACATCGTGGCCCATTTGGCAAGCGGCATCAGCGATAGAGGCCGCGAGCGAAAAGTTCCCTGGCCCGAGCGGGCGACTCAGCACAATGGCCAGGCGCTGTGGTCGGAGGGGGGGCATCGTCGGGACACTCCTAGTGGCGGTAGCGGCGCAACTCGACAAAGCCGTTTTCACGCTCTGACCATGCAAAGAGTGCCGATTCGACAATGGTTTCGGCGGTCAGGCCTACGACAAGTTGCTGAACAGGATAGGTCGGGCCGTCCCCCCAAGGGCTGGTGGCAACTTGACGGTCTGTTTCGGAGAAATAAGCGCGTCCATTTGGATGCGAGTGGTAGATGATTCGCGCAGGGGTTTCGCTGTCTAAGGCGCGGGTAAACGCGAGCAGATCCGCACCAGCAATCACATAGGCTGTCTCTGCGTCCCTGTCTGCAGCGGTTGGGTGGTCTCCGGCGGGTTGTGCATTGTCGCACGGACGCAGAGCGTTGACCGCGGTCCCATCGCGGGGGCCGCTCAACCACCCGCAGCACTCGGCTGGGAAAGCAGCACGAGCTTGCTGAAAGATTTGCTGGAACAAGGACTCGGGAATATCCAAACCGACAGGCTCGCTACCAGACATAGTTTCGCTCCCATTTCATCGGTTGAAAATAACGATCACCACGATCTGGTAAGACTGTCACAACGACTGCGCCGGGGCCCGCTTGCTTGGCAACCCGGCATGCGCCGGCAACGTTGGCGCCGGCGGAATGGCCAACAAAGACACCTTCTTCACGGCACATCAGTTCGGCGAAGTCCCACGCTTCGTCGGTGGCCATCGGTAACATGCGATCGACAATCCCATCCGGCTGCCAGATCGCAGGGACGATGGAGCTGGGCAGGTGTTTGAGGCCCTCTAAGCCGTGAAACGCGTCGTCGGGTTCGATCGCGACGACTTCGATGGAGGGATTAAATTCTTTGAGGCGTCGTCCCGTGCCGATCACGGTTCCAGTGGTTCCGATCCCGGTCGTAAAGTGGGTGATTCGGTCTCCTAGGCTGGCAATGATCTCGGCACCGGTGCCGCGGTAGTGAGCGCGGGGATTCGAATCATTGCTGTACTGGTCTGGGAAGTAGTAGCGGTCGGGGTCTTTGGCGACGAGGGTGCGAACGAGGTGGATGGCGCCATCGGAGCCCTCTAGCTCAGAGGAGTAGATAATCTCGGTACCGTAGGCGTGAGCGATGTTTTTTCGCGCCTGTGAGACGTTGCCGGGCATGACGAGTGCGATGCGGATCCCCAGTGCGGCGCCGATCATTGAGTATGCAACGCCGGTATTTCCGCTGGTTGAATCGATGAGTGTTCGCTCCGGCGTCAGAGCGCCACTGGCGAGCGCATCGAGAAGAATTTGTTTGGCTGCCCGGTCTTTGATCGAGCCGCCTGGGTTTTCAAATTCGCATTTGGCCCAGATTTCGACATTTCCTCCAGCGGCGGCTTCGGCGGTTCGGAGCCGAATCAGCGGGGTATTGCCGACAAGGTCGACAACGGATTCAATCCGTGCGTTGGTGTGGAGGCTCATTATGCGGACTCATGGTTACAGGGAACATCATTTATAGGCGGGCGAGGAGCGTGGTGAGTACATCCAAAGCCGCGCGGCCACCGGTGATCAGTGTTTCGCTAATGTTTGCGTTCCAGGCGGGAGACAATTGTAGCTCGGCATCGATAAAGTCGTCTGCGTGTTGCTCGCGAACGACCACATCGGGATTGGTCTCCGCGATTCGTGCGGACAGGGCGTCGAGTCTAGGGCGGCCAAGATCTTCTTTGCCATAGGGGATGCACAGTGTGATGTCTTTATCGGACACAGGCCGCATAACAGGGCCGCACAGGAGCAAGTTTCCGACACCCGCGGCCGCGAGATAACTGCTGGCGCATACCGCGGCGGGATGGTTGCTCAGATCCACGCGAACATTGGTACGTAGAAGATGCAATTGACCGCGTCCACCGACCTCGGGAAGGACAATGTGGCGGGCGTATCGCTGAATCTGATCTTCGGAAAGGGACTCCATCTTCTAGGGGGTCTCCCGATTATGCCAGCGCCTCCAGATAAGCACATGGAATTGTAGGGAAGGCGCGAGGAGGGAGCATAGTTGTTCTACGTGACCGACGAGCAACGCTCTCTGCAGTTTCAGGAGATTATCTGGTGGTGCATTCATGATCGGGACACCCCCTAGCCACCAGCAATTGCAGGGACGATGGAGACTTCGTCTGTGTCTTTTACCGGGGTCTCAAGGTTGCTGAGAAATCGGATGTCTTCATCGTTGGCAAAAATGTTGACAAATCGCCTGACGTTGCCATTGTCGTCGCAAATTCGCGCCTTGATTCCTGGGAAGTTCTTTTCGAGGTCGACAATGAGGTCGGCGATCGTTGCACCTTGTGCAGTGACTTGCTCTTTTCCTTCGGTGAGTTTGCGAAGTGGGGTAGGGATTCGAATCGTAGCCATCGTTTTGTCCTTCTGTTAGGTCCTTATTGTTTATGGGGGCTGTTGGTTTGTCTAGGTCGGTGCCGCGTCGCGCGGCAGGGAAGGCGTAGCATATATCGTTGCGTGGTGGTTGCAGACGGGGCAGTCCGGCCTGCGGCGATTACCGCACAATTCTCGGGATATCTGTTTGTCTGAGGTCGGAGAACACAAATAATCCGTTGCCAAGGGAGGACGAAGAAGTTGCGAGCTTGACGGCCTGGCGGGCAGTTTCGCCTGCTATCACAGCGGCCGCAGCGCCAAAAATACCCGCCGTGGCGCAGTTGTCGGTTGCGGCGTCGCTGGGAGTCCTCAACTGGTCGGGAGGGGTCTCAAACAGGCATCGGTAGCACCCCCCAAAACCAGGCTTGATTCGGATGATCTGCCCGTGGTGTCGAGTGACGGACGCAATGATGCATGGAACGTTGTGGGTTACAGCGTGGTCATTTACGGTGAATTTGGTTTGAAAATTATCGGAGCAATCGATCAATAGGTCAGCATCCGCGAGCAGTGCAGCAATATTGTCTGGATCGATCCGTTGGGTTTTCACGTCGAGGCGTTCGCCGGGGTAGCCGCGCCTCACGAGTTCGTTTGCCAGGACGGCTGCTTTGCCCTTCCCGATATCTTGGGTGCGAAATTGAATTTGACGTTGCAGGTTTGATAGCTCGACGACATCGTGGTCGTAGATGGAGATCCCGGCGACTCCTGCGCCGGCGAGGGCATAGCTCACGGGGCCACCGAGTCCACCTGCACCAATGATTGCAAACCGTGTCATGCAAAGTACTCCTCTAGGGAAAAGTAGCGCTCTCCTGTATCACACGCCATGGTAACGACGCGATGATTGGGGGTCAAAGTCTGTGCGATTGCGCAGGCGACGGCGACATTGGCACCTGAGGAGATGCCGACGAGCAGTCCCTCTTCTCGAGCAAGTCGTTTCGCCATATTGTAAGCGGTGCGATCGTCAATGGTGTGAATCTCGGTAATCAGAGATCGGTCGAGTATCGCTGGGACAAACCCGGCACCAATCCCTTGAATTTTATGTGGTCCCGCCGGCCGACCCGAAAGCACAGCGCTTGCGCTGGGCTCAACGCCAATGATTTGGCAATTGGAAAAGGTCTCACGAAAAACGCTGCCGACCCCAGTAATTGTCCCGCCAGTACCGATGGCTGAAACAAACGCATCAATGGCTTTATCGCCGAGCTGCTCGAGTAACTCGGCAGCTGTGGTCTTGCGATGCGCTGCAGGATTTGCCGGATTACGAAACTGATCGGGCATAAAATAATGTTTGTGCTTGCTGCAGAGCTCGGTCGCTTTTGCTACCGCGCCTTCCATCACCCGGTGCTCGGGGGTCAGGATGATCTCGGCTCCATAGGATTTGAGCAACGCCCGTCGCTCGAGAGACATCGATTCGGGCATTGTGAGGATCAGGTGGTATCCCTTGGCTGCACAAACGAGAGCAAGGCCGATGCCCGTATTCCCGCTCGTAGGCTCGACAATGACCGATTCTCCCGGGGTGATTTCTTGTGTTTCCTCGGCGGCTTCGATCATTGCTAAAGCGATACGGTCTTTTACCGAGCCACCTGGGTTGTACTGCTCACACTTCACCCAGACTTCGGCGCTTTGCTCTCCCACGACATTCTGCAACCGAATCACCGGTGTGCGACCGATGAGCTCTAAGAGTGAAGAGATTGTTGGCGTTTTTTTTACGGACATCGCTTAGATAAAGTACATCGGCTGCCCGTCTTCGGTCCGCGGGAGGCCAAGTTGTTGTCCCCGCTCTACCAAATCGGCAATCGCGACGCCATCAAACCAATTTGTCACTTGGGACGCAAGATTTCGCCATAGTTCTCTTGTTACTTCGCTACAGCCAGACGCGGATACATCGGTCGTAGGTGGGGCTTCATCGACGGCAAACATCTCTTCGATAGGGCCCTGGAGGGACCGGACAACATCTCCGAGAGTGATTTCCTCTGGCGTCCGACGGAGAAAATATCCTCCTCGGGGGCCGCGTTTGGACTCGATCAGGCCGGCGCGTTTTAGGTCCTGAAAGATCTGCTCGAGATATCGCAATGGAATGCTCTCACGCCGCGCGATATCCTTTGCCTGTGCCGGTTGGTGTGGGTGGTGATGATACGCGATATCAAACACTGCTTTGACGCCGTATCGGGTTTTGGTGGAAAGTCGCATAGTTCGTTTTCCCATCGGGAAACAGGGGAACTATGGACTTGTGCCTCATGGGCGTTACCCTGTCAAGGCAATTCTATCATCCTAATATCAAACGGTTATTCGGCGAGGCCGCAGACCGAGCAGACGCCGCTTGCTCCGATAACACCAAGGCAGGCTCCGTCGGGGCACAAGTTTCGATCTTCAAACTCCGGGGGAATCTCGGATTCTCCCTGTTCGGGGCCGCTCGATGTGTTGGCAGGTTCGTTTTGCAACTCTTGGGTTGACCGCAAGCCGCGATTTCTGGGATGGGTGGTGGTCGACTTGGCAGGTCGGCCGCATTCGCGGCAGCTGCCATCGGGGCCAATGACGCCAATGCATGCGCCGTCGTCACATAGTTCGCGAAGAGCCGGGTCAAAATCGGTGTCAAAATGAGGGTTCATAGAGTGGTCGCAGACTACCAAATCACGGATTGGTCTAGCCCGTATTTTTCACGAATTTCTGTCGCGAGCGGCAATTTTGCGGAATTTTCACTCGTTCTCGTATGCCCAATATCCAGGTAGCCCTTCAGATTCTGAGAGATCTTAGGATGATGTCGGAATCGTGAGCGAGAATCCACATTGGGTTTGTTTGACACAGATGGTCGCTCTCGGTTATGAGCGCTAGCAATGTACGATACATCGGATATCCGCAAGGGGCTTAAGGTTTTGATGGACAATCAGCCCTACACCGTCGTTGAGTTCCAGTTCGTAAAGCCGGGCAAGGGCACCGCGTTTACGCGGACAAAGTTTAAGAACTTGCTAACTGGCGCCGTGATCGACCGAAATATCCGTTCGGGAGAAAAGTTGGAGCCAGCCAACGTCGAGGAGCGCGAGATGCAGTTCCTTTATAAGGAAGGCGATGACTTTGTATTTATGGACAACGGGAACTACGAGCAGGTGACCGTCACCAGTACAGTGGTCGGGGATGACGCTGATTTGCTCAAGGATAACTTGAGTTGCACCGTATTATTTTTTAATGAGCGGGCGGTTGGCGTGAGTTTGCCCAATTTTGTTGTCCTCGAGGTGACGGGAACCGAGCCAGGTGCACGCGGTGATAGTTCTGGCAATGTGACCAAGCCAGCGACCGTCGAAACAGGCGCAGAAGTCCATGTCCCGCTGTTTATCAATGAGGGAGATCTTCTCAAGATCGATACGCGCACGAAAGCATACGTCGAGCGAGTAAAGAAGTAGCGTTGCACGAAAAGGAAAGACTCGGACCCCGGCGGATCCACAACCTTCGCCTCCGAGCGACCGTGCTTCGCGCGGTCCGGCAATTTTTTGCCAAGCGCAGCTTTCTAGAGGTTGATACCCCGGTTCGGGTTTTGACTCCGGGACTTGAGGTTCATATTGACGCCGTTTCTAGCGGCGACGCGTGGCTGATTACGTCTCCTGAGATGCAGATGAAGCGGCTGCTCGGTGCGGGGCTCGAGCGTATTTTTACCATTTGCAAGTGTTTTCGCAACGGCGAGCAAGGGGCGCAACACAATCCAGAGTTCACGATGCTCGAATGGTATCAAACGGGAGCTATCGATAGCGTGCTCGCCGATACCCAGGCGCTTGTGTCCCAGTGTGCCGTCGCGGCACTCGCAACCACGGTATTACCGGGGCCCAACAAGATCGACGTCTCTCCTCCGTGGTCGTGTTTGACCGTTCGTGAGGTGTTTGCGCAATGTGCCGGTATCACATTGCAAGGGAATGAAACCGAATCGGAGCTGGCCTCTGCGATCGCCGCAGCAAACCTGGATACTGGGACAGCAACCGCCTGGGACGATCTATTTTATACAGTCTTTGTCAATCGTGTTGAGCCCTGGCTTGCTGCACAACCAAAGCCGACTGTGCTTATGGATTGGCCTGTTCGTCTTGCCGCACTTGCCAAACCCAAACCAGATGATCCTTCCGTGGTTGAGCGGTTTGAGGTGTACGTCGGCGACGTTGAGCTCGCAAACGCGTTTGGTGAGCTGACCGATGCGGCTGAACAGCGGCGACGTTTTCAAGCAGATCAGACGATTCGCGCGCAGCGAGATCTGTCTGTCTATCCCATCGATCAAAAATTTCTCGCCGCCTTGGAGCAGGGGATTCCAGAGAGTGCAGGTATCGCACTCGGAATCGATCGCCTGGTTATGCTGATCTGTGGTGCACGGCAGATTCGGGATGTCCTGACATTTTCTGTCGACGAGCTGTAGATCTGGTCTCTGCAGCGTGTCGCACCTGCGGAGAATCGGACCGTCACTGCAGTTGTGGGTGATTTTACGATATATTGTTGACGTGTACATTCATTCGACGATTCTGTACCGCGTAGACGTATCGATTTGAGCTGTTGTGAAATCGTGGGGGCGACATATTTGGAGTTGGTGGGGCGCACTTGTGGTGGTGTTGCTGGGGCTTGGGGCCGTTGTCGATGCCGTTGGCTTGCTTTTGTCTAGAGCGTCGCTGCAACCGGCACTCATCGCATGGTCGGTTGGCGCAGCGACATCCCTTTTGCTCGCGACACTGCTTGCTGTCCCAGCAGCAGTGTTTGCGCGACTTTTGTCTCGGTTGGGCAGGAAACTTGCCCCGATCGCTGTGATTGCTTCTGCACTGGCGATATTTTGGGTGCTGCTCGACCCGCTTCCGCGTCGTGTTACCGCGGTCTATATCGTGATTGTCGTCGTCGCGGCTTTGGCGGTTGGGGTTGCTGCTTGGCTGGTTCACGCCAAACCTACTTGGTTAGCTCGAATGGCGGCCGGCGGTATGCTTGTTGGCGCAGTGGTCGCGGATTGGTGGATTTCGCCGAGTCTCTATCCCGAGTTTCATAACGGGTTGTACGTCATCCAGGTCGCTTCAGGATTGTCCCTTGTGACGGCGTTACGGATTCATTTCCGCACGCGCGTCTCGACGCGAGGTCTGGTTTTTGCTGTGGGCAGTATAGCAATTGCCGTTTTTACCGTCAGCAGTGCAGACTTTTTCGCCTCAGGGTGGCGACTGTATGCGGTGCGGGATGCGGTGTTTTCGCAACGTTCTGCCCGTCTGTTCCGATATGTTGTCGATTTTGATCGCGATGGATTTTCGTCTATATTGGCCGGCGGGGATTGCAATGATTTCGACGCAGCAGTGCACCCCTTTGCTGTAGATGCACCCGGTGGTGGGGATGCCAATTGCAATGGGGTGGATTTGTCGGCGACCGAGTCATCGTTGCCAACCGGGCAAACGCTGGGTTTTGCACTGCCTCCAGCCGGGTCGGTGTCAGCCCCAGCAGTATTCGCGCCGGATGCGGTCGATTTGGTGATTCTTCTCACCGTTGACACGCTGCGCGGCGATGTCGTTGGCGGAGACCTGATGCCGAACCTAGAGTCCATCGCACTTCGCTACGGCACTTTATTATCTCGCGTGTATGCGGTGAGCCCCGGTACTGCGACGTCGTTGCCATTGATTCATGCCCTAGAAAACGGGGCAACGCCCATTGCGACAACCCTGCGGCAGCGTGGCGTAACGGTAACTGCTATCAACGGAGGGCGTGGTGTAAGCCCTCAGATGTTTGGATTCAAGACAATTATTGGCACGCCACTCGATGCGAAAAAGACGACCGAGGCGGCGTTGGCGCAAATTGCGAAAGTCGGCCAGGCGAAGCACTTTTGTTGGATTCACTATTTCGATCCCCATACGCCCAAGGTGCCGCATCGGGTGAAACCGCCCCAGGTGAGGCGGGATTTATCGCCCGCCTACCGCAGTGCGGTGCGCTATACCGATATCGCGATTGGAGAGCTTGTGGCCGGGCTGAAACAAACCGAACGCCTGGACACCACTGCCATTATCATGACCGCAGACCACGGTGAGGGGTTTGGCGAGCACGGTGTGTATGCCCATGGCCGGAGTCCCTACGATCCGGTCCTGCGCGTACCAGGATTTGTGATCGCGCCAGGGGTGCGCGGTGGACGATATCGTCATCTCGCAACCCATCGTGACATCCCTGTGACCGTGTTGGCCGCGTTTGGGATTTCTACCCAGGCTCGCTTTGGTCGCAGCTGGCTGTCACTGCGCACCGTCGATGCGCCTCCGCTTCACCGCTTTGTCGTAGCGCGGAGCTCGCGTTACGCGAGTGGCGCCCACGTGGATTCAGCGCTTGGGATCCTCGTACAGGACCAGTATAAACTTGTCGTCGGTTATCACGAGCAATCGATTGCGCTATATGATTTAGCAGCTGATCCCAACGAAACGACCAACATCGCGCATCGACTTCCAAAAACCGTCAGGAAACTGCAAACCCAGCTAGCGGGATATAACGATATCGATCGCTACCCGGCCAGCTTTCCCAGGCGCAAGGGGCCACCGCTCTAGTACTACTTGGTCACTTCCGCGTAGACTGCGGATGCACCAAACGGTCCCTATGCGGTTTACGTCCTCGCTCCCTCGGTCAACGTACATCAAGTACGCCTTGGTCGGTCGCTGTGGGCGCACTCGCATAGGGCCTCGTTTGGCACATTCCTCGCTCCTCCACCGAAGTGACCAAGTAGTACTAGTATCGCCGCGATCACGCTCTGGGCCGCCTGTCCTGTTCCGCCAGATGCAATATATTGGCACCGCGGGGAACTTGTGCGATCATGCACCAAATGAACGTTCCAGACCCCTGTCACAAGCTCATTCACTTCTGGTTTGGCGAAATTAGCGATCAAGGCGAAGTTGCCGAGTCGGTTCGCAAACGCTGGTGGGAAAAGTCTGTCGATTTTGATTCCGAGTGTCGGGCCCAGTTTGGCGAATGGATCGACCAAGCCAAACGCGGAGAATTATCCGACTGGCAGGATACCTCTCTCGGCTTGCTTGCGTTCATCCTTCTTTGTGATCAAATCCCGAGAAACGTCCATCGCGGAACCCCTCGTGCGTTTGAGACCGATGCCTTGGCACTCGCTGCGACAATGCATGGGCAAGAGACCGGAAAATTTGTTTCCCTGCTCCCCGTGCAACGCGCTTTTGCCTACATGCCGCTGATGCACGCCGAAGATCCAGAGGCCCAAGAACTATCGATTCTTTGCTTCAACGAGCTAAAAGCCAACAACGGCCCGGACCATACTCAATTTGCCATCTCCCATAAAAAGATCATCGACCGCTTTGGCCGCTATCCCCATCGCAATGAGATCCTTGGCCGCGAATCGACGGTAGAAGAGATCGCATTTTTGCAGACCCCCGGCTCTAGCTTTTAAGCCAGCCAGCCCTCCGATTTTCGGTCTTTGGTAGCCCTACAAACCCGAACACCATCCCCCTTTGTCTTTTTCTACTAAACTGGCTAAGAAGCGGAGGTACAATTGCAAACGACGAAAAAGACAGTTACTGACCTCCTTGAGCGAATGCCGGACGATTGTAGCCTCGGGGACATTCTCTATCATCTCTATCTAATACAGAGTGTTCGTCGAGGTATTGAAGATGCTGCTGCGGGTCGCACCCTTACGCAAGAAGAAGTTGAGCAGGAAATGCGACGCAAGTGGAACGCCGGCGCCGCATAGGTCTGGACAAAAGAAGCGAAACGTGGGCTTGACGAAGCCCTCGATTACATCGCCGAAGATTCCCCTTTGAGCGGGGACAAGTGAGCGGGGACACGTTCATAGGGGTAGCTGTCGGGAATGACTTCCTTTTTTAGGCCTGTCGTTGAATCTTCTATCAAATGCAAATAGGGGATTCGGTAAGCATCGCACAACTTTCAACGAGTGGTGTTATTTTAAGAGTGATTGCGAATGGTTACTAGGGGGGAACGTGTCCCCAGGTTTAGAACAGTTTATTGAGGGCCGCTTCGTATTCTTCTTCTTCGTATTCGCTGGCTTCGATCTCGATGAGTGGGCGCATTTGTTTGATTGCGTCTTCTTTGGTGAGCGCGCGGAGTAGGTAGCGAAATAGGCGGAGGATACGCTGGGGGACTTGGAATTCGCGGCCGTCGACGTGGGCGCTGATCAACGCATCGGGATCCGCGTGGTTACGAATCGCGCAGTCTAGGGCGTGGAGAGTGGTTTTGGCTTTGTCGGCGTACATCCGGCTGAGCTCGGAGTCGAGCATCCGGTTGAGTTGCTCGACCTCGGACGCTTTGAGCTGGCGGGTTTCGCTGGCTTCGGCGTTGACCTGTTTTTGTAGGTCGGCGAGCTGAGATTGGTCTAGTTTGGTCGTGGTTCGCAGCGAATCCTTGCTCATGACCGGCTCAGTTTATCATCTCCGATTCGAGGAAACACGAGAGAAAATGATCCGCTGTCGCTGTTGTTTTGGAGTGTCAACGGCTTAGCAAGGGTTTGAGGAACTTCCCGGTGTAGGAGGATTTGATTTTTGCGACTTTCTCGGGGGGGCCAGTAGCGATGATTTCACCACCTTTGGCGCCTCCTTCGGGGCCGAGGTCGATGATCCAGTCGGCTGTTTTGATGACATCGAGGTTGTGCTCGACGACAATGACGGTGTTTCCCGACTCGACCAGACGGTTGAGTACATTGAGAAGCCGAGAGACGTCCTCAAAATGGAGCCCGGTCGTCGGCTCGTCTAAAAGGTATAGCGTGCGTCCGGTTTGGCGCTTGGCGAGCTCACGAGCGAGTTTGACCCGTTGTGCCTCGCCACCCGATAAAGTAGTCGCGGATTGGCCGAGGGCGACATAACCGAGGCCGACATCGCACAGGGTTTGCAGGATTTGCGACAGTTGGCGATGATTGGCAAATAGCTCTAATGCTTCTTCGAGGGGGGTGTTGAGGATGTCGGCGATCGATTTGTCTTTGTACAAGACCCGAAGCGTCGCGTCGTTGTAGCGACGGCCTCGGCACTCTTCGCAGGTGACAAAGACGTTGGGAAGAAAGTGCATCTCGACTTCGCGGACGCCGGCTCCGGTGCAGGCCTCGCAGCGTCCGCCACCTTGGGCTGCCGATACATTGAATGAAAACCGCCCCGGCGCGTAGCCGTAGGTGCGGGCTTGTGGGGTTTTGGCAAACAGTTGTCTGACGTGGTCAAACAGTTTGGTGTAGGTCGCGGGATTGGACCGCGGCGTGCGGCCGATCGGTTTTTGGTCGATGACGATCGCCTTGTCAACTTGGTCAAGGCCGTCGATGGTGTCGTGATCGCCAACCCGATCGGTGCCGTTGAGCAAGGCGCGCTTGAGGGCAGGGTAGAGGGTTGCGTTGATGAGCGACGATTTCCCGGCGCCGGACACGCCTGTGACTGCGATCAGGGTTCCGACAGGAAGTTTCAGGTCGATGTTTTTCAGGTTGTTTTCGCGGGCCCCTTTGAGGGTGATCCAGCCGCGCTGTTTGCGGCGCGTTTTGGGAGTGGCAATAGAGGTTTTGCCGGACAGGTAGCGGCCGGTGAGTGAAGGCTTGCTCCGTTTGACCTGGGCCGGTGTCCCTTGGGCGATGACTTTGCCGCCATGGCGTCCGGCTCCGGGGCCAAAATCGATGATGTGGTCAGAAGCTTCCATCGTTGCCTCGTCGTGCTCGACGACAAGGACGGTATTCCCTAAGTCGCGCAGACGCCGCAGAGTTTGGATCAGTCGCTCGTTGTCGCGCTGATGGAGGCCAATGGAGGGTTCGTCAAGGACGTACAAAACGCCACTGAGCTCGGAGCCCAGCTGGGAGGCGAGCCGGATGCGTTGGGCTTCTCCGCCGGAGAGGGTGGCAGCGCTGCGATCTAAGGTCAGGTAATCCAGGCCGACGTCGAGCAAAAAGGATAGTCTTGCACGGATCTCTTTGAGGACCTCGGTCGCGATTTTTTTCTTTGCGCCGGTAAATTTGAGACTGCCGACATGTTGGCTG
The DNA here is from genome assembly GCA_965223575.1 of Kofleriaceae bacterium. Lineage (GTDB taxonomy): Bacteria > Myxococcota_A > Polyangia > Haliangiales > Haliangiaceae > CBDCWZ01. The sequence continues at coordinate 15,443 of CBDCWZ010000066.1, forward strand.
GCCGCGCGGACGGTCATGCCGGTGACTTCGGAGATCGAGGTATTAGCGACCTGCACCGCGAGCGACTCGGGGCGCAGACGGGTCCCATGACAAGAGGCGCAGGCGACGGTGCGGAAATAGTTTTCGTAGTTGCGGCGCGAGTGCTCGGAGTTGGTGTCGCGATAGCGGCGCTCGAGCTGGGCGACAAGCCCTTCAAAGCGCATTGCCCACGAGCCCTTGCTGTTTTTACCGTTCCACTTGACCTGGACGCGATCGTCACCGGATCCGTAGAGCAAGATTTTGCGGTGGCGCTTACCGAGTTTTTTCCAGGGCTTATCGAGGGGGATTTTGTAACGTTTTGCCAGGGCCGAGACGATCCGAGACGTCCAGCCGCTCTCTTTGGTCACGGCGTCGCGCCATACGGCGACGGCTCCCTCCGCTAGGGACAAGTCTGGATTGGGTACGATGAGATCCGGATCGACTTGTTTGCGCTCGCCGAGCCCGTTGCAGGCGACGCACATACCGAGCGGTGAGTTAAACGAAAACGATTGGGGGGACAGCTCGGGAAAGCCGATGCCGCAGGTTGCGCAGGCATTATCCTGTGAGTAGGCGCGCGGAGTTCGCTCCCCCTCGACAATTGCGGTCAGTTTTCCTCTACTCTCCCGCAGGGCGGTTTCGACCGAATCGGTCAGGCGCCCAATGCTCTCGGGTTTGAGGACGATCCGGTCGATGACGATGTCGATCGAGTGCTTCTTGTTTTTTTCGAGAGAGTCGACGTCCTCGAGCCGCACGATCATGCCATCGATCTGCACCCGGGCGTAGCCGGAGGCGCGGGCATCTTTGAGTAGGTCGCGAAACTCTCCCTTGCGATTGTCGACTTTGGGAGCCAAAATCGAAACCTTGGTCTTGTTTGGTAAGCTCGCGAGCTCGTCAACGATCTCGTTGGCCGACCGCGCACTGACCGGGCCGCCACATTGGTGACAGCGCTGCTCGCCGACGCGCGCGTAGAGCACTCGCAGGTAGTCGTAAATCTCGGTGACCGTGCCCACCGTCGATCGCGGGTTGGACGACGCACTTTTCTGCTGGATCGCGATCGTCGGCGACAACCCACGAATGTGATCGTATTGCGGCTTTTCCATCTGGCCGAGGAACTGGCGCGCGTAGGCAGACAGCGACTCGACATAGCGCCGCTGTCCCTCGGCGTAGAGGGTATCAAATGCCAACGAGGACTTGCCCGAGCCCGAAACCCCCGTAATCACGACGAGTTGTTTTTTAGGGATCTCGAGGGTATCGACCTTAAGGTTGTGTTCTCGGGCGCCTTTGACTTCAATCGTATCTGGCTCGGGCTGGCTGTGGCGGGGCATAGAAGGGCCGGGACCATACGACAAGTCAGGCGGATTCTACAGGGCTGATCGAAAACTTACCCTGGCGTAGGGATTTCATGCGCTTAGCGCGGGACCACCCGGCAATGTGCTATCCTTTTCCATGTGGAAGAAGTCATTCGACTATACCAAGCTGGGATCGATCGCACATTGTTGGAGAAAAATCTCACACTCACCCCCCAGCAGCGAATTGAACAACTGCAGGAGCTACTGCGTTTCGCAGAGGAGCTGCGCCGAGCTGGAAAACAAGCGAATAAGCGGTGACGACCGATTTTCACAAAATGCTCAAGACCTTGGTGGACGCCCGGGTGGAGTTTATCCTCGTAGGTGGCGTCGCAGCCACAGTTCATGGTTCTTCCAGGCTCACCCAGGACGTTGACATCGTTTACGATCGCGATGCGCCAAATATCCACCGCATCATTTCAGCCTTAAAGCCGCTGGACCCTTATCTGCGTGGAGCCCCCGCCGGACTGCCGTTTGTTTTTGACGACAAGACAGTATCCAATGGGCTGAATTTCACCTTGACGACGAAGATAGGAGATATCGATCTGCTTGGGGAAATTACAGGGGGGGGAGATTTCCAGGCGTTGCTACCCCACACCTTCACGGTCGAGATATTTGGTATCACATGCCGTTGCCTCAACCTAGAAACTCTGATTCGAGTGAAGCGGGCAGCTGGTCGACCCAAAGATCTGGAAGCGATTGCCGAACTCGAGACTCTGCGGGCGCTGCAATAGCGATTGCCCACAAACGACTTCGTGAGGGCCAGCGGGACTTTTTAGTGTTTTCGGCTAAGGATTCATCACAGGTTGGATCTGATGGGTTTGAAGGAATCCCGAATCGCTGTTGGCGTGGGTTCCAAACGGTGCGCCGATGATCAGTTGATCGGATGTCCCTGATACGGTGATCGGAGCTTCTCCCTCGTGGGGGGGAGCGCCGACGATGACTCGATCGACTTGAGTCCATGGCTTTTTCCGGGGATCGCTCGGAGCGGGGACAGGGCGGAATATCGTCACAGAGCCGTAGCTGTCAGCGACGTAGATTTGGTTTGCATCGATCGACACATCGGCGCCAAACCCGCTGCTTTCATCGCGCGGTGCGAGCTTTTGCCCCTCGGGGCCGGCGAATGCGTATGCACTTCCCCCGCGAGCGCCAACGACGAGAATCCCGTTGTCTAGGTCAATACTGGTTCCAAACATGGCATGGTCATTTTCGTCCGGCTCATAGTCGGTTCGGCGGAGAACCGTAATGTTTCTGCTCAGCTGATTAATGTTGGGGTTGTACTGGTCACGAGGGAAAGGGCGTTTTCGATAGTTGGGGTTGCGGATCCGTGCTGGCCTGTAGGTGGCGACAACACCCATATGGTTGGGGTCGTCGGAGGGAACGCCAACGAAGATTTGCACGCCGTTTGTTGCAACTGGTAGCGCGGCAGTTTGATCGATGGGGTAGCGAGTCGAAATGGTAGTCGTGGCAGCGTAATTGGCCTTTGTCCATCGCATCAAGCGGGGCCAATACTCAAACCGGTGCATTCTGCCGCCCAGCTCTCCATCTGTTCGTTCGGTAATGACAGCCAGATTGCCAAAAATCGCCACCCGGTTATTGGGGTATTCGCCGGGGAAGGAGTGTTCGTGTTTCCATCGCGTTTCTCCGTTTGGCGACGGTGCCCTGGCAAAGACGTGGACACTTCCGTCGTTTCCGCCGACAATGATGCGGTTTCCGTCGGTGTCGACGGCGCGGCCAAAGCCCATGCTGCCGGAGATCGCAAGGGTCGCTTGCTTCGTCCATGGTGCATCGGCGGTTTGCGATAGTATTGAGACCAATCCGGCGCTTGCAGTATCAGCCGCAGCGGTTGGGCGACCCACGACAGCGAGAGATTGGGGCGTGCTGGCCGGCGCCGTAAGCTTTGCTGTCGCTATTGCGGCGCCTACCGAGTCATCGGCGTGTGGCATGAGTACGGTTTCGGTGTTGTCGCAGTCTTGATCGTCAGCATTTTGCCGTGTGTAAACGCTGACATGATCTGAGGCTGTTAGGATCAGGTGGGTGGATTGGAGCCCCAAAGGCGCTAGGCCGATCGCGCTGGCCGGATTGGAGACCCAGCATCGATGTTGGTCAATCCATGGGTCTGCATCGAGGAGATCGAAGACAAGTGTCTGTGGAGAGCCCTCCGCCCCGAAGGTCTGCACCGCCAGATACTGGTTGCGAATCACGGCATGGGTTGACGTATACTGCAGGACAATTCGAGATTCCCAAGTCGAGCCGGTTTGCGACTGCCACTGTTGGGCGAACAAGGTGGTGCGGCCAGATCCGTCGAGGGCAACAGCGCGGCTACCAGAGATGTCGACGGTGTGGCCGAAGGAGCGATCAAGTCCGGGCCAGTCCGCGATTTTGCCCCACTCGCCGTTTGTGTCATCGTTTCGTTCATAGAGATAGACTCGTCCCTTGCTATGCGGATGCAAAGAGGGTTCGCCAACGATCAAATGGTTGCCATCGAGTGCAAGCGAATGGCCGAAGTTTGCATTGGCTACCGCGCCTTCGAGCCGCCAGGTCCACGCGGGGTTCCAGGAACCATCTTCCGAGCGCTCAAACAGATAGATGGCACCTCGTCGGGTCCTTTCTCTCGTCGTGAAAAGTGCGCCGACGGCCGCGTAGTTGCCTGAGATCGCAACCTGGCGACCAAAGGCGTCGCCGGGTTGGCTGTTTGCTGGCTCTAATATGGTTTCTTCGCTCCACTGATTGGTGGCGCGATCGCGCACAAAGATCGAAACGCTGCCGGGGGACGAAGCTTGTCCTGGTATTGGGTAGTTTTTGCCAAATAGGTTGTCTCCGGGAGCGCCGACAATGGCTCGGTCGCCGCTGATCGCGATAGTGCGTCCGAATCCCTGTGAGTTGGTTGCGTGGCGAGGAAGCAAAGTTGCTTCGTGCTCCCACTGTGCGCTGTTTTCGTCCCGACGCATGACATGCACCATGCCGGCATCGTTGCCAGCTGCGCCGAGCAATAGTGTATCGTCGTCGGTTGCGACTGTCGCGCCGACATCGTCTCCCTCGGATACGTCGAGCAGCGAAGGCTTGCTAACCACAATATCGTTAGCGTCGATGATGCCGTCCTGGTCGCTGTCGGGGATTTTTTCGCCGAGTCCCCAGGGTTGCGTGCGATCCGTGGAGTAGGTCTCAATATCAACCCAAGCGCCGTTTCCCGGTTTGGATGCGACGACGGTTACGGATCCAACGTGGTAGTGGTACACAAAGGTGACGCCGTCGGCCTCGTTGGAAACGCTGTGGATCTGCTTCTGGAGGCCTTTGATGCCATAGCGGGTGACGACGGCGGGTCCGCGATGATCGCCTGCGCCGGCAAAAAATACTGTTTCAAACACACTGGGACGACCGTAGTGGGTGTCAATGACACGAATCACTGCGTCGCGCGGCTCGCCGCTGTTTCGATCAAGATAGTTGAGCTCGATGGGATCCAACAGCGAATCGCCCCAGAGAATCGATTGGAGCTTCCCCTGCACTGCCTCATCGAACACGACGTCCAAATCCTGGGGGGTACCGTCTGCCGCGATTCGAACAAGCCTTCGGTTTGCTTCTTCAGGGGGGGCACCCGCGACTACCAGCGCGAATCCATCTTTGCCGGAAGGCAATGGTTTGCCAATGCCCCAGGGCGCTTTTTCTATATAATCAAATTTGTCGACGCCGACGAGCCCGGTCGTGACGGCCTCATCGTCGGTTTCTTTGTGCGACCTGGTTTCGACAAATATTTGCCCCGAACCGCGCGGGCTATCGTAGAAATAGCGCTTTTGAATGTTCCCACCATCGGGCGCGATGCCAAAGATGGTCTCGTTGCGTCGGCGGCTACTGGAAATGTAAAAACTTGCGGTCGACACCGTTCTGGCTGGTTTCTCGGTGATGTTATCGAGTGTCTCGGTCAGACTCTCCAATATGAAGACGGGCTGACGGGGACGAGGCTTGCCTGTGATCCGCAATCGCTGCAAGTGGGGCCCAGGCCGGTAGATGATGGTCGCTTGCAGGGATTGGAACTCGGCATGTAGAATTGGCCCCTCAGATTGTTCGTCGAAGAAAACTTGGTTAGGGAGCGGGGTGCCCGATCTTCTGCCGATGAGCTGGCGAGCTCCAGGAGCGCCCTCTAGCATCGTGTGTCTGCCATAGCTGGGCGGCCGGCGCGGAGCGCGATTGAATAGTCTACGAATTTCGGACGGGAGTAGGGCATGGCCGACGATGGCGACGTCGTCGATGAGACCGCGAAAGTCGTGTTGATTTGCGAGGCGCCCAATGGTTAAGTTGCTCCTATTAAACGGCGGCGGCGGCGCCGGCCGCGAGCTCTTGAGCTCGCCGTTGACATAGATGTTCAGCGTCGATCCATCGTAGCTGGTGACGACGTGCGACCATTCATTGGTGTCGATCACGTTGTGTGCGCTGAGTTGCCACGATCCACTGCCGGGGCCATAGTAAACATAAACGTGGCCTCGTTGGACCGCGATGTTGACCGGTGTTGTTCCCCTGTGATCTCTTGAATAGATGCGAGCCCAGGACGGGCAAGATTTGCGGTGGCGATAGAACCAATAGTAGCAAGGGCCGGGGACGTAGGTCGTTGTCCCTTGTCCTTTGCCGACGATCGTGTGGCGATGAAACCAGGATTTGCCGGTAATGGGCCGGATCCACGCCGCAATCGTAAACGTCTTCAAGTTGAATTGGGACGAATGGGCAACCTCAATATGGTCCCCGTCACCATCAAACTCATAAGAACCGCGGTTCCGGCCAAAGGACCGAGGCAGCGCGGATATCGCCTTTCCGTTGTGGACATTTCCGTGGTCAGATGCATCGCCATCAAGCCGATAGTAAGCAACGAGATTGGGGAACCCGAGGATCGAGTCAGCGGGTGGCTGTGTCTCGTCTTTTAGTCTATTCACGCTACCGTTTTGTAGCCCGTGATCGAACAAAGCGATGCCGTCAAGGCTTCCGTGATAGGACTGGTTTTCGTCTATCGTTGTAAAGCCAATCAGAACATCTCTGGTCACGGCGACATCTCCCGCCCAATCCGCTGTCCCGCGAAGGCGGCCATCGACAAGCAAGGATAGTCTTTCTCCATCGTAGCTGATAGCGACGTGACTCCAGCGATTCCATTTGAGTGTGCGTTGCACCGAAATAATCGCGACAGTGCCAAAGCGTACAGATACGGTACCAGTGCGATCCAGCCATAACCCGATGCCGTTGTCTCGGGAGACAATCGCCTGGATTTCAGAGCCGGGCAGGGGTGGTTCCGGTCGCATCCAGGCAGCCATCGTAAACGCGTCCCAAGCAAGCGTTTTCGCTCCGGGAATTACGATCCCATCGTCCACCCCGTCAAATGCAAAGTTGCCACCGCCAGTGCCATCGGGCCGGTGGTTGCCCCCCAGGATCTCGCCATCATGATCGTTGACGGCATCCGAGGCGTCCGCATCAAACGGATAATAGGCAACAGCGGATTCGATGACCGCTGGTTGTACTGGAGCGAGAGCCGACTCATCGAGTGACTGGGCAGAAATCGGCTGATTAAGGACAAGGAGCCCGACAATAACAACGCTTGTACGGCAAAAGTAGTGACTCATAGGCGTAGTAATAGCGTGAAATATTTTGCAAGAGAACGGAAAAGTACATCAGTGGAGCATTCTTTTTTGACTAAAGAAAAATTCCTTTTTTGTATCAAGCCGCGGCCACAGTTTCTTAAATCATATTACTCGTTTGTCCCAGCCTGGATCTGATGGGTTTGAATGAATCCCAAATCGGTCATGTTGGAGTTGGTCCCATGGGGCGCGCCAATGACGAGTTGGTCGCCGATCGCCGATACCGAAATCGGCGCGCCCGGCGGTGTGTCAGTAACCGAGATTCGATCGACGATTGTCCATGCATTTCTATTGGTCAAGATGTTTCTCATGTTGCGGAACACCGTTACTGTTCCGTTGCTGTCGGCGACGTAGACGCGGCCACTACTATCTAGCGATACATCTTCGCCAAAGCCGGTTTTACCGTCCGGGGCATGGAAGGGGGTGGGGTTAGCCGCAGGGAGCACGTATGCACTTCCGCCACGCGCTCCGGCGATCAGGGTGCCATTCACTAGGTCTACGCTGGTTCCAAACACGGCGTTGTCCTCCGGGTGTGGGTTGTAATGAATATTAATCAGTCTGGTGATGCGTTGTTCTCCGTTGGTCCCGTATATGACTCGTTGTTGTTCCCGGTAGATGTAGACTCGTCCCTTGGGCTTTCTTCCATGCCGGTCAGGGGCGGCGGATGGGTCAGCGGGAACACCGACGGCTGTTTGAATAACAGCACGTGCAGATGAATATTTTGGAGGTGTCTTTAGGGCAATCGCAACCGGCATCGCTGCTTCGGCGTCGATCGGGTAGTTGGTGGAAATTGTGACAACCGGTTTGATTTTAGCGCGCTGCCATTTTCCGGCGCGATGCTCGAAGCGGTGCATGGTACCGCCTTGCCGTTCATCTTTGCGTTGTGGCGTCGTCACCACTGCAAGGTGGTCGTAAATTGCTACGCGGTTGTTGGGGAATGATTTGAATTCGCGCTCGCGCTTCCAATACATGTCACCATTGGGAAGTGATTGTCTGACGAATATGTGGATGCGACCATCGTCACTGCCGACGATTATCCGGTTGCCATCGGTGTCTACAGATTGACCAAAGCCCTTGCTTTGGGGGACGGTAAGGGTTGTCTGCTTTGTCCAAGGCTCGTCCGCGGTTCGCACCAGTACTGTGACCAAGCCGGCATCCCGGCTGTCGGCGGCAGCGGTCGGACGACCCACGACCGCGATAAACTGAGCTGGCTTGCCATCATCTGTTTTGTCAAACTTCGCGGTCGCCACCGCAGCGCCGGTCGAGTCGTCGGCGTGAGGCGTCACCGGGGTTCCCGTGAGGTCACATTCGTCTTTGTCATGTTGTCTGATCTCATAAGCCTTGACATCGCTATCGGCGACGATCAGTTGGCTTCTAGAAAGGCCAATAGCGACGGCGGCGCTTTCAAACGAACATAGCGGCCATCGTTCAGCAAATAGGTGAAGCAATTTGGACTCGGCAGAATGGACTGCGAGGCGCCTGCTGCGAATCGCCGCATGGGTTGCACCCAGTGCCCGAATATAGTGGATCTCCCAAGCGTCTTGGCCAGATTTCGATAAATCTTTTATGAGATAGGCTACGTCGCCCGCTCCGTCTAGCGCAAATGCTCGATTGCCAGAGATCCCAACAAGGTGACCAAAGTGCTTATCTTGCCCTTCCCAAGTGTTTAGTTTTTCCCAGCTTCCGGGCGGGGTCCCCAGGAACGATTCGTTGGCCGCTACGTGCTGATACAGAAATATGTGTCCAATGCTTCCCGGAAAATTAGACGATAAGGACGACGTTTCCCCAACGATTAGGGTTTTGCCATCCAGGGCAATCGATGCGCCGAAATTGGCTCGCCCTCGCATACCGCGGAGCGGCGAATTTGCTGCCGGTACCCATTTGCGGCTATCTGTCAGTTCATAAATATGGACAGTTCCGATCGTGCCATCCAGGGCGCTAACGGCGGCAAACTTCCCGGAGATCGAAACGCGCCGGCCAAACAGCTGGTCGTGATGGCCACTCTGCGGTATCAAAGTAGTTTCTTTGGCCCATCGATTGTTTTCTCGGTCTCGGATAAATATCGTGGCTATTCCTGCAATTTCGTCATCTCCTGGGGTCCCGACAATGATGCGGTCACCGCTGACCGCAAACGCCGATCCAAAGCCCGATCGCCGAGAATCTGGAAACAGAGTTGCCTCATGATCCCATTCGGCAGTGCTGTGATTTTTGCGCATGACATGCACCATGCCAGGAGAGTTGCCGGTTGCACTGAGCAAGAGCGTATCGCCATCGGTCGCCAGGACCGCACCAACTTCGTCTCCCTCCAGTAAGTTGTGCCGCAATGGTTCGCTAACGACAATGTCGTCGGCGTCAACGATACCATCTTGGTCAGCGTCTGGGTGTTTTTCCCCCAAGCCCCAGAGGGCGCTGGGATCCAGGCTATAGGTTTCGAAGTCCACCCAATCGCCATTGCCGGGTTTTGACGCGGTAACGGTGATCGTTTTTCTGTGACGGATGTACTGGTAGGTGAAGGTAACATCGAGTGCTTCGTCATAAACGGATTCGATTTGCGTTGATTGTGTGCTGGTACCATTTCCTTTGACGACATACCGGGTGGTGATTGCGGTGCCGCGATTGTCCCCGCTACCGGAGAAGAACCGGGTCTCAATGACGGTTGGGCGAACGCGGTAAGTATCGATTATCTGGATCTCCGCATCGCGTAGCATCTCGCCATCAGCATAGGTGATTTGGATCGGGGCGAGGAGGGACTCGCCCCAAACGAGATGGACTAGTTTTCCATGCGTTTCTTCATCAAAGAAAATATCTGAGGGTTGCGGAGAGCCATTGGCATCAATGCGTATCAACTTTCGGCGTTGTTCGTTTTGGCTCTCCTCGGCGAGGGGAGTGATAAGGGAAAATGCATTCTCTGTTCCGTGCCATATTGGCTTGCCAATTCCCCAAGAGGCCTGGGCAAGGTAGTCAAACTTGTTTACCTGCAATAGGGTAGTTATTTTGTCGTCGCCGACACGTTTGCTCGATCTGACTTCTTCAAAGACGTGCGTCGGTTTTTTGGGGGGGTTAGAGCGAGGTGTTTTTTGCGTTGTCCTGGGGACGTGATAAAAGTACTGCTTGTGAATATCCCCGCCATCTTCCGCTGCACCGAACAAGGTTTGATCTACTCTCTGATTTGATTGAGGGCGAAATTGACCTGTAGAAATTGTTCCGGCGGACGCTTCCGTTTCGTTGTCCAGGGACTCGATTGTGCTTGCAAAGCCGCCCCGATACCATGCAATCTGCAGGCGGCGTAATTCCGATCCAGAACGAAAGAAGACGGTTGCCAATACGATGTCGCGGATCTTCGGAAATTCCGCGTGAAGAATTGGACCCTGGGTTGACTCGTCGAAGAAAACCTGGTGGGGGAGAAGGGTATCCCGCTCGATCCCGATCAGCTTGCGGGATCCGGGGGTGCCGTCAAGAGTTACAAATTGGTTTGAGATAGGTTGTGTTGGCGCGTTTTGAAAAAGCGTATGAATCGCAGACGGCGACAGGGCGTGGCCGACAATGGCGACATCGTTGATAAGACCGAGAAAGGCATGTTGATTTGCGAGCTCCCCGATGGTTAGGTCGCTTTCGTTTTGCGGCGGAGCGGGTGCCGGTTGGGATTTCTTGAGCTCGCCGTTAACGTAGATTTTCACAATGGAACCATCATAGGAAACTGCGATGTGCGACCATTGATTGTGTTGAATCGCGCTATCAACCGAAGCCTGCAGAGTTCCGGATCCGGGACCATAGTAGACGTCGAGGTGGTTCCCGCGCACCGCGAGGGTGATCGGTGTTACCCCGACATCTTCTCTTGTGTATTCACGAAACCACATGATGGGGCAATGGGTCGGACTGAAGCCCATGAACCCAAAGCAATCGCCGGGGGTATAGTTCGTTTGCCCCTGTCCTTTGCCGATAATCGTGTGGCGATAGTATTTTGACTTGCCGGAAATTGGACGGATCCACGCCGCAATCGTAAATGTTTCCAAGTTGAGTTGGGGCGAATGGGGGACTTTGATATGGGCACCCTCGCCGTTAAACTCGTACGAACCATCGATTCGTCCAAAGGAGCGAGGGAGTGCCGATATTGCCTCTCCGTTGTGGGTACCTCCGTGATCAGATGTGTCACCGTCAAGCGGGTAGTAAGCAACAAGATTGGGAACGCCCAGGACCGAATCTTGTGGCGGGCTGGTCTCGTCTTTGAGTTGCCGGATTTCCTCATCGTCTAGCGGTCGTGCAAACACGGCCACACCATCGATCCGGCCACGGTAGGGGGTGGCAAAATCGTTTGATACGCTACTGTCGCCAATCCACAGATCATCTTCGCCTATTATCGGCTGGTCGCGAGGAATCCCACGGGAATGTGGATTCCCATTTACAAACAAGCTCAACGTGGTCCCGTTGTAGTGGGCGACGACATGGTGCCAGCGGTTTTGTGTCAGTATGGTCGATATCCTCTCGTCTCCATTGGAGATCACAGACAACGAGCCCCGTCCGTCTGACCCTGTGCGCGTCGTATCTTCGAGACCAAGGCTGAAGCCCCCCTTGGAGACAATCACCTGGCGGCGCCGGCGATCTGGCTCGGAACTGTCGTGGGACCATTGCGGCTTGATCCACGCGGCGATCGTAAAGGTTTGCAGATCAAGCTGCGGGGAATGAAGAATTTTGATGGCATCATCGACACCGTCAAACTCGAAGTTGCCGCCTCCGGTTCCGTCTCGCCAGTGGGTGGCACCCAGTAGTTCGCCGTCATGATCGTTGACCGCATCTGAGGCGTCCGCATCAAACGGATAGTAGGCGACGGCAGATTCGATGACTGATGGTTCCGCTGGAGTCGGCCCATCGAGCGCCTGGGCGAACACCGTTTGAGTGCAGGTCACGAGCGCAAAGACAATGGTAGTTGGGCGGACGATAGAAGTAGGCATAGATGCAGTAATAGCGCAGACGTATTCGGGAGGGAACGGAAAAATGAACCAGAGGTGCACTGTTGGTATGGAAATTTTTTTCCCTAGCCGAGGAATTCGGAGCGACCAAACATTGCCTAGCGTTATTTAGCGGAAGGCCCAGCAGTCTTTGATGCCGCCGACGCCGATGACTCGGCCAAAGGGCCATTTGGGTTTGGCGTCATTTTCGCCGTCGCAGGTTTCGTCTGGAGAAGCTTTGTAGACCTCTTTGGGAAACGACGTAAATTCTAGCGCAAAGCCTAACGGTCCGCGTCCGCCTTCTTCGGATGACTTTCGCCGCATGCGGTAGACTTGGTCTTGGAGTTCCTCCCCAGGGTCAATGGAAGTGATTTGTTCGCAGTTTGGGCTGAGGCGAAATTGAGTTGTGGGCGTGGCGAGGCTGAGCCAATCGCGTGTGGATTTGCAGACATTTCCGGAGGAGGTCAGTGAAAGGTAACGGTGGTTATTACCGTTTTCGTCGGCATGCCACACGGTTCCGCTGCTGCCATGGTGAAGATACTTACCCCAGGGCTGAAGTCTTCCGCCAAACTTGCCATCTTCTCCACCGCCGTCAAACTTGGTTGGGTGGTTGCCAAAGTTAAAGTTGATGATCGTCCACCCGCCATCGTCGTTGTCCATGTCACAATGAACTTCGATCGGAGCTCCTTTGCAGCGCGAACTGTTGCCATCGGGATCGATCCAATATGTGTCCCTACGCCTACCGGGGTGAGCCTGAAGAATCGAGTTGCAGGACAGTCCGGGGTTGCCTCGTGAGCCGTCTCCTGTCTCCGCTGTCGTGCTTCGGCACGGGATGCGGATTTCGACCGGACCACCCGATTGCGCACCGAGAAGATGGGCCCGTTGCCAGCTGGGTGCGAGGCAGACGGTGCCATCGCCGGGATCGTACTGGGAGTAATGGTCGATGCGGTTGTCAATGCCCACTTCGGCGACCAGTTTGGTGCCCAAGGCGCCGGGAAGTTGGGGCATGGCAAAGACAACTTCGGGTCGACTGCGGTGCCCGTCGAGAAAATCGCGATTTTCCTCAATCGCATCTTCAATGTCGTCCGGAATTGCTCCGCCGCTCGCAAGAGGTTCGCAAGTGTGGAATCCATCAGGCTGATCGCGAAAGTGGCGAAGGTTTGCGATGTTGATCTCGTCGGCGTAGGGTTCGTCCGAGATAGAGAATTGCGCTTCTCCCCATTCGATTGTCGTTGGAATCGTACCGACGCATTCGGCAGGAATATTGATCACAGGTCGATCTGGGGCCGTTTTGATCGGATCGCCAGGGCAAAGCTCGTTGATGATAGGAGTTTTCGCAAGCACGGGGCTGCTCAGGCTGATTTGCAAATCATTTTGGTTTCTACCATCGGTCGTTGGTCGACTGGAGGTGATGGATTTGACGGTGGGGTTGCTGGCACAGGGGATTTGGATGCGAAAGGGGCCGGGTCTTGAGACTCTTCGATCGGGACGGCGACATTGATAGCGTACGCAGTCAGAGCAGGTTGGATCGGCCTCTGTTTGCACGTCGCTGTACTCGGATATCCACGGTACGGCTGCAAGTGTGCTTCCAGAAGAGATGTTTCCATTGAGCTCGAGTCCGCTGTGGGATGATATCTGTGGTGGAAAGTATACGGAGATTCGTGGTGTAGACGCGTCGAGAGCGTCTGCAAAGGACGCGTTTTGTTGGCTTAGGCGGTTGTATGCGCTAGATGGATGAGAGTCCTCTTCATCGCAAACTGTGTGCTGAGGCCCGAGCTGGCCCGTGGTCCCGTGAATCTGGAGGTTTTGAACGTAGGTTTGTCCATCAAATTCAAAATTGGATAAATCATCCCAGTCAACGACAAGTTGGTCCCGATCCGGAATACAACCTGCCGGGATGTTGACGACGATATCGTCTGGGCTCGGTGGTTTCGGAGACCCACCTTCGCCATAGACGTGAACATCCAAGGGAATGCTTGGAACCGAGCTCGACAGTTTGATCCCAAAGCCGTCCGATGTATCGGATATGTCGAGGATGCGGGGGCGCAGGTCGAGATGTCCCGTGCCACCATGTAGTAATCGCATCAATGCAAGCTTTCCGGAGGCTAGTGCATCCAAAAACGCTAGGACTATCAAGGTGTGTTGTTCGGTGGGGGGTTCTGTTGGCAGGATGTCCCGCCGTAAACTGAACCGAAGTGCGTTGTCTAGATAGGAAATTGTTGGGGACAATAGTGTCGCCAGTTGGTTCAACATCGTTGTTAGCTTATTGAGTTGATTCAGGTCGTGAATCGGGCGGACCGAGATTCCGGGGCCGCTGCTGCCCGCGATGTGATGAAATAGGTTTTGCGAGGCTCCAAAGATTGTCCCGAATACATTGTGCGGATCTCCAATGACTTCTTCGGCATTGCTGGTTTGCACGACGAGCAAGGCTTTTTTGTGTGTTCTCCTCGTGTCGTCAAGAACTCTTGTCGCGAGGGATGGTAGGTGGATCAGGACTCCACATTCGGTATACGAAGGGTCGCCAAAGCGACTGTGAACAGAGTGAAAACGAAGCGCACTGTTGTCGCCGCCTACGTATCCGGGATAAATCGCGCGATAGCCATTCCACTGATCAACGCATCTGTCAAATGTTCGTTCTCGGCTCCCAATCCTTGTCGAGCCAGTGAATCTCCACCGTTCGCCCAACAGAAACCGTTCTTCCCCACGCATACTTCGACCTTCGACAAAAATGGTTTGTACATTGCGGTCTTTGTACCAATCAATCAGCTCACCGGATCGGAAGATTTCAAAGGGATCACTTGGAACGATGTTGTATCCGCGAAACATTTGGTAGATTGGTCGCAGCAAGCGCGACGCCGCGGGTGTTCCGGGGTCTGTTCTATGCCAGTATCGGACTTCTTTGGTGAATGGTGTAACCGCGCCCCCATCAGGAATCGCTGCGTAGTATTGGTGTTCGCGCGTAGAGCCTGCACTTGCCGATAGCGCTGATCGGGGTGATGACGACCGCGCGGAAAACGTTGACGCCAGGGGCGTGGGAACATTGGAGAGACTTGATGTGTCCTCTCCCAGAGTTGCAAGTACATTGATGAGCTGCTCGGTCGTTGGGGCGTCATCCGCGGAACTCAACGTCGTAACGACGGATTGAATCGCGGAGAACGGATGCGTTGTCAGCGGGGTGTTTTGATTCGTGGACAGGACGACGAGTAGATTTTCCACAACGACTTTGTCTCCCTGGTACCATACGCTTTTATCCTGAATGGCAGTATTGAGGGTCGGCTGTTGGCGCTCGGAGGCGGCGAGTTGGTCCAAATCGCCGAGCCTGAGGTCGAAGTCGGTGAGCGCGTTTTGATAGAAGCTGTTGACGGTGTTAAGGGTGATCAGGCCGCGTGGGTCGAGTTGATAGCTGTGCACGGCGCCGCGGCCGACGACGTTGTTGTCTAGATAGTGGCGCAGCGGTATCACAAAACCCTCGGTTTTATAGCGGTTATAGTAACAACTGATATTGGAAACGATACCGACCATGCTGGTGTCGCTATGGTCGATGTTGCAAAGGGGAGAGTCAGGCGGGTTGGGGGCCGGGTAGTCGGCAAGGACGATGTCGGTCGGCTCTTTGGTGATGGTCGTTGGTGGTTGCCCTCCGGCTAAATCGCGGAGGAAAATGCGCCCCCCGGACGGGCCGGCGGTGACATCGGCGAGCTGTGTTTGGGCGTCTGTAACGGTTTCGTAGCGCACCTCGCCCGTGGTCGGGTCGGTGTACTCGACGTAGGAGAATAATGAGGACGATGCGGCATTCGACGTGTCGACGGTTTTGGTGTCGCTGCGGCGGAGAATGCCGCCTTTGGCATTCGAGTAGACCGATTGCACAGTAGCTTTGTCTTGTGCGGACAGCGTGGATAGGTCGCTTATTGTTGCAAAGGTCTGTCCGGGGAGTGCGGCCTCGAAGAGATCGAGTATGAATCGCTGGTGTCTGCGCATGGCGGCGCTGGCGAGTAGGTCTTTTTCGGTGATGGGACCGGCCTGGCAGCGGCCATCGCTACAGATCCCAGTGACGCAGTCAGTCGGGGCTTTGCAGGTTGCGTCCGCGAGGCAGGGGCCGCATAGGGGGCCGCCACAGTCGGTGTCGGTCTCAAGGGTGTTGGGCTCTCCGTCGCTGCAGCGATCGAGTTTACTGCACGATTCGTCGGCTAGGCAGGCGGCGGTGGTGGGGGCTTCGCAGGTGCCGGCTGCGTTGCAGAATCCGCTGTCACAGTCGGTGTGGTTTTTGCAGCTTGCGCCGACGGTGCAGCGCGGACATCCCAGACCGGGGATATCGGGACCGCCGCAGTTGAGGTCGGTCTCGAGGCCATTGGTGTCGTCGTCTGTGCAACTGGAGTTGGTCCAGCATTGGCCGGCTTCGCAATGACCAGACTGGCAGTCTTCGGGTTTGGTGCAGGTTTGACCGACGATGCAGCCGATGCCGCAAACGCTGCCGCAGTCGGTGGCGGATTCGCCAAAGTTGCGAATGCCGTCGTTGCAGGTATTGTCGGGTTTGGGGATGCAGACGCCTTCGGTCTCACCTACGGCAATTTGGCAGTATTGACTTACGCAGTCTGCGCCTTGGGTGCAGCGATGTTGATCGAGGCAGCGGCGACAGGTGGATGGCCCGCCACAGTCGACGAAGGATTCGTTAGCGTCGTGCTTGCGGTTTCTGCACTCTTTTGCCTCGACTTGAATGGGGACGATTGCTTCATCGATCACGTAGGAGTTGTTATTGTGGGAGATACGGACGCGCAGTTGGCGGGCGCCGATACCGTTGATGGTGACGTTGACGCGATAGGTCCGTTTGGATTGAGCCGGAACGGTTTCGCGAAAATCGTCGGCCCAATTGAGGCCTCCGTGGACTTGGCCAAACTGGATGTCCTCGACGTGGATGGGGCAGGCTTGGGGGCGGTCTGTGAGGTTTTCGCACTCGATTTGCAGGCGCGCGACTTGCCTCTCGACCAGGGGGTCGGTGGGGGCATCGATTGCCGCGATGCGGACGGGGTTTTTACAGGTGCCGTCGCAGTAGGAGGACCTGCAGTCGCGGGGGCTTTTGCAAATGTCTTCGAGCTCGCAGGGCGAGCACCTGGGACCGCCGCAATCGGTGTCGGTCTCTTGTCCGTTGTGAAATCCGTCGTTGCAGGACTCGCAGATGCAGGCTCCGGCGCTGCACACGGGAATGCCGCCGCAGCTTTTTAGTAGGCAGCGGTCACCTTCGGCGAGCACGATGGGGTTTTGCTGTCCGCTGGCGTCCTGAATCGTCAAGTCGCAGCCGTCTGTAGGCAGGTCGCGCATCGCGTTATCGGTTGTGCCTGGTTTGGGTTGCCAGAGGATGGCTTGCCCGACAACGCCGGGTCCTTCGCTGCGATGCGGCCGAGTTCCGCCGGCGATTAGGACGCGGCCATCCAAGAGTAGGCTTGCGGTGTGCCAGCCACGCGGTTGGGGCAAGTCGTCCAGGGGTTTCCATCCGATGGGCCTATCTCGGTTGAACCAAGCTGGGTGCCAAATGTGAACACTGGCTTGTGGAACGCCGACCGCGCTGCCGCCGGTGACCAGGACATGGCCACTGGCAAGACGTGTGAGGGCGGCACCCTGGAGCTCACCAGGGTATTCGGGGCCGGGGGTCCATTGCCCTGTAGCGGGATCCCAAATTTCGGTCGTTGGGGTATCGTGGGCGGCGTTGGCAATTTGGGCCTTGCCGCCGAGGACCATGACTCGTCCGTCGGCCAATGCAACTGCTTGATGACCGGCGCGGCCGGTGTTTAGCGAACCGACAGGTTTCCAAGCCGTCGGTAACCAGGTTTGGGTTTGACTGTCAAACTGACTCGGGTCAAACACAAATGTCTCGGCGGTAGCGCGCGTACGTGGTGGTGCCAGCCGCGAGCTAAATAAACCGAGGTGGCCACCGGCAACTAGCACGGTGCCGTCTTGGAGTCGCGTTGCCGAATGTTTCCAGCGATGCGAAATCGACGGACTTGGAACAAAGGTCCATTGATTAGTCGTCGGATCCCAAATTTCAGCTTCTTCGCCTTTATCGGTGATCTGCCCGCCCAATAGCAGAACCCGTCCATCGGTGAGCAGTGTTGCGGTATGGCCGTCACGGTGCAGTCCTTTTGGGTTTGGGGCTGGGACAAATATATTGACTGTCGGTAACCAGAAATATGCTCGAGGATGGCGGGCAAGGAGCAGGACTCGACCGTCGTGGAGTCGGGTTGCTGAGCGAATGTCGACCAGGTCCAGGGGCAGATTAGAAGCGTCGCCCCAAGTTTTTGCGCGTGGATCCCAAATGAGCGATGTGCCCGCTGGAAACGCATTGATTCCGCTGGTGTTTGCGCTGCGGGAGAGGACTTCGCCGCCGACAACAAACACGCGGCCGTCCGCCAAGGGGACTGCGAAATGCTTTTGACGTTCTGTTGCAAGCTCGCCGCCAGCTGCGTAGTCGCGGTCGGTGACTGCAGTATGTTCGGGCGCTTCCGTCGGTTCTTCGAGCTGCACAACAGTGGCCGAGGATTGGGCGGTTTCTAGCGCAACGCGATCCGAGCAGCTCGGTGCGATCGCGCAAACGGTGCAAAGAATAACAATCGATCTAGATAACATGTAGTTCCCTTTTGTCACAGACGAATATGGCTAGCGCGTACATCTCTCTGCGTCTCGTAATGGGCGGGAAACAGAAATGACCATAGACCTCACTGATAGCGTGAAATTGTTTGTGGTTGAATGGAAAAATGAAACAGGGGTGCATTTCTGGGGAGGAAGTTTTTTTCCCTATCAATGCTTCCTGATCAAAGCGGGCGCCACTGATTTGGCGTAAATGTTATCGATCGCAAAAGTTGTGAATGTGGATTTTTTTGTTTTCTCATTTCAAGCGAAATGCTTCGGGGTAGGTGGGTGTAAGTCTTGAAAAACAAAAGATAAGGTCAGCTGTCCCCAGTGAAGTCGCTTCTAGGGATCGGGGACCGCAGCAAATTTGTTGGTTGCCGGTGTGGAATCGGGATGTTAGACCGTATCTAAGATGGTATGGGATATGCACACCTGTAGACATATGGCATCGCAACGACAAGGTTGGGCAAAGGTGTTTTTTGGCTTAGCAGCGGCGTTGTTAGTATTGAACCTTCTGGATGGGATGATCACCCTCGCGGTGGTGTACTCGGGTGTAGGCATTGAGGCCAATCCCCTGATGGCCGCGGTGCTGTCTGCGGGGCCGGTTTGGTTTATGTTGGCTAAGACTGGGCTTGTGTCGCTGGGTGTTTTGTTGCTGTGGCGATTGCGCCATTGCCGAGCGGCAGGGTTGGCGGTTGCTTCAATGACTGGTGTTTATACCTACGTATTCTTTGGGTACCATATTGAGTCCCTTGCAGCTCGTTGCGCAAAGCGTGCAGGGGCATATCTAGAGCGGCGGTGCTCGCGCCTCACGCACCAAAAAATTCACTCGAAACACCGCGTTTGATAGGAAATTCAAACTGGTCGCCACTCTCCCGTCGATCCCGCTGACATTTCTTTCAATGCGTCGGTTCTTCTACGATACTGAGCGCCATGGATTCGGTGAAGTACCTGGTTGTTGGCGCGGGTGTTACTGGGCTATCGTTTGCCAATTGGGTGTTGGGGCACGCCAAGGGCCGGGGAGAGGTTGATCCTGAGCTTTTGATCGTCGAGGCGGATCAGTCTCCGGGTGGGTACTGCAAGACGGTTCGGCAAGATGGTTTTGTTTGGGATTATTCCGGACACTTTTTTCATTTTGTCGATCCGAAAATTCGCGATTGGCTGCGGGAGCGGATGGACACATCGAAGATTCACACAGTATCGAAACGCAGTTTCATTCGCTTTGGTGAAGAAAATATCGATTTTCCGTTTCAAAAAAAATATTCATCAGTTGCCTCGCGAAGATTTTCTCGATTGCCTCTACGAGTTATTTTTTCGCGATGAGCAGGTGCCTGGGGATGCGCCAGACAGCTTGCGGAACATGTTGCTAGAGCGTTTTGGCAAAGGAATCGCCGAGCGCTTTTTGATCCCTTACAATCAGAAAGTTTATGCTTGCGATTTGCGCGCGCTGGATCGGGATGGCATGGGTCGGTTTTTCCCACAGGCGGATGTCGCGAGCATCGTTCGCAATATCAAAGTTGCCAACAACGCGAGCTATAATGCGGTATTCGAATACCCCGAGGGTGGGGCGGAAGCCTATATTCACGCGCTGCTGCGCGACTTGCCACAGGGTTGGCTGTGCTGCGGCGAGCGCCTGCTGTCTGTCAATCTCAAGCAGCGGATTGCAACGACGTCAAAGAGGCAGATCCGCTTTGAAACGCTTGTCAGCTCTCGGCCCCACTGAATCAATTGGTGACCCTGTGTGGTGTTCCACACGAACCCGTCTTTGATTGGAGCAAAGTCCTTGTGTTGAATCTGGGATTTGACAGCAAGGGTGCCCGCGACATCCATTGGTTGTATGTTCCCAACCCGAGTCGTGACTACTACCGGATTGGTTGGTACGACAATGTGATTCCCCGGGACCGAATGAGCTTGTATGTTGAGATTGGGGTTCCCTCGGGATCGCCACCACGGACCCGGAACAAATGCGGGCACGTGTTCTTGACCAATTGCGCGCCGACGGCATTGTGACGAGCCAACAGCTTGTGAGCTGGCATAGCGTTGTTTTAGATCCGGCGTACGTTCACATCACGCGGGCCGCTATGGCAGAGACGAAACGGTTACAAACGGTTCTCGCTGACGGCAACGTGTTTTCGTTGGGGTCGCTACGG
>CBDCWZ010000067.1:0-14916 GCA_965223575.1 Kofleriaceae bacterium
CGTTTCCGAGCGACCCATGCGCGCCATCTTTTACGATATCGCATCCGAAAAAACGATCGCCAAAGATCACTTTAGCGTGCTTGCCTATCTTCGTGAACTAGGAATTCGTACCTCCAGTCACAATCGAATCGTCCATTCTATCGAAGAACTTCTAACCCAAGTTCATGCGTGGAGCGACCGTCGCGAAACACTCCCCTACGAAGTGGACGGTTTGGTCGTCAAATTGAACTCATTTGAGCAGCGCGAGCAACTCGGCTCAACAGCAAAGTTTCCACGTTGGGCGATTGCGTACAAATTTCCAGCTCGACAAGTCACGACCAAAATTCTAGACTTGGAGGTTAACGTGGGACGAACGGGCGCGGTAACACCAGTTGCATTGCTGGAGCCCGTGGAGCTCAGTGGGACCACAGTCAAGCGGGCATCCTTGCACAACTGGGATCAAGTCACCCAATTGGGATTAGGACCTGGTGACACCGTGGTTGTTGAAAAAGCTGGGGAAATTATCCCTCAAGTGCTCTCCGTTGCGAAAAAGGAAATGCAATCTCCATTTGTCGCGCCAACTCACTGTCCGGCATGCGACACAGCACTCAAACGAGAGCAGGGCAAAGTAGCCCTGCGTTGTCCCAATAGCCTGGCCTGTCCCGACCAGCTACTCGCCTCGATTCAATTCTTCGCCGGGCGGGGACAAATGAACATCGATGGTTTGGGTGAAAAAACGTGTGCAGCGCTACTCGAAGCTGGACTGATCCAAAATGTTGCGGACTTATTCGTCTTGACCAAAGATTCCTTGGAAAAATTGGAACGTTTCGGCGAAACGAGTGCCGAGAATCTCATCAAATCGATTGCCCATGCAGCAGCTCATGCCACCTTTGCACGACTACTAGCAGCACTTGGCATCCCGCACATCGGCGGTGTTGCCGCAAAAGCAATTGCCAATCGGTATGGCTCCTTAGATCAACTACTGGCAGTTTTGGATAGCAGCGATTCCGAGCAAAGCTTTATCGATCGCATCTGTGAAATCGATGGGATCGGCGAAACGATCGCAAAAGCTCTTGAAGATTTTCTCCGGCACCCCGAGTCACTCCGCGTGCTGCATCTATTAAAATCACGAGGCGTTGATCCCGTTGACCAACCAGAGCTTTCGGGGGACGGACCACTTGCAGGGAAAAACCTTTGTGCTGACCGGAACACTATCCAAACCGCGAAAACAAGTCGCGAGCGCTATCGAGCAAGCCGGCGGGAAGGTGACGAGCTCTGTATCAAAGTCGACCGATTACCTTGTCGCTGGTGAAAAAACCGGGAAATCGAAAATAGGTGCTGCAGAAAAAAACAATGTCCTGGTCATCAACGAAACTGAATTGAAAACCCTTTTGAGCCCATAGCCGCAACCAACCCTTTCCCCGCTGCAATGCAAGATTGCGGAAAAAGTGGACAGTTCGATGCGTTCCATTTTTCCCTTGCACTTTTTTTTCTACGACCGTAGCCACATCCGTTCCATCTTGATAGGTTCCCTCGTGAACTTCTACCAAACCAAATATGAGGGAGCAAAACATGCAATTTCTGCGAGCTATGATTTTGGCTGTTGGTGTATTGAGCCTTGCGGGCGCAAGCGCTTGTGGAGGCTCGTCAAAGGATGAATCGACCATGAAGACCTCGTCAAACCCATGCAATCCATGTGGGACAAACCCATGCGCGAGCAATCCATGTGGCGACAATCCATGTGCTGGGAAGTCAAATCCCTGCGGCGACAATCCCTGCGCAAACCCGTGTGGGGGCAGCTGGTAGTAAGACTCCGAGACACGCAGCCTTAGCCCGGAAACATCACGCTCTGCGTGCGCCCTCACCAAAGTCCTTGGCTCCACACAAAAATTTTCAATCTTGCAAATACAACCAGTATTCCCTGCAATCGAAAATCTCCGTGTGAAACCAATTCCTTTGGCGATTTTTCGCACGCATCCGTGATGTTTCCGGGCTAGAGAGCTGAACACGTAAAGTTGCTTATCGACGGTAAACGATCGGAATCGTTGACGAGGCGGACGACGCAGGCGGGGTAGGGTCCCGTCAAGGAGGACAACATGGCCAGCGATTTCGAGGGATAGCGTCGGAAAGTGAATTTACGTGTTCAGCTCTCTAGGGCTGCGTGTCCTCCAGTTCCAACGATTCTTCTCGAGTGGGCGCTACAATGGTATCGGCCGTGACAAGCTCTAATGCAGCTTTGGTGCACGCCTTAACACCAGCCTCCTGATTGAGGCTTGGTCCAGCCCGTACAGTAAGAGTACATCCCGACTCTGGATCAATGACTTCGTACGTATAACTTTGGTGCGCTCCCTTTTGCGTTGCGCGGACACAGGCAAGCACACCCAATGACCGATCACGCCGGCCATCCCGAACACATTTGTCCTCGAATCTACGCTTCTCGGGCTTCGGATACCAACAACTCAGGTGGACCGCACAAAACTCATCCCCCGGCAAAACACCTAAACGGCGCTTCGATTTTAGCATCCGCTGTTGTCGGGCATGAGACGGCGGCGTCCCCGCAAGATGCACAGCACAGGAGGCCGTGTATTTCTTTGTCGGTTTCTCTAAGATGACAACCTCCTTGCCCAGTGTTTTTCCAACCCGTTCAGAATCCAAAAAATGTTCACACGGGATCTTACGCCCTCCCGGAACGGGTGCGGTATGCCGCACAACAACATTTTGCGGCCGCGGATTTGCGACCGCGGCATCGGGCTCAATGATAGGATGACTCGGCTGTGAGCAACCGATCCATACAACCCCCAAAGAATTGTCAGCAATTGCAAATAAATAGTATGCACAGTCTAAGTCTAGGGCAAGATAGCGAGGCGAAGATAGGGATGGTGTAGGTCATCCGCCCCCCATTAACGGCTCAAGTACCTCTGGCGCGCATACCAAACGCACCAACTTGGTTCTACCGAGGGGAACCTCATCGAGCAGGCGACCTAATACCACTGTCCCGTGCCTGGGATGGCCAACCACGTGGAGTTCCTCATTCCGCCCCGACACATACCCCACTTGCTCTGTACAATCGAACTCATAATAATACTTGGCACTGTCACCGAAGTGCTCGCGGCAAATGGCATCAACACGCGGCTGCATTTCAGGAATGATGCCTGGATCATCGCCAAGCTCTATCGTTTTGAACAGACGCCTCTTTGCAAAGCGTTGGGATAGGTCACGAATCACCGGATCGCTCGATGACGCGACTCCACAAATCATTCCGGCCCATTGATCAATCGCCATTGTTACTGATACATCATCTAGGCTCAAATACTCTGCAACAGAAAGATTCTCTCCTCGGCACAGTTTATCCGCCCCTGGTAAACTCGATCTCTGACCTGGACTGTCTGCAAATCTCCGAAAAAGTTTTACAAACATCCACTCCGCTGCTCGTACCGTCTTGTGGTGATACACTTGGGCATACATATACGATCGGGCGAATAAGTACTGTTCCACGGCAAACATGCCCCGTCGGTAGTCAACGACGAGATCAATGGGATCTGCGCCTCTATGAATCGGTTCGAGCTTGAGCGCATGAATAATCCAATCTAAATCATAGGTTGCATAACCTGCGCCAGAGTAATGTCCATCGCGCAACAAATAGTCGAGTCGGTCGACATCGAGCTGCGATGAGATGAGCTTATTTGCAAAGATCGGCGAATAGGTCTTGTCCCAGAACTGACGCAGGGTCTCTGGCAGTCCCGGCTCCAAGCGTCTGAGTACGGTAGCAAATTCATCATCTTCGGATGCAATCCGACGCCCCCAAGCTTCGTGTTTTGTATTGGCGAATACCTGTTCCCACGAATGCGAAAACGGGCCATGTCCAATATCATGAACGAGGGCGGCAACCTTAACGTGGAATCCTATCTCCGGATCCAGCTTCAACGCATTGGAAATCCGGCATGCAATATGAAAGGCTCCCAATGCATGGCCAAACCGGGAATGCTCCGCACCAGGGTATACAAGGCCGGCAAATCCCATTTGCTTGATTCTGCGTAATCGCTGAAAAGCACGGGTCTCAAGGATCTCCGCGATGGGCCGGTCATCCCCGCGAAATTCGATCAGCCCATGCACGGGGTCGCGAAATACACGATCCTTCATGTTGAGATAATAGCACATGGAATTCTTGCGCTAGCCAATTTGTCGCCGGTAGGGTACCCCGCATGAAATCTTGGATTCAGCAAATTGGCTGTGGGGCCCTTTTCCTAACATTGAGTGGTTGCGGCGGCGACGCAAATCGCGGCTCTGGGGACGGACAAAGCTCGCGGTCCACTATCGCGTCTTCTTCCCGGGCAAAGTCCAATACATCTTCTACAACGACGAAGGCAGCCGCGATCGCGCGCAAACCTGCGCCTGGCCACGCAGTCTACTCGCTATTTGATAACCGTCTCAGTGCCCACGTCTTTCATCAAGATAGTCTTGTCATTTGGGCAGGTTCAGCTGGGTTTGCCAAATATCTTCGATTCGCAAAGAGCAAAATACCTTGGGAAATGGGGACGCAAATTGATGGCCGCAAAGTCGCTGTTATGAAAGGAGTTGCCGGAATCCACGTCCCCATGCACGCCGAACACATCGCAAACTCTCAGAGCCTCCGAATGAGGGTTTATAGTGAGACAGAAGGAGCAGTAACCATCCGGTTCAATGGAGATCGCAAAGCCGAGGTCAACCTACCAGTACAAACCGGTTGGTCAACGATCTCTGCGCCTATTGCGAAGGGTCTTTTCACCCGGGGAAACAACGAGGTTCTGCTATTTACTCGACGGGGTGCCAAACTCGCTGTGGAGTGGTTCACTTTGGGAAACACGGCAGCCGAAACGCCTTGGGCGCTTCGCGCCCAAAAAGACAAAACACTAGAAATTCCCCGCAATCGCAGCCTAACGTACTACGTAATGGTCCCAAAAGCCGGAATGCTTGCCGGAGACGTATCCGGAGAAACGTGCAACATCGAAGTCGAAGCAAGGCCACAGAGTGGTCGTCCGATGATTGGACAATTAAACACACAGACATCCTGGATCGACCTTGCCTCCCTATCTGAACAAGTCGTTCGTTTAGAGATTCGCACACGCGATTGTCCAACTGCGCACATTGCAAATGCTGCACTGCATATTGCGGGTGCTCGTCCATCCTTTACAAGGAGCGGCGATAAACCCAAATATGTCGTCTTGTGGATCATGGATTCGCTTCGAGCGGATCGATTGAAACCATTCATCAAGAGTGCGAGACCAGAGGTCCCCGTATTCTCCAAGCTCGCCAAAAACTCAGCGCTGTTTGCGCAAACCTACGTCCAGGGAAATGAGTCGCGATCCTCTCATGCCTCAATCTGGTCTTCGGTGTACCCAGTCAATCACGCGATGTTTACCCACCGATCGAAGCTCGGACCCAAATGGGTTACGATCGACGAAGTTGCAAAATCTGCAAAGTTGTATACCAGCGGTGTATCAGGAAATGGATACGTCATTCCACGCCGCGGTTTTGGAACAAAGTGGGATGCGTTTCGCAATCATATCCACACGAAAGAGAGTCTTAGCGGGAAAAGCATCATGGAGGCGGGCATCGCTTCCATTCAAGAACGCAAAACCCCTTGGTTTTTGTACCTCGGGACAATCGATACCCACGTTTCGTGGCGGGCCAAGCAGCCGTGGTTTTCCAAGTATGACCCAAAGCCATATAAAGGCCACTTCACAACCAAAGCGACCGGCCCGGACATGGGCAAAGCGGCGGGAGTCAAGGGAGAAGATTGGCCGTGGGGAAAAGCAAACCGGGCCAGGGATATCGAACGGATCATTGCGATTTATGACTCTAATGTCTCCTATCAAGATGATCTTCTGGGGCAATTTTTAGCTAAGTTAGAAGAGTGGAAGATCCGCTCTGAAACAATGATTGTCATTACCTCTGACCACGGTGACGAGCAATGGGAAGCGGGTCGGGTCGGCCACGGCGGCAGTCTGCGCGAATCCTTGATTCACGTGCCATTGTTGATCCACTACCCACCCCTGTTTCCCGGGAGTCGAGTCGAGGAAGGGGCAGAAGTCGTTGATATCGTACCTACGATCGCAGATGCGCTCGGTGTCAAACCAGATCCGAGCTGGCAAGGGGAATCGCTTTTGGCGATCTCAAACGGCATTGGTCGCGGCTATCCACGGTTGTCGATGGCCTCACATGTTGAGATTATTCACGCTGCGCGGATTGGCCCATGGAAGCTGCGCGCTGCGGGAGCCCAAACACCTCGCTTGTATCGTTTGGACAAAGACCCGCGTGAGAGCGAAAACATCGTCGGCAAGAATCCGCTGGGACGGCAGTTTGTCGAAGATGCCCTGTGGATGCTACGCGTCCACAACAAGAGCTGGAAAAAAAGTCGCTGGGGCAACCCCGCCAACGTAACCGCTCATTTCGCCGCCGACCTAAGCAACGAACATGAAGCGAGAAAATAGACTATCAGTGCAACCAATCGTCTCCGGGCGTTGGCCAGTTTGGACCAATAAACGGCATGTGTACGACTGTGGGTCGCAGATCGGAGCCCGCAGCCGTTTCACACCGGTCTCCAACGGAGGATGCGAGGCGGCCACGCTGCGAGTCCCTGAGAACGTTTTTGCGCAGCGTTCCGTGCGATTACACGAGCAATCGTAGCGAGTTTGCGTTCCAAATGTGGTTCAGCTGTTTTCGTATTTGGGCTTAATTTGGACTTACCGTCCATTCCCAAGATAATTTCATAGTCGAAACGCTCCCCAGGAGTATAGATTGACCCTTGGTAGTGAGCGATATCGCCCTCTGGGGCACTGCTGTCCCAGACAAGCAAAAACCGTGCTCCATCGCTTGGATGCATTGCGTCCACCAAAAGAATCCTACACGAAGCAGTGGAACATACCAACCGATCAATTTCCTGGTAGTGTCGATTTGTGGCTACAACTCGCGCGCGGCTGCACGCTCCTTGGTCGGCTTCAAAGGTTCAGACGGCTTTGCGCTGTCCGCGCGAATTTCACTACCGATATGTGGAAAAGCTTCCCCTACCGGAGGTCATGCCAGACACCCGAATTGGTAGCGCGATACATTCTGCGTTAGAGCATACCTTGCGAGGCACTCCCTATGAGCAGGCAGTATCCGACGCCTCACAAAAACTAGAGACAACCGACCACGACAAGTACCAAACGATCAGCACAAAAATTCCTCCTTTTCTGCAACGCGTAAACCAATTCCGAAATACAAAAAAAAATCACTAGAGAACTGATCGAACACCCCCTCGCTGTCCGAGAAGACTTCACGGCGACTGGGTTTTACGCTGGGGACTCATTTTATAGGGGAATTGTCGATCTAGGATTTGTCTACAACAACGCCAATGTTGCGGTTGTCGACCACAAAACGGGACAAAGACATCAATGGTCGACGCTCACGGAGCAATTAGAAGGCTACGCCAGCCTGTGCGTTGCCAACTTTCGGGCGACCCGGCGTCTTTGGTTGGGTGTGCACTGGATCGCCCACGAACAAATTGATTGGAGCCCCCCAGTACCGACACAGCACATCCGCCAACAACTAATCCCCAGAGTTCTCGATAACATAGAAGCTGCCGCGCTCGCCGTAGACGATGGACCAAGACCCAACCCAAGTGCGTGGTGTGGACGGTGTAGCTATCGCTCGGTGTGCCCGACAGCCCAGCAGGCTCGCTATCAAATCGTCGAGGACGACATCGAATTTGACTAGTCTCTCGCTCAACGGCAAAAAAAAAGTTGCCCACGTTCCTGTTGTCGTTCATGCTGAGGGCCAATCATCGAGGAGGGATCGATGAACTGCGAAGTCTGTGGAGCCCAAGTACAAGAGCTCAGAAGAGGTCGTTGTTGGGGTTGTTACACACGCTGGACCGATGCCAGAGAAGTTGGGATTGGCGCCTCCTGTTGCATTTGCACCGAGCGCCGCAGGGATCGGCTAAAGAGCGTCGAGCTATTGGGCACTTGGCTATCCATGTGCTTCAATTGTGCTGGCAGAGCGATGCGGCTTGTCCCCGTCCCACAAACGCTGCGTGGATTACGCAGCGCCCTCACCCGTGAACGGCGGGGTAATGAGCGGCGAGACGGACGCTATGACAAACGTGTGTTTCAATACGAGCGTCGCGGCAATCAGCGAAGGTTGGGAGGCCACGCAACTCCCGTTGATAATCTGACCCTCTCGGGGGATGAATTAAACGAGACCCTAGATCAGCTTGCTGTTCGTCTTACCCAATCAGAGTCGGATGACAACGAAGAGCTGACCCAGATCCTCGATCTACCGCAAGCGCTACTGCGCCAAGCCTAGTACTACTTGGTCACTTCCTCGTAGACTGCGGATGCACCAAACGGTCCCTATGCGGTTTACGTCCTCGCTCCCTCGGTCAACGTACATCAAGTACGCCTTGGTCGGTCACTGTGGGCGCACTCGCATAGGGCCTCGTTTGGCACATTCCTCGCTCCTCCACCGAAGTGACCAAGTAGTACTAGGTGACTGGTGTTAAACAGACTTGTTTTCACACGAAGATTTTCGATTGCAGGGAATACTGGTTGTATTTGCCAGATTGAAAATTTTTGTGTGGGAACAAGAACTTTGGTGAGGGCGTGCGCAGAGCGTGATGTTTCCGGGCTAGAACGCGGACCGGTCTCGATCTAGTGGATTGAGATGAGCAAACTGATCTCCGTCCGTGTACGCGAATGATGCGAAGATTCGCGTAACTCGAGCAACAACTCGGCTCACTTGTGGCGACAGGACCACGGGCGAGATCTGTCGTCCGGATTTGCTCTCAGCAACCATCTTGACGCCCCCCTAACGCCCCAAAATATCGGACACCACATTGTCTATCGCCGACGCGCCAAATGTAACGGAAAAAACCAATTGTGATTTCGCGAATAACCAGCCAACAAAGTAAGTACTACATGGTTTCGCGTCACACGCATCCAATCACGAATCGACTCACCAAGGCCCGAAACACAATACCCCGAAACCGACCTTTTGTTGCCTTTTATGGACAGTCACGATTTGTCAATGCCAAATCCACAAAGCCAAAAGAATTTTTTTAGGGATTGCAGCGCAGAACAAGAAAAGTCTCCCTGGCCAAACGTTGAGAAGGAGCGCTCTGGGGTCAATTCACTATTGTCTCGGCCCTAGCGACTGTGGCAAAGTCATGAACTTCCGTGATGACAACCGCAGTGACATTCTTGAAAACGCAACGACAGACGGATCTGTCACTGCAGGAAAATCCCAAAAATCAAAAAACTATCGTGTCAAGACTGGTATCAAAAATTCTCCGCGATAGGATGTCGTCCAATTGGCAACGGCGCCACCAAACAAAATACTCACAATACAATAGCTCGGGCAACAACCCGCAAATTACTTGGAGGAACTGATGAGCACGCTGGCGGTAGTGGAGCAAATTCTGTTGAGCACAACGACACCATTATCAGTCCGAGAAATCGTCCAGCTGGCGGGCGCTTCGTTGCCAACGAAATCCAAAACACCCGATACCGTTGTCGCGAGAGACCTATCGATGGATCTCAAAAAAAAGGGGGAAGAGTCTCTTTTCATTCGCACCTCCCCGGGTCGGTACACCATGCGCGCCCAATGGCTGGCGCTCAAAAACACAGAGAGCATTTTGTCGTCTGCGCTGTCTCAAGATCGCGCAGCTCCCATGAGCGCCCGAACCGTTCCAGTTGCCCCCGCTGCGACTCCCGAAGTCTCTAACACTCGATCTTAGGGGGCCAAGGGCGCGGTTTAGGCAACATTGCTGGGCTTGTCTCCACTCTACGATGCCGTATCAATGCCGCGCACGGCATTTAGAATCGCTTCGCCATAGGATTCCAAACGCCCGGGGCCAATGCCATCAACCGCAAGCAACTGGTCAAGCGTCGTTGGCTTTGCAACCGCGATTGACTCCAGGGTGCGGTTGTTGAAGATTACATACGCTGGTACCGCGCGATCGTGCGCCAATTGTTTGCGCATCTTGCGAAGGCGCTCGAGCAATGGTCCACTTGCAAGGTTGCTGCTGGCGGGGGCCAATTGTTTGCGCTGCCGGCCACCACCTCTTGCTGCCTCGCCTTGTGTCGGCATTGCTACTTTGTCCAAAAGGGCATCTTGCTGTTGCGCCTGTTGACCAAGCTCGGTAATCGCTAGTGTGGGGTAATCGCCCAACGTTGCCTCAACGAGTCCGGCCGCCTCAAATCCTCGTAGAATATCCATTAAATATCGACTCGACCGCTCAGCCAGGCTGCCAAATACTGAGAGTCCTGAGAATCGCCTATCGTCAAGCGTACCGTTTGCGATACCAGCCAACTTGGCGCGGCCAAATCGTCCCGAGAGAGCTATCACGACCTTTAGCATTTGGCGAGCATCTGCCTTTTGCGCTGGGCTGAGCGGAACATCGTCCTGAACGTTTACGCACACGTCACAGCCTTCACATTGATGACTCCTACCGAGCCAATCTGAATCGCCAAAGTACGAAAGAATAAACTGCCGACGACACCGGGAATGATAGGCATACTCTACCATTTTTTTCAGCTTGCCTCCCTCGACCTGGGCGCGGCGTGACAGAGCTTGGGTGTCAAGGGGTGCAAAATCACCCGAAACATCACGTGGGTGGGTCGCGGTCAGTGCCCCATCTTCGTGGCTCAAATACCCATGCCGCTCAAGTATCCGCACAGCAGTGGCCAACTGGCTTCGGTGCGGCTGTCCCGGTAACTGCCTCCGAAGAGTCTCTAGCGCCCCCCCTACCACGGGTTCAGCACGAAGCGTCCGCCACAGCTCGCGCAGCATTGCGGCATCGGGACAGGAAGAATCGATCATGAGTTGTTGAAGGCGAACGTCTGCGTGATTAAACAGCAGCAAACAACGCGCTGGTTGTCCATCACGCCCACCACGGCCGGCCTCCTGATAATAAGCCTCAAGACTTCGGGGTAGATCTGCGTGGATCACAACCCGAACATCACTCTTATCGATGCCCATACCAAAAGCGTTGGTCGCGACAATGACGTCCAAATCCCCCTGCATATAGGCTTCTTGAGTAACGCGGCGCTCTTCGTCGCACAGGCCAGCGTGATACACGCGCGCCTCGATCCCACATGCGATCAAATCTTCCGTATAACGCTCAGCACGTTTTCGCGTGGATGCATACACCAGCCCGACACCACCCTGCCTCCCCGAGATCGCATCTGCTAACTGTGTCGCCTTTTCTTTGCCACCACGAACATGAACAACTTCAAAGAAAAAATTGGGCCGATCAAATCCATGTACATGAAATCGCGCATCGCCAAGATGGAGCTGGGTGGCGATGTCCTGCCGTACTTCTGGTGTGGCCGTGGCGGTTAACGCGATGATTCGCTTGGGTGCGAGACGCTGCGTTGCCTCTCCGAGCCTGCGATAATCAGGACGAAAATCATGTCCCCACTCGGAGATACAATGCGCCTCGTCAACGGCGAAAAGTCCAAGTTTGTCCCCGAGTCTGCCAATCGCTTCAACAAAACGAGCACTACGAAAGCGCTCCGGGGCGACGTAGACAAGAGTGTACACCCCTGCCCGAATCCCATCGATGATACCCTGCTGCTCTCGCGGACTCGCTGCGCTGGTCAGTGCAACAGCACCGATTCCCTTCTCCGTGAGCCCATCGACTTGGTCTTTCATTAGCGCAATGAGCGGCGACACCACCAAGGTGGACGCCGCCATGATTCCCAAGAAGAACAGCAGGCAACTGATAACATAGCGATTTTCCGGCACCTGTTGGCATGACAGCAACGACAGCCCCCCCTGCGAGCACGTCCTTGACGATCTCTTTCTGGCCGAGCCGCAGTGTGTCAAATCCAAATTGATGCAGTGCGTGGGCAACATCGTTTGGGTCTAGCCCTATCGCATTCACGGTGCCTTTGGCCCCCCAGCAGACCGAAATGGCCGAATCTTCGTAGACAAAGCGGAAGGATTTGAAAACAGAACAACTGTCGCTTTTATCCCACGAAAGATCCGCACCTTTGCCACTGCACTGAGGGGGGTGCCGGGAGCTTGACGAATCGCTATCCATTGCACTTGATTTGGAAACTCACGCGCGAGGCTTGCGAAGATCTGCGGATCTCGCTCAGAAGAATCGCCAATCAACACAAACCGGCGCTGTGGGTAGCGAAGTAGGTACGTCCGGATTGCCTTCAATTTGTATTTTTGCGGGGAGCGCAATAAGTTTGCGATCCGCCTATCTTTCACGCGAAATTCGCGCAGATCGAATGTCCCCCGAGGAAACTTAGCATCGACCAAAAACTCCGCGAGCGGCCGATACAAATGCCAGGGGGACGCAGAAACGTAGTGAAACACCGCCCCTTGGGCTTCCCAATCCCGATACACCGATGCCATTCCAGAAACGGCTTCAAACTCGCGCAAAAAAGTCCGGGTTAGCATCAGTCCACGATTGGTTACCTCCGTCACTTTGATTGTGTCGTCTATATCCGAAACAACTGAAATGCCTGTTGGCTCAATCAGTTGAACTTCACCGACGAACGCGCGCTGGTCACCGGGACGTGTCCTGGCCTTTACCGACAGCTTTGCCCCGGTCGTCCGCTCCCGGGGGACACGCAGCTCGGCACGAAAATGGCCATTCGATCGCGAGCGCTTCGCGATGACCTCGGTTCCCAAAACCGTCACAGGAATGCGCTTTCCGCGCTCGTTGTCAACGAGAAACCAACCGATACGCTCGCGAAATCGCGTCCCGTCGACCTGCTTCGACGAAACTCCCAACGCTCCCATCAGGCTGCGGATAAAGCCCCGTCGCAACGGGTCCTTCCGCTCGGGTTCGTAGATCCATCCATGAATGGGAACCAGCCAATCTGCCCCCACGACCGCAGCAGCAGTCGGAAAAAATACCACTTCCTCATCGGACTTGATCGGTGATTTCGATTGCGGAGCTGCCACAGCCGGACCTGCAAATAGCACCGCACACGCGCCCAACCAAGCGCTAGCCACAAATTTCCTCAACACGGAGACCACGATAGCATTCGTAACTGATCGTATCCTGCATCGGAAACGTTATGGATGCGCACTAAGATCGTCAAAGGAATTGGTTTTACACGGAAATTTTCGATCACAGGGAATATCGCTAAATCCACTCCCGAATCCTGCCCATGAACACCTCCGGTATGGTAATCACCCGATTCTTATGGCGCTTCTGCTCGCCAGCCTCGTGGCCCTGGTCGCGGGGCCGATCCTGTACCGCGTGGCTCATTCCGTTAGCCCCGCATTGTCATTTTTGGATGGCTTTGTCATGGTCGCCGTCGCGGGCCTCGTGTTAGTCGATATTATCCCCCACAGCCTAACCAGCGGCGGGATACTTGCGATTGTTCTCGCCGCGGTCGGTCTGCTTGGTCCTGCCTTCCTCGAACACAATCTCCACCGCGCAGCGCAAAAGACACATACGACTACCCTGGTGATCGCCCTCGGGGGACTACTCGTTCATGCTTTTTTTGACGGAGTCGTGCTCGATTCCACCGTTGGGCACGAGGGACATCACCATTCGGACTCCTTAGCGGCCGCGGTAGCGCTGCACCGAGTTCCCATTGCAATCACGGTATGGTGGCTTGCATTTCCATCCTGGGGGCGCAAATCGGCAATCGCCATCTTGATTACCATGGGTGTGGCAACCGTCGGTGGATTCGCACTTGCCGATTGGGTTGGTCTTTGGGCCGAGGCTCGCTGGCTCGGCTTGTTTCAGGCGTTTTTTGCGGGCTCCCTTTTGCACGTAGTCGTGCACCGACCTGCCTCTCTGTCGGTCCCTCATGCAGATCGGCATGGGCGAATGTTTGCTGGTATTGGTTCGCTGGCGGGTATCGCTATGGTATGGGCGGTCGCCGGAACCCATCTGCCCAGTCCTCATACCGCTGCGGGGTTTCATATTGGTGATGCCTTTATTACCCTCGCGCTAGAAACCGCTCCCGCGTTGGTCCTATCTTTTGCCCTAGCAGGCGTGGTTCAGGTATTTTTGCCCCAGGCGTCGCTATCGTGGATGCGAACTGGACGACCTCTGACCGAGTCGCTCCGGGGGGTCATTTTCGGCCTCCCCCTTCCGATTTGTTCGTGCGGGGTCGTTCCCCTATACCAAACACTCAACCGCCAAGCAGTTCCGGCGACCGCGTCAATGGCCTTCCTCGTTGCTACTCCCGAGTTGGGACTCGATGCCGTTTTGATTTCCCTCCCTCTCTTGGGGACATCGATGACGATCGCTCGGGTCGCCTGTGCCGCGATCGTCGCCATTCTCGTTGGTTGGATCATCGGCCGGCTCGCTCAACCCCAAACCGTATCACCGGGGAGATCCGCATCACCACTCGCAGCAAGCCCGGGTAATTTTCTCCGACGCATTCGCGCCGGGCTTCACTTTGGGTTCGGCGAAATTGTCGATCACATTGGACCGTGGCTGCTCGTCGGTCTGGCGATCGCTTCGGTAGCTGGGCCCTTACTTCAAAAAGAATGGTTGACTCAGCTCCCAAGTGGCGCCGATGTCATCTTGTTTGCACTGTTAGGGATTCCCACCTACGTGTGTGCTTCTGGAGCTACCCCGCTTGCTGCAGTGCTCATCTTCAAAGGTGTATCGCCCGGAGCAGCCCTGGCGTTTTTGCTCGCCGGCCCCGCGACCAACATCACAACCTTTGGGGTTCTGGCGCGACTCCACAACCGGCGCATCGCACTTCTGTTCGGAGCTACTATTGCGTTTTCCTCGATACTCCTTGGCTTTGGCGTCAATGCACTACTGTCCGACACAACTGGCTTCTCCCTGCAAGATGCGACTCACGAATCCCACACCATGCTTGAAACCGGCTGCCTTGCCATCGTGGCTATCGTATTCTTGCTATCAATCCTGCGCCAAGGACCTCGTGGATTCATCAATCAGGTCCTTGCTCCCTACGCCGAACACGACCA
>CBDCWZ010000068.1:0-51201 GCA_965223575.1 Kofleriaceae bacterium
GTATTGTGCAATGGCCCCAAGATGCACAGCGAGACCGCCTGATCGGGGATTGGCATCTCTATCAGCGCTCGGGTGGCCATCGAACGAGCACCGACGATGTGATCACAGCTTGGTACGCGATACATCGAAATCCCAACCGTCCCACCTATTATCTCGATCTCGGTTGTGGCATCGGTTCGGTACTACTTATGGTGTGTCATAAGCTGCGTCCCGCGGTTGCGCGTGGAATCGAAGCACAAGCGCAGTCGGTCACCCAAGCACAACGGGCGATTGCGGAGCTTCCGCAGAACCAATGCGTTATCACTGTGGAACAGTCGGACTTCCGCGGCGTTGACTTTTCTCTGCAGCGCTTCCCCCTCATTACGGGATCACCACCCTACTTTCCTCTGCATGCGGGCGTTGTACCCGCTGACCCGCAGCGGCGCGCCTGCCGCTTCGAGACTCGCGGTGGTGTCGAGAACTATCTAGACGCCGCGGCTCGGGCAATGACAATTGATGGTCGATGTTACATCGTGTTCCAGACACAGTGGGACAAACGCGTGACCACCGCAGGCGCTCACCACGGGTTGTATCTGACGGGTCGAGCAGATTTTCAGATGCGCAGCGATAGTCCTCAACCCTTTTTGTCGGTCTTCGAGTTCGCACATAAGCCCGCCGAAACACTCCACCGCTTCGCCTGCGCTGTGCGAGACAAAAACGGCGACATCACACCTGCGTATTTACAAATCCGCAGGGAGCTTGGTGTCGCCTAATAATCCACTCAGATACGTTCGGGTTCTCCAAATGCCTTGCTGAATAGGCTACGCCCATTGTCCTGCACCAGTTGTCCATGAGAGAGGATGATCTTGTCGAAGTCCCAGCGCAAAATCTTGGCAGTAGAGGCGGCAAAACGGTCCCGATCCCGAATAAACAGCCACTTTTCAAATCTGGACCAGCCAAAGGTTTTGAACATCCCCATCGCTTTAAAAACGGTACGTGTCATCCACGGGCTGTTCTCATGGATATTGATTCCCAGGTCGGTTACGAGCAGCGTCTTCTGATCACGAAAAAACAACACGACTTCATTGGACCGGGGACAACCCAAAACGAGGTGATGCTCTGCTACATGAGACCAAGGATATTCTTTGTCCTCCTCGATCACTTCATCGAATTGGATATCGCTTCTTTTGGTTTCGATCCCAGGCGCACAATACAATTTCGCCTCTGGATAATTTTGTTTAAAACCATCGATATAAAGATGATGAAAAAGATTCGGGGCGAGAATGTGTTTGACAATTCCAAGACGATCTATTTCGGTCAACAATTCGTCAGTCGGCCGAATGGGAGAATGGATAAGAAGATCCTTCGTTCCATCGATCGCAACAACCGTCATTCGGGCCCCCATTTCGAGGCCGAAAAATGTAAGTGACTGATCTGCGATCCAAATATTATCGGCAAATTTGCGAAGCATCATCTTGGACGAGTTGCGCCTGTTTCACCGTGTCATTTTATTTTGAAGCAGCGATAAACTCAGGAACTTCAATGCGCCAGTCCTTATCAATACGAACTAGCATTAAGACGGATTTTTGACCAGTTGAACTGGCGATATCAACCTGTGCTTTGTCCTCAGCAATGCGACGGACCGAGTACTCAAACGTGCCGCCCCCCGGCGTGGCTTGACCGATACTGACCAAATCGGCCGGGACGAATCGCTGCCACCCGCCAACCAAATCTGTTGCGCGCCGTGCCTCAGTTTGCAAAGCAGCGATCGTATTAGGCCCCAGCAAACTGTAGAGCAACTCGGCATCACCGGTTCGTTGCGCATTGATAAGCTCGCGGACAACGCCATCGGGACCACTGCCCCTAACGCTGCAGCCGCGCCCTACCATTGCGGCCGCGAGCGCAACCGCGGCAACCGCGCTAACAATTGTCGTCGCGCCACGGCGGCGCGAACCAATCCACCTGAGAATCGTGCGCAACACTACTCGATACCGATCTTCTTGCGCACCCGCGACATTGTCTCCTGTGCACAGTTTCGCGCTGCCTCTGCCCCTTTTTCAAGCACTTCCATAACTTGCGTGGGATCGTCGGCAAACTGTTGCTTCCGCTCTCGGTAGGGAGCAAGATGAGCGATCACATTATCCGCCAATGCTCCCTTGCAGTCGACACAGCCAATCCCAGCAGTCGTGCACCCCTCCCGCACCCAGTCGCACTGGCTTTGATCAGAAAAGAATTTGTGCAGCGTAAACAAATTGCACTTATCTGGATCCCCAACATCGGTCCTAGCAACCCGAGCCGGATCTGTCGCAGCACGGGCCAAAGATTTCCGAATCGTTTTATCATTGGCCGACAGCGAGATCGTATTGCCAAGCGATTTAGACATCTTGGCCTGACCATCGAGCCCCAGTAGCTTGGGCGTCGTCGACAACAGCACCTCGGGTTCGCGAAACAACTTGCCCCAGCGACGATTAAACGCTCGCGCGATGCGCCGCATGAGCTCAACGTGTTGCACTTGATCTGCTCCAACGGGGACAAGATCCGCACGATACAGCAACACATCCGCGGTTTGCAGCACGGGGTAATCGAACAACCCGGCGTTAATGTTGTCCTCTTGACGCGAGGCTTTGTCTTTAAACTGTGTCATCCGACTCAAATCCCCAAACTGCGCGACACTGTTTAGCACCCAACACAGCTCCGTGTGCTCGCGCACCTGCGACTGAATAAACAACACCGTACGCTCCGGATCGATACCGCAAGCGAGCAGATCGGTCGCCATTTCCACCGACCGTTTCCGCAGCACTTTGGCATCATAGTCCTGGGTAATGGCATGATAATCCACCACCGAAAACCAACACCGATGCGTGTCCTGCAACGCGACCCAGTTGCGAACCGCCCCTAGATAGTTCCCCAAATGCAGCTCGCCCGACGGCTGAATCCCCGAAAATACCGTTTTCATCTATGCACCGGGTCCCTGGATAACTTCGTCGCCCCCTGCAAGCAAGAGGCTTTTGCCAAGTTTCACCGTAAATGCCTGTATAGACGGTTTGCCAAGGACGAAAATGGTGACTATCTTGTTAGAATGGTCAGAAGAAGAATGCCCGCAAAAATCACCAAGGGGGCCATGTACTTGCTCATTGGTGAGCTTGGGCTATCGCTCATCTATTTGGCTGCGGGCGATGCGCTGCGCTTAGAAATGCAGTCCTGGCTGGCCGCAACCAGCCACAACGTGTGGCAGCAGGGCAAGATCTGGACGCTACTGTCCGGGGCGTTTCTCCACGCACACTTTGTTTCGCTGATCTTCCACGGCCTGATTCTTTGGATGTTTGTCCCAGTTCTAGAGCGCTGGTGGGGAACCAAGCGGTTTTTGATGTTTGCGCTGTGGACAACGCTAGCCGGAACGATCGCCGGCACGCTTGTCGGCCTCTGGGTCGGCAACGCCCATATCTCCGGCCTTGATCCGTTTATTTACGGGACCATCGTCGCCTATGGCGTGCTCTATGCGTCCAGTCATGTTCAGTTTTTTGGCGTATTGCCCATGACCGGAAAGCAACTTGCTATTGGAATCATCGGCTTTGTCACGGTGATGATTCTATGGACTCAGGATTGGGCCAACGGAGCAGCCTACGCGGCCGCGATCCTTCTCGCCTATTTAATGACCTCGGGGAAGTGGACCCCCAAACTATGGTATCTGCGCTATAAGCAAAAACGCCTCCGCCGACACCTAAAGCTCGTGGACGACGACGAGCCCAAACGTTGGATGAATTAGAAGGCTTCTAGTGTCAAAATGAAAATCTACCTCATACGCCACACGCACTCGCCGCAGAGCATTCGCGGACAGCCCGACTCCCATCGCTGGCTTTCCCGAGAAGGACGGGCCACCGCCAGTGCCGTCGGCA
Source organism: Kofleriaceae bacterium (assembly GCA_965223575.1). Classification (GTDB taxonomy): domain Bacteria; phylum Myxococcota_A; class Polyangia; order Haliangiales; family Haliangiaceae; genus CBDCWZ01. The sequence goes on from CBDCWZ010000068.1 coordinate 3,876, forward strand.
ACCGTTTGCAACGAGAAGGAGTCGCGTTCGACGCGGTATTCACAAGCCCACTGGTCCGTGCCGTCCAAACCGCAGAACTTCTGAGTGCATCTATCGGTTACACCGGAGTCATCGAAAGCACAGCGTCCCTCGCACCGGGATGCGCACCGCAGCCCGCGGCAAAACAACTCGTCTCCGGTGCCGACACCGTCGCCGCGATCGGCCACGAACCGACCATCTCGGATTTAGGTGCATTTCTTGTCGGACAACCTGGTTTCCCACCATTTCGTCCGGGACAAGTGTGCTTCATTGAAAACGGTGTCTCCGTGTGGAAGCTCTTACCGCACACGCTCGAGCTAGAAGTCCTAAACACCTAGGTTTAGGGGCAGGTGCTGTCACCGGCGACGATCAACAGCGAGTTGAGCGTCACGATCTCACCGCGAAAAACCGTTCTACGTAGTGGCACAGGAACTGAAAATTCACCCGGCTCTTGGCCATTTTCGCACTCTGGCTCAATAAAGAAGAATGTATCGCCCTCCGGGACACGAAACCCCGTAATGCCACGATGTGGTTCGCAGACAAAGGCTTCTGAGTTCTGAAGGACGCACTCCGGGTGGGTCGTAACATTGTCCCCGGCTGGTGCCCAGCACAATCGTACGGTGTCAACACCAACCTGGCGGCAATTCGAGATGTTGTCGCCATCAAATTCCCGAAACGCCCAGCTAAATTCTACTGCCCCACCATCAATGTCAGTACAGGCCAAGGAACTCAGGCACAAAATCCCTATCGTGACAGCAAATCGGATTTTATTGTCAAATTGAGTTTTATTCATGGCGATTGACCAGAGAAAATACGCGTGCTACTTCCATATCCACTGGTCGTAACACGTTAAGAGCAACTGTGCTGAAGAGCAACTACACTTAAAGGGCAACCATGCCAGAACTAACAACAGCCATTGCAGCAAGCACACTCAACGCATGGACGCTGATTGCAGAAGCCACCTTGATTGTAAAGGCAGTCATCGGGCTGCTCGTCCTCATGTCATTGGGATGCTGGTACATCATTGGGTACAAATATCGCTTTCTCTCCGCCGCAACGCGACAATCCAAGCGATTTATCGACGCTTTCTGGCATTCTCGCAATATTGATGAGATCTACCAAACCGCAAAAGAGCTCAAGAAAAGCCCAATCGCTGCAATGTTCCAGGCTGGCTATAAAGAACTCGCCCGCCTCAATTCCGACGCCAAAACAACGGCTGCCGAGCGAGATCGTGAAGCTGACTTGGCCAACATCAACCGGACGCTTCACCGGGCACAAACTACCGAAATCACCAAATTAGAGAGCATGGTTCCCTTCCTCGCCACCACCGGGTCAGCGGCGCCATTTATTGGTCTTTTCGGAACTGTCTGGGGGATCATGATGGCGTTTTTGAGCATGGATAAAAAGGGCGCAACCATCGAAAAGGTAGCGCCCGGGATCGCCGAGGCGCTATTTGCCACGGCGATTGGCCTTGTTGCCGCAATTCCAGCTGTAATGGCTTATAATTACTTTCAGAGGCGAATTCGCGTCCACGTAGCGGACATGCAAACGTTTACCCAAGACTATCTCAATATCGTTCGTCGCCACTTTTTGTCATAAACAGAAAGTTACTACTTTCTATCATAACGGAAAGTTACCACCTTTATCGTAACGCAAACTAACGCAGTCAACACAAGGACACAGGGGATACACCTATGGGGTTGCAGGTCGGCGGTGATTCACAAGGGCCCGGAAGCCATCTGAATAGCGAGATCAATGTCACCCCCTTTGTTGACGTGATGCTGGTTTTGCTCGTCATTTTCATGGTGACCATGCCTTTGGTCAACGCAGGCGTGGACATCGATATCCCCGAGGTCAATGCGCAAAACATTGATGATCCAACGGGAAAATTGACGCTGCAGATCGGCAAAGATCGAAAGCTCTTTCTCGGCGCAGATAAGACAAAAATGCAAATCTCATGGGCGTCTCTACGCGTCAAGCTCGAGACCAACGCCCGCGTCCAAGCGGACAAGACGCTGTGGATTGCCGCAGAGAAGTCACTCCCCTATGAAATCGTCGTAACAGCCATGGCAGAAGCGCGTGCAGCTGGCGTCTCCAGACTGATGATGCTTACGGATCCATCCGACGCGCTCGACCCAGCAAAGCTTGACGCACACAATCCCACCACCCGCTAGCTCATACTCACATATGTCGCCCCATATTATCGGAATCGCTGCCACAACGACCATTCACGCTTGGGTGGTGGCAGCGATTATTTGGGCGGCGTATGCTAACAATGCGAATGCCGGTCGCCAAAAGCCCCCCTTAGTGATTGAAGCGCAGCTCGCCTATCGGTCTGAGAAAACCAAAAACAGACAACCGCAAAAACGCAGCGCTCGAAAAAAGGGACGAAAGCCGCCAGGTGTCGCTCATGACCCACATGCAAAGCGGCCCAAAAAGCCCAAAAAGCCACCCCCAGAAAACTACGAAAAGGAAGTCGAAAAGTACCTGAAATCCCGTCGCGTCAACGAGGACGTAGAACCGGCTCCCGAGGCAACCCCCGAACCGGGCGCCTGGGACGGCAGCGAAAAGGGTTTTGCCACCTCGAGCAAGGGCCCCAAATTCTTGCAAGAACTCGCCGCTGATGCCCACAACCTATGGCGAGTCCCAAGCCTTGAGCGCGGAGCTGGCGTTCCGATTGGCTGCGTTCGGCTCGCTGCTGACGGCGGTATTTCCGACACTAAGTTGTGGACAGCCTCCGGCAATGTGAATATTGACCGCTCGGTGCGCGTCGCTCTCAAAGCACTCAAAAAACAACGAACACGGAAAAAAAAAGCTATTCCTAAATCCCTTATTGCTACCTGGACAACTCGATGGACATGTTTTCGATTTCGCAAAGAAATAGACTAGCACCTTCTGCTCGGCGGAGATCCCTGCGCCCGATCCGATCGCTTAAAAGATGCGGCGGTCTCGCACTCTTTCTTGTCATAATGCTCGGCTTTGGCCAAGTCACATCTGCCGAACCGGATCCGGGGGTTGTGATCGATATTAACAATCCCGAGAGATCCTTGTATCCCATTGCAATTCCAAGAGGACTTGGGTCTTCCGCCCTCGTCAAACAGGCCAGCGAGATCGCCCGATTTAATCTCAGCGTCTCCGGCTGGTTTCGCGTCCTCGATTCGCGATCCTTTCTCGCAAATCTGGGTGCAGAGGGGCTTTCGATCAACCCAAACGCCTGGGAAAATGTCGGCGCGTTTGGGGTGATGAAATATCGCATAGAGGTCGCTGGCAATCAGGTTACCTTGTCAACACGGCTATATGAGGTGGAGAAAGGCAATCGGTCAGTCTTGACACGCGAATACCGCGGTCCTACTTCGCAATTTCGTAGACTCGTGCATCGTTGGTGCAACGACGTGGTTCGTTATTACACGGGAGAGGCGGGTTTCTTTGGGTCCAAGATCGCGTTTGTATCCCGCGGAAAAACCGGCACCAAGCACATCCGCGCTGTGGATTTTGATGGAAACCGTCCCTACACCTTGGTTGGCAACCGATCCATCAATATTCTCCCCGCATGGTCAAAATCTGGGGGACAACTCGCATTTACCTCCTATGCCCGGGGCAATCCTGATCTCTATGTTCTCGGCCGTGGTGGTGGCAGATCGCGCAGGATCAGCAACCGCGAGGGCATGAACACTGGGGCGAGCTGGTCCCCGGGGGGCGGGCGCATTGCGGTCACCCTATCTCGCGATGGCAATGCTGAGATCTACGTGATCAGCGCTCGCGATGGCTCGATCATTCGCCGTCTCACAAACAGTCGCGGGATCGACACCGCACCCGCTTGGAGCCCCAACGGCCGCGAAATCGCCTTCGTGTCCGATCGCGAAGGTGGGCCGAATATCTTTGTGATGAACGCAAATGGATCCAACCAACGGCGTGTATCCTTTAACGGCAACTACAATACGGATCCGGACTGGTCCCCACGCAAAGGAGCACGGACCCTGGTGTACACGACGCGCGCCGGACGCCGTTACGATATCGTCACATTGGACCTGAGCACCAATGCCATGGTGCGGATCACACAAAACCAAGGGAACAATGAGGATCCGAGCTTCTCTCCCAATGGTCGCGCCATCGCGTTTGTCTCCCGCCGCAGGGGTGGATCCGGCATCTATATCGCAAATGCAGATGGCACCGGAAAACAACAACGCATCTATCGCGGATCGGCTTCTTCGGTAGACTGGGGTCCCGCCCCTCGCTAAATACTGACCCCACAAGAGAGAGGCTCCCACTGCAATCCAAACGAATCGCTGCGATTGACATCGGCACAAACACGCTGTTGCTGCTTGTCGTTGAGATCGGCGCGAGCCAAACTGGCAATCTTGTCGTGCTACGCGACGTGTGCAAGTTTGGCCGACTCGGGCAAGACGTCGACCAAACCAAGCACCTTGCACCAGAGGCGATTGACCGCTGCCTCGATATCGTCAACAACTACAGGGCGATCATCGACGAACTCGGCGTCGATGCTATCCGTGCCGTAGGGACTCAGGCGCTGCGCGAAGCCACCAACGCGAACCTATTTGTCAAACCCGCACAAACTGCGCTAGGAACATCGATCGAAATTATCGCAGGACGACGCGAAGCTGAGCTCGTTCAGCTTGCAGTGACAAAGTCTTTCCCTACTTTGTGCAACCAATCGGTCGTAATCGCCGACGTCGGCGGTGGATCAACAGAGATCGTTATCAGCAACCATCGCGAGATCCAATCCTTGCAAAGCCTTCCCATTGGCTCAGTACGTCTCGCGGAGCGGTGCCTCAAAGACGACCCTCCCAGCCCCGAACAAATTGCCGATCTCCATCAAGAGATCTCAAATGCCCTATCGAAAGTTGCTGTTCCGAAAAATGCACAGCTGATCGGCACCGCTGGAACTGCAACGACAATCGCCGCAGTGCAATTACAGCTCGACTCGTATCAGCCAGATAAGATCCACGGCCACCGCATCACAAGGGCCATCCTTGAAAACCAACTCAACACCTACCTCACCCTCCCCATCGCAAAACGCCGACAGATTCGCGGCCTTGAGCCGCAACGTGCCGACGTCATTGCTGCAGGCGTCGGCATTTACGCCCACTTGCTCAAGAAGGCCAGCGGCGACATGGTCGTGAGCGATCGCGGCGTTCGCTGGGGTCTCGCCTACGAACTCGCAGATCAAATCGCGATACCATGTAGCAGCCCGTCGGTAACTTCCTAATATTTAGCTATCTTCTTTTCAGCGTCTGGAGCGCTGTTTTTCTTGCGTGATATCTTGCCCCAGCGCCCACACAATGGGATAGATAAACGACATCGTCGTGGGACTCATACACGTAGACATAGTTCGGCAGGAAATCGCCGCGTTGCACCACTTTTTCATCGATTGGTTTTCAGGCGCGATAGAAAATACCGACGCTGCGTTTGCCGAGGGACTCGTCAATCGTTTTGCGCCCAGTTGCATTTTGATCCAACCCAACGGCTCGCGTAGCCAATCCGCAGAGTTTTGCGCAACCGTCCGCAATGGATATGGATCGAATCCTGAGTTTCGCATCGCGATTCGCAACGTGTCCCTTGTTTGGCACAGCTCTGACCATGTGCTCGCAACCTATGAAGAGTGGCAACGGAACGCCAAGAGCTCAACACCACCTGACAACGGACGAGTTGCGACCGTATTATTTCGCTGGGAGCCAACAGCCTCCGCGCTTCGGTGGCTGCATATTCATGAGACCTGGCTACCGATAGCGGTCATGCGACGGGGACCATACGATTTCTAGCGGCCGTCTCCCGGTGTTGCGCTTCGCGACTTCGTGGGCATTGACTATTACACTTGTGGTTGGACTACTCGGGTTTATCGCCGATGGGGTCCTATTACTCCGAGCCGATCTCTCGGTGGCCATCGTGATGGCTGGCGCGCTGATCGCGGCCTCCCTTGCGGTCCCCATGGCAGTCGTGCTCGCACTTTTTGCGACCGTTGCGATGCTGGTCGCTCGCAAGCTTCAGCGACCAAGCCTCGAACCACTCTTTGGCGGCATTGTCGGAGGCGCCCTTGCCTGGTGGCTTCTGGATCCAATGCGGCGTCGAGCCATGTATGTTTACGTCGCGATGACCATCGTCACAGCGCTTGGTTTCGCACTCTCCGTTTGGCTGCGCCGCGCCCAACCTCCGCGCCTTGCCCGAGCGAGTCTGGCGATGATTACCCTGGCTGCCCTGGCCGCAGATGTCTATTGGTCCCCGACTGTCTATTTAGAACTCCACAATGTGTGCTACGCGGTTGCGATCCTTGCGATCCTGTTTGCTACCGTCCCCATCGCGCGATTCATTCAAAAATGGCGGCGTTCGAGATTGATGGCGATAGCACTCATTTCGGTGGCGATATCGACTACAGTACTGTTGACCGTCGATCAAGCCGCGCCAGGGTGGCGGGCCGTCTCTGAGCGAGTGGCATTGCATGGCCCCCGACTTGGGCGAGGCCTACGAAATGTCATCGATCTAGACAGGGATGGGTTTTCTCCGGTGTTTTGGGGAGGCGATTGCGATGATTTTGATGCAAGCCGCCACCCCAACGCCAGAGATCCCGCGGGCGATGGAGACAGTAACTGTAATGGCGCCGATCCAACCGCGGCGCCACCAGCGGCCGCATTTGGGCTCACTCCTGCATTTGGAACCCCCCATCTCGAAGCCGATCTGGTGGACCTCATGCTGCTCGTCACAGTCGATACCCTTCGCGCTGATGCCGTGATCCCGGGACTTTCGCCACGCCTAGCCGGACTCGCAAAGCAAGGAGCCGTTTTTTCGCGCGCGTACACAAGTGCTCCAAGTACCAAATTGGCCCTTCCCTTGCTTCACCGTGCCGACGAAACAGCAGCAAACGTTGCCGACCAACTTCGCACTCATGGCATCGAGTCCGCAGCGATCATCGCAGCAGGATTTGCCGCCGACAATGTCGGATTTACTGACCATGTGATGATTGGAAACGATGCGGCTCGTGTGACGACCGCGGCGTTGCAGCGAATCCGCCAAGCGCGTGGCAAGCGATTGTTTTTGTGGGTTCACTATTTTGATCCCCACAGCGGACCACCCGTCTCACAATCGCCACCGGCGGCTCGCCCAGATTGGCCCGCCCGCTATCGCATTGCGGTTCGCTACGTCGATCGAGAGGTAGGTCGTCTCCTGGACAGCCTACATGCCGAGGACCGCTGGAAACGGACCGCCATGATTCTCACGTCCGATCACGGTGAATTCTTTGGCGAACACGGGGTCACGTCTCATGGACGCTCGGGATACGACCCGGGACTCCGTGTTCCTGCAATCTTCCTCGCACCGGGCATCGTCCCTGGTCGCTATGAGCAGCTCGTCTCCCATCGCGATATTCCAGCGACGATTTTGGGGGCCTTTGGCCTCACCAAAGCCACGCTCGCAGCGGAGCGATTTGGCCGAAGTTGGCTTCGCTTACGCCAAACACCCGCTGCACCGCTTCATGACTTTGTCGTGTCCCGGAGTGCTCGCTTCGTCAGCGGGCGCGAAGTTGATATTCCCCTGGCGATTCTCGTTACCGACCGCCATAAGCTGATCGCGAGCATGCATGACGGCCTGCGCGAAGTATTTGACCTGCAAACAGATCCTGACGAAGTCCACGATTTGTTCTCCTCTCATCTGCCCCTAGCAAGTCGCTTGTGGAAAAAACTCGCCCTGTATTGCGATCTCGATGGCTATCCGGCGAACTTCCGCGCACCCTAACAAAGCTTCCTTCAGCTCGATACCATTGGGATTTATGGGTTCAACCGATAGTGATATGGTATACTTTGCTTGTATGAGCGAGAACGAATCAACCACCTGTAACACTGTACGAATGTTGCAAAACGTGTTGCGTGATCGCAACGACATCCACGTAGCCTTGTTGTTCGGTTCGCGTGCCCGTAATACCGCCCAGTCCCGGTCTGATGTTGATTTAGCCGTGGTTGCTCCCGGGGTGGACCTTCTACAACTCGCGGCAACAATAGAGCGTGCTCTTCACGCTAAAGTAGACGTGATTTCACTTTCTCGAGTTACCATTCCCCTATTAAACGAAATAATCAATGACGCAATCGTTGTACATGAAGGCGTTGCCGGTGCCGCAGCAAGTTGGCGTTCAAGTGCCCTAGCGATGCTTGCAACTGACCTACCATGGTACGAACGTATGCGTGATGCCTGGCTCAAACGTGTCGCAGAACAGGGATTGCAACGTGGTTAACGTAAATCTGCTCGCAGCAAAGCTAACTGATCTAAACTACCGAGTTCGTCGTGTGGAGTCTCGTTGTCCAGCAACCGTTTCAGCGCTCGCTGCTGATCAGGACGCGCTGGATCTGATTGCGTTTAACCTGATGATTGCCGTGCAATTGTGTGCGGACATTGCGAGCCACATCATCTCCGATCAGGGATGGCCCGCAGCTCGAACCTTGGGTGATGGATTTGACAAACTAAACGAAAACGGGGTGATTCGCACCGAAACCGCGGTTTCAATGAGTCGTGCTGCGGGATTTCGCAATGTAGTCGCCCATGGATATGCTGGAATCGACGTTGACATCGTATTCCAAGCTGCCAATGCTGGGCTGGGCGACCTGCGAACGTTTGCGCAAGAAGTTTCCCAGTGGATCCAGGAAAATCCTCCTGTAACCAGGGTGAGTACACCTGACCGGGAATAAACCCGGAGACAATTTGGGGCCGCTCGCCATTCTTCTTGCTAGGGAAGGGATCCCCACTTTGCTTTCCTCGCTACTCTCTACCAAAAAGGAAAGTTCGATCAGCGTAAATATCGCTCACGATCATTTGAAAAAAAATGGCGAAATAGGATCGTTGTCGGTTGCCAATATGTAATTTCGTGCCATCACTAAAAGTGTTAGGAAACATTTCGCGCTTGTTGTGTGCGGCCACCACAAACGAGCATTACCGCCCAGTACGTTCTAGGGTTGAAAAGGATACAGATATGGATAATTTGCTATCTGAGGGATTTGATCCGCGTGCGACTGCCCGCAGTCTGATGCTGGAAAGTATGCCTCAGCGACTTCAAACGGAGAACGAGTCGTTCTGCCGACAGTTGACTACACGAATCAAAACTCACCAGGCGTACCGTCACCCTGTTTATTCTGATCTCCGCGCAGGAAAAATCACAAGAGAGCAACTGATTGAGCTCCATCTCGAATTTCGTGCAGCAGTCGTCACAGTGTTTACAGATGCGTTGCTCATGGCGCAATTTCATACCCGTCAGTTAGAGAAGCGCTTCGGTCCTGCGAGCCAAATGCCTGCACGGTTTTTGATCACGCTAAACATTCTGGACGAATTTGGGTTTCAGCCTGGTCATGGAGCGAACAATTATTTCCGAGGCACCCCAAAGGGCGCACATTACCAACTGTACGACGAGGTAGTAAGGCAACTCGGCGTTGACTCTCAAACCCTTGCAAACTATCAAGGCAGTCCTCGCGCCCAAGAAATCCGCGGTCTGATCGAGTCGGAGTTTGGCGAATTCTCCAGTCTGCTTGGGGTTTTGATGGCCACAGAGGAGCTCGCTATGGTGTTTTGCCCCGCGATGCGGGAGGCATCGAAGCGAGTCTGGATACTACTTTGTTCACGGTACCGGCGACGACGAAGAGGCCGAGGCAAATGATGACGATCATGAAGATGACCTTTGGTACATTCTAAAACAGGCTCTTACTCCTGAGAGATATACTGAAGTCAGTGCTGCTTGCCTCCACTACTGTGATTTATGGGACCAGTTCTGGACCCAACAAATGACCCTAATCCCGACAAATAGCTAGTCGCAGTGATCAACCCTCAATTGAGGATATAGAGCCCTTCAAGGAATCAACCGCTGGCTCTGCCCTCAGTCAACGATATACGGTCCCGAGGAAGAATCAGCGCTTGACTCTGCGCGCAACGCATAGATTTTGATGGTAGAGAGCGACATTCGAACATCTGGCGCAATGCGACGAAGAATCGAAACGACATTGCGCTGGATGTCTTCGATATCCGTCACGTTAATACCGGGTTTGACGACTTTGCCGATCCATTGCTCTTCCTGCACCGTAATGATCCGCAGAAACTCGGAGTCCTGAACCTGTGGAGAATCAGGCTCTTCAAAATAACGCCGATCGCCCGGTTTGGCTTGTGCCAATGCTTCTCTCAATTTGCTGTCGATTTTTCGACCGAAGAATAGTTGGCACGATTTATCGAGTTTCATCGACTTCTTTCTTGTCCAGCTCGTTGGTTCGGGGAGGAGGATTCGAACCTCCATAGACGGCTCCAAAGGCCGTTGTCCTACCATTAGACGATCCCCGAGTCTGGACGACGTTCTCTTGGTGAGATTTAGATGTCAACTTGCATGCGGCAGATTTCGAACCGGTGGCGAGGGACGGATTTGAACCGTCGACACAGGGCTTATGAGACCCCCGCTCTACCGACTGAGCTACCCCGCCGTAGATCGGCGGAAACATAGTCGCTTGGATGGAAGGGGGCAAGCGAAATTCGCCGCAAGATGAAAAATGTTCGTTTTGGACCAAAACTCGAGAACTGTTCCGGGTTAGGGCGCCGGTGGCCGATAGCCCCAAAGCAAAAATTCGGCCCCAGCACGGGGAGAAACCGAGTCACGGGCCTCTTCTATGCCTCCGTCGATGAGCTTGGAAAGAAAACGATTTTCCAGCTCGGCCCGATCGGTCGTAAACGGCGGTCCACCGGCCAATCCGCACGCCCAAAACAACCCGACAAACAAACCACCCGGGCGCATGATCCTCAGCAATGCATCCAAATATGCGTCACGCCGCTTGGGATCAATCGCGCAGTAACATGTATGTTCGACGGCAATATCGAAGCTTTCTTGGTTCTCCGGTTGTGCTGCAAAGTGAAAAAAATCTGTATGTACGAACGTAGCTGTTTCGAATTGTTGGGTTTCTGCGGCACCTCGTGCTGCGTCGATCGCAGCATCGGCAAAATCCACACCGACAGCATGGTAGCCTAACTTAGCCAAACGCAATACTTCATACCCCCGGCCACATCCGGGCACAACCGCGCGCGCTGGGGCCATCGGCATATGCGCGGACTCGAAGAAAAATGCAAGTGGGGGCGCTGGCTTGCCCAGATCCCAACCATCCTGTTGCTCGCAATAGCGGCGCTGCCAGTATTCTGAATTGCTCACTGTATGGGATTCACTCATCTAGATGCAGTATAGTCGGTGTCATGCGAATAATAGTAATTTGTATGCTCCTGATAACGGCCAGCTGCAATGAAAACACCACGACCTACGGCTCGCACGCAAACAAAGCAAGCCGTGGTAAGACGACAAAAGGAAAGCAGAAACAAGCCAAGAGCAAGGTGCCTAAGACACCTCTTGAGAGAGCTGACAAAATCTGGAAATCCTGCCAAAAATGCCACGGTCTCAACGGAACCGGAAACGGCGATGTTGCCACCACGCTCGATACGAGACCTAGGGACTTTACCGATCAGGCCTGGCAAGCATCGGTGACCCACGAACATATCCGAAAGGTAATCGTCGGTGGCGGGCCTGCAGTCGGCAAAAGCAAAGAAATGAAGGCAAATCCAAAATTGGCAGGCCAAAATGAAGTGCTAAACTTGCTCATCAAAAAAATCCGCGCGTTCCGACAATAACGCCCACGAATACTCGAACTGCAGGCTCGAACTACCTTCATATTTTTTTGTCTACCCACACCCAAACGAAGCCCGTTTTTGTATTCGCTGCAGCCACCCTCTTGATCCTTGGTGCTTGTGGAGAAACCGGTGGGATGGTTCGATCGTATCAGCCTCCTAGCCCTGAGCAACTGCGAGCACACCTGGTCAAGCGCAATCAAACCATCACGTCGTTTCGTGCAGAAAGCGTAATGGATTATTGGCTGGGAGACACGCGCGTAAAGGGAACGGTGTGGCTGCTGGGTAGACCTGGGAAATATCTACGCTTTAACGCGCTATCTCCGGCCGGAGATAACGTGGTCGCAGACTTGGCCTGCAACGGGACGCGTTTCGCTTTTGTCGATATTACCAACAACTGTCAGCGTCAGGGTGTTTGCGACCGGACGGCGATCGAACAGTTTTTGCGAATCAGCCTCGACCCCGACGATTTTTTGCTGCTTGCTACCGGCGGGGCTCCGGTCATTTCCGGGGAACAAACACTCCGCTGGGACAGCAAGGCGGGACACGAAATTTTGACGATCCAGAACGACCGTCATATACAAACCATTGTCGTGGACGGACGCAAAGGCCACTGGGATGTCGTGTCGTCCTCCATACGCAACACCAAAAACGAGCTCGAATGGATCGTCGAAAATAGGGAAATCAGCCCGGTCAGTGCGGCGGACGGGAAACAATACCGCATCCCCAAACGTATGCGACTGCGGCAACCAGGGGAGAAAGCCGATCTGATCATTCATTGGCGACAACAACAGCTCAACGTCTCGCTTCCTGATGAGAAATTTGAGTTGACCCCAGATCCCTCGATCCCCCAGTGCCAGCCGATCCATCGATGACTCAGAACAGTGTCGCGTTGGACATGAACGGCAGTGCCGTCACGCGGCAGGTTTGTGCAAAAAGTGCCAGTTTGTATTTTTCTGGTACAGTCGGGTCAAATGAGCGATCAAGGATTGCTTTCGGTGCACAATCTGGCAACCGAGTTCAGCACCGAGCACGGTACATTTCGCGCTGTAGATGACGTCTCGTTTTCGATTCCACGTGGAAAGACATTGGGCGTGGTTGGCGAATCTGGTTGTGGAAAATCGGTCACAGCGCTGAGCGTGATGCGACTGATACCGACCCCACCCGGGCGAATTGCAGCTGGCCGGATCGAATATGACGGCGACAATCTGCTCGAACTATCTGAGCGCGACATGCGGCACATTCGCGGGAATAAGTTGTCAATGATCTTCCAAGAACCAATGACGTCGCTCAATCCCGTTCTTACTGTTGGCGACCAAGTTGCCGAAGCGGTCCGCTTGCATCAAGGAAAAACCAAACGCCAAGCATTGGATATCGCCGCAGATATGTTTCAGCGAGTCGGGATTCCTTCGCCCAATGACCGGTTGCAAAACTACCCCCATCAGATGTCGGGCGGGATGCGCCAACGAGTGATGATTGCGATGGCGCTATGTTGCCGACCCGACGTACTGATCGCAGACGAACCAACAACTGCGCTGGACGTGACGATCCAAGCTCAGATTCTCGAACTCTTGCAAGCGCTCCAGCGGGAGCTACAAATGAGTGTCTTACTCATTACCCATGACCTGGGCGTTGTCGCCGAGTCGTGCGATGAAGTGGTTGTCATGTACGCAGGTCGGGTTGTCGAGCAAGCCTCTACCCACGAGCTGTTTCGTCATCCAAAGCATCCGTACACCCACGGACTACTCCGATCCATACCTAGCTATTCACAAATCACCGGCACAACAGAAACACGGTTGCAGGAGATACCGGGCACCGTGCCAAACCTGTATCAACTTCCGCAAGGATGCGCGTTCCAAGACCGTTGCAGCTTCGTACAAGCCGATTGCCGGACCACCTCCCCTCCTCTAACAACGATAGGAAACAGCAAGGTTCGCTGCCATGCACCGCTAAAAGGATCGACCGATGAGTGATACTGAACCCCTTTTGTCGGTGACCGAGGTCAAAAAGCACTTTCCAGTGAAGATCAATGTCTCCGGATCGGTATTCCGCAAAACAGCCTACGTTCGTGCTGTGGATAGTGTGAGTTTTCATATTGCCGCAGGCGAGACGCTTGGATTGGTTGGGGAATCCGGATGTGGAAAATCGACCCTCGGACGGACGATCATGCGCCTTATTGACCCAACCGCAGGGACCATCCGCTTTTCTGGTCAAAGCATTGGCCATCTGAGCCAACGTGAGCTCCGCCCCTTCCGTCGACGAATGCAAATGATCTTCCAAGACCCCTATGCGTCGCTCAATCCACGCATGAGCGTTGGAAAAACAGTGGGAGAAGCCATTGATATCCATCGACTAGCAACATCTCCTAGCGATAAACAGGATCGGATCGCCAACCTTCTAAAAAAAGTCGGACTAAACCCGGACGTCATCGGGCGATATCCACACGAATTTTCTGGTGGCCAAAGACAGCGTATTGGTATCGCGCGTGCGCTAGCGGTCGAGCCCGAGTTTGTTGTTTGCGACGAGCCAATCAGCGCACTGGATGTCTCGATCCAGGCTCAAATCGTCAATCTATTGATGGATCTGCAACAATCCGAAAACCTGACCTACCTGTTTATTTCTCACGATCTAAAGATCGTACAGCACATTTGCAACCGAGTTGCGGTCATGTACTTAGGACACATCGTGGAGCTTGCCCCAGTCGAGACCCTCTACTCGCACCCCAGTCATCCCTACACCAAAGCGCTACTATCCGCGGTGCCGATCCCAGATCCTTCGCGCAAACGTGAGCGCGTAGTTCTCGAGGGCGATGTTCCCAGCCCCATGGACCCGCCTTCGGGGTGTCCATTTCACCCACGCTGCCCCGTTCGGGACAAGCCGAGTGAGTGCGCATCCAAATTGCCGGTCTTGCGAGACCTTGGTCACGGAAAATTCTCGGCCTGCCACCTTGCAGAATGAGACTACAACCCATCTCAAAGATAGCCAGGAGTCGCAGATGCAAGCCCCCCGAGCGGTTTCCCCTTCCAATCCGACAACGGTGGGCCAAACCCCACGAGGAGCAGCCAGTAGGAGCCCCTCAGCATTTTTGAGATAGGTTCTAGAGCTCTTATGTGCGCACTCCCAAGGCGATGTACGCACGGGACGTACAATCATCCCATACGGTAGGACAGCTCGAACATCGATAGACAAAATGATATCGTTGTTATTGGATAATGGCTACCGTCCTCATTGTAGATGACGATAAGTTTGCGCGCACGGCACTAGAAACGACGTTCTCCACAAGCGTTTCGTTTGCTCCATTTGATCTGACTGTCGTAACGGCTAGCGATGGTCAGGAGGGCATCGAATCATTTCGAACACATCGACCACAAGTTGTTGTCACTGACATCCAAATGCCGCGCCGCGATGGTCTCTATTTATGCCAGGCGATCCGCAAGGAGTGTAATGGTCAAGACGTTCGGTTGGTTGTCATTAGTGGAGTGCACCGCGACACGGAAACAGCTCAACAAGTTCGTGACACCTATCAGGCTGACTTCTTTGCCAAACCCTATGAACTTCGCGAAATGACGCAACACGTGGCAATGCTACTACAAGAAATCACCAAGGCACCAAACCGAGTTCCCAAGCAAAAACCGACAAAAGCGGTGGAGCGCCAAGGAAATTTGGCAATACGACCGTTGCCTGCAGTGCTTCTCGACTTTTTGGATGGCAAGGCCACTGGGAATCTTACCCTGCGCCGCGATGGAATCACGAAAACCATCGAACTGTTATCTGGCAACCCTGTTTCGGTAAGTTCTTCAGTGCGGGAGGAAACACTCGGACAGCTGCTAGTCGCCAGCGGAAGAATCACTGAAACCCAACATGATCAAGCAGTTCAGTTTGCATCCAGAAACTCGCTAAGGGTGGGCGAAGCCCTAATTCAGCTTCAAATCTTAACGCCAGAGTTTTTAGTCCACGCTCTCACCGTGCAAACTCGCTACAAAATCACCCAGTGCCTGCGTTGGGAACGCGGCTCGTGGAAATTTGAGCCCGAACAAAAAAGGCTCGCCGGCCCCCGCGGTAACCCCATTGAGCTCGTTGAAACCCTTATGGATGGTCTTAAAGACTCCGCGAGCTTCGATCCCATTCCACCACATATCGCCCGGATCGGGGATGCAACGTTAAAACTCAACGGCCGAGGACAATCGCTTTTGGAAGTCCTGCAAAAATCGAATCCACTTCCTTTTGCCAATATTTGGACCCAAAAGGGGGCGAGCCTCCGAGACGTACTAAAAACCGGCGCGCTGGCCGCCGAAGTGTATGGAACGCTAGATATTCTTCTACTGTGCGGAGGAGTGTCTCTTCCATGGATTAAGTCGTCCACCGCGACATTCGACGACGACAAAGAGATCACCATCTCAGCCCTCGCCCAGCACTCCAAATCACGGCAAAGCCCCGGAGCAGATCGTCTAATACTCAAGGAACGACAGCGTCCGGAACCATCAGGGAAGCAACAGAAGGAGACAGATGCAGCGAGAAAAATGCTTTTGGAAGAATATTTGCGCATCCAAGATCTCGACCTCTATTCTGTACTGGGGATAAAGCCAGATGCTCCCGGCGCTGCAATCTCTAGTGCCCTTACAGAGCGTCGCTATAAATTCTCGCTACAGTGGTTTTCCCGATTTGACCTCGGTCCCGACTACCCAAAGCTCGAAGAAATTCATGCTGCCTATTCTCGCGCGTTTGAAACACTGCTCGATGATGACAAGCGAGAAAAATACAACCAACAGCTGTTGGGGAAAAAAAGACAACCCACTGCAGTCGGACTCAACACCGAAATCCTGTTCCGCAAAGGAACCCTACTTTTGGAACAACGCGACTTTGACAACGCGGTGGAGCAACTCACGCTGGCTGTTCGTGCAGCCCCCAAACAAGCAGACTACCTATCAACGCTTGGATGGGCTCTATATCTTCGCGGAGACCGAAGCATCTCAGCAGCCGACGAAGCACGCAAATACCTTAACCGCGCTTTGGCAATCAACCCCGAACATTCACTCGCTCACGAATATACCGGGTTGATCAGTGCAGACTTGGGAAACGACGCGTATGAAGCAACACTTCACCTAGAGCGCGCGCTCACAGCGAACCCCAGTCGGCTCCAGCCTCTCGAAACACTTGAGCAACTATGGCGACGGTTGGGCCAACACCGACTTCTCGCACGCAAATACCGTCAGCTCATCTATCACGCGGCAAACCGCCATTCCGAACTAGAACGCGAGCTATGGCTAAAACTAGCGTTGCTGTATCGGACAGAGTTAAACGACCTAAGGAAAGCACGAGTCGCGTTTGAATCCGCCTCCAGGCTCGCACCTGCGGATACACGTATCCACGCCGCGCTGGCAGATCTAGACACTGGATCTGAAGGCCGCTTTTTTGAAACAAGTGAAACGCTGCGAAAACGATGGGCTGAAGACTTTGCCGTCCCTGACCCCGGGTTAGAGCTTGTTACGGCTGCCCAAACAGCCGGATACTTTGACGCTGCTTTTGTCTGCGCGGGGGTACTCGTCGCAAATTCTGTCGCAGACGAACGCGCGAAAGCACTATATCAACGTCACCAGCCAAAATTTGTGATTCGCGCACACAAACAATTCGACGAGAAACTGTGGAGCAAACTGCGCTATCCCTCCGATCAGCCGATCATCGGTCGACTCTTCGCACTCATGACCCCGGCAATCATCCAAGCGTTTCCAATCAACGCAAAAGATCTAGGCATTGACGACGATATGGGCGTTGCAGACAGCGACTTACCAGCAACCGTGATCCGGACTCGCGCCTATATTGCGCATATGCTCGGCGTCGCTGTACCGAAATTGTATGTTGTTCCTGATTTCGGTGCGCAAATACATGTCGGTGCATTAGAACAACCCGTTCTACTTGCGGGCGAAGATCTCTTAACGGATCCCGAACGGTTTGAGCTTTGTTTTCGGATGACGCAGGCGATGACATATTTGTTACCAGGTAGGGCAGTCGGTGGCTCCAGGTCCGGGAGCTTTTTGCGGCACGCCATGGAAGCAGCCCTGGGCCTTTCGGTATCCACGAACAATGAACACCAAGGTCCAACGGGAAAAATTTTGGATGCATTGACACAACTTCCTGAAGATCATCGCAATCAAATCGTCCAAATTGTGAATCATCTCGCCCAATCCGGATCGGTCAACTTATCCCAATGGGCCCTGGCTCTCGCGCAAACCGCTGCAAGAGCAGGCCTATTGCTTTGTGGAGATGTGCCAGCAGCACTGCGTTTTGTTTCCGAACACCAAAACGACGCAAGTACAAACAAGCTCCTCCAGTTTGCTATAAGTAGCCAACATCTAATGCTACGAGCCCAATTGGGCCTGTCTATCGACGTCTGATCAAAGCCCTTTTGCGTTGGGCATTCCCAATTTTTGTGCAAAACTCGCGCCACATGATGATTCCGTCCACCGAATCATCAGTTGGGAGCGCAAATGGCACGGATACCCTTTAACGAAGAAGAACTGATTTTCGACTGGAATTCGTTTGAATCCGAGACCACTTTTCCCAAGCAGCCGCAATTTCTCTGCGAAACGTTGCGAGACGGAATCCAAAGTCCATCTGTTTTTGACCCTCACATCGACGATAAGCTACGTTTGGTTTGGCTGGCCAACGAGCTAGGCATTCAGTATATGGACGTAGGGCTGCCGGGCGCTGGACCACGAGCTGTCGCAGATGTAACCGCGATTGTTCAATTTATTCGCGACGAAAAACTTGCGATACGACCCGCTTGCGCAGCGCGAACCCATCAACAAGATATCCAACCGATTATTGATATCTCGCAGAAGGTAGGCATGGCGATCGAGGTAATGGCATTTATTGCTTCCTCACCGATTCGCCAGTATGCCGAAAATTGGGATGTCGATTGGGTCCGCACGCGATCAGAAAAGGCGATCGATTTCGCTGTCGAGCACCAGCTGCCTGTCACTTATGTGACCGAAGACACGACCCGGTCGCGACCCGCTGTATTGGAAACGCTGTTTCGCAGCGCCGTCGATCACGGTGCCACACGCTTATGTCTATGTGACACGGTCGGTCATGCAACCACGGAGGGAATTCGTAGCCTTGTCACCTTCACCCGAGATTTGCTGTCCTCCATGGGGCGCTCGGATGTTGGAATCGATTGGCATGGCCATAATGATCGAGGACTTGCCGTGGTCAATACGATTTCTGCGCTGCAACATGGTGTCGATCGAGTCCATGGAACCGCTCTTGGGGTTGGCGAACGCGTTGGAAATGCAGCCCTGGATCAGGTTTTGGTCAATCTCAAGCTTCGCGGACTATTGGCCAATCACGATCTCAGTCGTCTCTTAGAATGGTGCAACGTGACGTCAGATGCGACGCTGGTGCCAATTCCAGCACAGTATCCGCTCGCGGGAGCGGATGCGTTTCGCACCGCTACCGGAATCCACGCAGCGGCGATCATCAAAGCCCAAAAGAAGGGCAATGCTTGGCTCGCCGACCGCATCTACTCGGGGGTCCCTGCCGGGATGTTTGGTCGTGACCAGGAGATCGAGATCGGCCACTACTCGGGAACCGCAAACGTTACCTACTGGCTACAAAAGCGCGGATATGAACCTACCCCAGCCCTGATTGATCAAATATTGCAAGTCGCCAAGGCAGGCAACCGGACTCTCTCTGAGCAAGAAATTATTCGGATCATCCGAGGTGCACAGAAAAAGGCCGGCTAGAAGATAAACACATGGAATTGCAGGGAAGGCTAGCCCCAACAACCCCGTCGTGCTAAAAGGCGCCGCATGAGCGAACGAATCTATAACTTTTCTGCAGGACCCGCGATTCTTCCCGAACCTGTTGTCCAGGCGACACAAAAGGCGTTGTGGAATTTTGATGACTCCGGCGTTGGCCTGATGGAGTGCAGCCACCGCAGCGCCGCGTTCGCACAGGTGATCGAACGAGCGGAGGCAAATTGCCGCGCTCTGGCCGCGATTCCCGACAACTATAGCGTGTTATTTTTGCAGGGTGGAGCATCAAGCCAGTTTTTTATGGTCCCCATGAACTATCTGGCTAAAAACCAAACCGCCGACTATCTCAACACGGGGGCGTGGTCCAAAAAGGCGATCAAAGAGGCTAAGGGATTCGGAAATGTCCATATCGCGGCCTCTAGCGAAGATGAAAATTTCTCCTATATTCCTTCTGAGGCTCAAATCCACTTCTCAGAAGCCCCGCGATACGTCCATTTCACAAGCAACAACACAATCGCCGGGACGCAGTGGAAGACCGAGCCGACTTCGCCCAACAATGCGCCGCTTGTTTGCGATGCATCTAGCGACATTTTTAGTCGTCCTATCGATATAAACAAATACGGCATCATCTACGCCGGTGCACAAAAAAACCTAGGTCCCGCGGGTGTAACATTGGTGATCATCCGCAACGATCTCATCGAATCTGGACCGCTAGATTTGCCAACGATGCTTCAGTATCGCACGCACAAAAAGGCCGGGTCTTGCTTCAATACCCCCCCTGCAGTCGGAATCTATGTCATTGGGGAAGTATTCAAATGGATCCGCAACTTTGGCGGTCTCGACGCCATCTCCCAATACAATCAAGAAAAAGCCAAACTCGTCTACGATGCGCTAGAGCAGAGCAAGATGTTTCGCGCGACAGTCAGACCGGACAGCCGTTCCTTGATGAACGTATGCTTTCGAGCGACCAGCGAAGAACTTGAAGCGAAGTTCATCAAAGAGGCCAAGGAAAACGGTCTAGACGGGCTCAAAGGCCATCGCTCGGTCGGTGGAATGCGCGCCAGTATCTACAACGCATTCCCCCAAGCAGGATGCGCACGCCTGGCACAATTTATCAAAGAATTTGAAGCGAACAACTAGAGAGCTGAACACGTAAAGTTGCTTATCGACGGTAAAGGATCGGAATCGTTGGCGAGGCGGACACTGCCAATGCAACCGTCTGTTTCCAGGCGAAAATCAGGCGCAACCAACATAGATTCGCCCGTATTTGGGCGTGGGCAGGCGGGGTTGGGTCCCGTCAAGGAGGACAACGTAGCCAGCGATTTCGAGGGGTAGCGTCGGAAAGTGAATTTACGTGTTCAGCTCTCTAGGTCTATTATGCGCCTCGTTCGGGGCGCGCGCAGAGCGTGATGTTTCCGGGCTAGAAACTCAGCGTACCTAAATCCGAGTATCGCATCAGCAGTACGATAATAACGCCGATCACGAGCGCGGCGATTGCGAGCACACCAAATGGCACGCGGTCACCAAACGCGCGTCGCCCAAAAAATCGTCCGGCCGAGCGTTTGCGAATGGTTGTCTCAACAGCGTCACCAAAGTGTTGTGGCGCAGACATCTTGTGCAAACCCGACAACGCGCTCACCGTACGCTCAAATTGCTCATAAGCACCGTGGCAAACGGAGCACTCACCGAGGTGTGTGGCGATTTCCTGCTGTCTTTGTGCAGACAGTGACTGCTCGTAGTACTCGGTGAAGTCCTGCTGGGTGGTATCGTGAATATTGTTTGGATCCGCCATCGCTGTTCCTATTCATAGCTTAGCATTTTCTTACGTAGAATCATCCGTGCGCGATGAAGCCGTGATTTGACGGTCCCCACCGGTAACTGGGTGATCGCGCAAATCTCTTCGTACCGAAGATTTTCAATATCGCGGAGCACAACGACCAAGCGCTGCTCTTCATCCAAGGAGCGAATCGCCTGCTGAAACATTTGCTCGAGCTCCATGGCCTCAAACTGCTTGTCGGGTCTTGGAGAAACCCGACCACCCGTGAGTTGCGCAGCGGGGGATTCATCGTGAATTTGCTCGTCATATTCAGCCTGACTTCTTTTGGTGCCGCCGGGCTAAGTACTTAATTCGATTCTTGCAATGGTTTGCAGCCACGCGATAGAGCCAGGGTACTAAATTTGGAGTCACCACGAAACGAATCGATTGACTTAAAAACTGTAATGAATACTTCCTGGGCGATGTCTTCCGCTTCCTCGCGCGTCCCCCAGCATTCGAAAAGTGAGATTGTAGATCCGATCTCGATAGAGCGAAACAATCTCGCGAAACGCTTTGGGGTCACGCTCGCGCAAGCTTGCGCAGGAGCAGGCGTTCGCGGAAGTGACATAGGGCGCCCCAGTCTACAACAGCTGACGGACGAACCCCGTATAACTGTACTATTTTGCTACAGCGAAACGGAGTCGCATTGGTTGTGAACCCCGCGGTCCCCCCCGCCTTTGTCGACAACGGGGGGCCACAAAGCCCCCCGTACTTTTGGGTACGTGAGCAAAGGAACACAGCTAGCGCTACCATTCGTCTTCGTGGGTTGGCCCGCGCAAATCTAAAAGCACATCTTGTATCCGAGTGTGGGCAGCGTAGCGCTGGACCATGGCAATGCGACTCCGTTTAGCGGCGGGTGGTCATTGGTTGGCGAGGCCCCAAATAGACGCAAGCTCGCTTGAATAACCATCTCATTGTCCCCACCGCTTACCTGACGCCGCCCACCGAGATCTATCCCCATCTTGGTCGACATAAACCCAACGCCGGCTGTGACAAAGGCACTTTTCATTTCGCTGTCATAGACGCCTCCCGCACGAATCGGAAACGCCTTTTGCATATTGGAGGTCCGCACCAAAAATTCAGCGCCCCCACCATAACGAGCCTTTGATTTATCATCAGCGTCGAGATTCCAGCGAGTATCAAAGCCGATGGTAAGAAGCTCAAACGGTCGCGCCATAATCCCGGCTCCGATGCCCATTGGATATTGATTGGAATCGTCGCCGACAACATTGTAACCAACCAGCGCTAAGTTGAATACTTTTGTCGCCCGCAAGATTGCCCCCACATCAAAACTAAAGCCCTTGCTGTCACTTTCACCGGTGAGCTCTGTGTTGTAATCAAAGTAGCGACCAGTTGCGCCCACGAGTATGTTGGACGACAGCATGGTGGATAGTACGGTGCCAAGCTCGTGGGATCTCCGGCTAAATTCGGTCCCATCTAGATCTGGAGACGCGGAAAAATATCGATAGTATGTGCATGCCGCGACGGCAGTCGTTGAATCACATGCAGATGCGTTTACAATGGACGCACCATCCTCCGGCCGGTAGCCAAAAGCTCCCTCAAAAACCAGCTCGCGATTGAGAGACAATCCAGCGGGGTTGATCGTCGTTGCGAGGGCACCCCGGGCGTCTCCACGCATCGCCTCACCCAGAGCTATCTCTCGCGGCCCAAGACTATCACCGATCGCTTGCGCACAAACGTCCTGGCCCACCGCCACCATCACAAGCACCACTATCCCAATTCGAAGCAAGCGGATCATGGTGCCAATTCTAACGGTCCTCAGAACAACGGCAAGAAAAACCTGCACTTTCTGAACGGCATCAGCCCGCATTTCTCGCCGATGCCCGTATTTCTCACGACTCCGAATATTCCACCGGCAAAACCTGGCCAGTGTCAGGGGCATCAGCACCAATCTGCTCAGCGATCGAAATATAGGAGGCGTCGCCCAGGATCACGTGATCGAGAACAGGAATTCCAACAATTTCGCCCACCGCACGTAAGCGATTTGTGAGCTCAATATCCTCAAAACTCGGTGTCGGATCTCCCGATGGGTGATTGTGGGCGACCACCGCCGCCGCTGCCGATAAACGAATAAGTGGGCGAAATACCTCACGCGGATGCACTTCCACGCTGGTTAGGCTTCCCCTGGCGATCTCTAGCTCGGAAATGACAGCGCACCGCACATCAAGTGCCAAAACGATAAAGACCTCTTGGGTAAGACCAGTACATCGTTGAGCCAATCGTCTGTAGGCGGCAGATGGCGAGGTAATCAGATCACTTGCCAAAGATTCGCCTTGGACCACGCGTCTTCCCAAGGTAAAGGCTGCAGCGAGCCGAACTGCACGCGCCTTGCCGATTCCCCGGATCCGCATCAATTCCTGGGGAGACGCCCGGGATAGCTGGCGGAGCCCACCCACATGTCCTAGCAGTTTCTGCCCAAGCGCAATCGCAGGCATTCCCCGAGTACCAGTCCCCAAAACGGTCGCCAGCAGTTCTTCCATGGATGCCTGCTCAACACCATAGGCAAGGATTCGCTCCCGCGGACGGTCACACACGTCTTCGGTTGCAATCCTCGACTTTTTGCAAGGCCTAGCCCGCATTTCTCAAAAGCTTTCTGCTACGAGCGCCAATTGCACGCAACCTCTCGGTGTACTCGCACTCCGCTCCTCACCGTATGTCAATACGCCTCCGGGGGGGGCTTGCCCCGCCCGGTAGATTCAAGGGCGGGAGGCTCGTTGCTATGTGCACCGAGATTTTACGCACACTTGCCGCTCTCGCGACGAAATCTTGTGAGAAATGCGGGCTAGAGGAAGATTGATGTGGCGGGTTTGCAAGAGGTGCATTGAACGGTTCCATGAACGATTGGCAATGCATCTCCTGGGCCATCCGAAGTACCCGAAACACAAAGCCTCACCGCTGTCCGTCCGAGATTCAGCGGCCGAATTCCGGACGCCAACTCGGCCCCAATTTTGAATCAAATCGGAAACCAGCTTGGCGGTATTCCTACTTGGAATGTTCTATATCATTGAAATAAAACGACTTGCAGCAAGTTGACTCTATGGCAAAATGATCCCACACTACCGCGCAACTGAAGTTTGCCCGGATTTCGGGAATTTTATTAACTACCGGTTTGACCTTAGGCCGAATTTTGGCTCCGATGCAGTATTGATCAAGTGGAGGATCAGCAATGACTCGCTACACCCGCTACACCCGCTACACCCGTTACAATCTACTTGCTGCCAGCGTAGTAAGCTTAGCAATGGCAACCACAGCCTGCAAACAGGACAACAGCGACATCGTCGAAAAACTCGACCAAGTAATCGCAAAATTAGATGCAATTGAAAAGGCCGCCGGCAAGAGTAGAACAAGACCCAATAGGGAACGCCCCCAACGCCCCCCAGGTCCCAAGCCTGACGCCGTTTATTCGGTCCCGATCGAAGGCAATCCCTATGACGGCCCCGAGCATGCCAAAGTGACGATCGTAAAAGCGTTTGAGTTTGCTTGCGGATACTGCCAACGCGTACGACCTACGAATTGAGCAACTCGAGAAGGAATACGGCGACAAAATTAAGGTCGTCTACAAGAACTACGTTGTCCATCCCAATTCTGCAACTGTACCGGCCCATGCAGCTTGCGCAGCGAACAAGCAGGGAAAATACAAAGAGATGTACAATCTGATTTGGGAAAAAGGATTCAAAACCAGACAATTCGGCGCCGACAATATGGAAAAGCTCGCCAAAGAGCTCAAGCTCGATGCTGCAAAGTTTAAGGCCGACATGAACGGTCCCGAGTGCAAAAAATTGGTCCAAACTGATATGCGACAGCTCGCAGCAGTTGGAACCCGTGGCACCCCGGCATTTTATATCAACGGTCGATTTCTTTCAGGCGCCAGACCTATCGGTCAATTCAAGACGCTGATCGACGAGGAACTTAAGAAAACTGAGGCGGCTTTGAAAAAGGGCGCCAAACTAGAAAGCTACTACGCCGATACGGTTGTCAAAAAGGGTAAGCGAAGCCTATAGCGACGTCGCAACACAAAAAGCGGATCGTGTCCGCATAAGCGTTCCGACACCCTCCAAATCGGAAACAAAACCATCTCGTGGCAGGCGTTTTTATAGCGCCTGCCACTTTTTTTGGCAGCAGTAAAGACACGGCATATTGTTGAAATAATACAGGACTTCACATCCTTTTCTATCCCGAGGCGACCGCAACAACCAGATACGGAGAGGAAGTTTCACTTCTGGGGAATTTCGCGAGCACCACGGCCGGTCTCTGATCTACCGCCGTGTTTCGGCGCTCTCAAAAAGGATCACTTGGAGGATCAGATATGACTTACGATACCCGCTACACACGAATTGCCATCGGCATCGCCAGCCTGGCAATTGCTGCTACATCGTGCACTCAAGATAACAGCGACATCGTTCAGGGCAACAAAGAAATTGTCGAACGACTCGACCAAGTGATCGCAAAATTGGATGCGCTCAATACCAAAACCGGCCGGCCGGATCCTGTTCCCACCCCTCCTCCAGGACCCAGCAAATCAGCAATATATTCGGTCCCGATCGAAGGCAATCCCTACGATGGCCCCGAGCATGCCAAAGTGACGATCGTAAAAGCGTTTGAGTTTGCTTGCGGATACTGCCAACGCGTACGACCTACAATTGAACAGCTAGAGAAGGAGTACGGCGACAAAATTAAGGTTGTCTACAAGAACTATGTTGTCCATCCCAATTTGGCAACTGTGCCTGCCTACGCTGCGTGTGCGGCCAACAAGCAGGGGAAATACAAAGAAATGTACAACCTGATCTGGGAGAAGGGATTTAAGACCAGACAGTTTGGCGCCGACAATATGGAAAAGCTCGCCAAAGAGCTCAAGCTCGATGCTGCAAAGTTTAAGGCCGACATGAACGGTCCCGAGTGCAAAAAATTGGTCCAAACTGATATGCGACAGCTCGCAGCAGTTGGGACCCGTGGCACCCCAGCGTTTTATATCAACGGTCGATTCCTTTCTGGTGCCCGACCGATTGGTCATTTCAAGACGCTGATCGACGAGGAGCTTAAGAAAACCGAGGCGGCATTGAAAAAGGGCGCCAAACTAGAAAGCTATTACGCGGATACTGTCGTCAAAAAGGGTAAGCGGAGTCTATAGGACTCAGAGGGCTAGCGATAATGTTGGTACATCCGTAGCGCGAATTGTCCTGCAGGATGGGCACGATAGTTATCAATCAGGGTCTGCAATGGGGACGGAAGCTGCTCGAGTTTTGGCAATGGCACACCGAAGTTTGCAGGGAGCAATAGCGGTGAAAACAGACTCGAAAACGTCAGATCTGCTGCGCTAAACTGGTCTCCAAAAAGAAATCCCTCACCGTTTGCAAGCCGCCGCGCAATTCGATCTAGATATTCTAAGACGATTCCCTCAGCACGGTCGACGGTGGATTGATTTACATTGAAATGTCTTTTTACCCCGTAGGCAGCAATCGGAAACAAAAGCTCCAAACAGTGGCGCTGCCAGGCTGGTGCGCAGGCAGCATTGTACTTGCGAAACCATCGGCCAAGTTTTAAAAACTGAAAGTAGGCGATCCGACGAACCTCAATGCCAAAGGCATCCGCGATATTTGCGCCAAAATCATCAACTTGCTCGCAGATCGCAGCATCTTCGGGAAATAGACCCCGGCCCTTTTTGCAGTTTTGGTGGGCAAATTGAACGATATCGCCAGAATCGTCAAACGTTTGTGAACCTGTGACCAAAATGGGCACCGTGTTCTTACCCCCAAGGCGGCGAACCACTCGCCGATGAAATACCTGCAGGTGCTGTTCTTCTTTGTAAACGTGACCGCAGTAATCCAGGGGCCCAACGGGCTCGCTCGCAGTAATGACTCAGCGGAATTGTAACCAGACGCAAGACCCTTCCCGCATACCATAGCGACCGTGTGGGGAAAAGCCAGACTGCTCACCGGTTGAAATGATTCGATCTGGCACAGGAGAACCGGGTGTAGAGCAAGGCGAATCATTTCAAGCGGGAAGCGGTCCAGATTCTCAAGCCTGAAACGGGTCTGGCTGCCGGGTCTATGGTACATAGGGATGCAATCATGACTCGCTCGATTACCATTGATTCGCTTGCAGCGGGCGGCGACGGCGTTGGCCGTGACTCCACTGGTCGTGTCACCTTTGTTCCGTATTCGGCGCCAGGAGATCAACTCAAGATCGTCTTGACCCGGGAAAAGAAAACCGTGGCATGGGGCCAAATTGATCAACTTCTTGTCCCATCCGCGGTCCGAACATCACCCCAATGCGGGCTCTTCTCTAGGCAGGTATGTGGCGGTTGTGCCTGGCAGCACGTCTCCTACGCGGCGCAAGCGGAAGCAAAACAAAATATTGTCACGGCGGCGCTACGGATATTCTCTAACACCGATCTAGTCATTGAGCCAATTCGAACGCCCGTAGACGCCTATGCGTGGCGGCGGCGAGCACGGCTGCACTGGAAACGATCCGAGGCGCAAACAGCGACCACTCTTGGCTTCTACGGTCCCAAATCAAACGATCTTGTCGATGTCAACCGATGCCCACAACTGACAACTGTCCTGGGAACAGCGTTAGAAAAAATTCGCCAACTCCTGCTCCCTCACCTCCGAGGTCGCGGTGAACTTTTCCTGCTCGCTGGTGATCAGGATGAGGTTCATATTGCGATCCACGGTGATTGTTCACCCGACCATGCAGAACTTCTGCTCACTACGCCCATCGTTGGCGTCTCGGCACCTGGATTGCAATTGGGGCGCGTCCCAACCATAGACGGCGTCCCCCATTCGGCAGACCAGTTTTGTCAAAGCTCGCGGCAGGGGAATCAAGCATTGCTCGATATCGTCCGCGAGGCCAGCAAACCAAGGCAGGGGCTGAAAATCATCGAATTCTTCGCTGGAACCGGGAATCTGACTCGCATCCTCGCCGATGGCGCAGCGCATGTGACGGCGATCGATAAAATCGCCCTAAAACCCAAAGAGCGAACTGCGAACATCAAATTTGTCCGAGGGGATGTACTCCGCGCCGCAAAAGGATTGGTCGATCGCAAAACGCATGTAGACCTTGTTGTTTTGGATCCGCCACGGCAGGGGGCTGCGGCATTAGTGCCTGCGCTACGCGCACTAAAACCAAAGCGAATCCTTTACGTCTCGTGTGACCCAGCAACCCTTGCCCGCGATGCAAGGATGTTGGCAGACAACTACAAGCCGGTACACGCCTACCCCATCGACCTCATGCCACAAACGGCCCACGTGGAGATCGTCCTTGCGTTGGAGGAAATTTCCTCATGCGTCTCAAACACCTAGCAGATATCGACCCGCTGCGGGTACCACTTCCTCACGGCACCGAGGTCACAACACGGGTCGACCGACACGTCTTTGGTCAAACCATCAAGCAAGGCGCAATCGGCCGGGTTTCGACGAGTGAAGACGGGGCCGTGATTGTCCAGATCATTGGCGTCGGGGCTGTGCGATACGACCGTTCGGAGGTGGTTCCCCGCAAGAGTGGACAACTGCAATTTGCGCTGCGGCGAGAATCTGCTTGGCAATCTCTACGGCAAAATGTCGTCATCGAGACGGTTGTTGGATCTCGCGCATGGGGGTTGGCAGATGCCGACTCAGACACGGACATTCGCGGGGTCTTTGTATTGCCCTTTTCCTGGACGACAGGACTCGTAGACTCTCCTTCCGATCTCGTCAGCGCAGATTGCAGCACGACATTCTGGGAGGTCGGAAAAACGATCCGCCAGGCAATTCGTGCCGATCCCAATACACTTGAGACCCTCATGCTCCCCGGCGCGAAGGCCGTAGATGAAATGGGCGATTGGATTCTCAATGCGCGTGACGCCTTTGTCTCGGCACAAATATACGGGACTTTTGGTCGTTACGCACTATCGCAACTAAAACGATTGCGACATTCTCTGCGACTCGCCGAGCACCGGCACCTGATCCTGGGTTGGATATCACAAGACCCGTCGCTGCCCCTCGATGCATGCGCAGCCAAGCTCGCTGAAGCCGCAGAGATCGAAGGACAAACGCAAACAGACCGCAAACAACGGGCCAAACAATACATCAAACAATTGTATAGCTCAATGTTTGACCAAGGGCTGCTCGCCGATCGCGATTACAAAAGTTTTGTCTCGTTTGCACAAACAAGCCATCATCAATTTGATTTACCCCGGGAGCTTCGGCCCAAAAATGCCTATAATCTTCTCCGACTTCTCGTGACCGCTCGCGATTGGTTATTGACGGGCGAGCCTCAATTTGAGGTGGCGGAACCGATTCGGACCGAACTATTGGCGATTAAGCGCCAGCAGGTAGAGCTATCCACAATTATCAAACGTGCGGAGGAGATTGCCGCTGAATTAGAGCACGCCCGAAACAATACCGCTCTGCCATCTCATCCGGACGTCGGCCGAATCGATGCACTGTTACGTAAGATACGGAACGAGGCAGCAAGTCGATGGTACAATAAAACGAGCGGACCATTTGGATCGGCAGCCACAGAACCACCACTTGCAGAATGGACATAACCTAGGTGACTGGTGTTAAATACGGTGTTTCTGAAGGTAGCGGGTAGAAAAATAGGTTTCGCCGGTTGTTTTCGCACTCTGGTGTTTGGATGACTCGCCTGGTCATTTCGCGCGAGGCGTAGCCCAGACCGGAAATAAGAAGGGCGATCAGGGGCAGCATCCGGTCGAGAATGGCCCAGGCGCCATTCTGCGAACCGGGCAATTGCAAACCGATCTGGCAATCACATCTGAAAAGTATGACCTACCCGAAGCAATGACACTGATCGAGACGAAAAAACGCGGAGAGGGCGTCGTCCTTAGCCCAGATCAAGCGCAAGACTGGCGTGGAAAATTGGATCGATTGTTTGCGCAGCTAGACGAATCACTCCACGTTTCATGCCTCCCCAAGGAGTCTCCCAACGCAAATCAGCTAGAGTCATGGTTGGTCGACACGCGTGTCAGTCTCCTCTAGCTTAGGGCAAATCGCGAGCGATCAAATGCCGTACCCGCCAGAAACAGCTTAGAACCTACGTAGCGCGGAAAAAGTTGAAGGATTTGTAGATCCATCGATGTCGTTGTGCGTTGGACGACCGTGTGAGGCTATGCATTGTAATAGCAATTGTCATAACTCCACTCGCCATACACTCGGCCGATGCTAGCAACGATCGTGTCAAAAGGGCACAGCAAAACGCGATCCCGATCCTTAAAGCGAAATTCGCAGCACAAGGAATTGACTACCCGGCAAAACGACTATTCCTGCGGGCGTTTAAGCAGGAAGGGCAGCTCGAAATGTGGGCATCCAATGGCGATGACAGTTATCCCTATAAGAAAATCGAAACCTACCAGATTTGCAAATCTTCCGGAACTCTCGGGCCAAAACGGCAGCAGGGAGATTTGCAGGTCCCAGAGGGCATTTACACGATCAATCTATTTAACCCGCGAAGTTCCTATCATCTCTCTATGCGGGTGAGCTATCCCAACGCATCTGATCGGATCCGTGGCACGACTCACAATCTTGGTGGTGCAATCATGATTCATGGAGAGTGTGTCACCATCGGATGCCTACCAATTCAAAATGGTCCTGTAGAACAGGTATTTGTCGCAGCAAAGGCATCTAGCCGCTACCAAAGAATACCGATTCACATTTTTCCAGCCCGTATGACGCCTGCGAATATGATGCTGCTGGAACGATCAGCACCTCGGCTGGTCGGATTTTGGCGCGAGTTAGAGCCGATCTATCGGACATTTGAAAATACCCATCGACTTCCGCATGTACGCATCGATCGAAATACAGGAGCGTACATTTTGAAACCTTTGGGAGAGCGGGGTAACTAAAATGACCTACCTGCTCAAACCTCTATCCCCTGGGTCGTCAAGATGAGGCCGCTCATGGGAATTGCTGTCTGGCTGCTGTTTGCCACCTCATCCCAAGTTCGACGTGGCGTAAGCGAAACGTGACCAAACGATTCGATGTTTACGTGATTGCCCATGCCTGGCGTGGCACCGCCATATCGCAGGCAATTGACCATTACGTAAAGGATTTGTACGGATCGCAGCCAACTGAGATCAAACTCAAAAACGGAATCACCCTGAACGCGGGCGGGGCTGCCCACATCGTCGCCTATGTGGGACACAGTGGTTGGATGGATATTCCCGCCTACGACTGGGCAAAGGCAGAAACGACAGGCAACAGCCAAAAGCCAAAGGGGACCATCGCAGTGGCTTGCCTCACCGCTGCCTACCTTGCGCAGCCAATCACCAGTCCAAAACGCGTTCCTCTGCTGATGACCACTAGCTTGCTATTTGCGGGTGCGCACAGCTTCGAAGGCGCGGTCAAAAGCTTTGCCCGCGGTCAATCGCTACCCAAGATCCGCCATCAGGCGGCTTCCAACTACTCGAAAGGACAAGGAAAGCCTCTTAGAAAAGTCAAAGGCGCATTTACCAATCCATCCGATAAACGCTGGGGGTCGCTACATCCACTAAATGTTACAATCTTAGCCCAACAAGGAATAAACAACCGCTGTATGGAGTTCGATCTCATGATGACCAGGTCTCGCCGCATTTCCCTTGCCCTTCTTTTTGCCGCGATCGCATTTGTGGCCTACTCCCTCTGGCTGGCATCGCCGTGGGCTGAACCGCTGTCGTGGAGCCTTAGTTCCATACTTGCGATTGCGGCGATCTCTGCTGGTTACGGGTTGGCGACACAAACCATTGGCCTTCGCGTCGGGGTTGCGATTGCCCTCAACGCCTGCATGGCCGCATTTATTGTCGCATCGTCGATCGACCCCAGTCTTTTTGGCGCCAATCCCTATCATGATCCACGCTATGCCACGTTCCTCTCTGTTGTTGTTGGCTGCACGGTGATCGGTCTATCCAGGCGATGGTTTGTTGCGAGGTGGATGGCCCTCGGTCTTGCGGGGTGCGGGGATTGTCAGTGCCGGCCTTAATCTCGTCAATTTCGCACTAACTCGTCATTCTTATAGCTGGCTCTTGGCAACCCATATCGCCGGCTGTTTGATCATCATTTCCGTCTTATGCGGCGACGACATGCGCAATTGGTTTCGCCGAGGTTCCAGCCGAGTCTGGACTTCTAAAGAGCCGATGATCCAATCCTTGCGGATGACGATCCTATCTCACTTCGCCGCAATCCCCATGCTGCTTGTCTATGCATGGATGCAACCCGTAGTCGAGGCAACGGCGCCCTATGCAGTCGCTCTCGCAGCGCTGTTATCCGTAAGCGTCATCCTCGCGTCACTCCGCAAAGTCGTCGGGGCTGTGGGATTAACGATTGGTGGAGTGAGCTTGCTCGGATTTGGTCTCACAACTCTCCTACTGCGTACTGGTGTGTCACAGTCCGCGTGGGCGGGCCAAGTCGCTGCCTACTATGCAGTCTTTTGGTTTCCGGCGGGTATTTGCGCTCTTGTTTGCGCACGTCACCTCGCCAAACCAGTCACCCGCTTGATGCTTGGCACCGGTTCGAATTCGGACTAATCACCGAATGGCCCCCTCGCGTCGTCCAGCAGGGCGGGTTCTCCTAGCAATCGGTTGGGCGACCGTTGGTGTCCTATTTGTCGTCGCTGTCGCACGTCTCGTTGCTCACGATGCTGTCACACCGCTGATCTGGGTCAATACATTTAGCTTGTACCTTTACTTGCCAGCCTATCCGGTATTGCTGTTTGGCTTAGCAAAAAAGTCCTGGCAGCTTGCAAGCATGGCGGGATTGGTCGCCATCTGCCATATCGCCTGGGTTGCTCCCGATTTTGCATCGGCCACGTCTCTACCATCGATCAGCACCAATCAGGTGAAACTTCGCATCTTTAGTGCCAATTTACTAATGGTCCACCCTAACCCACACACGATCATTAGCGAGATCCATCAAACCGACCCCGACCTATTGCTCTTACAAGAATACTCACCGCGATGGCAGCAAGCGATGATTGCGGATGGTATTTTCGATCGTTACCCTCACCACATCGACGTCGTACGCCGAGATTCTTTTGGTACGGCAATGTTTGCTAAGACACCGCTACAAAATGCTTCCGTTTGGGATGTCGCCGGCCTGCCCATGACCCGTGCCCAAATCCAGATCGGCGGGCAAAGCGTCGAGATCGTCAACGTCCACACCCTCCCGCCCCGAACCTTTGCGTATACACCCACTTGGCGCAAACAGATGGCGCTCCTTACCCAGCTGGTGAAAACCTCTCCAATCCCGGTCGCGCTAATCGGTGATTTTAACGCCACCCAACACGCTGCACCCTATCGCCAACTCTTGGATGCAGGCTTGTATGACGCACACCACAGTCGCGGACGCGGAACCGCAACAACGTTCCCAAATGGACTATTTCCACTTCCGCCCGTTCGCCTAGATCACGCGCTGCTACCAAAAGGTATTCTCTGTACCAGTATCCAAGAGGGGCTCGGACACGGCTCTGATCATCGCCCACTCATCATCGATCTATCCGACCCAATCTAAAACGCCTCGATATACCGGTCCATGCATCCTACGCATCGCTTTGACATCCCTCATATTCTCCGCGTAACGGGAATGATATTCCAACAAAGTTGGTGTGTGGTATCAATCTAGGACATGAAACACCTGTGGAAACGAATCCGTCCCATTGTTGATCTCGACCAGGTGGCCATTACCGAGATGATCCGACCGGCGTTTCCGCGGTCGTCGATCGTCGGTTTCCAGCAGATCGCCAGCGGGTTGGCAAACACAATTTACCACGTCCAGTTATCGGGACCGATTGGCAGCATCTGCCTAAAAATTGGCCAGCGCGGCATGCAACAAAGCGCAATGGAAGTCCGGGTTTTAAAACGTGTCGCAGCAATCCTCCGCGCACCACGAGTGTACTACTTTGCAGAATCAAGCCCGATATGCCGGCGCCCCTATGCTTTGATGGAATGGGTCTGTGGCCGTCGACTCGATGCACAACCGAGATTGCGAACCGATCAACAAATCGCCGGTTCCGTGGCGCGAGCACTTGGTACTATGCTGGCGCAGCTTCATCAAATCCGTTTCCCGAATTCTGGTCTTGTGGAGTTTGACACAAAAACAAATGACCTCCAGGTTGTGACGAAAATGCAGCTTGATGCTGCCGGGATGCACGCCCTTGCACAAGAAAATATCACCCGCGGCCCCGGATACGATCGCATTGGCCAACAACTCACCAATCGCCTCATGCGCTGGCTAGAAACCTCAGCCGTAGATTTGCTTAGCGATTCGCAACCCTCCAGCCTTTGCCATGGCGACTACGGGACAGAAAACATTCTGATGGTCCCAAACAATCCGACTTCGCTTTGCGCAATCGACTGGGAATTTGCATTTTCCGGAAACCCACTCATCGATCTAGGACACCTCCTACGCGATCCGTTCTTACCCGAACCCGTATTTGAAGCCCACATCGCCACCGGATATCGCGATGCCGGCGGCTCACTGCCCGAGGATTGGATCCACAGGGCACGTGCCCACGATCTCGGCGCATGGATTGTTTTCCTGGGAGAAAAACACCTGAGTGCTGAGGCAATAGCATGTGCCGTTCACGCGATCGAACGCGTCCTGACTGATAATGCGCAATTCAACACCTAAACAACAATAAGGCGATATCACTATCATTCGCTGTGTTAGGAAAAATGTAAACATTGGTTACCCGTATCCGATATACTCAGCACGTGGATAAGATCATTTTGCTAGAGATTCGACTGACGCCGATGCCCCATGCATGGTGCACCGATCCGAGCAAGCTATCAGTGGGATTGCAATCGGGAAAATCTGATATCGTCTCGGGCCAACAGACCGAAACAGGACTTGTTTTTGCGGGGGAAGCAATCGTCCGCGAGACTAAAACCGGCAGTCCCGACTTCTTTGGCCCCCTGATTCACGGAAAACGCAACGAGCGATTTTTGTACGTTTCTTGGGGAACCATTGGTGCATCCAAGCACGAAATGTTTCGGCGTCTAAAACTGTACTTGAGCCCGACAAAGCGCAAGGATTGGTCCCAATCAGGGATCGACTGGCCTATGATCCAAAGCGGAAGGCCAATTTACACTTGCGTTTCTGGCGCGGGCCCCGACGGCACACCACACTGCGGGACGGGAAAAGCGATATGGAAACTCAAATAGAATAACTCGAGTCGGCCGAGATTCCGTACATGCTTACGGGTTCCGTTGCGCTGAGCCTCTATGCACAGCCAAGAATGACAAGAGACATTGATCTCGTTGTCGAGCTTGCCCCCGGCGATGCGGAGAAGTTTTCGAGATAATTCGAAGAAGATTGCTACGTGGATGTAGATACCGTTCGTGATGCAGCGAGACGCCAATCCATGTTCAACATTATTGACAACAGCATCATCAAGGCTGATTTCGTCATTTGCAAAAATCATCCCTATCGAAGAATCGGATTTGACCGCCATTTTTGTGCGAGTCCCGCCGATCCGATTGTTCTTATAAAAAATTACTTCTCATATTTTCATCTACGAAAATATTCCCCTATTGATGTCACCGTTCAGGCTAGATTTCGGGGCGTACACACAAAGAGATCGCGCAGTGTTGGAACAAGGTGGGTACTTTATTCTCAGTAGATCGAGGATAGAATTCCGTCTACGCCGGTCACTGCCAAACGAATGGTGAAGCGACTGGCAGACACACTTGACGACGCGCAGATCGCACGGATCCTCAACATGAAGAAGGTGACAACCCCGCGAAATTTGCGCTGGACCAAAGACCGAGTCCAATCGTTTCGATCTCGCAATGGCATTCGATTCGTGAAACAGAATGTCGATCCGAATGTACTCACCGGTCAGCAGACGCGAGATTATCTCGGCATTGGATACCATGGCCTCACGGCACTCGTGGAGCGGGGCGCCATCCACACCAATCAAGTCACAGATTTTGCGCCCTGGCGCATCTCCCGCGCAGAACTAGACTCGGAAATCGTCCAATCCCTCGTCGCCATTCTCAAAAAAACCGGAAAACTCCCACCGAAAGGGAATCCTCAAATTGTGAGGGGTCCCCGCAATCGCAGCAAAAGTTTTTTGCAGAGATTTCAACCTCTTCCCGAAAGGATGTATTGTGACAATAGATAGTGGAGCTGAGGGGTCTCGAACCCCTGACCTCTAGAGTGCGATTCTGCTGCTTACGCAGTGGTCTCGCTTAGTTACTAACCGTTTCATTGCCCGAAGCGGCGAGACACCAGTCATTCCTAGAACTTCCGTGGGCAACGATTCAGATGTCACCAACTCGTGTAGCTCCCCTGGAACCGACGGGAGCGTGGAGAATGTCGGCCCCCTTCCAGCGAACCTCGACGAACCGCTCCATCACACGCCCAAACATCTCAGAGTCCACAGGCTTCTCTTCTGCGAGCACAGCGGTAAGAGCTAAACGCCCGTCGGAAGGATCACGTTGGGCGTAAAGCCCGGTTCCTGGTCCGCCCGGCCACGGAGAGCAGACCTGGAGAAACACCACGTCATTCCCGAGTCTCCAGTAGGCGTCTACCGAAGTGCATTTTTCGGACGACCACTCGATTCTCACGAGAAGCTCGTGGTCATCAGCCAAAGGATGGACCAGAACACATTCATACGGAGCAAGAGCAGGAGGGTTGCCACCGTCTGCGGCGAGCCTCTTCTCAAAATCACGCAAACGCCGCTGCCTGGCCCGCGATTGGTTCTTTCTACGTGTCGGCATCGT
Source organism: Kofleriaceae bacterium (assembly GCA_965223575.1). Lineage (GTDB taxonomy): Bacteria > Myxococcota_A > Polyangia > Haliangiales > Haliangiaceae > CBDCWZ01. The sequence goes on from CBDCWZ010000068.1 coordinate 40,816, forward strand.
CCTTCGGCGGCGGCGGCGAATCAGGATACACCCCGATCCATTCCGCCGACATCTCCGTGTCATAGAACATGATCCATGTCTTCTTCGGAACGTTGCCTTCGCGAAGCACCTCGCGCACGAGTTCGACGCCGCGATTTAGGTCGGTGAGAGCGAGATCAACGTAGGAGTACCTGAGTCCGGTACCACCACCACCTGTGAAGCAACCCACTTGCTCATTGCGCAGCCGTTCGTCCAGAGCATCTTCGATTTCCCCCTTGTCCGCGAACTTCTCCTCGTCCAATCCGTCTTTGCCATCGAGCTTCACGTAGCAAAAAATCTCACCACAACTGGAGAAGCACTCTGAATTGAAATAGTTGTTGCGAACAGCGCCAAAGAACTCTGGAATGGTCGCTTTGCCAACGAACATATCTGAGATCCCTGGGTAGTCTTCACGCTCACTCGGCTTTAGCTCATAGATCCAGCCAGTTCGCTCACTGTCGTCTCTGAAGTAAGGCTCTTCTGGCAGCTCGGCCAGGAGCCCCTCAACAAGTGCGCCTACGCGCTCACTAAATTCGGAAAGTGGAAGTGCCCCGGTAGGTACCGACTCCTTCTTCTTGCCGAACCCCAATAGGCCGCGCCGAGCCTTTGATGGCATGACCTCGATTGCCCCGATCCATTTGTTCAAGCAGTCTTCACCGAGGAAACTCTCGGTCGCAATGCAGGCAGCCGAGAAGCTGTTTTCATCATCGCGCCCCGTGCAGTTTGGCGAGAAGAAGGTGAGGTCCACCTTGTTGTCCGAAATGCTCGGCAGCACACGCCATTCGGCGATGTCTTCGCCACAGCGGCCTTGCACAGTGTTGAGAGCCAGCTCGTATGGGTCGGGCATTCGGTAGCCGTAGAACTCCCACCCGCCCAATTCTGGTGCCTTCTCAAGGATGGTGTTGACCAATGGGCGGAGTTGATAGTCGTGTTCCGGCGTAATAACCAGCCTGTGACCATCGCCCTGGACCGCAGGGCCGTACTCCCACATCAGCGCCGGGTGGATGGCTTGCAGTGTGTCCGCCATCCAGCCCGCTAGGTCCCACTCGGGTCCATCGGCGGAGAAGCCAGCGACGATATGCTCTGCCTTATCCGAGAAGGAGGTCCACCAAGACTCGATCAGCGCGAGCGTGGCCCTGCGCTCCGCCTTCTCCTCCTCAGTCTCGGAGAACATCCACCGCATTGAGCCGAGATACAACGCCACCACAACCGGCGCAAGTAGTTGTAGTTCCAGAATGTTCACAAACTGCCGCCATGGCTTTGGGAACAGACCCGCCGCCGCGAATCGGCGACGGGCCTCCCAGGCCCTACGTGCCCTTGTAGACCAACACAGGCGAGAGCCGTCTCACGATCCGAGTCAGTTCGCGCTGCGCTCTCATCACTACCCCGATGTCCTTGTAGGCTTTAGGTGCCTCGTCGCGCAGTTTGTTGGCGATGCGGTGATCGAACCACACGCCGCTCATCTGCTCGCCGAGACTCTTGGCGCTGATGACCCGTCTGGCTTCGGTTCGGCTCATGACTCTGCCGGCTCCGTGAGAGCTGGAGCAAAGAGCCTCGCTATTGCCACGCCCGGTGACGTGGAAGCTGGACGAGCCCATTGAGCCGGGGATGATTCCGGCTTCGCCTTCGCGAGCTGAGATCGCCCCCTTCCGATGTACCCACAACGCCTTTCCCTCGTGCTCTTCCCGCCTCACGAAGTTGTGATGACAGTCGGAGTACGACTCCCAAACGGCAGAGTTCCCAGTCAGCTCCTCGAACCCAGCACAAACAGCCTCAGCCATTCGACGCCGGCTCTCGTGAGCATAGTCGAGCGCCCAGCCGAGGTCGTGCAGATAGTCCTGACCTTCCTTCGAGTCTGCGGCTATCGACAAGAGCGTCCCGTCGGCACCACCGTGGTGCTCTCGGATCCCCTGGCCAATGCCACGGGATCCACTGTGCAACATTAGCCACAGGTCACCATCTTCGTCTCGCTGAAACTCAACGAAGTGGTTCCCTTCGCCCAATGTCGCGAACTGAACACGGCCAACGCGGGTCTTCTTGCGTTCGAGCGATGTCGACGACAATTGCCGCTTCATCAAACCATCGGGCAACGAGCTAGCTGATGACCGATGGCTCGACGTGGGAACTCGCTGCCCAAGCATTGTCAGTACTTGGGCAGCGGTCTTTCGACTCGCCAGAACATCGGCGGAGCAATTGAAGCGCACTGCTGCCATTCCACAACCGATGTCACCACCGACCGCGTCAGGAAACAGCTTGGTCCTCGCCCCAACGACAGCGCCAACGCACACTGCCTTTGCCAAGTGAACGTCGGGCATAGCGGCGACCACGGCAACGTCGTCGATACGAGCAATTCGGGCCAACGCATGACTCACGTCCGATACCAGGGGCTCATGGGTCCAAGAACGGAGGTCCTTGGGCTTAGTCATCGCCCACCTCCTCGTCCCAGTCCCCATCATCTGAAGGCACCACTGCAAACTGCAGCGTCGGCACCCGCTTGCGATTGATAGCGCGAGCTACCTCCCCTCGGAAGTACCCCAGGGCTCGGTCCAGGGCCTTTATTGTTTGTTCATAGTCATTTTGCGCTCCTTCCATGGAAACCAGCACCCGCAAGAGAGCCGCGCCTCTGAGCGGCTCAACCCCAGCAACGTACAAGTCGCGGAGCAGTGGGCTTGTCGAGCAAACGAGGGCGCTTGAAATCGCTTCCTCCACCTGCCGACAGAGCTGGATGGTTTTCGTATCGGCCTTCTCAGGGCCTGCGAACAGTTCTTTCTCTAATTCATCGAACCCGTCGGGCTCGACCTCTGGATGCACGGGTTCATACCCGCGCCGTTTCTTGCGTGAAGACATACTTCTCCCGTTCCGTAGCGCGGGCATAGCCCAGCCACGGCGTCACAAATCGACGACTGTTGGAACGGGTCTCAACTCCGGCGTCTCCCTCTCGGGGACACCGAGGAAGCACTAAGAGACGCGGGAAGTGAAACCCACGAACGGAAGTATGTTGGCAAGATCGAACATGGTCGCCTCCGTGGAACCAACAGGCTAGGAGATCAGTACTCGTAGGTCAACAGTTTTCCGCAGGACGGATTACTTGTCTGTCACCACCGGTAAGATTGGGATCTAGTATCATCGGAAACACCGGGATCCAGTGATCCACCTGGTGGCACGGAGACGGATCTGGGCCCGAGCGTCAGTGGCTGCGGAATCACTGAGCCAAACCGCATACGCAAGGTAGCAGTGGTCGGGCTGCCTGGTCTCCCCGATGGAGGGCGTAAAAAGATTATTTCTTCGTTTTCCCACCTCCTCTGGTGCCAAACCCCTTTCCATCGAGGACGAAATGCTCTGAGCGTTCGGTTAGTCTCTCCGCAATGACTTGTGCATTGAGCGCATCTGGAAATACCTTTGGCCAGTCCTTAAATGGTCTGTTCGTAGTGATGCAGGTGGATCGGCGATAATCATATCGTTCTGAGATGACCTGAAAAGCGAGTTTTGCTTGTGCTGGATCCATCGAGAGGACGGCAAAGTCATCGATTAAGATGAGGTCTGCTTTAAGATAGCGCCTCATCACGCGGTCCAGATCTCCGTGTAGTTCCGCGCCATGCAGCTCGTTTAGCATCCGCGGGAGGTCGGAAGTGAGCGCCGTTAGAGCAGCACCTCTGACGCAAGAAGCGGGCAACGAAACCATTTCAATCGTTGCCCGCCTGATGTGTAGGCTGAAAAAGCCTAGTCATATTGTGGAGCTGGTCAACACAAGACCAAAAACCAACATGCACGGATTTATTATCCGCTGCACCCATTGGCGGGAGAATTATTTTGGATCCGAAGACGTCACCAAGGATCCCCGTCAACGTACTATTTGGTGACAGAAAAGGGCGAAGGTTTCAACGTACCGATTTGGATGACGGAGGCATCGGCTGCCGATCTCCGCCACGAAAAACAACCATGGTTACATGTAACAGCGTTATTCGAAATCATTGGATTGATCGATAAGAGGTTGGAGTCGATCAGAGTGAACAAGGACAATCTCCCAAGTGACCAAACAAAGGAGAATCCAAGTGAGCCCCAACCGACTCCAATTATCATTGATACCGGATCCCAAGCAAGGAAGCCAGCCTCTACCGGCAAACGTTCGCAGCGAGATTGTGGTTCTCGTGGCAAGAATGCTGCTGCATCTCGTCAAAGGCGACGACGTCACAAAGGAGGCTCGTGATGAATACCGGTGACCAACAACGCATTTCGAAACGGCATCTAGAGCGCAATGCGATTGTGTACGTCAGGCAGTCCGATCCTTGCCAAGTCCGCGAGCACACCGAGAGCACGCGCTTGCAACGAGGGCTGCGTGAGAAAGCAATCGAGATGGGCTGGTCGATGCCCAAGCTGGTTGAGGATGATCTCGGGATCACCGCCAGCGGTTTCGCAGACAGACCTGGTTTTCAATGGATGCTCAGCCAGGTCACGCTACGCAAAGTCGGAATTATTTTGTGCATCGAAGCCTCTCGACTATCACGAAACTCTTCTGACTGGGCGCATCTGTTTGAGCTGTGCGGATACTTTGACACGCTCGTTGCAGACACGCAGCAAATCTACGATGTCTCGATTCCAAATGATCGACTCGTCTTGCAAATCAAAGGCACGGTAGCCGAGCTTGAACTCTCTAGTTTGAAAACAAGACTTCGCGCTGGCACGGAAGCGAAAGCTGCTCGCGGCGAGCTTAAAGTGTTTCTTCCTCCTGGATACGTTTACGATGGCGACGATCAAATCATCATGGATCCCAACCAGCGAGTCCAAGAAGCAATCCGTTCGATGTTTGCGCAATTCGAGCATCAGACAAGCATTCGTCAGCTTGCCATCCACTATCGCGATACACAAACTCCGTTTCCGATCCGTAAGCCGGGCAAGCAAGGAAATCTTGTTTGGGAAATCCCCAAGCTTGCCATCCTCCATAAGCTTGTCAGTCACCCGATCTATGCTGGTATCTATGCATATGGACGCACAGAAACCTTTGTCGATTTTATTAATGGGAAACTGACCAAACGAACCAAGAGGATTTCATGTCCCGAACAGTGGAAAGTCTGTATACGAGATCATCACGAGGCATACATCTCATGGGAACAGTATCAAAACTATCTTGCCAAACTCGCCGAAGCGAGACCTCGGTGGGGGATGGAAGATAATCGTTGCGCTGTACGTGAGGGGCGCGCATTGCTTGCAGGCATGGTGCGATGTGGCCAATGTGGCCGCAAGCTACGCGTCATTTACAATCGTAAAAGCAGCGCGATGTACTTTTGCGATGGCGCATTTCCTCGTGGGGGGCGGCGCTGTTTATCCTTCGGTGCCAAGCATGTCGACAACATGATTGGCGAACAACTGTGTCAATCGGTTGTGCCCATCGCGATCGATGCGGCCGAGCGGGCATTTGCTTTGGAGCAACAAGAAAGGCAACAACGAATTAAGCAGGCCCGCCTTCGCCTGGAAGCAGCGCAGTACACCGCGGACCGTGCGTTTGAGCAATATGACCTCGCAGATCCCAAAAATAGATTGGTCGTTGATAATCTCGAGAAACGATTGAACGAAAAATTGACAGAGATGCATGTCGCAAAAACAGCACTTGAAAAACAACAATCCGACATTCCCAAGCTCACCCAAGAACAGCGACAACGATTGCATGGTCTTTCGCGAGATTTTCCTCGCGTCTGGAATCACCCAGACACACCCACGCCGCTACGTAAGCAGTTACTCCGTGCGGCAATCCGCGAGGTGATTGTCAAACGCGATGGGCCAAAGCTTGCGTTTACCATTCACTGGGCCGGTGATACTTGCACCCAGCTTGCTATCAAAAAACGCATCACACCGGTCGGCTCAAAAGCCGACCCGTCACTCACAGAGCTGGTACGTAGGCTGGCTGAGGATCTCACCGATCCGGAGATTGCACGCATTCTCAACATGAAACAACTGCCCACGCCACGCAATCTGCGCTGGACTAAAGACCGGGTAAAGCACTTCCGGTCACAGCACCACATTCGACTCAACCGAAACAAACCAGACCCTGATCTCCTCACCGGCCAACAAGCACGGGATTACCTCGGCATTGGCTACAACAGCCTCTTGGCTCTAGTGAAACGCGGCCTGGTCCACACCAATCAAGTCACAGATTTCGCCCCTTGGCGAATTCCGCGGACCCAGCTAGACTCAGAACCTGTCAAAAAACTCGTCACAGCACTCAAAAAGACCGGGAGACTCCCTGCCGAAGGGGAGTCCCCACAAAATCAACACGAGCTATTTACTGAGAATTCAACAAAAACACGAAAGGACGCATTATGATGACGGATGGTGGACACGACTGCGACCAATTCGAACCCTCAGTGAAATCCGATTAGAATTCGAGGCATACATCGGCGAAAGCCATCAATATCAGCGATTTGCCGAGGAGATCTACCGTCTCCGCTCTCAGGGAATGACGATTCGTGCGATCGCCCGATCCCTAGGATTAGAACCCAAAACGGTCAAGCGCGGTTTGTCCTGGCACACAGGTCCAGGAACGTTAAATTGACGATACTTCGGGAATATTGATAGACAGAGTATATAATGGATACCCCCTCTTTGAGCCTGAAGCAGATCCAGGCAAAGCTGGACGCCAAGCCCCATGTTCTGATCCATTTGTGTGAAAAGGGTGTAATCGATCCTGATATCCAGCAGACGGCGGGGCGTGGACTCCATCGTGCTTTTTCTCACTGGAACCTATTTGAGTTTGCGGTCGCACTGTCGATCCGTCGGTATGGAATCCCTGTCGCAACCACTGCTGTGATCGTTCGGCTATTGCGTTCATTCGAACGGTCCACGCAGAAACGAATGAAGGGGTTCAATATGCTCGAGTATCTGCGCCGACTGGATGCGGACTCAGATTTAGTGATGAATCTCTACGATGGCCATTATATGGTCTTCGAAGTGAGACCTCGCGCCGACCAACGCTCGATGATCGGTTTTGACATCCGCCGCGTCCTCAATCATCGCGAAGCATCGATTCGCCTAGAACGATTAGAAACCTTACCGGAACACTATGATTCGAATTTGCGACTCGATCTCAAACGCCTGGCTCGAAGGGTTCAATAGAGAAACCGACACGATAAATGCCGATATTTTTTTGGTTTTCTAATTTGCAATGTCTATTATGGCCCTATGCAGTCGGTATCCCCCAAAGGTGATACAAGCAAACGGCCTTTGAGCGATGGAACGATCACGTTAATTGACCAAATCGCTTCGATACTGGCCGAGGAATTTGTGATGGCAATCAAACATGGGAGCAAAGGCGATGAAAGCAGCGATCTATGCGCGATTTTCCAGCGACAATCAACGCGAGCAAAGTATCGACGATCAAATTCGCGTCTGTAAAACATATGCGAACAATCACGATATTGTTGTGGTAGATAAACACATCTACGTGGACGAGGCAAAATCAGGCACGATCCAGAATAGACCTGGGCTCGAAGCGCTGAAACAGTCGGCCGAGTCTTGTGAATTTACTGCGGTGCTCGTGGATGATGCATCACGCCTATCGCGTGACAATCATCACTTCAATACGCTCTTGTGCTTATTTCAATTTTGGGATGTCAATCTCATCTCTGTCAGCGATGGTCTCGATCTGCGTGAAGAGCATGCGAAAGTAGCGTATCAATTCCGAGGGATCATCAATGAGCTGTATTTGAGCGATTTACGTAAAAAAACGCATCGCGGACAAATGGGCCAAGTGCTTCGTGGGTACTGCATGGGAGGGAAAACATACGGTTATGAATCGGTCCCGGATGGAGAACCAAAACTGGATGCCAAAGGTCGCCTCCGCGCCGACGGATTCAAGCGCGTCATTGTCCCGGGACAGGCTCGCGTCATCCAACGAATCTACCGAGACTTTGCACAAGGTGTATCGATCACGCAACTGGCAAAGAATCTCAACGATGAAAATATTCCGACAAAGACTCACCCTCAAGGGGGATGGCGAACATCCACGCTTGCGCGAATCCTCAAAGATGAAAAGTACATTGGTTGCTATACTTGGAACAAAACGAAAACGCTAAAAGATCCGATGAGTGGAAAACGAAAACAAGTCCCACGCCCAAAGAAAGAATGGATCATACAGGACCGACCAGAGATGCGGATCATCACCGATGAGCAGTGGCGTGATGTACAAAAACGCTGGGCAGCAATTGAAAAAACCTATCCGACACAACGAGGACTCCCTGGCCTCAAAGGACAACAGAAAAGCTACGTGTCGACGCATCCCCCACACTTGCTTTCTGGGGCATTGCGATGCGGCGAATGTCACGGTAGCATCTCCCTGGTGAGTGGCAAAGGAAGTGGTTACTATGGCTGTTTGAATGCCGTGAGGCATACATGCAACAACAAGATGCTGATTGCTCGGAAAAAGCTCGAAAAGCAATTTATCGATGAGTTGGGCAGAAATGTCCTGACCCCGGACACCCTAGAAATCGTGTTTCAGAAAACTGCCGAAAAAATCGCTGAGCAGTTTGCTTACATTCCCGACGAACTACGCTTGAAACAGAAAGAATTGCAAAACACAGAGACGCGCATTCATAACTTTATTGAATTCGTTGCACAGGGGAGAGCGACATCCGCACTCATCAACGCACTGAAGCAAGAAGAAAACAAAGCCGATCAGCTTCGTATCGATATCAAGAGTCTGCAGGCCGCGTCGGAAAACGTATTCGAACCACCAACGGTCACATGGATTCAAAACCGACTGGCAGACCTACAACAGCTTCTAGAACAGCGAACCGAACAATCAGCTCTGGCAATCCGCCGTCTCACAGGGCCGATTACATTAACCCCTCGAAACCCCAAACAAGGAAGGAAACATTTCTATGCCACCTGCAAAATCAAATCCTTCGCCCTGCTGGAGCCAGATCCTCCTGCCCCTGCCATCCCAGGAGGACTCTCGCCCCCTGAGGACAAAGGTTCGAATTCATACATGTGGTGGAGCTGAGGGGGATCGAACCCCTGACCTCTAGAGTGCGATTCTAGCGCTCTCCCAACTGAGCTACAGCCCCATGAATGGATAATAGGGCAGACATGTAGCAAGTTCGCCTCGTTGGTGTCAAGCAAAGGAAAGGATTCTCGATAGATATCTCTATGCTAGGGTTCGGATTGTGGCAAAGAGACGAATTGACCAGCTGCTGGTAGCCAGAACGTTAGCGCCCGACCGCCAGAAGGCTGGAGGCGTTGATTCTTGCGGGCCGCGTGGAGGTTGCGGGGATGCGTATGGATAAGGCAGGCACAATGGTAGATGAGCATGCGACCGTGAATGTGCTGGTGCCTAAACATCCGTATGTTTCACGTGGAGGATTGAAGTTAGAAGCCGCCTTGGATGGATTTAGCATCGACCCGACGGGACAAATCGCGATCGACGTCGGCGCGTCCACTGGTGGATTCACCGATGTGCTCCTCCAACGCGGTGCAAAACGGGTATATTCTGTCGATGTGGGCTACGGGCAACTCGCTTGGAAGTTGCGACAGGACGAGCGGGTGGTCGTACTCGAGCGGGAGAATATTCGACACCTCGATCCGGAGAAAATCCCCGATCCATGCGACTTGGCGGTCATCGACGTGTCATTCATTTCTCTTACAAAGGTTCTGCCACCAGTTCAAATGCTGTTGCGCGATCCCAGAGATAAACCCATCGTCGCCCTGGTCAAACCACAGTTCGAGCTTGCCAAGGACCAAGTTGATCGGGGGGGTGTAGTGAGGGACGAGGTCAAACGGCGCAGCGCAGTGGAAAAAGTCGTGACATGGGCAGCGCAAAACAACTTTTGTGTGGAAGGAGACTTAAAATCACCGATTACTGGCCCCGCGGGAAACATCGAATACCTTGTCCTTTTGCGGTCTCTCCGTGCCTGACTGTCCGAAACGAAGAGCTAAAACCTGTATCTTCGTGCCCTTAATAGGGATGCATAGCACCGGATCAAAAGCGATTGACCGTGCCCGAAACCCAGTCTACATTGAGGTCGTGAGCCGCTTTACACATACTTGGGATAAGGCGCTATCTGCCGCCGAAATCTTGCGCCGGTATCAAGGTGGTCACCCCCTTAGCCAACGCGAGCGAAAGCTGGCGTTACAGCTGGCAGAAGACCCTTCTGTTACCAACCGCTTGATTCACCAGGCGCTACGCTATTTGGGATCAAATAGCACCGAAAATGTCTCAGTTTCCCCCCAATAGGCCATGGCGCCCCGACCTGGACTGGTCCACCCCGTCCGGTGTCTTGCTAAAAAAATTGGCGGCCTCGATCTCCAAGACAACGACTATTACGGTATTCGGTTCGGCACCTCTTCAACTTGCAATTGAGCCTAGTTTGCTCAGTGCGG
>CBDCWZ010000069.1:0-7616 GCA_965223575.1 Kofleriaceae bacterium
CTGGGCGTCCGGCGGGGGTGGCATTTTATTCGAACCTATTTAGAAAAGGATTTCAGACTCCTATCGCGTACTACGAGGGTGACAATTCCCAGGATCTCACCCATGCTTTGTCGCACTACGAGCATTTGATACCGCAGATTCAGATTTGGGCGGATAAGGCTGAGCTTGCCCGGATTACGTCGGGGGCTGCCGACGATGATATCGACAAGCTTGCGACCCTACTGATGTCTTACCGACGGCCGATTTATCTCCGTTTTGGCGGTGAGTTTGACGATGGTCGTTATCCAGATCCGGAGGCGTATCAGGTTGCGTATCGCCGAATCGTCGATCGTTTTTATGCCCGCGGGGTCCGCAACGTTTCGTATGTTTGGCACTCGATTGGGCTCAAGCCCACCTACCAAAACCGGGATATCTCGGACTGGTATCCTGGCGATGCCTATGTCAATTGGGTGGGGATTAGCGTGTTTCAGATCGGCCAAGAGGGGTACTATGATGACCACAATCGCGATCGGGTGGTCGAATTTGCTCGTGACAAAAAGATGCCGGTCATGATCGTGGAATCGAGTGCGATTCGGCTGACGGAGTCGCAGCGGGAGCAAACCGGTCAGGGGTATTGGGACTACTGGTACAAGCCCTATTTTGCATTTATTGAGAATACTCCCGAGGTGCAGGCGTTTAGTATTATTCACTCGAACTGGGATGCGGCTGGGCAGTTTAAGCGATTGGGGTGGGGGGATTGTCGACTCGACTCGGATCCGGTTGTGCTTGCGCGGTGGCGAAGCAAGTTGCGGGATCCGCGGTATCTGCACAGTAGCGAGCGGCTGTATGAGCAGTTGGGGTTTGCCGCGACGGAGCGTCAAGTCTCTCAGTAAAGCTTGTTTGGTAGCGTTTGTTGCGCTTCACGATAGATTATGGCGCGTTTTTGGGCAAGCGAGTTTCGCGAACGGTGTGGCAGGGTGTACGGGTATGGGTTCGTGCTTCCATGAGAAGGCCCGTCGGTGTCAAGTCTTGGGTATCATATTTTGTAAGTTTTTATCGTATAGAGTCTCCTGGCGATCTGTTTGTTTGTTTGGGTTGTAGCGACTCAGACCGCGTTTCTCGCCGATGCTTCCATTCGCACTGTTTGTGCAGCGTTAGTGCTGCTGTGCATGTTGGGGTCCGGCCCATCTTGGAGCTGCAATCTCAGACGCGGCCTTTTGGGCCAAGCACGGACGCGCAGTCTCCAGGACGGGGCGGTAAACGTTCGATCGAGTCATCGTAGAATTGTTTGATTTTTGTTTTGGTAGAGATTAGGCAGCGACTTTGACCTCCTGGTCTTGTTCTTGGCGTTCATTGGGGAACGGTTCGTAATCCTCCCCGCTCATCCACAGTCGACACATCACGACAGCAAGTTTTCTCGCGACGGCCACGGCGGCTCGTTTCTTTGCTCCTTTACCGCCCCGTGCGGCGAGAGCCAATCCCCATTGTCTCAGTGCACTGTCCTTGCCAAACGGGCCGATGATGTAGTGGGCCGCTTGGACGAGAAGTTTTCGCATATAGGGGTCCCCGTGTTTGGTAATTCGCAGTTGCGGGTCTTGACTGCCGCTCTGTCTTTGACGTGTTGTCATTCCTAGGTAGGGGCCTACCGATCGGGCACGTGGAAACCGTGTGGGGTCTTCTAGAGTTAAGATAAAGGTCAAAGCGGTTTGCGCTGCGACGCCTACGATTTGCATCAGAGGTGCTGTTTCTGGATACTTTATCTCTGCCATCGCTTTGATTTGCTTGTCGTAGTGGCCAATGTTTTCTGTCAGCTTCGCGATGCACTCCATCACGGGTGTCAATGTTTCTTTCAATGGCATTGGTAACGCTTCGATTCGCTTCCCGAAGCATTTTGCTGAGCAAGTGGGCATCCGGTATCCACACGCTTTGACTTGTCCTCGCACCGAGTTAATCAGTGCGGTACGGGATTCGACCAGCGCTGCTCTTGCGCGAATCAGTGCGAGGTCGGCATGAATCACATCAGAGCGGTGCTTTATTGGTGCCAGGAGCTGGGGGTCAACGCGCCCCAATCTTGCAAGCAGCTCTGCATCGGTTTCATCGTTCTTATTGTGATTCTCGGCGATCAGTAGTACCCGGCGCGGGTTGGCGACGATGACCTCATGCTTGAGCTCTTTGAGTAGGGCGCTCACCCAACGAGAATGACCGCCCACCTCTATGATCACTCGCATGGGTTCGCGTAACCTAAAATAGGTTTGCATCCCTTGCTTCGTCGTCCGGATTCGTGTCTCTTCGAGGACCTCGCCCTCCTCGGAAAGCACGCAAATCACACTATATTTATCTCCGAGATCCATTCCAGCTGTTTTTGTGGCATTCTTATCCATGGTCGACCTCCTTCTTTTGGGCCACGAGCCCGTTATTTGTTTGAGATACGATTCTATCGTAAACTCGTCGAGTGGGGGTCGGCCTTCTCATCCCATCTCAGACATGCGCGCGCAAGTTCGTTAGAGCAAAACACGCAAGAGACCTGAGTGGTGCGTTGCATCTCGATGTGCGCTGCGAACTGCGCGCGAACCCATACCCGTACACCCTGCCTAGTCGCGGAGGGTTGCGAAAGTACTACGGGTGTTTCGGGGCAAGCGTGCCGCCCGGTGGTGGAAAAGCCGCGAAGGTATTCATGCGATGCGAGCGGACTTAGGGATGGGTTGTGTTGTGCCAGGTGATGCGGGCGAGCCAGTCTTGGGCGAGGAGTTGGTCGACTTGGGGTAGGTCGGGGGTGCTGAGGAGTTCGGCGGCTTTGTGTACGTTGGCAAAGTCGCTGGTTTGATAACTGGCTTGGGCGAGGATTTTTGCGGCCTCTTGGGTGAACAGGGGGTTGGGTAGACCGAGGGCGAGTGCGCGGAGTAGGAGTTGTTTTACTGTCTGGGGGTGGCCTTTGTGGCGCATGACTCGGGCTAGGAGGTAGGCGCCGAGGCCGAGTTTTGGTGCGGACGCTACGACGAGGGCGGCGGTTGCGATTTGCATCGCGCGGTGTTGGGGCGTTTGTGGCCACAGATATTGTTGCAATGCGATGGCGCCTGGGCCGTCGTAGTCGAGAGCGAATTGTAGTGCAAGAATGGTTCGCCGAAGCGCGCGAGAGATTGGCAGCTTGATAGCTGTTTCGAGATCGGATCGTGTTTGCGGGAGATCGTGTGCTCGTTTGGCGATGCGCGCGGCGGCGATCAGGCTCGTTGCCCGAAGGGAGGACGATATGGTTTCGTTTTGCGACAGGAGTTGTAGTTGTTCGGATGCTTGTTGATCCTCGCCGGTGTTGTACAGGTTGTGTGCTAGCTCTAGACGGTATAAGGGCTCTGCTGGTGCGTATTGACATACCCGCTGCCGCAAGGGGGTCGCGGCGGTATGATTTCCTTGGCGGGCAAGTGCAGAAGCGCGGGCGCGGCTCCGGGCAACTGCGTGGGGGCACGGGCGATGAAAGATCCCGCGGCGTCGGAAGCGCTCTTTTGCGAGGGCTTGTTGCTCTTCTGTGATCGCAACGGTCGAGATGAATTGTTGCCAAGCAGAATAGATCTCGGCAGCAGATTGCTGAAACGCAGCCTGGAAATCGCCCGCGCTTGTGTATAGTTGCTGGACCTGTTTTGCGCCATAGGTGTCGAGTAGGTAGCGGACGAACGAGCCCGCCAAAGTGTAACCGCGGGAGGAGGACAATGACAAAAACGCCGTTGAAAATACTTGCGTTTGTTTTGGGGCAAGTCCAAGGGCAATCATTGCTTTTACCGATTGGTGCGGGGTTAGCGCGAAGCGGGCGGGCCAGTCTGCGGCGACTGCAATTCCTTCGATGAGGCCCACGTTGAAGTAAAGCGGCAGGCCAAACCGGTAGCGAACGCTGACACCAAACAGCGGGTCTCCAAAACTGCCAGCGACGACATGGGCGATCTCGTGACGGAGGACGCGATGAGGAAAGGGGGCATGATGCACGTAAATTTCGCGACGCCACGGTTTGGCCATATCGACGTTGCGCGCGCCAAATAGACGGAATTTTTGGGCGCGCGATTGAAAGTAATAGGAGCGAATCTTTCCAGGGACTGTAGTCGCTAGTGTTTCGGTTACTTGGCGGTAGCGAAACTCATGGTCCCGACCGATCAGGACAATATCCCTTTCGATCGCACCGCCAAGCGGATAATGGATGATAAAGTGTTTGGTCTCGTAACGACCGGCGAGTTGTTTTTGCATGTCTGAGGCGGAGATCGAAAACCCGAGTTCGCCCGAGAAACACCAAAGAAGAAGTGCGCTGGAAGCTCCAACAATAGGACACAAAAAGTCGACTTGCTTTGATTTTGCGATGTTGCCAACTCAGCGTCAACGTCGCTGGATCTGTGAACAATATCGCGAGCCCCGATGCCCCCGCCAGGAGTGATATCTGAGACAAACGGGACCACAGTAGCGGTGCACCAAAGGTGATGTTTTCGTCATAGAGATTGCCGGGAAAATACCCAGCAAACATCGAGTACGAAAATGCCGGGGGGTGGGTATAAAATCTGATGATTGCAAACAACATGACCCCAACTACGATCAAAGGCGGAAGGGTTGCGCTGATCCACTTGCGTTTTCCGGCCGCAATGCCGAGCAGTACACCGCAGGTCGATGCGCATAGGCCAGAGATACAAGGTAACAAGGCGTAGGCGGAGAGTCCAAACCACCAATCGCAGTTGGGGATACGTAAGCCGTTTGTCGCCATGATGACGAGCGGTGCCAGGAGTAATCGCAGCGTTCGGAGCGCGGACTGGTAGAGCAAGCGGACTACGGGCGCCGGTTCATCACTGTAGGTCGGTTGGTTCCTTTGGCGGCGGACCCACGCCGCTCCAAGATCTGCGCCGGCAAAACTGACGAGGATCGCCATTGCGAATGCAAATTCGAATCCGAGGACATGAAACAGCGGGGTGAAGGCAAGCACGATGGCAGAAGTGGCCAAGACAAGGGCCCAAATTCGCCATCGCCAATCCCGTGGCGCGAAAAGAGTATTTGACATCTTACGGTTCTATTTCAGGTCGTTGTCCTGTGCCGGTATTTCGTAGGCCTATATAAGTATTCGTGCTTGCGGTTTTCGGAGATCGTTTGCTTGCCCGGTCTGTTCCTAACACGGTATCCGAGATTGGGGCCGCCTGGGGAACCTATCGATAATAATATTCATACCTTGGTGGTGGTTGACGCAGAGTGTTTACGTCTTTACGGATGCTGAGCTAGAGTGCACCACGATGTCCAGGGCTGCTGTTTACCGGTCAAAGAAACCGGGCCGGTTTCTCGTACCTCGTCGCACGTGTGCAAGTCGGAGGCTATCGCGATGAGTGCTGACCCTACGGGTAAACCGGGCGCCGAGCTCCGCAAGGATGAGCGTCAGCCGATCGAACTGAAGGTTGAGTACGATCGACTCAACACGTTCTTTTCTGATTATACGCGGAACATTTCCAAGGGGGGAACGTTCATCAAAACGAAGCGGCTCTTGCCGCTTGGGACGAAGTTTTTATTTAAGCTATTTGTTCCGGGGCGGGCAGAGCCACTGAACATTCGCGGGACTGTTCAACACCTTGCACGGCCCGACCATGTTCCAGAAGACAAAGTAGGAATGGGGATTCGTTTTGTATACGACAGCGACGAAGAGCGACTGCGGATTGAGCAGGCAGTAGAGTCGCTTATGGTCGATAGCTTAGGCCAACTCCTGTACGCAAAATTGATGGATGGTGGCGCGACCTCGGATGTTGAGAAAGACGGGGAGGATGAACCATGACACTTTCACCGCGATTCAAGCGGGGGCTGCGTTATTTGGCACCCAACTGTATTACCGCGCTCAACCTGGTGTTTGGCATGTTGGCGCTCATGGCTGCCTATGAGGGTCGCTTCGTCGATTCGGCTTGGCTAATCATTTATTCTGTGCTGACCGATCGGCTCGATGGCTTCGTCGCGCGCCTGGTCCGCGGGACGAGCGAGCTGGGGGTACAGCTAGACTCTTTTTGCCGACTTTTTGAGCTTTGGGGTTGCGCCAGCGTTTTTGTTTTTTTGCGCATTTACAAGTCAGCAGACGCTTCCCTTTGCCGACGGTGGTGGTCGGTACCTATTGATGGTGATGTGCGGTTGCTGGGTGTTGGCGGCGACTTTTCGCTTGGCCCGCTACAACATCACCACGGGTGAACCGACGCACCCCAAGATCTTTTTTGGTGTACCCACAACAATGATTGGCGGGATCTTGGTGATCTGGTTTTTGGCGCTCATGAAGTATACGGCTGTGGGGGCGCCGCTGCATATGGGGCCGTTTGGGGGCGCCAAGCTGTTCGGTGCTGATTTTGTGATCTCGGGGGCGATTTGGCGTTATTTTCCAGGCCTCATTTTGGTCGGTGCCTATCTGATGGCCTCAAATTTGCCGATTCCAAAATTGGGCCTGATGCGCTCGAAGTCGTTCACAGCATTTGTCTTCGTCAATGTATTTCTTGGCTATCTAAGCGGCTATACCCGGATGTTTCCCGAATACATGATGTGGCTTCCGACCATGTGGTTTGTCGTGTTTTTGATATGGGGACAACTTTCTCCGGCGGCTCGCCAAATGCGACCACCACCACTCTTTCCCAGTGTCGATCCGCCGGTTGGTCGCGAGCCCGTTCGTCCCGAGGATGATTCATTGCCCGAAGGACAAGATGAGAGGGGGACGGATCTAACTTTTCAACTTTTTAGAAGAAAAAGTTGAAAAGTTAGATCCGTCCCCTGTCTCGCGGCCGAGTTCTTGAGAGCGATGCGTGGCCTGCTTGACGGCTTGTATCAGCGTGTCCCCTAAGGTTTCCCTGCTCTAACGCCTGCAAACCAGCAACAGTCGTACCGTTGGGCGAGGTCACGCGTTTGCGGAGCTGACTTGGGCTTTCTTCGGAATGAAGAGCGGCGGATTTCGGCCGAGTTGGCAGGGCTGTTTGAACGCATGCGGGAAGTGGCCGAGGCCGAGCGGACGGGCCGCCCCTGAACCTCTCCTGGGAGACGCTCATCCGTGCATCGCCTAAGGATACGCCCGGCGCGAGGCGGTTCGTTCTCGCCCAGCCTGTTCTCGATTTTATGTCTCTAAAGCCCGCGGAAGCGGCCCTTTCGGACATTCGCCGCATCGCAGCCGAATTGGGCATCAACGCTAAGAAAGGTCTCCGGTTGCGGATTACGGGTCTCCTGCGCTCGATCAGGATGAGCTCGAAAGCGTGGAGTTGGGCGGGAAGATGGCGTCTTTTCTTTCTCTTTTGCTCGTTGCTCTTTTGCTAATCGCAGGTCTTCGATCCGTCCAGCTTGTTGTAGCGACGGCCGCTACCCTCGTGATGGGACTCATCTGGACGGCTGCCTTTGCGGCGCTCTCGATCGGCCAGCTCAATCTCATCTCCGTGGCATTCGCCGTGCTCTTCATCGGTCTGGGGGTCGACTTCGGGATCCACATGAGCCTACGCTACGCGGAAGAAACCGGAAACGGGGCCGCTCCCGCCGCCGCGCTCCGGCGTGCAGGCGGTGGGGTGGGCGGTGCGCTGGGTTTGAGCGCGGTTTCGGCGGCGGCGGGGTTTTATGCATTTTTGCCCACGGACTACCGGGGGCTTGCGAGTTGGGCCTCATCGCCGGAACCGGCATGT
>CBDCWZ010000070.1:0-4211 GCA_965223575.1 Kofleriaceae bacterium
GACGCTCTCGCGACGAAAACGGGGAGAAATGCGGGCCAATTTCTTTCCGATCGTTTGGCTGTGATACACTCCCGAAGCTGTGGCCAAATCGATGCTGACATCAGTCGATGACGTGGCGCGGATGATCCAGGGGGATGAGCGTTTTTCGCTCTGGACATTGCAGGATAGGAAAGATCATTATTTGCGGCTGACTCGATCGCCGGCAAGTGTAACCCTATTGTGGCCCGAGTTGTGGCGAGATGATTCGCTTCCCAAGTCGGTGGTCACGGAGGCCAGGTTGGGTACGAACGCGTTGGTGCTGCTCGGCTCCGACGAGGACTTTATCGCCGGAGACGTGTCGTCACTGACCGACATCCCCAACTTGATGGTAGCGACGATTCCAATTTCGCCAGTGCGTTTGGTCACGCTGCTGCGGGCCCGCGAACAATCGATGATGGCGCGATGGGCGAAGTCATCTTTGGAGCTCGAGCTCCAGCGTGCGCGCAGAGAAAACGAGCTGCTTGGGAGTACCGGCCGGGCATTGTCGCAACATCGGGATACAAACTCGTTGCTTGCCCTCATCTTGCAACGCGCTCGAGAGGTTACCAATGCCGATGCAGGCACCGTATATATCGTCGAACCCGAGCAGCAGGATGCAAACCCGATTATTCGTTTTGCCAACAGTCAAAACGACTCCATCGAGCTTCAAGCCAACGGGCACACGATGGAAGTGTCGGCATCATCGATTGTCGGGGCTTGCGTGCTCAATGGAGAGACGATCGCAATCAAGGATCTATATCTGCTAGATCCGCCCCGCACCGGCAATAATCCGTGGGGATTTGTTCATGATCGCAGCTTTGACGAAAAACACGGATATCAGACGCGATCGATGTTGGCGGTTCCGATGGTGTCGGCGCGCGATCAGGTGATTGGTGTGATTCAGCTGATTAATCGGCGCCGTGTCGGTTTTGGATCGTTGACCAAGCCTTCTGATTTTGAGCGAGGGGTCGCTCCCTTTGATGACGCCTCAGCGGATCATGCGACCACCTTGGCTTCGCAGGCGGGGATCGCCCTTGAGAATGCGCTGCTCTATGCAGAGGTGCAGCAGCTGTTTGACGGCTTTGTTCGCGCCTCTGTGACCGCGATCGAGTCGCGGGATCCGAGCACGTCTGGTCACTCTGAGCGGGTCGCCAAGCTTACCGTCGGATTGGCAGACGCCGCAGATCGTACATCGATTGGCGCCTATGCTGGGTTGCATCTCAAGGTCGATGACATGAAGCAGATCGAATATGCCGCTTTGTTGCACGATTTTGGCAAGGTTGGGGTTCGCGAGCATGTCTTGGTGAAGGCCAACAAGTTGTATGAGCATCAAAGACAGTTAGTCGTTAAACGGTTTCAGTTTATTCGCCGGACGATGGAAGCGGAGCGGCTACAAAAGAAAGTGTCCTATTTGTTAGAGGAGTCACGCGATGGGACCATGGAAAAACTGCGAGATTTTGACGGAGATACAAACGCGCGTTTGGCTGAGTTAGACGAGTTTCTCCAGTTTGTCCTGTTTGCAAATGAGCCGAGCGTGCTCGAGGATGGAAACTTCGATCGCATCGCTGATATCGCAGCGCGTACCTATCTCGATCAGAGCGGAGTGCCCCGCCCCTATCTGACCCCGGCAGAGGTAGAGGCGCTACAGGTCATGCGGGGATCACTCACTGCAATGGAGCGCGCCGAAATTGAAAGCCACGTTGTTCACACCTACAATTTTCTCAAACAGATTCCTTGGGGGAGGGCGTACCGAGATGTTCCTATTATTGCTGGTGCCCACCATGAAAAGCTCAACGGAGATGGCTATCCCCATGGCCTGCGCGGTGATGAGATTCCTGTCCCGAGTCGAATGATGACCATCAGCGATATTTATGATGCCTTGACGGCATCCGATCGCCCCTACAAACGAGCCATCCCGGCGGAGCAGGCCCTAGACATTCTCGCCTATGAAGTGAAGGCGGGACGCCTCGATGCCGATTTGTTTCAGCTGTTTACAGATGCGAAAGTGTATAAGGTGGTTGAGAAGACCGCCAACGAACGTTGACCCTATTTCTTGGGGTTGGGGCCCGGCAGGTTTTTCCAGTAACCAAATGAGGCGACAAGCCAATTTTGCTTTTCTTTGCGAAGCTGGATGCGGAATCCCCAACGCGTTGTTTGGGATGCCACGACTGTATTCTGAATCCGCAATGTATCTTTGGTATCACCGACGTAGATGAAAAAACGGCCGACAACTGGGGCGAGTGCTTGGCCATAGGGGACGACGTGGGGCGGCCCCAAAGCGCGCTCTGCCTCCCGCAAGTCGGATTGCGAATGTTTTCCCGCAGCCTCTTGGGATCGGAAGTAGGTCCCCAATGCGCTGTGAATCAGCAGGCCATCCTGCGGGTGCAATAGGTGGCATCGTTGATCGTTGACTGCGGTTAGCGCACACACACCATTGGCGGGCCACGGAATTGTCGATCCGTCAGAGGACAATTTGGTCTCACCCGGTTGCCGGTAAGTTGTGTTTGTCTTACTGCCGCAGGCAAGAGTGAGACAGGCCAGGAGAATTGCTATCAAGTGAACATATTTGGCTGGATTGGACAATCGAATTGTAGAATCATCGCGAATCCCATGGATGTCAATACATTCGTGCGAAGCAATGTTATGCATCTTTTGTACGCTGAACCACTGCTACGCGGCCTTTACGGGCCCTTGCGCAAGTGCCTCAGCGGTCAGACTTTTTACGCGGGCATTCATTTTCGCTTCGTCGCTATCGTTTTGGTGATCATATCCCAATAGGTGGCACAGGCCGTGGGCTGCGAGCATGAGGACCTCTGCCTCGACACCATGTTTTGCCTGGGCTGCGGCGGTATCCAAAGAGATGACAACATCGCCAAGCACATTGGGGGTAAGGTCGGCCCCAGGGCCCTCTTGCTGAGGGAAAGCGAGGACATCCGTCGGTTTGTCAACGCTTCGATAACTGCGGTTGAGGTCGTGAATCGTCTCGTCGTCGGTGAAGCGAAACGCGACTTCCCAGTCCATCCCATTGCCGTGAATTTCCGCAGCTTTAACCATCCGGGAAATCTGTCGCCGAAACAATCTCCTTTGGGTCGTGGAGAGCTTCTGGGCGATCTGAGGGTCAAACTGAACGGTCGTTAACATTCCCTAAATCCGGGGCTTGCCCTCATTTAGACCGAAACCTCTGTGTTTGCAAGTATCTGGCTCGAGGTGGCTTTGGTCGGCGGTCTGTGACTTCAGATGGGCCATTTTTATGATATGGCGGAGGTCTATGACGGCATCGGATGGGGGATTTTCGCTCCAAGTACAGCATGGTATCGCGCTCCTTACTCTGGACCGTCCAGAGAAACTCAATGCGTTGACCTTCGCGATGTATGCAAATCTACCTGTCGTCCTGGATCGTCTCGGTGCAGATCGCGATGTCGGTTCGGTGGTGATCACGGGGCGAGGCCGGGCATTTTGCTCGGGGGGCGATCGCGAAGAAATTGTTGCCGCGCTCAAACATCGGGATCGGCAGGGACTGCTCCAATTTACTCGGCAAACGGGCCGACTGATCCATTCGCTGTGCACGATGGCCAAGCCGGTCATTGCCTCGATACATGGGCCTGCAGTCGGAGCCGGTGCTGTTATCGCATGTGCTTGCGATCTTCGAGTTGCTGCGCAGGACGCTCAGTTTGGATTTATCTTTCCTGAGCTTGGGTTAAGCGGAGCCGATATGGGAGCCGCCTACCTGCTCCCGCGCTTGGTCGGGCTCGGCAACGCGAGCGAACTGCTCTTTTTGGGGGAGAGGATTGATGCTCGCCATGCCTATCGGATTGGACTCATAAATCAGCTCGCCCAAGATGACGTTTCGGCGCTGGAAATTGCCCACGACTGGGCCAAAAAGCTCGCGCGTGGGCCCCGTTTTGCCCATAGCGTAACCAAAAAGATGCTTCATCAAGCGGCGAGTCTGCCCTTGGCAGAAGCGTTGGAAGCAGAGGCGCAGAGTCAGGCCGATTGCATGGACCATCCAGATTTTCGCAGCCCAGATTTTCGCGGATCTAGCTCGCGCATGCCTGGCTCTCTCGGTCAGACTGGGAGGCGTCATGACTACTGATATTCCGTTGTCGAGCGACGATCTCGGAATGTTTTTCGACGATCGGCACCAAGAGTTGGCGGCCCGTTTGCGCGGGCTGGCCGGGGACATCGATAGTGCG
>CBDCWZ010000071.1:0-74104 GCA_965223575.1 Kofleriaceae bacterium
GCGTTAAAGAAATCTCCAAATCTGCCTTTAGGTGTTTCCGGCATTTTCCATACAGTTGACTTACCCGCACCAACATCACGTGGAGAGATGCCCGCAACCGCCGAAGCCCCATTGGACGAGTTTTGGTTGCGCCCGGCCAACCCTAGCGGGTCGACTAATGTCGTTGGGTTTGCCGAAACATAAGCATATCGATTCGTGCCATCGACAAATCCGAGGGGGTCTTGCTGATAAAAGCGTCCCAGCTTGTCGTCGTAAGTACGATTCCGATAATACCAAAGGCCAAGTTCAGAATCCCAGCGGCGTCCGGTGTAGCCATAGGAATTGCCGAGCATGCTTTGCGTGTGGACCCGTCCATCGGCATCAATAACTGTCATGCGCCCATAAGGGTCGTAGTGATAGCGTTCTTGAATGATGTTGCCCTCGGAGGCCGCAAGCGCAACTACATTTCCCTGAGCGTCCTGTGCGTAGTAGTAGCCGGCATCACCGGCTATCATGACCAACGGTTGATCGATGCCTGGGCCATGAATAAACCGGCGCAAAATGGTCTCGTTGTCGCCTCGCTCTTCGATGACATCGAGACCGTTGTACAGATATCTTATCGTACTCGTTTGCCCGTTTTCTGCTTTGACTTGCTTGGTGACGCGGCGACCAAGGGCATCGTAGGTAAACGTCACTTCTTCCCCCCGCATGGGTTGTATGACCTGCCCGGCAGTCATTCGGTTGTTCCAGTCATAATGAAACGATCCGGTCGCACTTTGTTCCAAGTTTCCGCGTCCGTCGTATGCCAGGTTTTCGTACTGGTCCAGGTCTTTGGGTTGTCTGGTTTCGATGGCGTTGTCAGTGTTGTTTAGGCCAGCATCGTTTTGATTGGTCTCGAGCCAGTTTCCGGTCGGATCGTAGACCCAGTACAGGTCTCGATCGCCGATGGTTGCAGAGGTGAGTCTGCTCTCTGCGTCGTAGCGATAGTGCTGTTCCTTCGTGCTGTCTCTATCGACAGCGGTGTGCCCGGTGACATTATCAGTAGCGTCATAGGATTGGGTCATCGTGATCAAATCCATCGAACTGCTGTACAAGGAGTAGGAAAACACGCGCTCCGTTTCGCGGCCCTTGGGATCGTAGTTAATTTCAGTAGTGTATACTGCGGTGGTTTGACCTTCGGGCGACTCGATACGCACTGACTTTGGACGACCCGCGGGGTCGTGGGCAAAGTGAGCGGTGTAGGTTGCCTTCTCGTCCCCGTCTCCGTTTGCATCGATGTCTCCGTCGGTAAGCGTCTTGGGAAGACCGCGGGCATCATAGCGCCAGATCAGCTGAAACCGCTCCCCAGAGGGCGGCATCGGATATGCAATGCTTGTACGTTGCGAAGCCGCGTTGTAGCTGTAGTCAATGCGATGACCGTCTTGAATCTCGTAGTCTAGGCGGCCAATGTCATCGTAGAATCTCTTTACGGTATGAATCTGGCGACCTTCGTTGTGATCGACAGCGAGGGTGAGACGCGATTGCGCATCATAGGAAAACTCTTGCTCGAGGCGAAGGTCCTGCATGTCGGGCTTTCGCACCCAAACCTGCTTTAGACGCCCAAGAGCATCGTACTTGCGTTTGACAAAGGTCCCGTCAGCCAAAGTCTGCTCTGTGAGCCGACCGAGAGCGTTATACTTGTCGTGCTCTTTACTTTGGTCGGGTCTCGTCGTCTCGGTCGTGCGTCCCAGTTTGTCAGATTGAAACCCATGCCGGGCACCATTGGCATCGGTCAAGCCTTTGGCTTGGCCAAACGGCGAAAACTCGCTGGTGATGGGGTTGCCCAGAGCATCGACCGATTCGGTGATATTGCCGTCGTAAAACACCTGTCGCCGGTGGCCGAGAGCGTTGGTCACCGATGTCACGCGGTTGAGTGCATCGTAGGCAAACGTCGTGCGACCGCCAAGTGGGTCAATATTTGCGATGAGATTGCCAATGTTGTCGTATTCGTAGCGCTGGGTCGCGCCGGTGGCATTGGTGGCGCCAATCAAACGGCCGCGTGGATCGTATTCAAAATGCGAAGCATGCTCGAGGGGGTCGATGCTTTGAATGAGCTCGCCGTGCTGGTTGTAGGCCTGCCACTGGGTATGACCAAGGGGATTGGTCGCCGCGGTCGGACGATTGACCGGGTCGTATTCGAAGTGGGAGGTATTGCCGAGGCCATCTTTGATAGCAATGACATTGCCTAGGGCATCATAGGTGTACTCGGTGACGATCTCTTTGGCCTTTTTGCCCGCTTCGTCCTGTTTGAAAGTGGTCACCGAAACCAACTGGCCGACACCGTCATAGGCAAACAAGGTCGCATTGCCGAGAGCGTCGATTTGCTTGGTGACTTGGTTGCGGCGGTCATACTCGTAGGCGGTATGGGACATGACTTTATCGTCTGCGTCTGTGATCACGACAAGAATGACGTTGCCGCTGTCGTCGTAGCTTCTATGGGCCTGGTTGCCGGCCGGGTCGATTCGGCCAATCAATCGTCCGAGGCCATCGTATTCAAAGCGCGTCCGCCGCGCCGCGCTACTCTCGGGGCCGTCGGCGGTTACGTAGGACAGCGTCTCGACGCGTAAGCCGCGGACGTCAAAGTAAGACACCTGGGTTAAGCCACGATGGGTCGTAGTCCGCTCGACGCGGTGGCGATCGATGACGACGCTGGCACTTTGTGAATCGGCACCGCTTTGTTTGCTAGTAACAATCCGAAACGGCAGCGTATTACTCTGTCGATAGTCAAACTCGGTCGCCCGGCTGAGGGGATCTTGGATCCGCGTGACCCGATTGCGCGCATCGTATTGCCAATGGGTTTGGCCGCCTTGTTCGTCGATGACGAGGATTTGGTTGCCGTTACCGTCGTAGGCAATGTGTTGCTCACTGCGCAGGGTCTCGTCCCGTTGCCAAATCAAGCGATGCATTTTGTCATAGCCAAATCGCGTTGTGTTTTGTTTGGAGTCAACAAGTGCGATGAGGTTTCCGACCGGATCGTAGGTAAAGGACGTGCGTGCACCTACGGGATCGATGATGTGACTCGGCTTGGGCGGCGTGACAATGTCGCGACCAGGGCCGTAGTGCCAGATGATGGAGGCGCCCTTGGCATTTTTGAGTTGAGACAGCTGTCCGTTTTCGTGATAGGCAAAGTCGGTGGCGTGACCAGCTTGGTCAATGGTGCGAGTCTGGCGACCGAGAGCATCGTAGGTCGTTTGAGTCGCGTAGCCGAGCGGATCCAAGACAACGATGGGGCGACCGTATAGATCATAGTGAAATGTCGTCGTCGCGCCGCGCGGCGCATGCATGCTTGCGAGGCGTAGGCCCATCGGGTCGTAGCGAAACTCTATGGTTTGTGACAAACCCGTATCATCTGTGTCAGTGCGGGATAACAGGTTGCCGTAGTCGTCGTAGTCAAAGGTAGAGGTGAGGACCCGGGGTTGGGTTACGGTGCCAATATGGGTTGCGACGACTTTGCCGGCTTCGTCCAAGCGATATTGCGGGCCCTTGGCATGAGCAACCGCGCCAATCGAGAGTTGGCGTTTTATCTTGCAGAGATTCCCAACACTGTCGTAGTCAAACGCAATGGTGTGACCGGTGGGAAGAATCATTCGAGTGACCACGTTAAAGTGTGGGTCTTCGTCGTCCGGGGTTTCGCAGTCTGGGTCTTCGTTGTCTGGTTTTTCGTAAAAGTATTGAGTCCGCTCTCCGGTGGGACCATAGGCATTGCGTAGGTTGCGTCGTCGGCGTGGGTCGGGGTTTTCGACATCGTAGTCAAACGTGCTCTGATTTCCGTTTTGGTCCTGGTGGAAGGTCATATTGTGGTAGTCATCAAACGTGCGCAGCTCGAATGAGCCATCGGCGTAGGTTTTCCGGGTAACGTTGTGGTTTTTGTCCCAAGAATGTATTCTCCAGGGCATCCCGGTTTCGTCTTCGATCTGTGCCTGTCGGTTGACGGGGTCATAGCGAAAGTGAAACGTTTTGCCGCGAGCGTTGGTGTGTGAGCGGACGGTGTCGTTTGCGTAGTAGTCAATGTCTAAGGTGTCCCCTGAGGGCAGGGAATATTGAACCATATTGTGATTCATGCGAGGGTTGGTCTGGTCATACAGGTAGATATGTCGCGTGGTCCTCTCTGCCAGATCGTGAAACGCAACCAGATCCCCTCGCGCATCATAGTCATAGCGGACAGTGCGACCATGGTTGTCGGAGATACGGGCCACATACCGCCCGGTCTCGTCGTAGTGCAGGGTTAAGACTTGGCCAAATCGGTCTTTGAGGTGCACCAACCGCCCCGCTAAGTCGTATCCGAACGTGAGTATTCGTCCGTTGGGGTGACGTTTCTCGAGAAGAATGCCCCCGTCGGCCAAAAACGTATGGGTTTGACCATCGGCAAACGCAAGCACAATATAGTCGCCATCGCGATCAATTTGATAGGTCACCCCTGGAGGGGGCTGATAGTAGCCATCGGCATCTTGTTCAATACGGTGAATGGCCCCCTCTGCATCGCGATAGACAATATCGGTACTCTCTTGGGCATGGCCTATGGTTTCAGAGTGGTTCCATGTCCATCCATAGCCAAAGATACCTTCGCGATTGAGTTGGCTACGATAGCTGCGACGTATTGCCAAATCTAGCCCTTGAGATGGCAGGCCGATATCTGTGAACTCTTCGGTATAAAACTCCCCCGTGATTAAGTAGACCGGATCCCCCCCAGTGGCATCTGGTTTGTGGTTTGCTACTTGCCGACGGGCGTTGTCATTGCCAAGGGTTTTTGTCTCGTCGTCGGTCGCAATTTGATTGCGGTCTTCCAATACTGGGGGCTTAAAATCAAGTGTTTTTTCGTCCGGGTCCAGCTCGGTAGTCGTCGCAGAAATGAGATCGCTTGGGTCGATCGGAAATGTGTCTCGAGAAGGCTCAGGAAATGCATCGAGGGGCTCACCAAATACGAGTTTTACGCCATTTTTCCAGGATACGTCACTTGTTTTGTTCGCGGTGAAAGTAATCTGAGTCGCCTGGCCATTTTCAACCGTCACCTGTAAATCTGCAAACTCGGAAATGGATGCCTGGCTGATCGTGCTTTTGGTATCGCCGCCAGATAGGATATGCATTTCAACAGTCCTTGTCCCGCTGCCGTTACCACTGAGAATACGGATGGTAGCCACTTGGCCAGTTGTTTTTTGGATGACAAACGTGGTTTCACCCTGGGTGGAGATTGCGATCGTCCCGGTTTGACTGGCATCAAGATTCGAAGACATCGCTCCCTGGGGGGCGTCGATGCCCACGGCTGCGACGTCGTCTATGATGGCATCCGTGTGAATCCCAGGAATCCCCGACAAGGTCAACGTCGCGGTCTCAGAGGGTGTGCCACCTGTCGGGTCCCGACCAAATCCATCGAGCCCCGAAGGGGGATTGGTGTTGGGACCAAGCGAAACCCCGGCGCTGTCTATCGTAACATCTATTCGACCCGATCCGGATGGGATATGAGGGGTGGGAAGGGATTGGGCAACATCCACCGAAACGGTGCCGTCTTGATAAGCCTGAACGAATACGTCGGTGTTGGGGCCGTAGTAATTGGTAACGGTTTGTCCGGTATTTAGCGTACTCACGACAGTCGTAGTCGTTGGGTTGTTGGTAATTTGGTACGCGAGTCCCGCTGGTGTGATAAAGGTTTGAATATCGCCACTAGGAGAGGTTACGTGTGCCTGCGTCACGAAGCTCTGTGTTTTGGGGGGATTGCTACTGTGTGGGTTAGGTTGCCAAGTAGGTTTGTCCTCAATGGGTTGGAGTGGCTCCCATCCGCCTTCATCGATCCCTTGGGGCGTTTCTTGTGACCCCTCTGCACCCTTGTATGCAGAGAAAGCGTAAAGCGTTCCGCACTTGGAGTCGCCGTAAATATAATAGAGTTGCGGCAACCCCGAAGCATCAAAGGGGCGCTCGGGGATCAATAGAAATTCATAGGGACATGAGGAAGACTCACTATCTCCATGAAGCAGAAGGGTCTTGAGTTGTTCTCGTAGCGCGGCACTGTACCCATCCTGAATGTCTGATAGATATTGCTTGTTGTCCCCTTGTTGCACGAATAATTGACCGTTGGCATCGATATTGTTCCTATTGAGGCGCAATTCGTGAATACCGAGAGCTTTGGCAGTGATGCGTGCGGAAATCGTGCTGTAGGCCGGGGCATGGGTCCATGCCTCGATGGATTCAGATTCTTGAAAGGAAATATTGTGCCATACGAGATCATTTACGAAGTTCCACAGCTTGCCACGATATCGTCTGAGCAGAGACAAAGACGCGGAATGCCAGTGGTTCACCCAGGGAGTGTTTGGGCGATAGAGATCGACAGAAACATTATTGGACAGGTGCATCGTCCATCTCGGGAGATAGCCTTGTGAGATAAGGTCATTTTGGAGTTCATGCAAACATTCGATAGAGGACTGACTTTCTGTGCACGACTCGGGAACGTCAGTAATGGCCCATATAGAGTAGAGTAACGAGGGGCGATACCTGGAGGTCTGTGGCTCTTCAACGAGGTCTGCATGGTCGCCTAATACGGTATGGGTCAATGCTGTCATACGCAGCCAACTTTGGTGGATTTGCTCCATATACGTGGCCGTAATCGTCGCACCGAGGGAACCCAGAGTTTGCTGTGCCGTTGGCTTTCCACCGGCATCCACGATATGGTTGATCACTCGATGCGTTGTTTGCGCGGAGCCCGTAAGGACATCGGCGGCAAATGCCGCTAAAAGCGGCTGTCCATTGAGACTGCAAAATCTCTCATAAACGCAGATAGCTGTCCATCAGCCGAAACAAAACTGGTTTGCATCTCCACAACTGCATCCGCTTTCGATGCCCACTCGCCCGATAGAACGGTTCCATCTTCTAAGTGCATGACCGGGGCGATCGCCCCCGAGCTGGATTGCTTGGCATATACATAGGTGATACGACCAGCGAGGGAGGCGGTGGGGAGGATCCAATCCGCTAGTGGTCGATCGCCGTCTACCTCGAGTACGCGAACCGCGATACGGATACGCCGATCATCCGATAGGTCGTTGGGAAAGTAGCGAATTTCGCCAGTCGGTAGGTTGGCCGGGAGCGCAAGTGGAATCTCGTGAATCAAACGCGACGTCGCCCATTGCTGTGGCACGTCAGCGACGGATATTCCTGGGTGGTCGGCATTTAAGTAATCTTGAAGCTTTTGTTCGAAAAATTGAATCGATGTTTTCCCGCTGGTTTGGTCAAGATATTCGTCGGCAACTGCGCGAAGTTTGTCAGGTACAATCTCCTCTGTTCCCTGACCAAAGAGGGATACGCCCGGATGAACCTGGCGGTACTGTTTGAACCACGGAACCAGCGGATACCAGCGGCCGTCTTCGATAATGCCGTGTTTGTAAGCATGCGGGCGATAGGCAAGTTCGGATGGCAGCCAAGCTTGCACGATGGATACTGCGGTTTTACTGCGACTTCCGCGAATCGAGCAGGAATTCCCGAGATGCGCAAAAGCGATATCAGCAGCGCGGATTGGTCCCAGCTATTGCCGCCGCGGGACAGATAGGTCGCCAAGGCACCCTTGCGGGAGGCCCAGTAGCTATAGGACTCATAGTCAATATTCTCGTAGACCCAGCGATACATGGCAACCGGGTCGTAGTTGAGCTCGTGGGCCAGAGCACGCAGGGACGCATCGAAGTGCACCTCGGTCGATGGCCCCAGATATTGGGGCGCCGCCGTAAACGTCGTTGCGTTGGGCTGCTGGTCTTTGTCGGCGGCCAGAGTCGTACCGTTGTCGGCGATGGACTCCAGCACATCTGACCAGCCATCGCCGTCAGAGTCACGACCGGGGGCGGTATAGGCGCTAGCACGAGCGGGGGGACCTTCGTCCAATTTGTAGTCAGATCGTTTGTACTCATCTGGTTGATGGATGTTGTAGGTGGCACGGTTGGCGTGGGCGGGCAATGCTGATGTGATCACCGGCGCGACACCGAGCGCACCCATAAGCAAAACCCAACGCACTCTTCTTTCCCTGGAGTCCAGTATGGTTTCGGTCATTGGGTCGCTCCCTGGGTGAGCGGAGACGCGAGGTAAAGCGCTTTGACCTCCTCCTTGGTCATCGATGTTTTGTATAGGCGGAGGTCATCGATGTGACCGAGAAAACCAATATCGTTTGCGCTGGACTGACCGACAATGATGTTCCCGATGTTTGCTGCGCCAAATCCTTCATGCGATGCGTTGGTTGGTCGACCATAGGCGGTCTTGAGCTCGCCATTGAAAAAACTGCGAAGATGGCCGTAGGGGTTGCTACCATTGTAGACGAGCACCAAGTGGATCCACTGATTTGAATAGTCGCTCAGATCAACGTCCGCTTCGGGGAAAAAGTATAGGTTTCGACTGGGTAGGTTAAATAGCAGTCCATCGAGTTTCTCGTTTGCATTGTGGGCGACTTGCAAGCTGGCGTTTTCCGACCAGGACAAGATACGTTTGATAAAAGTTGGTGAATCCTTCGCCGAACGGACATCCGGCAGGCGAACCCACACAGACAGAGTATAGTGCTCGAGACCGAGGTTGAGGCCGTCGGCAAGCGCGACCTTAATCTGTTCGGGACCGAGAAAGGAGGCTGCCTGGTTGTCGGGGAGTCCGGTTGGAATTAGCGCCGGTGCTGTCTCGATGACACCGTGGTGTCCTTGGCCAGACTGATCCGGGATGATTGTACGCGTTCCATCGGGGGCCGCTTTGTCAGGAACGCTGTCGATGGACTCAAAGGTCCAATGCAAAAGCAGGTCCGCTTGTTGTGGCGCTGCTTTGATAACAAGTTCGTCACGATACCTTTGTCCGCGCGCGGTGACTTCCAAAACAAATTGGTAGTCTCCTGGCGTATCGATTTCGATTGGGGTCAACGCAGACTGTGGATTGGCAATGTGCGCTGTGCCAGGGCCACTTTGCTGTTTCCACGCCAGGTTGAGCTCCTGGGCAGAAACCTCGCGGACAAAAATCATCCCCGACAACTCAGTGGTCGCTCGCTTGGTGTCCTCCGCGTATTCGATCATACGGTCTTTGCCAGCGTCTACTTCCACGAGACGATTCGATGTAGTATCCGGCGGGGCATCTGGTGCCACAACGCGAACAACCTGCTCGCTATAGACCTGATCCGGATCCCGCCAGTCGACTTGGCGCAAAACGTATCGTCCCGGCGTGGACAGCTCCAGCCATTGTTCGTTCCTTCTGGCCGTGCGGGCAAAATCGACCGGTCCGGGACTGTCGAACGCCTCCCACACTGCCTCTGGTTTCGTCGGATCACCGCTAATAAAGAATCCCTCGCCTGCGGAAACGACTCGCTCCTGGCTGACATTCACCACCCGGTGTGGGGCAATGCGAATGATCAAATGGCTTTCGCGCACGATTCCCTGGGACCAAGCATCGAGAAGGACTCGGTAGGTGCCATAGCCAGGCAGTTGAAGCGTTGCCTGGGCGCCATCGGCTTGCAGCTCTATTGCATCGCTGTTGTCGGCGGCGCGCCAAATATGAAGCAGATCCATTTGGTCATAGGCAGGTGCAGAAACGACGACTTGCAAGGCTTCGTTTGAGGAGCGTTGCACGGTATGGGTAAAAACCTGCGGCGCTACCACCAGGGGACTTGCGATAGGCAATGACAGCTCAGTCCGGGAGGGCGAAGAGATGGCCTCGGATATCCCGACGATGACTGCGATATCGGTGCGGTTTCGCTGGGCTCGTTGGCCCTGCCATGCTTCCAGCGTGTATTGTCCTGGTCCCGGCAGCAGTGCTCGCGCTTGGGGCGTCTGGTTTGCGGCAAACGACAGGGGTAGTGAATAGCGATCGCGAGACGACCGCAGCTCGGTCGGCGCCGATGGGTCTGGGAGGTATTTGCCGATGGCCACACCCGAAGCGTCGATTTCGTCTGCCGTGTATAGGAGATGAACTTCGCTATTTTCCAAATCTTGTCCAGACGATGGCGCGGGGTGAACCGTGACTTGCATCGCCGAGCGACGCGGCGGACGATGCAGATCGGTATGCACTTCGACATAGACTAGATAGTCGCCGGGCTGTGAAAACGTTGCGGCGGTGGTGCGGTGGTTGGCCGGGCTAAACTGGGCCCATCCCCCATCCCGATGGGTATCCCACTGCCGCCAGCGAATCGTCTCGGTTTCGTTGCGGGAATCGTCGGTGTGGGCTTCTAAGACGACTCGTGCTGGACCACCAGCTTCGGGCATGTTGATGTGGATCCAGGCGCGGGGCGCATCCCACGCATGAATGAAAACATCGGGCGCCGGGGCAGTCCAAGCCTCGGTGACGAGTCCTTGCACGGCGATAGCGGTTCGCACCACGTCGTTATCAAAGCTTCCGTTGGCTTGTTGTTGACTGGACAGCCACTGCTTACTGCGCGTCCGTGCGGACGCATCGGTAAACGGAATCGAGCCCAACATGGAGCCCGTGGTTGCGATGGTTCCCATCGGGCCCGGAAAACTGCCATTTTGGGCCTGGCTATCGGAGATCCACTGGTAGGTCTCGGAGGTCGTGCCTAGTAACGGATAGACCAGGGCGGATGCCAACGCAGTTGCCGGGGCCCGGGCGGTTTCGCCGTAACGGCCCGGCCATGCAGAATGCGCAGGGTCCCCCATCGCAAGCAGGGGGGCTTTACTGTCAATTCCATGGATGAGCTGTGCCGGACTCCATCTGAGTGCTTTCGTCGCCTGCATGGTGGAGAGTACGTCGGGACGATAAAACGGTCGCCGTCCCCAGGCGCGATGACGATGGCTTTTGGCGAGCAGCTCGGCAGTGAGACGAGAAACATCTCGGCCATACAACGCCAGGGTTTCAATTGACAGCGCGAGGTCGTGATTATCCGCGGCGCGATTCGTTTCGAGAAAACGCAATCCGCGCCGAACCGGCCAGCTCAGAGGTTTTGAGTGAGTATCGTCGGGTAGGGGAGGAGCTGATTTGCGCATCGCCTGCAGGGCAATTGCTGTTTCGTAGACCCGCGAGGCCGGGCGCTCCCCCCAATATCCCTCTTGGTGTTGCTTTGCGAGAAGCCAGCTTCGTGCACGCTCTACGGTTTGATTTGCGACACCATCGCTTAGATTCACTGTAATCGGTTCGCTCACCCGGCTTTCTCGTCCGTCTGCGTCGACCGCTGACACTGCAACCCACATCGGCACGCCCGCGGCGCGGGACTTGATCGTGATTGCCGTCTTTGTTGTCGATTCGTGAGGGATTTGCCGAGACGTGGGATGCCCGTTTGCGTGACTGGTGCGAAGCATCTCAAGTTCGACGGCGTTGACGGTATGGTATACGCGATAGGTTCTGATGGGCGGATCGGCCGACGGCGTTTGCCAAGCGACCTGGTAAGTCGTGCCGTTTCCTTGAGTTACGTTGACCTCCGTGGGCGGCGGCACTTGGTTGCCAAAC
The DNA here is from genome assembly GCA_965223575.1 of Kofleriaceae bacterium. Lineage (GTDB taxonomy): Bacteria > Myxococcota_A > Polyangia > Haliangiales > Haliangiaceae > CBDCWZ01. The sequence continues at coordinate 11,413 of CBDCWZ010000071.1, forward strand.
AGATACGTCGCCTTGCGAAGCGTCTCTCGATTACCGTTTTTATCGATGGCGAAGAAATGGATTACCGTGTCGCGAGACACAGAGATCAAATGAGACTCGTCGTCACCTAGCGCGATAGTCTGAGTACTTGTTTGCTCTGCTGCATCGTCCGGATCGTCTGAATCGGTGACGGTCGGGGGATTTCCATCGGTCGAATAGTAGACGCGCGCCGGCTCTGATACCGACATCGTGACCTCCATTGAAGCATGGTGAACGCCGGAGCTGGGCGACAAAGTCGTCACGGGGATCGTAGAGTCAATGAATACCGTGTGCTCGGTCTCGCTGGTGTTGCCCTTGGCATCTGTGAGCGCGAGGACAAAGGTCTTTTCGCCGTGAATCGTGCGAGGTGCGTTGTATTCCAAGCCGTTGGGAAACCAGTCGACAGCGTCACTGAGATCTTCTCCTTCTTGATCCGCACGCTTGCCGGTGAGTTTGCCGGTAATGCTTCCCTCCTGATCGTCGGTAAAGCCGACGTGGACACGGACGGGGTTGTGCCCATCAGTAGTGATGGGGTTTCCGTCTAGAGTGCCAAAAAACGTCACCGTCGGCGCGGTCGTATCCTCCCCCGGTGCATCCGTTGTGGTGCTATCGGTTGGAGGTGGAGTGGTCTGGGCGGGGCCTAGCGCTAGATAGGCGACATGCTCGGCGGGGTGGGTTCGCGTTTGACCGTCGGTGTGTGGGACTTCGATCGCCGCGTGCAGTAGGGTGCGAGCATCTTGGTTGCCCACTACTACCGGCCAGCCCGCCAGGTCGCTGAGTCGGCTCGATGCCGAAACAATCGCGCCGTGAATTTGCATTGGGGTGTCGGGTGTAAGGGACTGAACCGGCAGTTCGTATCCCGGAGCGGAGCCATTGGTTTGAGAAGAGCCATCAGCCTGAGAAGAGCCATCAGCCTGAATCGAGTCGCCAATCCCGGAGATGTTTGCCGCGACTTGGGCGACGACACGATAGTCGCCAATGAATCCCATCCCGGCTTCGACGACGATGTAGCCGACGCGCTCGGGTAATCGGCCCAGGGTATCATCGGTGTGGCGGCCAACAACAAAAGAAGATCCCTTCGGCGGCCCGGCGTTGTCAGTGCCCTGTGACCACGCAGCCGACCAGCGTCGGTCGGTCTGTGTCATGACTTGCGTCACAACTACTGGGTTTCGAAACGGGTGCCCCGTCGTGACTGATTGTTGACCAAGTGACTCACCGCCGGCAATCGCGGGCACATCCAGATGCCCCGCTTCGAGAGTCAGTCCATTGGTCGCAGCGGCGTGCACGCCAGCTTCGGCGACGAGGCAGTGTACGGTAACGGAGATCGAAGTATCGGGGGCACCAGGATGTTGGACACGAACATCAAAGTGATTCTCTACGGCATTGCGCACGCGGACGATGGTCGGCGGAGGAAGTGGCGAGCCTGATGCAAGGGAATAATGAGGCGAGCACGCTACCACCATCGATTGGTAGTGGTGATGAAGCGATACCCGCGTCCAAGCTGGACTAACGCCGGTGACAACTTTGAGCTGGAGCTTTGCCTCCGTTGCCTCCGCTACAGTCTCAGCAGTCAAGGACTGCTGGCCCAGTTTCGGTTCACCGCTGCATGCACCAAAAGAAACAAGCAGTAAAATAAACCATTTAACGGATCGGTAGGATGCCAACACGCAGTCAGTATTGCTAATTCACGGCTCCTTTTCAGGTGTATTTTTTTTCATATGCTGCATTTTCGTTCTCAGTCAGTGCACACTTATTGCTCTCGATGTAGACAGATGGGTTTGAGTCAGAGAGTCGTCTAGGTCAAAGTGACGGCAACTCTTGGACATCGGTTTGTCGGTCGAACCCTGTGGAATCGGTTGGCACTGACTTGGTGCCTGACAGATTGGTTTTGATTGCTAGGCATCCGGCGGGTAAATCTGTTTTTTCGTAAGGAGGCGTTATGTTGCGCGTATTTTCTTGGGGGTGTGTTGTTGGGGTTTTGGGACTGATTTTGTTTTCTTTTTTGGGGAGTCGCCAGGGAGATGCGGACAGCACGCAGAAGGGACCTACCGTTGTTCATGTTGCGAAGTCGGGGGGAGACTTTGCTGAGGTGCGGGAGGCGATTGACAGTATTGTCGATGCCTCCGCGGACAATCGGTATCTCGTCCGCATCGCACCAGGACAATACGCTGGTTTTGCAATGAAGCGGTTTGTTGATGTTGCGGGGGCGAGCAAGTGGTTAACAACCATTACGCAGACCGTTGTAAGTCACAGAAATGCAGAGCTGCGCAATCTTCGTGTCGCGCCTGTGTCCGCTGGAGCGGACAATATTGCGATCCGGGTTCCCGCGGACAATCAGCTGCGAGCGCGCAATGTCAATATTGATGTCGCGGGGGCAGAGAGGTGTGTTGGCATTGCCGGGAAGGGAATGAAAGCAGAAGCGGCGCTAAGGGTGGTAGAGATTGCGGCGGCGTGTCCCACGGCAACAACAGGGATCCAAATGCAGGATGGCAACGTCGATTTAAAAAACGTCCGCCTGCAAGTGACAGCCAACACCGCGGTTGGAATCGATGCGCGCTCGGGACGTTTAGAGACAGTCACGCTCGCCCCGGATGCCGGGAATCCCGGCGTGTGTGGGACCGCGAAGGGGATCATTGCTCACGCCCAGTCGTGGCGTTTGCGCAAGTCCGATATTCACATGCGGGGGTGCAACAATGTGGGGATCGATTTTCAGCAAGAGACAGAGGATGACGTCGTGGCGAGTCTAGGATGGGTACGGATCCATATCGACGCGGTGGGCATCCGGGACTCTGTCGCAATCGGGAATCATCTTGGAATCAGAAGTATTCGCTCGACCAAGATGTTTGATGTAACGGTTCGGGGTGGTCCTCCGCCAGGAAATGCGGCAATTGTTCTCAAGGGGGGAGAGCATCGGCTTACTCGTGTCGATATCGAAGATAATCACAGTGCTCTGGCCACGCATAATAGTCCCTCGGTGTTGATTCGGGATTCACGACTGATGGGCAAGAACCGGTTTATCGTAAACTTTGGCCAGCCCTCGTTCCGAATCGTGAGAACCCAGATGAACGGCATCATACTCAATATTAGGGACGAGGAGGGGGACTACAGTTGTTCCCAAGTGTACGATCGATCGCTGAACCCATTTTCGTGCCCTTAGGAATCACTGGGCTACGCAGCAATGAAAGGTACGAGATTGTTACTCAAGGGCGGTGATTTCTACGAAGCAGAGTCGGGCGTGATTGTTGTCCGCGATGTCCATGAGTTTGAGTTTGCCATCGGTGACATCGACGGTTATTACGCTATCGATCCAACGCTGCTCGGAGGTAGTGGGTGCTGTGCCGTCAATTACAGTGATGGGCGATCCCTCTGTCCCCTCAATGTCGATCTGCATCTGCAAATCAGTGCTCCGGGGGTCGCCGGCAACGATCCGGACCTCGTAGCGTCCGTTTTCTAGATCGACCTCCCAGCTGCGACCATTCATAAACAGGAGCGTGTCGTAGCGCTCGTCGGCGGACTCGGAGCTGTTGCGATCCTTCGGCGACCAGGACGAGATATCTTGGCTCCAGCCAAAGGTCAAACCGTCGTGGCCATGTAGATAGCCGACGTCTTTTTGGTAGCCAACTGGGGCAGGGAGTGTTTGCGGTTGGAAGTTGATTTTCAGTTCGTACGCTGCGGGTTGCGCTTCTTGTTGCTGGTCGGTGTCATCCTCCGCATTTAGACTCCCGCTGGGATCCCCAAATTCGCCACCGCCACAACCGGTCAAGCACAACACCATACCCAACAAGAGTCTCATCATGTTTAACTGTGCCAAGAACATGCAATGGAGACAACATGTTTTTTGTTGTTAATCTCCTACACGTGTGCGGATGTGCTTTGTCGCCTGACACTTTAGCCCGGACAATTTACGCCGGTAAACGGTCACTGGAGTCAGTTGTCCCCCTCGAAGCAAACGAACCGATAAGTAGTGAGGTGAGATTTCCCAGCTGTAAGCCGCCGGTGGTGACGGGCAACCGGATCATCCGCGGCGCCAGAAGTGGGTCGTAAACAACACAAGCACGGTGTAAATTTCTAATCGCCCCAGCAGCATGCCAAATGAGAGTAGATATAGCCCCAAGTCGTGGACGTGGCCGAAGTTTTGGCTTGCCCCGACAGACTGCAAACCTGGGCCAATGGAGTTCATAGCGCTTACGGCTGCGGTGGTGCCGCTAACGAGGTCCATGCCCAGGGCAGTCATCGCGAGGCCGAGCACCATGATGATCGCGATGTACAGTAAGTAGTATCCGAGGACGCCCTCGGTGGTTTCGTGGCCGATTTCGCGGTTGCCGATGTATAGCGACTGGACGAGTCGCGGCCGGATGAGTCGGCGCAATTGGACGATGGCATGGCGGACAACGATGTAGAGGCGGACGACTTTGGATCCACCCGCGGTAGAGCCTGCGCATCCGCCGATGAGCATCAGGGCGACCAAGACCAGTTGAGAAAAATGCGGCCAGGTGTCAAAGGGGGCGGTGCCAAATCCCGTTGTGGTGATGATGGAAACGGTTTGAAAACTCCCGTAGCGCAGTGCGTCTGCGATCGAGTCATAAGGGCCGCTGATATAGAGATTTATTGTGATGAGCAGGCAGGCTGCGGCGGTGAGCAAGGTGTAGAGACGGACCTCAGGGGACCGAATCAGTCGCATCGGCTGGGCGCGGAGAATCGCCCGATACTGCAGGGTAAATCCGATGCCGGAGATAAACATAAATCCGAGAATGACCATCTCGATATAAAGGCTGTCGAAACCCGCGACCGAATTATTTTTGGTCGAAAATCCACCCGTAGCGATGGTTGCCATGGCGTGATTGATCGAATCAAACACTGACATGCCACCGACGATGAGCAATACGGTTTGCGCCGATGTAATTGCAAAGTAGAGCACCCAAAGTCGCCTTGCGGTTTGGGCAATTCGTGGGGCGAGTTTGTCTGCGTCAATGCCGCTAGACTCGGCGGCGAAGAGCTGCATGCCACCCACGCTGAGCTCGGGAAGGATCGCGACGGAGAGCACAATAATGCCCATGCCTCCGATCCAGTGGGAGAATGATCGAATGAACAAGACCGAGTGGGGCAGGGACTCGATATCACCGATGACGCTAGCGCCTGTCGTGGTGTAGCCCGACATCGACTCGAAAAACGCCTCAGCAAAGCCGACAAATGTCCCGGTCAAGTACAGGGAAATTGCAGTGACGAAAACCAAGATCAGCCACCCCAGGGTGACCGCGAGGAATCCCTCGCGTCGACGTAGGGAGTCGCTATTGGCTTTGCGCGCAGCTGGCAATCGGGCGATGCTGAGTGCCGCGGCGATGGAAAGTAGCGATGGGAGTCCGTAGGCCCACCAGCGGGACTCTCGGTAAAGAATCGCAACCGCAAGCGGTGCTACCTGGCAGGCGACAGCAAACCACAGGAGTCGGCTAATGATTCGTTGGATGACACCAACGCGCATGGCAGGGGTCCGCGGGGTAGTTGGATGGGGGGTGTTGCGTGTTGTTCGATGGTTTGATCATCGTTTGGTTGATTGCTGCGTTTGGGTTATGTTTGATTTAGTTGAGCAACTTGGCGACTTCGTCAATGGCAGAGGGGCGTGCAACGACCAATACGTCGTCATTGGGTTGAATCATGGTTGCGCCGGTCGCGATTGCGGCGACGCCATCGCGGATGACCGCGCCAACCAATGCTCCCTCTGGGAATTCTAGTTCGCCCAAGGGGCGCTCGACAATTTCGCGGTGACGGGGTTTGGCTGGAATTTTGAGCTCGAGGATCTCGGCCTCGTGGTCGCCAAGCATTCGCGCTGCGGAAACATGGCCGCGGCGGACAAAGCGGAGAATCTCTTCGGCAACCGCACGGCGTGGGCTAATCAGAGAGTCGATTCCCATCCGGTTTGAGATCGATGCGTAGGTCATGTTATCGGATCGGACAACGACTTTTTTGGCGCCCAATTGCTTGGCAAATAGGCCGGTGAGAATGGCATCAGCATTGTGATTGAGCAATACAACTACAGCGTCGGAGCGCTCTTCCAACTGTTCTCGAAGCAGGTCGGGATCGCTACCATTGCCTTGCAAGACGATGCTTTTGGGCAGAGATTTAGACAACCATGCGGCCCGCGATGGGTCTTGCTCGACAATGGTTGGGTAGAGTTGCTTTCGCTCGAGAGACTTTGCCAAGTGGTAGCCGATATTCCCGCATCCAATGATCAGCGCGTGGCGCACGTGGTGCCAGGGGGTTCCGGACAAGATCCAAAACTCGTTGACAGACTGGGGCGGTGTCAAAATGAAGGCGCGCTCATCGGCGCGAAGCCGATCGGCGCCGTGGGGGATGCGCAATCCGTCGGGTCCTTTGACCGCGGCGATCAGGGACGGATCGGGTAGGGTTCCGCGGAGCTCCGCCAAAGTCTCGTACACGAGGGGCGAATCCTGGCTCAGCGGCAACTCTAGGAGAGCAACCTGGCCATCCGCGAGCGGATGGTAGTCACCGGCACCCTCATAGCTTAGGAGCGTAACCACCTCGTTGGCGACAGCTTGCTCGGGGCCAACGAGCATGCTGATGCCCAGTTCCTCGGCAGTGAGCGGGCTATCAGCGCTCAGAAAGGCGGCATTTCGCACTCGAGCAACTGTTCGTGGGGATTTTCCGAATTTGGCGGCGGCCATGCACGCCATAAGATTGACCTCGTCTACCTGGGTGACGGCTAGGACGAGATCTGCTTGGCCGATGCCGGCCTGTTTGAGGGATTCGCGACTCACGCCAGTTCCGTGGACAACCAGGGCATCCATCGTGGCCTCGAGATGGCGGGCCACAGCTTCATCGCTTTCGATGAGCGCGACGTCGTGGCGCTCCGCAACCAATATTTCCGCAAGGTAGGTACCGACTTCCCCTGCGCCGACGATGATCGTGTACACAGCTAAATGCCCTTCGCTAGCGAAGCTCTACCATGAACAAATGGTAGATTCTACCGTCATGTCTTTGAATAAAAAGCATTTTTGAGGCCTTGGGTGATGGCAGAGGGCCGCAAAAGCGCGATTGTCCCCAATCCCGATAAAGATTCGGTTGACTTTGCTGCTGGGTCGCGTACGTATTGGGGGCAAACACGAGTATATGTAGGTCAACTGCTAAAGGGTACAGACGATGCCGAGCTGGAAACAACGTCTTGAGGCTGAAATGCCAAAAGACTTAGCAAAAGAAATTGATGTCTTTGAGACCCAGATGGATTTGCGAAGGCAGGGGAAGTTAGACGACAAGCTGTTTGCCGAGATTCGCTTGCGCCGCGGCGCATACGGTCAGCGTTACGATAACGGCCAGCGTCATGATGGTGTGGCGACGCAAAAGTTGGCGTTTCCGTGCGGTGACCTGACAAAGGGGCCCAATACAGTTTGGGATGCGCCTGGGATGGTTCGCATCAAGATCCCGATGGGGGTGGTGACCGCCGAGCAGCTCGAGGTATTGGCAGCGCTTGGCGAAGAATATTCGGATGGCATTCTGCACGTGACAACCCGGCAGGATATCCAGCTTCACTTTGTCCATATTGATGACACCCCAGATTTGCAGCGCCGGCTTGCGGCAGTGGGAATCACCACTCGTGAGGCGTGCGGCAACTCGGTGCGGAATGTCACCGCGTGCCAGTTTGCGGGAGTTTGCAATGATCAAAGCTTTGATGTGACCCCCTATGCACGTGCATGCACCTACTACTTTTTGGGGCACAAGGACGTTCAGGATTTTGGCCGCAAGTTTAAGATTGCATTCTCGGGTTGTCACCAGCACGCGTGCGGGTTGGCGACGATTCACGATGTTGGTGCCGTTGCGACAACCAAAGAGATTGCCGGTGAGAAGAAGCGGGGCTTTGCCCTGTATGTCGGGGGTGGTTTAGGTGCTGTGCCGCATCAAGCAAAGCTGTTCTCCGAGTTTGTCCCTGAGCATGAGTTCTTGCCGGTGACCCAGGCGATTTGTCGTGTGTTTGCTCGACTGGGCGAGAAGAAGAATCGCGCTCGCGCACGCTTGAAGTTTGTCGTATCGAAGCTAGGGATCGAAGAATTCCGTCGTATCGTAGAAGAAGAGCGAAACAGTATCCCAACCGACGAGCGATGGACAACGTACCTTCGCGAAGTCGACAACTACGAAGAAAAACCGCTAAAGCCTGGGGTTGCTCTCACCGAAGGGATTTTCTCCAAGTCCTTTGCTGATTGGCGTCGGTCGAACGTGTACAAGCAGGCGCAAGATGGCTATTGCGTTGTGACGGTTCGCCTGCCGCTTGGTGACATGACCTCCGATCAGACGCGCGCTTTGGCCGAAATGTCGCGTCGCTACACCGGGGATTGCATGCGATTTACCGTCGAACAAAACATGGTATTTCGATGGGTTTCTGAGGCGGACTTGCCGGCGCTTCACGCCGAACTTGCGTCTTGGGGGCTCGGCCAAAGTGGTGCGGGGACGATCGCCGATGTGACCGCATGCCCGGGCACAGATACCTGCAAATTGGGGATCTCGGCTTCGCGCGGTTTGGCAGGCGTCTTAGAAACCCAGCTCGCCGAGAAACGGCCGACGATGGACGAAGAGGTCGGAAAATTACGCGTCAAAGCGAGCGGTTGCTTTAATTCTTGCGGCCAGCATCATGTTGCCGATATCGGTTTTCTCGGCGTCAGCCGCAATATCAAAGGGCGAAAGGTCGCCCACTTTCAGCTTGTCGTGGGCGGACAATGGAGCGAGAACGCAGCATCCTACGGGCTTGCAATCGGTGCGTTTCCTGCCAAGCGCATCCCGCAAGTGATAGACCACTTAACCCAGCACTATGTGAGCGAGCGCGCCGAGGGTGAGACCTTTCACGGGTTCATTCACCGGACCGGCAAAGCGAAGATTCGCACCGTTTTAGCGGACTTTAAGGCGGTTCCTGATTATGAGGTAGATCCGTCATTTTACACAGATTGGGGGGATGCTCGCGAGTACACAATTGGTGATATGGGCGTTGGGGAGTGCGCGGGCGAGATCGTAACCTTGACCGAGTTTGGGCTTGCTGACAGCGAGCGCGAACTATTTGCTGCCCAGGAGCTATTGGAGCAAGGAGACAATGGCAAGGCTGCTGGGCTCGCGTATCGTGCGATGCTCGAGGCGGCTAAGGCGCTTATCAAAATTCAGAACATTGATATCAGCGACGACCCTGACCATATTGTGACCGAGTTTCGCAGTCGGTTTCACGATACGACTTTGTTTCACGATCCCTTTGCCGGTGCCAAGTTTGCCAACTATTTGTTGGCGACGCACAAGCAGGCGCCGAATGGTGCAAATCAGTCAAATGGCACCAGCAAAGAGGATGCCCACCGCAAGATTGAGGAGGCGCAGTTGTTTATCGAGGCGGCGCATTCCTGCTATGACCGGCTCCAAGAGCAGGGGATAGGATAAGTTAGGTTATAATAATGAATGTACAGAGCCTACAAATAAAGTTGTTTATCGATACTTCCGATTTTGACTTGGATCTAGATGTTCTGATTCCGATTTTCCATCGCTGGATCCAGAAGAAAGTCCTCACCGAGACCTTGCTCATCGATGTGGCCGACTATCGTCATGTTCATAACGGCCCTGGCGTGATGCTTATCGGTCACGATGTTCACCTGGGGATCGATTGTGCAGCTGGGCGTCCTGGGTTGGTGTATGCTTTCAAACGAGACAAGCCAGGAGCTGCGGGAGAAAAGCTCGACGTTCTTTTTGCGGGGGCGCTGAATGTCTGCGCATTACTGGAAAAAGAGTCAGTGTTTGGTGGCAAACTGCGTTTTCGCACTGACGAGTTGCAAGTCGGTGCGATGAGTCGCTTGCTGATGCCCAATACCAAAGCCATTTTTGACGAATTTACCCCGCACCTGCGCAGTTATGGCGAGAAATTGTTTGCCGGGGGCGACTTGGAGATTGCGCTTTTGCAGCCGGACCCCGCACCGTTTACAGTCGCGTTGCGTACAGGCGAGTCCAATTCAGTTTCCGCACTTCAAAGTAGACTTGGACCTTCGCTAGCTCTTTAGAGCATAGACCAACTTGAATAGTCTGTTTTGCAGCGATCCAGCTGGCAGGGCAGCGGAAAACAGTTCAATGTCGGGGGCGCAGGATAGAAATGTGTCTTGTGCATTTTGACCTTTGCGGCCCAATGGAGTCCTCAACCTGTAAGGAGTCGTTGTGACCTTGCCTCCCCATCTTTCTCCTTCTGATTTTCATCGCTCTCGTCACCTTGGTGCAGGAGAGGGCGACGTCTCTGCGATGTTGCGCTCGATTGGTTGCGACTCGCTCGACGCGCTCATGGATGAGACTGTTCCTGCATCGATTCGAGCCTCCGGTTCGCTTGTGCTACCAGCGGCGCTATCGGAGAACCAGGCTCTTACCAAGCTGACCGATTTTGCTGAGAAAAACCAAGTGATGCGCTCGTTTATCGGTATGGGGTACTATCCCTGCAACACACCACCAGTCGTGCAGCGCAATATTCTCGAGGGACCGGGTTGGTACACACAGTACACACCCTACCAGCCGGAGATTTCGCAAGGGCGCCTCGAGGCGTTACTGAATTTTCAGACGATGGTGAGCGATCTGACAGGACTCCCCCTATCGAATGGATCGCTGCTTGATGAGGCGACAGCTGCCGCAGAAGCAATGACCATGTGTCGACGCATCGCAAAGGTGGGCGGGGATCGTTTTTGGGTTGGTGAAGAATGCCATCCACAGACGATTGCTGTGGTGAAAACGCGCGCAGAGGCACTGGGGATTGAGCTTATCGTCGATCGCTTCGAAAGACTCGACGTCGAAACCGTGAAGCCCTTTGGCGTGCTACTGTCCTATCCCACAACCGATGGGCGGATCGAGGACTATCGTAGCTCAATACAGCGCGGACACGATGCGGGCGCTGTCGTGGTGTTGGCGACTGACCTGCTTGCGTTGACCTTGCTCACGTCTCCTGGGGAGATGGGGGCGGATATTGCAATTGGCAGCTCGCAGCGCTTTGGGGTGCCGCTGGGATTTGGCGGGCCGCACGCGGCCTTTCTGGCGGCGCGTGATTCTTATAAACGCCATATTCCGGGACGCATTGTTGGTGTCACCCGCGATGCGAGTGGCCAAACGGCATATCGCTTGGCCTTACAAACGCGGGAGCAACACATTCGCCGCGATCGTGCGACAAGCAACATTTGCACCGCCCAGGTTTTGCTCGCGATTATGGCGAGCATGTACGCCGTGTATCACGGCCCCCAAGGGCTCCGGCAGATCGCCAAGCGTGTGCGCGGCTGGACGCGGCTCCTTGCCGCGGGCTTGCGCCAGTTAGGCTACTCTATGACGGAGGGGCCGGTATTTGACACGCTTCGGATTCCCTGTGACGCGCGCCAAGCGGACGAAATCTTTTCCCGTGCCAAGCAGGCACGAGTCAATTTACGTCGCTATCCCGATCATGCCGTGGGGGTATCGCTTGATGAGCGGGTCGACCGGGCAGACATCGAACGATTGTTGACAATATTGACGCCCAGTGGTGCCGCAACGCCTGCGCTGACCGCGCTAATCGATCAAAGCGATTCCGCCGCTGACTATCCAGTGCCGGTGCAACGCACGAGCGATTTCATGAGTCATCCCGTGTTCCACCAGTACCACACAGAGCATGAGCTTTTGCGCTATATCTATCGCTTACAGAGCAAAGACCTGTCGCTCACGACATCGATGATCCCGCTCGGATCGTGCACAATGAAGTTGAATGCCACAGTCGAAATGATACCGATCTCGTGGTCCAAGTTTGCCGATATTCATCCTTACGCGCCGGAAGAGCAGACCCAGGGCTATGCAAAACTCATCGAGAGCCTCGAGCATTGGCTCGCAGAGATCACTGGCTTTGCGGCGACCTCATTGCAACCTAACTCCGGGGCACAGGGAGAGTACGCCGGTCTGTTAGCAATTCGCGGGTTTCACCTCGCCAACGGCCATACAGACCGGACGGTGTGTTTGATTCCCGCTTCCGCGCACGGGACCAATCCTGCAAGTGCCGTACTCGCTGGGTTTCAGGTCGTCCCCGTCCTATGTGATGATCAAGGAAACGTCGACATGGCAGATCTTGCGGCGAAGGCGGCGAGTTATTCCGAGCGGCTTGGCGCCATTATGATCACCTATCCCTCCACCCATGGCGTGTTTGAGCCGACGATTCGCGAGGTATGTCGCATTGTTCACGAGCATGGTGGGCAGGTGTACCTGGACGGCGCCAACATGAACGCCCAGGTGGGGCTATGCCGACCCGGGGACTACGGCGCAGATGTCTGCCACCTCAATCTGCATAAGACGTTTTGCATTCCCCATGGGGGAGGGGGCCCCGGCATCGGACCGATCGTCGTGGCTGCACATCTCGCCAAATTTCTTCCTTCACATCCGCTACAAGCTGATGCCGCGAGCGAGGCGGTTGGACCGGTATCGGCAGCCCCCTATGGCAGCCCGGGGATTCTTGCGATTCCGTGGATGTATATTGCCCTGATGGGGCCCGACGGCTTGCGCCAGGCGAGCGAGCTTGCGATCCTCAATGCAAATTACATGGCGACTCGACTCACTCAGGACTACGATATTGTATTCCGTGGCGAAAACGGCCGAGTTGCCCACGAGTTTGTTCTCGATTGCCGACCGTTTAAGAAGAGTTGCGGGGTGACAGTAGAGGACATTGCCAAGCGACTCATGGACTTTGGCTTCCATGCTCCGACGATGTCGTGGCCGGTTGCCGGCACCTTAATGATTGAGCCCACAGAGAGCGAATCCAAACAAGAGCTCGATCGCTTTTGTGATGCCATGATCGCAATTCGCCGGGAGATTGGCGATATCGAACAGGGACGGGTCAAACTGGAGCAGAGCCCGCTTCGCCTTGCCCCGCATACCAGTCGAGATCTTGCTGCCGCAGATTGGGATCGGCCCTACCCGCGAGAGCAGGCGATATTTCCGGCGCCGTGGTCCAAGTTGCACAAATATTGGCCTCCCGTAAGCCGGGTGGACAATACTTATGGGGATAGGAACCTTGTTTGTAGTTGCCCCCCCCTCGAGAGCTATCTGTAAGCAAAAGAAACCTACCGGGAGAATACGATGCCGCCCAGCAAATTGACCGCACAACAAATCGAACAACAATTGGCACAGACTCCCGGTTGGGAGTTGCAGCAAGAGAAGCTCAGCCGCGAGTTTTTATTTGATTCGTTTATTTCCGCGTTTGGCTGGATGTCGAGCGTTGCCTTAGTCGCCGAATCGATGAACCATCACCCAGAGTGGAGCAACGTCTACAACCGGGTCACAGTACAGCTCACAACGCATGACGCGGGTGGTATTACGCAAAGCGATTTTCAGCTTGCGAAACAAATGAATCGCCTTGCCGGAGACAAGCAATGACAGATACCCCACATCGGCTGATCGCCCCGCTGGGACTTCGTGTCTTGGTCAGCGAAATTAAAGCGGAAGATCGCACAGACACAGGATTATATCTGCCGGAGGGTGCCAAGGAAGAGCATTGTGAAGCGCTGTATGGCGAAGTCGTCGAGGTCGCGCGTGCCCAGCCCACCCCAGCGGAGCTGTCTGAGAATGTCTCGGGCGTGCCTCACGGCTCCAAGGTGTTATTTCGCAAAGATGCTGGCGTTCGGGTTCCCTGGGACGAACGTCTGCGATTGCTCGACGTCAAAGACATTCTTGCAACTGTCGAAGAAGTTTTGCACAGCGAAGCTCACTAGGCCTAACAAGCGAAATGGGTTACTCTTTCCGATTCCGAGGTTTTTGGTACGTTGCCATGCTCTCTTTGGCATGTAGCCGTCCCGCGGTGCAGAAGCCGTCACCACCCGTGGAGGCTCCGTCAGACGACGAGGTGCCAAGGAGGGAAGCGGCGCTGCCTGCATCATCACCAGAGGCGAAGCTCGAGCAACCCCCCCGCCTGAATCTTTCGGCAGCCCCCCTCATTGTCGTTCCCGCGCCTCGATGGAAACGGACTCGTCCGCCTCGTGACGCAATCACGCCAGGGGCCTTATCAAAAAGATCGCCGAGGCTTGTGAAAATCTCGTCCCGTGCCGCAAGTCCGACACGGAACATGGATCTGAAATTCGATCCGGCAAAGCCCTTTTTTATTCCGCCAATCGACAAAGGGGCAGTCCCCGATAATGCTCCCCGAGGGATCCCGTCCAGCTACGCAACGAAATACTTGTCGGCGATCATCCCAAATGATCCAAAAGCTGGAGGTACGAAGAAGACATTTTTGATTTACGCGGGGCGTTTTCTCACTGTAGTGGAAGGTAATGCGGCTGTGCGCATTTTCGATCTCGAGGCGTTTCGGATTCCACCGAGAGCAAGACCCCAATGGCGCGAGTTTTCAACCCAAGGGCTCACCTACGTGCAGGAGCGCGACGGGGTTTTGTACCTATGCAACGGTGGCGGTTCCTATGCGAGGGAAGTATATGGAAAGAAGGGGTTCCTGTCGGCAATCAATGCAAAGACAGGAGCACTGATCTGGCGAAGCCGGCCGCTTACCTGCAACGCGACCTTTGCGATGACCGATACCCACATCATCAGCGGTTATGGTTTTACCGATGAGCCCGACTACGTATTTTTAGTGCGCCGCACCGATGGTCGTATCGTTCGGAAGGTCCGAGTCGCCACCGGCCCGGACTTTATCACCCTGGAGGGCAATCGCATCCATGTCGAAACCTACGGCCACGTCGTGAAACTTGAGCTTCGCTGAGCTGTTTACATTGCTGCGGCAAACGTAGACTTCTTTTACGGTTGCAAATAATACGTACAGACATGTGCCCATTTGGTGTCGTGTGTAAACTGTAGGTGAGCATTGCCCCACAGTGTAACATTGTTGTCTCCCATCCCCCTGTGGAACAATTGCAGCATGCGACTAGCAATAAACATCTGTGCGCCGGTAGGGGCTCTGGGGGCCGTAGCATGTTTGCTTCTCTGCGCTTGTGGAGGTGACAGTGGTACTTCATTTTCTGGGGTTTACGCGATCGACGCGTGGACTAAAAATGACGATAACTGTAATGCTGAGGGCGATAGCATTTTCGCGGACCAAACAGAAACGCATTTCTACATAAAGAACGCGAACATTTTTGGTAATCGCCTTGTCAACGCTGATCTGTGCACATCCCTTGCCACGTGCACAACAGAGCAGCAGGATTCTTCTCTCTTGGGGGTCTTCAACCTGGACCAAGGCTCTGATAGCGCTGGCCACAAGGGTGTGCAGATCTCTGCAGGAGCCATGCTAGGAAGCGATCTGTGTCAGGGAACGCTTCGTAGTATACATGTTAGCGAGAGCGCTGGGACTGTCATTCGATTCCAAATCGAAGAGCGCAAAGCGGAGAACGTGCCCAAGGACTCAGACGGTTTTTGTACAACAGATGCGATCCAAGACGCAGCTATGGAAACGCCCTGTCTTAGTCTCGAAGTATTTTCCGGGACACTTGTTCCGTAAGGAGTCTGCAAATGTTTCGGTGGATATTGTTGGTCGTGATTTGTACCGATTTGGGTGCATCTGTTGTTTACGCAGAACCGCCTAAGCAGTCGAACACTCGACGAGTATGGGGCGTAGAGCTACGCTTGCAGACTGGCACTGGTGGTGATGAGATCGCGAGCGTATCCTACAGCGATGGCTCAACATCGGATCTGAAAGCCGGGCGTTACGACAGTATTAGCCTCGGGGGCATTTACTCTCCTTGGGCTTCCGGACCACACGCTGTGGATATCACCGCTCTCTTTGGCTACGGGACTGCATCTACCGGGCCCGAGAACACCGACGATCGCCTGCGCATAGGTCGTTGGCTTACAGAAGGACTCGTCCAGTATCGCTATGGGGCTCCCGATGCCAAATTTGGCGCTCGCGCCAGTGTCGGAGCCGCATACCACTTGATTGACAAAATGCGGGGGACTGGCAATCTCAACGGCATTAGCATCGAAGTTGGCAGTGCACCCGCATTTGTCATTGAAGCTGTTGGCGACTACTACTATGCCAAAAGTGGCGTTGTTGGGGTAGGTATCCGTTACACTCGACAACAGCTGACAATTGGCGGGGAAGAATTAAACGCGTCGTCAATTGGCCTCGTTATTAGCGCCGCGATTGTGCCGAGATAACTCTAGGGGCTCGATTCCTTATGGGACGATGACCGATAGTTCGGCGAAGCCAGACGCCATCCCTATCGTGTTGTCGAAGATTGGACTATATCCGAATAAGAATCGCCCCTTATTCGCTCGTGCCAGTGCGCAATTGGATTTCAGCATGTGTGGAACTACGACAAGCCCAGAGCGATTAGTCCTTTTTCCCATGGGTAACAGGTGACAGAGTCAATTTGTTTCACCGCAGGATCGCGCGAAAGGCACATCGCTTGTGAGTTTTGTATATCTGTTTGAAAGTGTCTTAGGTGTTTGAGGTGGTCTGCGCGAACGTCGGTTGTTGATTTGATTTCTATGAGTACTGTCTTGTCACCAGGGCGTTCGATGAGGAGATCGATCTCTGCGCCTGCTTGGGTTCGTAGGTGAGATAGGCGGTAACTTTTTCTTAGATAGGAGTTAAGCCGCACAATCTCGGCAACCAAGAAGTGTTCGAAGGCTTTGCCAAAATCGTAGCTTGATTCGACGAGAAGGGCACTGAGTGTTCCTTGTAGAGCACGTTTGACACCTAGATCAAAAAAGAAAAAACGGGGAGCTTGAAGTTGCGTCTTGCGAATGGATTGATGATGAGCGTCGATGAGAAAGCCTATGAGTGTGTCTTCGAGGATCGTAAAATAGGAGCGTACCGTCTTGTCGTCAACACCCACGTCTCGGGCGATTGCTGCGAAGTTGATTAGTTCTCCATTCATCTGCGCTGCAACCTCAAGAAAACGGCGAAACGGAGACAGTGATCGAACCACTTGCTCTGCCATGATTTCTTCCTTCAGATATGTATGCGCATAACTGGTAAGAAAGAGTTCGCGGTCGTAATCGTTGTTGTATTCGAGTGTCTTTGGAAGTGTGCCAAAGTTGAGCACCGTAGGAAGCGAAAAACGATTGCCAAGTTCTTGGTGGGTGAAGGGAAACAGGTGGAATATAAAAGCTCTGCCAGCAAGTAGGTTTGCGTTGCCTCGTTTGAGTTTGCGGGCGCTAGAACCAGTAAGTGCGAAATTGCAATGCTCGTTCTCAATACAATGATGAACGATGTCTAGAAGGACGGGGAGCTTCTGAACTTCGTCGATAATAACCCATCGGTTCTTCGCTGGTAATGCACGTACTTGATCTAGCAGTGACTGTGGATTCCGCAATAGAGGATCAAAGTGGTGCGGCAAGAGCAGGTCTAACTTCAACGCTTCGGTGGGGTGAAACAGATTGTTTAGCAGTGTGCTCTTGCCTGTTCCGCGGGCACCAAATAGAAAAAAGCTATTTGATTTTGGTATCTTAATGGTTCTCGGAATCATACTCCGTAATTCTATGCGATTTACGGAGCATTGTCTATTTAAATAATTCTCGGAGGTTATACCGATATCCAACATGGGGATAGCCAGTCCAAAATCATTGTGAAGAAAAACAAAGTATGTAATTCTAGCTTATTAAGATAGGATTACATGTTTATAAAAGCTAATGATTCCAAGAACTATCAGCACCATTGTCGCATCTGCGTGTCGCCAATTTTCCGGTGGTAACGATCACCAGACCAAGACAATCCGGTAAGACGACATTGGTACGGGCACAATTCCCTGATCGGCCTTACGTCAACTTGGAGGCGAGCCAAACAGGCGATTTTGCCCGCGAAGACCCTTTCGCATTTCTCAAGCAGTTTCCAAATGGCGCCGTGTGGCGGGCCCGGCCAAGGAATGGAGCGTTCGGGGTTTCTTCAGTCCAGTTAACCCCGTCCGGCGAGGACCATACATCCGTGGGGAATTCTAATCTTCCGATAATCGCCGCGCCACCAAATACCCAAATCTTGTCTTGAAATACAACGGTGGAGTGGGCGAAGCGCGCGGCCCAGGGGGCGTTTGGGGTTTCTTCGGTCCAGTTGATTCCGTCTGGTGAGGACCAGACGTCGTTCAAATATGAGGAAGCGCCCGATCCACCGATAACCCACAGCTTGTTTTGGAATACTACACTGGTATGCCCAGATCGTTGTGGCCAAGGAGAGGTAGGGGCGATTTCGCTCCAGGTGTTGCCATCCTCAGATGTCCAAATATCATTTACGTTTTTCGTCTCCGCCCAACCTCCTAAAACCCAAATTTTGTCTTGAAATACAACACTTGTGTGATCATTTCGAACAGGCCAATCTGCAATGGTTTGTCGCCACTGCTTGGCTTGACTGGGAAGGCAATTACTTTCTCGGCAGGCGTCACCAACTCCATCCCCTAGGGAGTCTATTTGATCGGGGTTGTTGACCAAGGGACAATTGTCTTCCCGGCCTATCGCGTCGCCGTCATCAAAAGTTAAGCCCACCCAAGTGATGTAGATTCCCGCGTGATCGTTGAAGAGATGATCGACGGAATCAAATCGCAGTTCGAAGCGAATTTCGTGCCCGGCAAAATCGCTGAGGTCTTCGGATCGGAACCTAACAAATTTCCCTTCGGTATTGCCAAGACCAAGCTCCGCGCGTTGTCGCCATTTGCGGACCTCGGTGTTTGCGACAACATAAAGATCGAGAGTGTCGTAATTGACCCATTGCGGATAAGGTTCGCAGTCGACATACGCTTCAACGTCAAAGAAAGACGGGACCTCCATGAGGGATGTGTACGGGAGGACTGCGTAGGGTTGCAGAGACGTGCCCCTCATCATAGTTTCGCGTAGAGGGGTTGCCAAAATACAGGCTATGCGTACCGGTCGCATTGCTGCGATGATCGACGATGTGCCACGTCACACTTGGAATCGGTGAATTGACAACCTCCCAGTCTTGGAGCGATCCAACGGAAAAGTCCCATTTATCCACGAAGGACAAGGTGTCATTGGATTCGACAACGAAGGTGCTAGCAACACCGACGTTTGCGGTTGATGAAGCTGTCCTGGGGCCTCGCAGCGCAACCGCCTCTCGGTGCCTATTCTCGGCGTCTTCTTGATTCCCAGCGTGACATCCACCAGCCAGTATGGCGGTTATTGCCGCACAGGCAATGAAAATAGGGCGGATTATGCAAACGGAATCGGATGCGCTGTGTTCGTTGATAGTCATAGTCTGTGTCCTTTTATTGGTGGTTACTCGCAACGACTGGGACACAGGCTGTTACCTTAGGCCCATACATAAACGACCAGCGAAAGTTTGATGCCCGCTGTATGCTCTTTAGAGTGCGGCTTGGTTTTCAAATGTTCGCTATGGTCCATCGAAATACCAAAGATTGATGGGCGCACATCCCATGTGCTGCCAAGCCCACGAAAATCGAACGCTTTTAGGGAAAGCACGCCGCAATAACGAACAAATTGGTATGCTCATGCACTGCGTGTATTGACGGGTTAGTGTGTGAACGTTCGTGGAGGCACGGCAAGATAGCGTACTCCAAGGCACGCAGGAGTTCTTTTTGTGATTGACAATGAAGTGGATTGCTGATCTCATGCAAACTGCGTGATGATAGCAATAAACGTAGTTCTTGTGATCCGTTTCCCGTGAGCGAGTTTGAGGAACAATTGCCGAGCGATCTGGGCGATGACGATCTTATTGTGCTTGCGAAAAATGGCGATTTAAATAGCTTCGAAATATTGGTTCGCCGCTATCAACTCACCGCGTTGCGAGTTGCGGCCAAATACACCGGACAGCCCAGTCTTGCCGCAGACATCGCGCAAAATGCGTTCATCGAGTTGCATCGGTACTTACCCAAATACCAACCACGGGGAACCTTTCGCGCATTTTTTTTTTCACCTGCTCACGAATCAATGCCGGATGGAACTCAGAAAATGTCGCACCCGCGATCGAACCAATCCCAATTGCTTGAATTCCCTGTCCCAGAAGTTATTCAGCTTGAGGATATTGTGATGCAGAGAGAAACGATTCAAAAGGTAGATGGGGCGCTTAGAAGGATCAGCGAAAAGCTTCGAGTCGTATTGGTGCTGAGATTTCTTGCAGGGCTGTCTTATCGTGAAATCAGTGAGGTTCTCAAATTGCCGGTAGGAACTGTCCAATCGCGTTTGTCTGCAGGGTTGGCAAAGCTACGTGATGCCTTGGGGGTGAGCCGTGAACAAAATCAGCACTGCGCATGTCAGTTTGGAAGAGATAACCCAGTACTTGGAGAAGCAAACCGATCCAGGCCGCGCCGGTGAAATCAACGACCATCTCGGCAATTGCTCGCGTTGCCGGCAAGCAGTTGACCAAGAGCGCAAACTCATTGCCGCACTACAATCGTCGCCGGCTACATTGGATTCTGTGGATCTAGTCGCGAATTTGCGCCAACACATGCCAATGACCCCTGCCTTGGTGGCGCAGTCGCTATCGATTTGTCGTTGGAGGCGTTGTTGCGATAGCCGCGTGTTTGCTCCTCGTTCCGCGTGTTATCAACCTGCAGGGGAAGTCGCCCGGAGATGAATTTCGTGCAAAGTCGGAGTCTGCCAGTGGTCGATCCAAAAGTCGGCGCAGATCGATATGTTGGGGTTGACGTCTATCAAGCCACCAAGCCAGGGGATATTCGACCGGTACAGGGGACGATTTCGACCAGCACAGAGCTATTGTTTGCGTATCGCAATATTGGACCCAATCCCTTTGATTACCTAATGATTTTTGGCGTCGACCAATCGGGCGAGGTTTTTTGGTATTATCCTGCGCACTTAGATTCTAGTGCCAACCCACCATCGATCGCGACTGCTGGGCGTGGTGGCTGGCAAGGAGCTACCCAATCGGATTGGGCACGAACTTCGCCCAGGCGCCCTCGCAATCTATGCGGTATATTTACGCATGCACCGTTGCGCGTCAAACAGGTAGAAACATTGATTCAACGTCACCGAGTGGCTGGTCGCAAACAGGGATTGCGGCTATCCATCGATGACTCTGGTCAACATATCATTGCGCTGGAGGTATTGCCATGACCCGATTGGGTCCACTCCAGGCCTTTGGCACTGCCGGCCTGATTGGCATGATCGTCAACCTCGCCGGTGTCCCGCTTGTACGTGGCGAACCGGTTGCAGGCGGTAACCCGGTTGCAGGCGGTAACCCGGTTGTAGGCGGTGCGCCGATCGCGGCAGCGCGTCCCCAAACGCAGCCCCACAAATCTATCGCCAGTTTCGCGATCGTGGTGGGCAACAATGCCCCGGGAGATCGCGACACCCCGACACTGCGATTTGCCGATGACGATGCGATTGCAACGCACCGTTTGTTTCAACAAGCAGGAGTGCGGAGTAGATTGCTTGTATCGCCCGACAGAGAGACTCGGCAGCTTCATGCCACCGTGGCCGCCTATGGGCCTCCCTCGCTCAAGACGATCAAGGCGGCTTTTACCGCTGTGCAGGCTGAGATTCGCAACGCGAATCGGCTCGGAAAAACGACCAACTTTCTGTTTGCCTACAGCGGCCATGGCGATGTCGATCACGGAGAGGGCTACATTGTGCTCGCCGGAAGTCGCATGACACGTAAGATTTTTCATGAACAATTTCTCGCCCTGTCTGAGGCAAACCGAAATCACATCATTGTTGATGCGTGCCGGTCGTACTTTTTCGCGTTTGAAAAGCGTGCGGGCGGCCGTCATCGACGCCACCACGGGAGTTTCGCACAGCGCAGTCAGGCAACCCACCTCGCAAACACAGGTTTTATTCTGTCGACTTCTTCAGGACGCGAAAGCCATGAGTGGGAACGCTATCAGGGGGGCGTGTTTAGCCATCAAATGCGCTCGGCGCTGCGGGGGGCCGCCGATGCAAACGGTGATGGGCGCATCTCTTATGCCGAGATGGGCGCCTTTTTGCAGGTTGCAAATCGCAGCATCAAGCAGCGGCGATTCCGCCCCGACTTTTTGGTGCATCCCCCCGGCAACATGGCCGAGCCGATTCTCGCATGGCAAGCTGTGCAATCGACCCTTGCGATTCGCAGCGCGTCGCTGGACACTTCTATGTCGAGGGCGCCAATGGCGACCGCATCCTGGATGCCCACCAACGCAACTCGCGCCAGTGGATGTTGCGTCTTCCCAGTGACCGGCCAGTGTTTGTTCGGTCCGCCGATGGCCAAACAGAGTTTGTGATCGAAACCCCAGGCCCAACATTGTTTATCCGCACTCATCGCGAGAACACCCACGGTCCTGCCACGGGGCGCGATTCATTTTGCGTTTCGACGCCTGTTTTCTAACCCGTTTGGCGCCAGGGACGTCACAGCGTTTTCTGCGCAATATTACCGCGCAGGCGAGATTGAAAAATCAATCCCGCAAGTTCGTAGGTCCCGGCGCGCAAAAGCCAAACGCATCACAAAATGGACGGCAATCGGGGCGACGGTGGCGGGAGGCGTTTTGAGTGCGTGGGCGTTTCAGCGCAACCGTGCTGGCAGGGGGGAATCACAGGCTCGCCAACAAGAGCTCAATCGAACCATCGACAAGTTGAATACGGGATCTATGGTTTTCTATGGTATCGCGGCTGCGGCTGGCACGACCTGGCTGGGGTTGAAACTGTGGCCCAACGGACACGCGCGGGTTCAAATGACCTCCCCTGGTGGGTTGGACAAATCGATCGGAATGGAGCTTTCGGTTGATTTCGACTAGCCCCAGTTTGTTTGTCTGCTGTGCGTTGCTTGGGATCGGCCCGCTTGCATGTGTAGAACAACTCGATACGGAGCGATCCCCGTGCCCATGTGCTCCGGGCAGCACTTGTTGTGAGCAAACACAGGTTTGCGTCCAAGACCCAGCAGATTGCGAACAGCAGGGCGATCAAGTGACACAACCAAATGATGAGGGACAACCGGTGGCAGCCTAGACTCTGTTAAGGATGAGGTCGACTCTGAGCATGGAGACAGTTCACAATTGCTGTCCGATACCGCTTTCTATGTGGGGGACGGAATTCGTGGACCGCGGGATGGCAAGCCGGACCATATGGATTTGGGTGGGGCGGGGCCGGTGGACCAACTCCAGTATTGTTCACGAAACGTTTGTTGAATTTCCAATTCAAGATATCTCGACAACAATCGTAAAGCTCGAATTCGAAATGTTTGGCAAACTTAGTGGTGATCCGAGTGTGCTTGTCGCACACTACAAAGCCGATGGGAAACCCAATCAAGCCGATTTTGATGTTGAGAGGCCGCCAACACCGATCCCAATAGATGGGTTTGGCCCGCACTCAGTCGACGTCACAGCCTCGATCAAAGAAGTGCGGATGACACGCCAAGCATCCCATATTGGTTTTCGGTTTTGGCATGCATCAAAAGGTCAATTATTTGTCGGTTCTCCAGTTCTAATGCTTCAAAATGTACAGTAGCTTGTGAGACCTTACGCTATTTATCGGTTATGCTGTACTACAATGTCCAAGACGTTAAGGTGAGACAAGGCTCCTAACTGGAATCGCGAAACGGAAGCGATACTTTGCCGACTCTATTCTCTATCTGCCTGGAGGGCTGGGGGTGAATAGAAAATATCGTTATGTGACGTCACCTTAGGTCCCGTTTGATCCCGCATTGCGTTTTCGTTTGCGCTTTGAATCCAGACTGAAGTCGCCTGCGGGAACCAAAATCGGGCGCGTAAAACGAACAAATGGACGTGTCTACGCACTGAGTAAACTGGAGTATCAATAAGCATACGGCGCGGGCGCATTTGTTCTGCACCCACGAAAAAGGAATCTTCAATGCTCGGATACGTTTTTTTGGGATTTTATCTTTTTGCGTTTGTAGCCACGGTTTTTTGCGGCCGGGTGCGGTGACCAGAGCAGTGGCGAAGCCGCAAGTGGTGTTCTTCGCGTTCAGATGTCGGCAAGTGGATCGGATTGGAATGAAGATGTTCACGAAGTATCGTTCCGAATTGTTAACGTGGAGGAAGACTGCGACGCCGCTCCCAGTGCCGAACGCAGCCTGCGGTTGAACGCTGTGGCTTCCGCAGCTGCTGTCGAGACAAACTTCACACTTGATCCTGGAGAATATCGAATTTGCCTGGTTCCATTGAACGAGGATGGCCAACCTTCGGACCGTTGTAGGTCCGCCGATGGGATCATCGTTGTCAAATCTGGGGCAATTGCTGAACACACCTTGACTGCACAATGCGGCCAAGGCGAGCCGGGTGGTGTCGAGCCGGGTGGTGTTGACGTGACTGGTGAATTGAACTGGCCTCCGACGATCTTAGACATATTGTTTGATCCGAGTGACTCGATGACAGTGTGCGAAACCACGACCATCACAATTGCGGCCTCCGACCCAAACGAGGATGTCCTGAGTTACGTATGGGAAGTGATTGACTCTCCTGTAGGTTCGAACCCAGCCGTATCGGGGACCGGGGACAGGGGTATGTTTTCTACTGACCAAGCAGGCGCACATACTTTATCCGTCAGCGTTTCGGACGGCACTTTGGTGACCTCTGCTACGATTCCGATTGACATCACCGAAGCCGATGCAGAGCAGCTTGATTGCGCCGGATCGTGCATCGCACCCTGCCCCCAACATAACAAGCGTGATCCACGAAACCTTTGATACCGATGATCCCGATCAAAGAGAATGGCAAAACTGGGGGGACGACGCATATGCTTCTTCAATCAATGACGGCCACGCCCATATTTCTGGGGATGGCTTCGACATCTTTTCTGGAATGCAGTGGGAGGTCAAAGTGCCTAGGCTGAGGTCGAATCAAGCTATTGTGCTCGACTTGAAGTGGAGAGCCCAATCCGTTACGACGCTTAGCACCGTCACAAACGTACGTATCATTGTTTTTTGATGCGGAGGACCGATGTGCTGTTACACGAAGCGGATCTCCCCGCTGGGGGTACGATGGATTCGGGTTGGCAAGACTATCGACAAGACATTACGGCGTTCCTTGGTGGCGCGAAGCGGGTGCGGCTTGTTCTTGGGCTTCGCGACGCTTGGGCGGCGAATTGGCAACAGACAGCGAGTTTTGATGACGTCTCGCTATCGATTGAGAGTTCTTGCGAGCGAATCAAAACCGAGGATTGCGCCGGAGTTTGTGGTGGCAGTGCGGGTTGTCGACTGCGCGAATGTGTGGCGGCGGAGGTGCCGTGACGGACTGTGCGGGTATTTGCGGCGGGGACGCTGTGGCCGATTGTACGGGTATTTGCGGCGGAGATGCGGCTTTCGATTGCACCGGGAAGTGCGGTGGGTCATGATGGTTGCGGCGGCATTTGCCCCATGACCGATGCGTGCGATCCGCCTGATGGGGAACGCACCGCTTGGATGGCGCGGATGGGAGGCGTGCAACGAGAAAGAGACCTTCTTTTGGATACCCTGCCGGATGGCAGCACATGGGTCGTGGGTGAGACGAGTGCGCTAACCGAACTAAAGAGCTTGGGGGAATCGTGTCCGCACCCTCTTATGAACGCCAAGAAGGGGTTAGTCGTAGCGCGCTACGATCGCAATGGTCGGCGATTGTGGTCGGATTTCGCTGGTGGTGGAAGTGTAGACAATATTGAGGATATCTCGGTAAGCAACACGCAAATCGTGTTTTTTAGCGGCAGCTTTGCTGGTCACGTGACATTCGGCGCAGGCCAACCGAATGAATCGAATCTTGTGAGCGAAGATAAGTCGCAGGCATTTGTTGCTCGGTATGCGCCAGATGGAAGCTTCGACTGGGTTGCCAATACGCAGGGGAGTCAGTTTGGCTTCGCGAGCAACGTGGCTGCTCTTGATGATGGATCGGTGTATGCTGCCGGTCGATTCGCCGGCGAGATTACCTTTGGAGTTGGTGAAGCGGAACAAACAGTCTTGACATCGGTTGATCCACCTCTACCTCCGTGGGTTTCGGGTGCTTCCTCGACCGATGGCTTCGTGGCGAAATACAACCCGGACGGAACCCTTGCTTGGGCTCGACATTTGGGTGGGAAAGATGCAGACAGCATGCGCGACGCTATTGTACTGCCGGATCAATCCTTGCTCATAACAAGTACATTCAAACAGGATATGACCCTTGGACAGGCTGCGAACTCGACAACGTTGACCTCCCCGGGGGATACGGATGGATTTGTCGCCCGCTACCAAACCGATGGAACCCTGGATTGGGTACAACATGTTACTGGCACCGATTCGGTTTTTGTTGGTGACACCGTAGTGCAGCGACAAGGCACCATTGTCGTAAGGGGCGGTGTTATTCCCCGGGGTACGGGACCCGCCACAGTCACGTTTGATCCCGATGGCGCCAACGAAACCACTTTGGCCGATGCCACATCAACCAATGGCATTCGCGCGTTTCTGGCCGCTTACGATATGAAAGGTACGTTCCTGTGGGCGCGATGGATCGCGACTGCGCAGACCATCGCTGCACTACACGATGGATCAATTGTGGCGGCGGGTTCGCTGTTGAATCCGGTAACCTTTGGATTGGGTACTGATAAAGAGGTCACGCTGACACCGACCGGTAGTTTTCATCCATATAGTGCCCGCTTTGCTCCGGACGGGACGTTTGAATCGGCGAAATTGGCCCCCCCGAACGCGTTGTTGCGCGTCAACCGAGCTGATGTTTCCGAGGACGGCGCTTTGTTTTTGTCTGGAAGTTTTTCCTCGAGCGTGAACCTATTTTCTGGCAAACCCAACGAGGTCCACCAAGAACCCCAGGGTGAAAACGATCTGTTCCTCATTCGTTTCGCCGATATCAATTTTGGTGCGGGTGATGATCCAGCTTGCGACGCCAATCATCCCAACGGTGTCTGCCCCAGCGGTCAGGAATGCATGAACAATACGTGTCAGCCCGCGGTGTGCCCAGACACCGGGTTTCGCTGCGGGCCATCAACCTTTTATTCAAGTCTGGACGGGGTCAGCATTGAGTTTCCGGCGGGGCAAAAATGCCAATTTACGCTCGCAGAGATCTTGTCGGGCGCGGAATTTCACTATGAACTCGTCATTGATAAGGCGCTGACGAACGTCATCTCGAAGCGCAGGGGCTGCTCAAATACTCCTCCACCGGAAGGTGGGTTGTTTGTCCAGGAATCAGTCCGCGGTGATGGCAACCGGTATTGTCAGTGTGATTTCGGATTCTGTATTTCCCCTGATGATATTCCAGTGACGCTCACACCCGGTCGATATGCCCACAAGTTCTCCTGGGACGGCCAAAACTGGAACGGACCCTCTGATACTGGGGTACGTCCTGGACCACCTTTCCCGGTCGGAGAGTTTGTGTTTGAAGTGCTCGTGAGCGGTACGTATGAGAGTGAATTTGCAACCGAACCCTACGAAGTCCGCGCTTGGTTTGGCATTGACCTGATCGCAGACGAAGTCGAACCACATCCGAACAACTGTCCAGTTGGTGACTGCGACTGCGATCCGCTGGCGCAAACGGGATGTTTGGAAGGTCAAGCTTGTTATGTGTCCCTCCCCGATAACTCTCCTTATTGCCGGACACCAATTTTTGAAGGCGCCGTCGATACGAGCTGCGCAGGGGATGAGTATTGCGCTGCAGGATCCGGATGTTTTTCCCAGCAGTCTGGGACTCACCGCTGTGTCCAATTCTGTGACTCTTCCAACGACAGTTGTCAATCAGGCCGCCAGTGCGTAGAGCTCCCGGTTGATTTTCAAGCAAACCTCGGGGGGCTTGCTGTGAACAACTTTTGTGATTGACTAGAAGGCTAGAGGCTGATGTCGGGGCATGTGCAAAAAACGATCGTTTGAACAAACATCCTAGCCTTGTCCACACTGACATTTTACACAAGGCTCCCAGCCGGGTCACGAAAGAATCGACGATACGTCAACGCGAATGTTCGGGAACCTGAGTAGATGTAGTGTATCTCCTAGCTGGCGGCATGTTACGTCCCTATAGGTCCCGTCAATAGGGTTGCGGTATACATCAACTTTCTGTGCCGCAAGGTTGACAACCCAGTATTCGGGAACTTGCGCTTGTGCGTAGAGATTCACTTTTACGGTCGAGTCCTTACGGATCGATGTCTCCGCAACCTCGATGATGAACCAGGCAATTTGGGGATGCCCATCGGCGTAGTTTCCTGGAGGAACAACTGCGATGTCGGGCTCAGGCTCGGAGTGGTCCTCGATAGCAAAAGGACTCTGAATACGCACCACCGCTTCGTCACCGATTGCCACAAACAGTATTTTTGAGAGCCGGTGAAGAACCTCTGCGTGCAGTGACCCATGTGGACTCATTGTGACTAAGGTTCCGTATAGTAATTCGATGTGCTCGTTTTCGAACCAACCAAGTTTTACGAGGCTGTCGTACTCTGTTCGAGCAAGCGGCCGCACGCTACTGGGCGCAATTTGGGACATATCCAACACATAGAAATAGTAGCATGGGCCGTATTGTTTACGATCTGGCATTCGATCATCTTCCTCTTGAGTTCTATTCCTACATGCATGGGGGACCATGCCAACGATAAATGTTTTATGTTACAATATCTTATGTTCCATTGCGGGGGTTAGGATTGCGCTGGGTGTGCGGCGTCAGTGCTGTTTTGACTGTGATACGCCTACCTCTCGAGAGCTCATAAAACCAAGAGACTGATGTTGGCGGCATACGCAAAAAACGATCGTTGAACCGAGCATTCTGGTCTCGTCTCACACTTCCATTCGTATGGAGGGATTTGACAGCAATGTAATTGTGTTTAAAGTGACCGTGGAGATGAGGGATCAGCGTTGGTGAATCTCTGCCAATTCCGCATTGCCCAGATTGCTCTTGCAGGAATGGCAATTTGGATCGGTGGGTGCCAGTCTGGGGATGAAGAGAATCCAGGAGACGAGGCATTTCGAGAAGCCGTTACGCTTCGAGGCCTTGACTCCCGGGAGGAAACTTCCAATCGTGCGCTTGCGTTTGTTGTCGAGTCTGATGATGCGTTGTCGTTGGTACAAAAATGGGATTTTTCGAATGGGTCCCTCCAGGGGTGGGAGGTTGTCGATTCACGTGTTCCGGTGTGACTTGGCAGATCGATGATCATCGCAGCAATGCGACTGGTACGCATAGTCTGTATTTCGGAAATACCGATGCGCGAAATTATAATGAAGGGCATGTCTTTGCAACGTTGCGAAGTCCACCGGCACAAGTCCCATCCAAAGGGCCCATTTTCTTCGACATGGAAGTGTATGTCGATTGCGAGCGTTTTCCACAGTGGGTGACTTACGACAATTTGGATCTGCATGTCGTTTCCACCACCTCAAGCACAGCAACCCGCAAATGGCGGCAGCGTTTAGAATCTGATCTTGGCAATACCGAGGGGGGATTTGTTCGGTTCCGATCGGGAGACCTTACCGACTTTGCTGGTCAGAAGGTTCGCTTTGAACTTCGGATCGAGCCAGTGGCACGACGTCTGGTCCTCACCAGATGGGGTCAACTGGACTGAAGAAACCTCGAACGCTCCATTCCTTGGGAGGGCTCGCCATACAAGCGTTGTTTTCAATGAGAGAATCTGGGTGATGGGTGGGGCAACCAAGAAAGAGGACGTATGGACTTCCACCAACGGTATAGATTGGCTCCCCGTGACAAACGCTGCGCCTTGGTCAGAACGAGAAGACCACGCAAGTGTCGTGTATGGTGACAAGATCTATGTCGTAGGCGGAGAGAAGGAGCATATCGACCGAAACGACATCTGGTCTTCACCGGATGGAGAAACTTGGACCTTGGCGACAGAGGACGTCCCGTGGGCCGGCCGCCAGGGGCATTCCAGTGTTGTGCATCATGACAGCTTTTGGATACTAGGCGGCTTTGATAGCACGTTGTCTCTGTCTGGAGGTGCGCGAAGAGACGTTTGGCGATATGTTCCAAAGTCCTGTTCTCGTTGAGTTTGGTGCGAGCAATGGTCGGTGTATTGCTACCAGCCCAAGCGCCATCATCGCGAGTCCAAATCTGCGCACGATATGATTGTAGCAATGTATGTCACACATGGGGAGGTTTTACACTGTGAGTGTATTCCCCAAAGATCCGGCTGGAATAACTCGGCGCGTTGGCGCATTCTATCTGTATGGCGCGAACCATTGTTGTATTCACTTGCTTTGTCGTGATGAGCGTGGAGGCGCGCTCAGTGCATGCGTGTGCCTGTTGCGATGGACATACTCGCATTGAACCCGTCGGGTGGTCTTCGCAGGGGGACAAGCTGCTGGTGGAGATCGAGCAGGTGGCGGCGTGCGAACCGAGCCGGTATCTTAGTGTGTTGTCGGTCGGGAAGATTGTTGGAGAAGAATGCTACGATTTGGCAGTCGCGCCCAACAAGCGCATCCAGTGTAGTGAAGTGTCTAGCTACCCAGCGTGGGAGAAGAAGCCAAAGAAGTCCATGGTCGTGTCGCGGTTTCGCCATGCGGCGGTTGCCCTCAGTCCAAGTCAGGTGCGTGCCCGGTCGAGCTTCCCCGGGGGGGATGGCTCGGTCAGAACCACCATCGTTGAGGTGTATTGGCAATCCAAATGGCGGCAGATGTGGCGCGGGCAATTGGGAGTTGGCATCGGGATTGGAGGAGGGGAAGAGCCAAAAGTACCGCCGCACATCGTGAAAATCTTTCCATCCCCAAAGGGACGCAGGGCCGTTCTATTTATCGCCAATCACTATATCCGAGACAACAATGGTCATCTCGATACGCATCTGAGCTGGATCGAGTTGCCGCACGGATTTAAAACTAGGAAGAGAAATCATTCTGGGAAACGCAGTATTTTGGACGTCCCGGTACCCGATTGGGATCAACGCAAGGAAGCGGATCGAAAATCGTCGCAAGAAGCGAATGCAAGCGGTCTCAAGCTCCATCGCAGTAGAAAATTTGTTCAGGCGACGGAGATGTTTATTTCTGCTCTCAAGAGCGACCCAGCGAACGCCATGGCTCGCTACAATCTCGCTTGTTCACTCAACTTGCTTGGTCTGCAGGCACGGGCACTTGGCCAGCTACAACAAATCGCGGCTGCAAAGTGCCCCAAGTGTAGTGCCCGCTTAAAGCGGGCCACGCAGGACGAGGATCTTGCCAGCTTGTGGTCTCATCCGTTGTTTCGAAGCATGGCTAGAGCTGTCGCGCGATAGTGGTCTTGGATGTCGATCTCTTTTGGGTTCGCAGCAGTCAGAGTGGTACACTCTCAGGATGCAATTTTTCCTAGCCATGTTGGATCTGCTTGGCGCGTCGGGCTGCCCTGACCTTTCAGGTAGCTGACAAAGCGTTGTTCGATATCTGGGACTGTCGATCGTTTGACGCTTGCGCGGGACAGTAGTGCGTCGCGCCAACGTGTCACTTTGGGGAGGCTGGCCCAAAAGTCTAGCGCCGGGAGAATGTTTTGGCACCAGTCTAGGCGCTGAATCAGCGGTGCTGCTGCGGCGTCCACGAGGCAGAAGGTTTCGCCCGCAAACAATGGACCGTCGCCCAATTGTGTCTCGAATCGCTCGAGTCGTTGCTTCACGAGGGCGACGAGCTCTTGACCGGATGGATTGTCTTTGGCCATGGACATGCGATACATATCGCCCAGCGCAACAGAAGAAAACTCAATCCAGGCGCGGTGATATGCGCGCTGTAGGGAGTCTTTGGGATGGAGGCTTTGGTTCGGGTTGACCTCATCCAGGTATTCGTTGATGACTGCGGACTCAAATAGGACTGTGTCTCCGGTGCGGAGGAGGGGGACTTTGCCGAGTGGTGAAATCTTAAGGAACCAATCCGGTTTATTTGACAGATCGATGTACTCAATTTCATAGGGAACATTTGTTTCCTCTAGGGTGATGACGCTTCGCTGGACAAATGGGCATAGATCAAAACTGACGAGACGATAGTCGGCCATTGGAATCTCCGTTTGGTATTAGTGAGGTCAATTGATTTCGTTGCGAATTTGAGCGATGTCTCGATCGGAGAGAGGCCCGACAAATGTGCGGGTGCGGCGCCCCGTGCGATCGAGTACGATGGTGGTTGGCACTTGCTTGATCCGGCCAAGAACAGATCTGCCATTTTGGATGTCCTCGTCCGCGAGGGTAACAGTATAGCGGATGTCCATGGCATTGCGCCACGGAGAGACGAGGCGGTATCCGTCGAGGTCTAAGGCGATGCCAACAATGGCCGGGGCGTTGGGCAGCGCGGCGAGCTTTTTGAGCCTTTCGACGTCTTGTTGGGAGGCGATCGACCAGGTTGTGAATAGGTGCAGGACAACAAACTGGCCGCGGTAGCGACTTAGGTTGAGTTCGCCTCCATCTAAGAGGCTGAGCTGGAGGCGAATGGGTGCCTGCAGGTAGGGAGCATCCGTCTTCTGGGAATGTCCACATGCTGCTATGGCCAGGATAAGCAGCAGCATTGCCGTGCTAAGTCTAAATATGTTGGGTCGAATCATTGCGTTTAAGCCGCTGTAGTCTGGTAGGGGTTCTTTTTCATTGCGCTCGCGAGAATGGGTGGGGTGACCATCGTCGTGATCATCACCATCACAACGACTGCAGCGTAGGTTGCATCGCTGATGACCGGTTTGCCATGTAAGGTCAGTTTTAGGCCGACGTCGGCAAAAATGAGTCCTACCTCTCCGCGGGGGATCATGCCGAGACCGACGGCGAAGCGGTTGACACCCTCGCCAAAGGCCGCCACGGAGCATATTTGCTTGCCAATGATGGCGACAAAGGTGAGGGCAAAAGCGAGCAGCAGAATGGAGCTGTCTCCTAGGGCAGCGAGTTGGACCTTTGCGCCCGTAACCACGAAGAACACCGGGACGAGAAACTGGGTCACCGGATGCAGTTGTCTTTCGAGGCCTGCGGTCTCGCGCGTTTCCAAATCTCTATAAACGACGGCATCAAGCACGAGTCCCGCAGCAAAAGCCCCGACGATGGGAGCAAGCTCAACAGCTCCGGCACCGTACGATAGGGCGAAACAAAACGCCAAGGACATCGCGAGCAGGACATGTCGAGATTGCAGCTTTGTCGCAAACCGGAACAGCACCCGTGCCATGGGGCGGCCCAAAACGATTGCGCCACCGAGAAACCCGACCGCCTTCGCTACAATCCATAGAATATGGCCGGCATCGAGATCTTTCCCGGCATCCGCGGCCACGACGATTCCTTTGACAACTGCAAGCACGATGAGCCCTAAAACGTCGTCAATCACTGCGGCGCCGAGAACAACACGTGCTGTTGCCGAGTTGATCTTCCCCATGTCTTTGAGCACGCGTGCCGTGATCCCGACCGAGGTTGCTGCGAGTACCGCACCAATAAATAGATGAGTGTGCCACGTCGCCTGGGGCGCAAAATATAGGTGGACGCCGTAACCGAGCCCAATGGGAACCGCAACACCCAGAATGGCGACGAGAAAGGCTGATAGACCGACGCGAGCCATTTGAACCAAATCGCTCTCGAGTCCGACCTCAAACAACAGCAATATGACGCCGATTTCGGCGAGAAGTCCGATGCGTGGGTCTGTGGCGACAAATGCGAAGGTATCGCCGGTTCCGAGAAGGGTTAGGTTCCCCAAAACGATCCCGGCAAGTAGCTCGCCAAGGACTGCAGGTTGTCCTAGCCGTTCGAAGGTATCGCCAACGAGCTTGGCGCCGACGAGAACGAGTGCCAGCCCTGCCCACAGTTTTGGGGGAATTTCGCCGCCTGCGCCGGTACAAAATAGGCCGATCAGAATGACTCCGGCCCACATGATTCTGCGATTCGGCATAAGAAAGTCGGAACTATAACATTGCTCGAAGAAGTACAACCCATCCCTTGGTCGGGTATAGTCCCGGAATGCAGTTTTGGTTTTGGGGGCGTAAGCCGATGGGCCGTGTGGTTTTCTATTTGTTGGTGTGGATGACAGGATTGCTTGGCGGCGTTGCCGCGCAGGCGCAGCAATATCGTCAATCGCCAACGGACGGGGTTCACCTCCCGACCAATCCGATTGCCGGGGAATATGATTCATTGTCAGTCGTAGGAAATCCGGCTGGGTTGGCCATGCTATGGGATCGCGAGATTTCTGCCGCATTGGATCTGGCAGAGGACAACAAGGCAACGTCTTCTGGTCAGGGAGTAGGATTTTATGCGGCTGCCCCCCTTGGTGGCTTGATTTTGCCGCGTTTTGGTCTTGGCTTCGGGGTCGAGTTTCTCCGCCATCCGCGCGCGAACGTTGTTCCAGATCCGGGCAAACCGGTTCGCTTGACCGCTTCACTGGGGATTCCGATCAGTCGTTCCTTGGCAGTGGGGATATCTTGGCACCGTTTTCATGATCTCGCAGGCAGACCTTTAGATGGAGCCAATAGCTTTGATTTTGGAGGTGCACTTCGATTGAATAACCGGTGGGCAATCGGTGTTGTGGCTCGCGATCTCAGTACCCCTGAGGTTTCTGGGGAGACAGTTCAGCGTCGATATTGGGCGGAGGTAGCGCTCAGGCCGCTCCAAACCGAACGTCTGGAAGTTGCGCTCGCGGCGGGTGTTGGCGAGCAGGATATGGATGTCGAATCCAAACTGCGTGTCTCTGCAAAGATCTTTCCCGGTGCTTACCTCAAAGGTGAGATGTCGACGCTCAATCGCGAGTTGATCTCTCCTGATACTGGCAGCGAGACCAATCGGCGGGAGCTACGATTTACAGCGGGCCTCGAGGTTTCGTTTGGCAATGCGCGAATCGCCACTTATGGAACCGGGGTCGCTGCTGAGAACACCAAGACTCGCTTTCGCGGCGGAACTCTGGTGGCGAAGCTTAGCCAACGGCCTGTGCCGCCGTTGATCCCACGCCCAAAGCGGATCGAATTGATTGGCCTCAAAGGAAGCTTGACTGCACCAGAGCACACCTCCTTGATTATGCGTTTAAGGAGGATTCGCCGTGATGACGGGGTGCGAGCGGTTCTGATTCGGTTTGATGGATTTGGTACGGGTTGGGCAGACGCACAGGAGCTGCGTGGCGAGATCGTTGCGCTGCGGGAGGTTGGCAAACCCGTATTTGTTCACGCTGTGCTTTTATCCAATCGCGAGTATTTCATAGCGAGTGCAGCAACAAAGGTTTATGTGGATCCGGCCGGTGGTCTGCGATTGTCCGGTCTGTCTGTGACTGCGCTCTACTTCAAAGGGTTGCTTACCAATATTGGCGTAGATGCTCAGTTTGAGAAGATCGAGGAATATAAGACCGCCCCAGAAGCCTATACCCGTACCGGCCCAAGTCCAGAAGCGGAATTGGTCCGAAAAGAGCTGGTGGATAGTGTGTATCGTGAATTCACGACCGGAATCGCGTCGGGCAGGAAGTTGGAGTTAGCAAAAACGCAGAGCTTGATCAACGAGGGACCCTATTCTGCAGGACAATTGAAGAAATCTCCGGAACTCGTCGACGCTGTCGTGCCGTATGACAAAGTGCTTGAGCGGGTTCACAAAGTGTTGGGAGGGCGTTACGCACTTGGGAAAGCACCTCATGATCGACCGGATCGGTGGGGGTATCCGGGAATTGCCGTGATCCATATCGAGGGGGACATCGTAGACGGAAAAAGCCGCAAGGTACCTGTGCTGGGACGGCGGCTCGTCGGGAGCGAAACGATTACCAAAGCGATCGCTGGCGCGCGCGCTGATCCTCGTGTTCGTGCGATTGTGCTCCGCATCAACTCCCCTGGTGGCAATGCGGTTGCGTCAGAATTGATGGCCAGGGAAGTATTTAAGACCCGCAAAGCAAAGCCGATTATCTGTTCTATGGGAAATCTCGCGGCTTCGGGAGGCTACTTTGCAGCAGTGGGGTGCGATGTGATCTTTGCCGATCCAATGACGATCACGGGATCCATTGGGATTTTCTACGGTAAATTTGATATCTCGGCGCTGATGACGCAGATCGGCGTTTCTTGGCGCAATGTAAAGCGAGGGCGGCGTGCCGATACCGAGTCGATGTTGCGTCCATACACCGATGAAGAACGGGCATTTATCAAAGAGAGACTCCAGTATCTGTATGGGAGATTCATCGACAATGTAGCAAAAGGACGAAAAATGAAATCGACCGAAGTGGATAAAGTCGGTCGTGGACGCGTGTGGACAGGGGCGCAGGCAAAGCCCATCCGTTTGATTGATCGGTTTGGCGGCGTTGGAGATGCGATTTTCCTCGCGAAGCAACGAGCAGGGTTCGGTCCTGGAGCGAAGGTTCAGGTTGTCATGCTACCCCGGCAACCAACCAGTTTGCTCAAGCGGGTGCTCAGTCTTGGCGGAAGCGCCCAACGGACCCCTTCGCTTCACGACTGGCCAATGCTCGATGTTCTTAAGCGCGTATTTCCGGGGGCTTTGATTGCGGATCCGCTTGCGGCGCAGGCACGGCTTCCGTTTGCGCTGGTCTGGCGATAGCTTCGCACTGGCGATGACTTCGATAGTTTTGCAAGAACTGTTGGCCAGACTTCAGTTTTTTGCATCGCAAGGACGCTGCGAATAACGGGGCAGTAGCCAAAACCTTGCAATTCCTTGGGATTGAGACCATTACAAGTCTTTACGATTGCTTACCTTTGTTTCACAGACGTTTGCATCGGCGGCGCGTACACTTTCTTATAGCCACTTTTTACTTATTCACGTTGGCTACACCCAACACAAACAAAGGATCTATAATGAAACACCTAACGATCGTACTTTCCGCCCTGGTCCTGACAGTTTTCGTCGCGACAGGATGTAAAAAAAAGCAAGAGACTGAGACCGAAATCACACCCGTAGCCGCAAAAACGACTGAGGAGGCTCAACCAGCAGCTCAGGAACAGCCCCAAGAAGTGATCCAAGAGGCTGAGGTAAAAACCGAAGAAGCCGCTCCAGCAAAAACCGAAGAAGCCGCTGGTGGAGAAATTGCTAAAGTCGGTGTTCCCGAATGCGACGACTATATTGCCAAAATGACCACATGTTTGGAGAAGATGCCAGCTGCAGTCCGTGATGGACAGAAAAAGGGATTGGCGAACATGGCTTCCTCATGGAGCAAAGTAGAAGGTCCTGCGAAGGAGCAACTCGGAGAGACGTGCAAGGCGGCAAAAGACGCCGCAGCCAAAGCGCTTTCTGCCCAAGGTTGCGAGTTTTAAAACATCTCATTGAATCTGTTTTATGGAACAGAGACCCGGCGTCGTTTGACGCCGGGTTTTTTTGTTGGTCCACACGGAGGACCCCTAATGCTCGCCTAGAAGGCTCGCAGAGAGGGCCGCTCGGGTAATCTTAATGTCGTCAACAAGACCGAGATAGCGGGTGTTGTTTTCCCAGTCTTTTTGGTGCGTGTTGTTGGCGAGTTGGCCACTGTTGTCCATCCGCTTTTTGGCTCGATTTTGATCGTCGTATTTGCTACGCGCATCAAACAAGCGAATAGAAATTGGTGCCTCGAGTTGTGCTGGAATATTTTTTCCCTTCATTTGGGCAACCAACTGACGATCGATGTAGAGTTTGAGTATTTTGTCGTGGCCATTGTAGGTGAAGGCAAGGTGATGCCAATTCCCGTCAAAGAGTGCATTGTTTGAGAGTGTGCGCCCGGCGTATACGCCTAGTGGTTTAAACTGCTGTTTAGAGTAGCTGCGAAGTGAGATGCGATTGCTGTGGTCTTTGAGAAAGAGTGAAAATCCCTGGTCGAGCTCCCCAAGAAAGAAGATTGGAATGTAGGCAATGGATTCGGCCGACTCCGGTTTGATCCACATTTGAATGGTCAACGCGGATGTTGGTTTGTCGATTTCAGAGACAGCAAGATGAGTAGATTGACTCCCGTGAGCAAGTTGTAAAACGTGTTTTTTGCTATGTGTAGCAAATGTGATGGGGGTCCCTGATGCGCTGAGTTGAATCCCCGAACGAATTTTGTTTTTTAGGTTTTTGCGGTCAAAAGTCCAGACCCCGATATCGAGACCTCTTGGATATCGCCTCGGATTGTAAGCATCCTTTGTATTTCTTTCTTTTGTATTTGCAATGCCGTCTCCATCGATGTCCGGGTCTTGGACGTCAGCGACGTGGTCTCCATCTCGATCTGGATAGACCTGGATAGGCACTGTGGTTGGTGCGATGGTATTACCGTTGACATCAACCTGGGCGACTGTGACCTCGTGAGAACCCACTTTGTCGAACTGAACCCGACCAGAATGAGCTGTGGTGAACGCGAGTGGAGGGGCACTCGCGTTACCGAAGTAGTAACCGTTTGATACAGATGCACTCGGTCTCCAACTGACATGTACTTGGCTGCCAGGCGTTGGGTATCGTGGCTCGACGGAGACATCCAGCGTTGCTGGAGCAACGCGAACCGTACTTTTGGCACCAACTCGAAACGAACCGTCTGAGATGTCGAAACCGGAAAGCGGTTGCTTGGTGGTTGTTTCAGTGGCCGTAATGCGCAAGTGATAGGGGATGTTTTTTCGTAAGTTGATCGTATTTAGCACGTAAACGCCGTCGTTGGTACTCAATGGATTGCCGTCAGCATCTTTGTCGGGGAGGGTCGTCCAAGTCCGGCCTTTATCAGAACTAATTG
Organism: Kofleriaceae bacterium; assembly: GCA_965223575.1. Lineage (GTDB taxonomy): Bacteria > Myxococcota_A > Polyangia > Haliangiales > Haliangiaceae > CBDCWZ01. Next base: position 49,799 of record CBDCWZ010000071.1, read on the forward strand.
CCATCGTTATTGTCAACGGGTCATTGTCCTGATCGATTGCTACATACCGGATTGTGAATCGGTCACCGATGTTGAGGTTGGGTGCCAATCCGCGGAGTAGACAGGCCGGTGATTGGTTGGAGGGAGTAGGTTCTAGTGAACGGTATGCGGTTTCTCTGTGGGGGTCTTTGTCATCAAGTGGTTCGTAGTAGTGATAGGCAACGCCACCAAAGGCAGGGACAGAAGAAAACGCCTTGTTGATCCGTTGTATGTCTTTCTCTAAGGCACGGTTGCCGAGATAGTAGTGTGAGGCGGTATAGGCATAGAGGAGTGGAAAAAATCCTTTTGTACGATCCTTCCAATTGACTTCAAGAGTTTCGAATCCGACGTAGACGGTCGTTTGACCGGGGTGCTGGGAGGCGTATTTGATTTCGTCATCGACATTTTTTACGGGATTTCGAGTGTCGTAGTTCATAATGGCGATGTAGTCGACCAATGGCTGGACCTGTCGGTGGTTGGCCGGTGGCGTGACACCTGTTTCCCACCACAGCGGGATTGCAATCCCGAAGAGCAGACGGCTTTTGCGATCTTGGGCGAGATTATGGCGCTTGATTCGTTGGCTCCATTGGGTCAGGGATTCGATGTATTGGTTCCAAATTTTTACCCGGTCCTCGTCGTCGTCCCAATCTAAGGGGGTTTTGAGAATGTATGGTTCGGTATCTTGCTGGAATGCATCGAAGCGTTGGTTTGCGCTTCCGGCTTCGTTAAATGCGATAACGTCGTTAAGGATTGTCATCGCCATTTGATTATAAGGTGGGCCCTGTGGGCTCTTCATTGTTAACGCCCATAGGGGATCTCCGGTCAGAAAATCGACACGGATCCCGCGGCTATGCGCATCTGCGAGAAACTCTCGTACGCGCTTTGGGTGACGTTTGATCAGTTTGGGCGTAATCGACATAAAAGCGATCTGGATCGCCGCATCTCGGTTGCCATGAGGGGCCGCGAGAAAACTGTAAAAATTGAGTCGCTCCTGGTCGTTCATGACGATGCGATCGGCCATCGACCACACCCAAATAGCACGCGGTCGGGGTTGCGTCGTTGTGACAGACGCGGGCTTTGACTGCAATTTTGGGGTTGTTACTAGGGGTTGTTTGGCCTTTGATTGACAACCACAAGCAAAGGACAAGAGCAAGATGAAATACCTCATCATGCCGCTATAGCAAAGATGGGGTGGTTCCCACAAGGTGGCTAAGGGGAATCGGACGGGGGAGCGTTTTTGCTACGCTTGTGCAAAACAGCATCAGGCTCGTCTGGGTAATTGTCTTCCCAAGGAAAGGATAGCAATCCGATTGCAAGGTTGATGATCGCAATCACAATCATTCCCGCCAGAATTAGGCGAAATGCACGGGAGCTACCTCCAAGTGACGACTGTTGTCCGTCAGACACGTTGGCAGTTGTACCGGTTTTTCGCGCTAATGAATAGTGATCGAAAGATAGGTTCTAGCGTTTGCTAAAAACAGAGACGTCTATTTCGTATTTTTTCATTAGCTTACGAAAGTATTTGCGGTCGATCTCGGCATCTCTTGCTGCATGCGAGATATTTCCCTGATGCTCGGTAAGCAGCGAGATGATGTAGTCTCTTTCAAACGATGCGACCCATTTTTCTTTTGCTGTTTTGAACGCAATTTTTCCGTTGGTAAGGTTACGATCGGGCGTAGGCGCGCTGGGGGAAGATTTTGCGGGCGGGCTTGATGATGTTTCAGCTCGTCCTGAAGGGCGCGAAGAACGAATATGCTCTGGCAAATCGAGCGCATCGATGGTTCCGCTGTCACAGAATGAAATGGCGCGTTCAATCGCATTGACGAGTTCGCGGACGTTCCCGGGCCAGTCGTACTTTTGCAGGCACTCAAGAGCATTTTGCGATGCGGCGCGTACGCGTTGGGTTCCGTCAGGTCCGAGATTATAGGGTTGTGTTGCCAAAAAGTGGTCTACTAGGAGAGGAATGTCATCTGCCCTGTTGCGCAAAGCCGGGAGAATCAGCCTGACGACTGAAAGCCGATAAAACAGGTCTTGGCGGAAACGACCCGCTTGGACTTCCTCTTCAAGTCTCCGATTGGTCGCAGCGATGATGCGAACATCGACTTTGATCGGTTTGGAGGAGCCAACACGCCGAATTTCGCGCTGCTCGAGCGCGCGCAGTAGTTTTGGTTGCAGATCAATAGGGAGCTCACCAAGCTCATCAAGAAATAGCGTGCCGCCATCTGCCATCTCAAAAAGTCCTTGGCGTGTCATAACAGCCCCGGTAAACGATCCTTTTTCGTGCCCAAAGAGTTCGCTTTCAATGAGATTGGGCGGGACTGCACCACAGTCTAGTACGATGAGTGGCCCTTTTGCCCGGCTGGATAGCTTGTGTATGGACTGCGCGACAACCTCTTTGCCGGTTCCGGTTTCGCCTTCGATTACGACTGTCGTCGAAGATGGCGCAATTTTTTCGATGATAGAGTAGATTTCGCGCATCTTGGCATTGCCGCCAACGATGTCACCGCATTTGTTTTTCGCTGAGGGGACAATCTCAAAGCGCGATTCGTGGGCTTGAAATTTTAGCTCAGTTTTTCCGACGGATATTGTGCAACCAGGAGTCAGAAATGCCTCTCGGATGCGAACGTTGTTTACAAAGGTTCCATTGGTGGAGGCAAGGTCAACGAGAACGTATCCCGAGGCTTCTTGCATGATTTTGCAATGCCGCCGCGATACGGTTTCGTCATTGAGGACGATGTCGTTATCCCGCATTGCGCCGACGTGAACCTCTCCCTTCTCAAAGGGGTAAGATTTTCCATCCAAGGAGGTAAGCACACAACGACGGAGATGCAGGGTTGGCGATCGATCAACGTAAGCAATCTTGGTCGGTGGTACAAAGTCAGGAAAATTTTTTGATTCCACCGCTGCTGAGGACATATGTCCCCATGATAGCAGACATAGCGGGGACTTCGATGTGTATTTGACTGAATGATAACGGTTTGGTAGGGAAGCGTGGGAATGGGTCGGGTCAATTGGTGCCAGTCAGTGTATGCTCGTGTGCGCGGATGAAAGGAACACAACAGCCAGAGGAAGGCAGAGACAGTCACTTGAATGCCGACGGTAGTCCTCGGATTGTACAGCGGACGTTTACGGTTGATGAGGATTGCGCCGGACTTCGCATCGATCACTATCTAAAGCGAAAGATTCCTCGTCTCTCCCGCACCAAATTGCAACGAATGATTCGCACCCAACTACACCGAACAAACGGTCGGCCGGTAAAAGCACACTCACGGGTATTGGTAGGAGAGGGATTGATTCTTCGCAGGCAAGCGGCACCTGAGCCTCCCTGTCCCAGAACCTTTGGTGTCAGATTTCAGGATGATCTTGTGATGGTGGTTGATAAACCCGCAGGACTTCCGATGCATGCGTCAGCAAAATTTTACTTCAATACCCTCACTCGGGTTTTGAGTGAAACCTATCCAAACCAGGTCACCCAAATCTGTCATCGTATTGATAGAGAGACCTCCGGACTGGTTGTGGTTGCGCGAGATCGCCAAGCAGCGTCCGTTCTGAAACAGGCTTTCGCCAATCGGCAAGTGAAAAAAAAGTATCTCGCGATTGTTCACGGAGTTCCCAATTGGAACGAAAAGCGGATCGATCTCCCGTTGGGGCTCGCCGGGTCAGCAGCGCGGATCTCAATTCGGATGGTGGTACGTCCTGATGCGCTTCCGGCCACGACGATTGTTCGGGTAATTGCAAAACGCGATACCTATTCACTACTGATGTGTGTGCCCGTTACCGGTCGCCAGCATCAAATTCGTGCTCACCTTGCGGCGGTCGGATTTCCGATCGTCGGTGACAAGCTATATGCGCACGGGGACGATGCATTTGCAGAGTATTGTGACTCCGGGATGACAGACCATTTGCTGAATATGTTTGTTTTGCACAGGCAAGCGCTTCATGCCGCCTGGATCGAATTTCCCCATCCCCGTGGTGGTCATCTGGTCACAGTATCTAGCCCGATGCCACGCGAGCTAACAGAGTTGGTTGGCGCTGAAGGTGACCAATGCAGGTTAGCTGGTGCTTTCATCAATCAACCGAGCTGCCTCGATGAGTAAGTGCGGTGTTGTTTGTCCGATCTCATCGACGAACGTGATTTTCTTTTTGCAAAAATTGAATGGGCCCGCCAACCATCGCATTGCGTAGTAGATGCATTCGGCATTGGTAACCTTGCTGTTGCCATCGAGTGTTGCACGCACGATTCGTCCCTGGTTCAGGTATATTTGAATCGATTCGTTTGAGTGAGAGTTGTTTAGGCTAAGGACACCGCTTTGTCGGTCGATGTCGAGCAGTGTGAGCAGGGAGGATAATCCGATCTGGCTGAGGTCACCTGTCAGTCCGGTGGCCGCAGGTAGAGACTGGCAGAATTGGTTGTTGGCGAGATTGAGGTGATTTTCGCGATGGCGCAGCGTTTTTGCAACTCGGAGCTCTAGTTCTTCAAAACGGAATGGTTTCGCAAGATGATCGTCTACCCCTAGCCGGAATCCACGGATCCGATCTTCGTGGTCATTGAGCGCACTGAGAAGTAATATCGGGAGCAGGGAGAGCTCCGGGCGCGAGCGCAATTGGCTTACCAGACGGAATCCATCCATGTTGGGCATGAGGATGTCCGTGATCAGAAGATCGGGTCGGTAGCGGATTGCGAGTTCGAAGGCCTCGCGCCCATCTACAGCGGTATCGACGGCAAATCCTTTGTTTTTGAGGACGGTCGCGACCATACGGAGGATCCATCGGTCATCGTCCGCCACGAGTATACGTGGTGCTGACAACTCTTCAATGTATCGGTTTTAGATTGTTTGTGTCAAACACAATCTTATTGCACGCGATGGGCCCACCCGGCCATACACGTACGCGTGGGTATAAGCTCTGTCTATTTACTGCGCGTGTGCTGGCGCAGAATGGGGAAACGAGCGCAACGCTGTTTTGGGTACTTCGGGGTGGACGACGCCTTGATTCCACGTGTCGCCATTGCGGATGTGGATCGCTCCATTCCAAGTGGCTACGAGAAGGGCGCCGGACGGATCTTCGTATAGTACGGAGATGCGATCGTTGGAGGCGAGGGGAGGGAGGTCCAGTAGAGGTTGTAACGTTTTTCCTTTGGCCGTAACCAGTTTTGGTCCCGCCGCTGTTTGCACAGCCATTACCGCGACTCCTTGCCAACTTCCTCGTGCGTGGATTTTCATTCCTTTCAGGGATTGAGCGGCCCGCATGACCGTGGCCGTCTTACGATTGCCAGCTCCAATGTTCAAAACGCGGCGGTTTGAAGTGATGGCAAGCACCTGCTTTCCAGGGACTCCGAACAGGTCGGTGACGTATTCTTTGGCGACCATTGGGTGCTTGAACTGGGCCCACTTGTGTCCTTGGTAACGGCGAATGATTCCAAAATGGTCAGCCTTTGTTTTTGGTTTTCTTGCGGGATACATCGCAAGATATAGTTTGGTCTTATTGCTTGCCCACACTGCGGAAACACTGCGTAGCGTGCTGCCAATCCGAACCCAGTTGTTTTTACGCAGGGAGTAGAGATGCCTGCCGACAGCGGCGACAAAGGAGGCCCCACCGTTGGAAGCCGTGGTCGTCCCCCGATTGGCAAGTGGATGCGTGTGCCAGATACCAGCGATGTTGCGAAAAATGGGTGCGCGACGGCCGACGACAAACACCTGTCCTCTATCTTGAACAGCTCCACGAATTGTCGCCGCAACACCACCGAGAGAAGTCCGTTGCCATTGATGAGGGGGGCCTTCTAGGGGTTGATAGATTTGTCCGGAGTTGCCAACAAAAACCAGGTTTTCGATCTTGTTACCGGGTTTGTGCAATATGCACGCAATTTCAGCGGAGGCTGGGGTCGCCCCCACCTCGCTGATGGGAATGAGTGCCAGGATGAAGGCAATGGCGACGTTTCGTCGATTCATTGTGATGGTTTCTCCGAGGGTTTTACTTCGGATTGGTCGGATGGTTGTTTGCGTTTCCCCATTGGGCCTTGGCATGCATTCAGATCATCGACCGTTTTTGCACGAATTGCACAGGCGACAGATTCTTTTCTGCCATTGCCGCGACATGCGCGGAGTGCAACATCAGGGGATTTGCCAAAGTCATTGTTCTCGGTCCCCAAAATTCGGCGAATGTTGGAAAGTGCTAATTGACAGTCCGCTTCGCTTGGGCGATTACACGCTGCCGACCCGAGAACAGTCACGAAGACGACAACGATACTCAACATATATAGAACTCCACGCAAGGTCATTTCCACTCCTTTTGGCCACATCCTAACAGAGCTTCCGCGCGTTTGAGGTCTTGGGCGGTATCGATTTCGCGCCAGGAGCCATGTATTTCGATAGGGAATAGCTTTGTCAGCCGATGATCAATCAGGTATTGCCACAGATCTGTTAAGTACGCATTGCGAAACTGATCTGCCCGCTGAAATGGGTGCTCGGTTCTTCCAGAGTAGGTTGTCTCGAGCTGCTTCCAGACGTCTTTTACACAATCTGTACCAGTTGTGGAAAGCTTGCTAAGACCGATATATTCTCCCCAGGCAGTTTCGGGAGTTACGGCGCGTTTCCCGATCTTGTCAATATATCCATCAGTGGTTACCGTTGCTAGCTCCGCTTCGGTGAGCGGATGATCGGTCCGGCCAACATATGCGTTTTGAAACGCTCGGTCTACGATGAGACAAATATCTCCTGGTGCGCGAATGAGGCGCTCAACGACACTGCTGGTGTAGATGATGTCACCATAGCTGATCGCGATATTGCCAATCAAATGGTGCTGCGCAAAGAATAAGGATAGGAGAACGTTGTTAGATTGATAGTCCATGTTGTGTACGACGTGGATGACGCAATCTAAGTCCTTAGCAAGAGTGCGGCAGAATTCTTTGAGGGGGGCTGCCTGATATCCGGTGATCACGACAAACTCGCGGATTTCATGGTCTAGAAACGTTTCGATCTGTCTTTGCAGCATGGGGGTGCCGCCAATCGGAACCAAACACTTTGGCACCTTTTCTGTGTGTGGCATGAGCCGTTGTCCACGACCAGCTGCGACGATGATCACTTTAGTAGGACGAGCGTTGTTCATGGTTCCCCTTTAACGGGACTGATTGGTTTTGGTTCAAAGCGGCCAAATCGGACTAACTGGCCTAAAAGGATGCGTCCGAAGTATAAGGCAGCAACGGCAATATAGGACCAAAAGTAGATGTCGATTCGGTTTACAATGGCCAGCAACCAAACATAGCTTGGGTAGTGAACAACAGTTCGAGCGCTGTGTTCAAGGCCCATGATGGTTAGGCCTATGATTCCTCGCCTGGGCTTTATGTTTGCAGGTTGACCGTCTTGGGTTGGTGCGTTTGCTCCATATTCGGGTCGTCTTGTGAAGGTCGTCATGCTGATGCCTGATGCGAGTAGGAACACGCCCGCCAGCCCAACCAGCAAATGCACAGGATCGTTTGATGACAGCCACATGCGGACGGTGACGGCCGACAAAATGAGCATCGCTTTTATCTCGTCCATTAGGAAGTCAAGTAGATGTCCGAGGGGTGACGTGGTTTGGCGGACTCGTGCCAGCTGCCCGTCCGCGCAGTCCAGGACAAAGGATGCTTCCAGGACGAGTACTGCGGCGATGAGCCCAAGGTGGCTTTGACAGAAAATGAGCAGTGCGGCCGCGCCTACGCAGACAAAGGCAGAGAAGAAGGTTACTTGATTGGGAGTGATCCTGGTTCCGCGGATGAAGTAAACAATCACCGCGGCAATCGGGCGGCAGATCCACTCCGTCCACCAATTGATATCGACGCGCTTTTTCGATGAGCGGTAAATCTGAGCAATATCGCTCCACATAGGTTCACCTTACCCAACCTAACCCGGAAAAGTCACGCTCTCGGCGCGCTCTCACCAAAGCCTGTCCTGCGCTTGTCGAAGGGGCTTTGACCCTACACGGATAAATGTATTGGAGTCCATTGGCTTTCTCGCCCCAGTTGAAGAAGAATAGGGGGATGGACGGTGGGTACCGGTGGGCGGCGGTGATGTCGATCGCAATTGGGACTCTCGTAGGGGGGGATCCCGCGGGGGCTGTGCCTGTCGTGACCGTTGTCCATCGGCAGTCGGAAATGGTGCGTGTCCCCGCAGGGGGATTTTGGATGGGGCCAGACAATCAAGAGCGGGCAGATCTCCGAGTTGCCTGTGTCACAGAGCAAGGAAGTTCGGACTGGGTGTGCGAAGGAAAGGACCTCATTGTTCCAGGGTCGCTGCTTGGGACTGTCGTTACGATGACAAGCAATTATTCGGCGCGTGAGGTGCAGGCGCGGCGGGTTCAACTGAGCGGTTTTGAAATCGATCGCTACGAAGTCACTGCCAAGAGTTTTCGCAAATGCGTGGCAGCGCGAGGGTGTGACCTAACGGCCTTGATTGCGGGAGACGAGCGGTATTTGCGAGATGAGTGGCCGATGGTCAACGTATCGTGGCAGGATGCGGTAGACTACTGCAGCTGGGTCGGGAAGCGATTACCGACAGAGGCCGAGTGGGAGAAGGCGGCCAGGGGCAGCGATGCCCGTCGCTGGCCCTGGGGCAATCAAAACCGACGCGACGGGGCGAATCACGGTAAGACCGAGGCAACCGCGATGAAGATGACCCTCGGGTACGTTACATTTCGACAGGGCCGGAGTGTCCTTGCATTTGTACCGGACCGCCGCGACGGCGCTGATTATGCCGTCGCTCCAGGGAGCCTAATTTGGTCAGAAGGGCCGTATGGGACCTACGACCAGGCTGGCAATGTCTCTGAATGGGTGCTCGACTATTTTAGTCTGCAGGGATATGAGGGCTTGCCTGCGGTGAACCCGGTGCGTAAGCAGTCTATGGCTGGGTTTCCTGGGAGAAATTTGCGTGTGGTCCGTGGCGGTAGCTGGATAGACCCGAAGTATTTTGGGCGAACGTACTATCGCAGCTGGGCAGCTGCCCGTGAGCGATCTCCCTCACGGGGATTTCGTTGCGCTAGACCGCTCATCGATTGACCTGGTCCTATCTGACTTGCTCTCTCGTTGCGTAGGTCTACTCCTAACCAAAACATCTCCATGTCGCTATTTTGGCTCAAAGATGTCAGCAGCGAAAGCTGGCTTAGGGCTATGCGTCTCGCTCGCGCCTTCCGCTCCGCCAAGATCCCTGCGTCGGATAGGACTATTTCTTCAACCAGTAAGTGGTCTAGATAGTGCTGAGGGCAATTTTGTAGGCAACCGTTTTTGGGTATAGGATATCCGCGAAAAACGAATTCCTTTGGTGATCTTCGCACGTATCCGTGATGTTTCCGGGCTAGGAGTATGCTATTCACGGCCAGGTGATGAGTGGGTAATATGCTGATATTACAGAGAATGTTGCTGTTGGTTGTCCTTGTGGGGCTCAGCGCGTGCCTTCAGGAAGAAGGCGAGGTTTGCCAGGTGAACAAAGATTGTAGCGGCGATTTGGTTTGCAATCCGGGGACTGCCAGGTGCCAAGAGCCTAGTACGAGCCAAGCGATATTCTTCGATGAGGGCGATGCTGGTGTGGTTGATGATGATACCGGGGAAATCGATCAGCTGGACGACGAATAGAATTAATTGGTCGCAACTTCCTCCAACCTTTCTGACAATGTATAGGTTGGCGAACAGACGTCGATATCTTCCGGCGGGATTACCTGGATAAAGTAGATCACTTCGTCATCGTCGTTTTCAAGAGTTCCCTCCGCGATCGCTGCAGGGCCAAGAATACACAGCCACGCAGTAGCAGACGCGCCGCGAAACGGCTTATCGACCAACCATGGTTTCAACTGCTTTCCACTCTACACTGACGATCTCGTACTCGCGGTTTCCCTTTGGGGTTTTTACGTTGACTTCGTCGCCTTCGTGTTTTCCGATCAACGCTCGAGCCACCGGTGCTGTGATGGAGATTTTCCCGTCCTTAATGTCTGCCTCATGTTCGCCAACGATCGTGTATGTGCTCTCTTCACCTGTGTCGCTGCTCGCGATGGTGACGGTTGCACCGAACATCACCCGATCTCCACTCAGCTTTGTTGGGTCAATAACCTCGGACATGGCAAGTTTTGCTTCAAACTCGCGAATTTTTGCCTCGATAAGACCTTGCTCTTCTTTGGCGGCATCGTAATCGGCGTTTTCAGATAGATCGCCATGTCCTCGCGCAATCTCAATCGCGCGGGAGACTTCAATGCGATCAACGTCTTTTAACCGCTTTAGTCGCGCTTTCATCCACGCGTGACCAGACGGCGTCATTGGAAATTTGTCGGCCATGCGCCTATTGTCGATGATAGGCCTGTAGCGGTGCAACCGTTAGTGGCTGGGCTTTTTGAGAAGAAATCGCGTCCAGAGCGGCGCGGGCTCCCCGGATGGTCGTGAAGTAGGCGATTCCACACAGGAGAGCCGCACGGCGGATTGATTGAGAATCAACGATCGCTTGCGCCCCTTCTGTGGTGTTGACGACGAGGTTGACAGCTCCGTCCTCGATCGCGTCGACACAATGAGGGTGTCCCTCGACAACTTTGTTGATTCTGTCAATCGTGAGCCCTGCATCCTGCAGAAATTTTGCGGTTCCGTGGGTAGCGGTCAGGGTGAATCCCAATTTTGCAAGTTTTTGTGCGATCTCTAACCCTTGGGGTTTGTCTGCATCGCGCAGCGAAATAAATACGTTGCCTTTGTCTGGGAGTGTGTTGCCGGCAGCGATCTGCGATTTGGCGAACGCGTATCCAAACGTATTGTCAATCCCCATGACTTCACCGGTGGAGCGCATCTCCGGACCGAGGATCGTGTCAACGCCGTCAAACTTCGCAAACGGAAACACTGACTCCTTGATGGCGATATGGTCGGGGTGGACTTCGTGAATGCCTAGCTCGGCGAGGCTGCGGCCCAGCATCACTTGAACCGCAACTTTGGCCAATGGTACGCCAATCGCCTTAGACACAAATGGGATTGTGCGGGAGGCTCTGGGATTGACCTCGATAATGTAGATGTCCTGGTCATGGACGGCAAATTGCATATTCATTAGGCCAATGACCCCGAGTTCCTTTGCCATTGCGCGTGCTTGCTGTTTGACGGCGTCAATCACTGTTGCTGGAAGTGAGTAAGGCGGGAGGGCACAAGCAGAATCTCCCGAGTGAATCCCGGCTTGTTCTATGTGCTCCATCACGCCACCGACGACTGCAGCGCCGGTATGGTCACAAACAACATCAACGTCTAGTTCGACTGCGTTGGCGAGAAACTGGTCGACGAGCAGTGGGTACTGGGCATCGGTCAAGTTTGCAAAGTAGCGGTTGAGAGCTTTTTCGTCGTAAACGCACTCCATCGCACGTCCACCGAGTACATAGGACGGGCGCACCATTACTGGATAGCCAATCTCTTGGGCAATTTGGTGGACTTCTTGTTCGCTGTTTGCAGCACCCCACTTGGGGGCGTTGGCTCCGAGTTTGTTGAGCACTTCTCCAAATCGTGCTCGGTCTTCGGCTCGATCGATTGCGTCGGCACTGGTCCCGAGAATCGGGACCCCGGCAGCCGCGAGGGGAACTGCGAGCTTGAGTGGTGTTTGGCCGCCAAACTGGACGATCACGCCGTCTGGCTGTTCGAGATCGCAAATCTCTAGGACGTCTTCTAGTGTCAGTGGATCGAAGTAGAGGCGATCGGAGGTGTCGTAGTCGGTTGAGACCGTCTCCGGGTTGCAGTTAACCATAATGCTTTGGACGTTTTCTTGGGCCAATGCCATCGCGGCATGAACGCAGCAATAGTCAAACTCGATGCCCTGGCCGATGCGATTCGGGCCCCCACCCAGGATCATGATTTTTCGTTTGGCCTGCGGGTTTGCCTCGCATTCTGTCTCGTAGGTTGAATAGAGATAAGGGGTGTGCGCCTCGAATTCGGCCGCACAAGTATCGACACGCTTATACACGGGCCGGATTCCCTGTTTGTGCCGGGCCACCCGGATGGCTTTCTCTTCGCACCCGATTAGCGTTGCGATCCGCTTGTCGCTCATACCGGCGCGTTTCAGATCTAGGAGGCGATCTTGGATCTGTGAAACAGAGTCCGCGCGGCCTACCTCGAGTTCGTTTTGGACCATGGCGTGAACATGGGCGAGAAACCAAGGGTCGATATGGGTCAGTTTGTGCACTTCTTCTGGGGTCATTCCCAGATGGAAAGCGCGGCCAACTTGGAATAGGCGAGCGGGGCTCGGGTGCGAGATCGCATGGGACAGGGCGTCTCGATCCTCTTGGAATTCGATATCAAACCCAAACCGGCCGATCTCGAGAGATCGGATCGCCTTCCCGAGTGCTTCCTGAAATGTCCGACCAATGGCCATTGCTTCGCCAACGGACTTCATTTGTGCACCCAGGAGTGGCTTTGCCGTTGGAAATTTCTCAAACGTGAAGCGCGGCACTTTGACGACGACGTAGTCGATTGTCGGCTCAAATGAGGCGGGAGTCACTTGGGTAATATCATTTGTGATTTCGTCTAGGGTGTAGCCGATGGCGAGCTTGGCCGCGAGCTTGGCAATGGGGAATCCCGTTGCCTTCGAGGCTAGCGCACTAGAGCGCGATACGCGTGGGTTCATTTCGATAACGATCTGGTCGCCGGTTTTGGGGTCGACGGCGAATTGGATATTGGAACCGCCTGTTTCAACGCCGATCTCGCGAATGACGGTGATCGCTGCATCCCGCATCCGCTGGTACTCTTTATCGGTCAGGGTGAGCGCGGGAGCGACGGTAATGGAATCGCCGGTGTGCACTCCCATGGGATCAAAGTTCTCAATCGAGCAGATAATAACGACGTTGTCCGCTTGGTCCCGCATGACCTCAAGCTCGTACTCCTTCCAGCCGAGAACCGATTGCTCAATCAAGACTTGGGAGACTGGACTCTGATCGAGTGCCCATTGCACTAAGCGATCGTATTCGCGGATATTGTAGGCGATCGCCGCTCCCGAGCCACCCATCGTAAACGACGGACGTAAGAGCGCGGGGAAGCCAATTTCCTCGATGCAGCTGCGGGCCTCCTCCAAAGAGCCAACGTGGATGGAGTTTGGCGTATTCAGACCAATTTTGGTCATGGCTGCTTTGAATTTGGCTCGGTCTTCGGCCTTATCAATTGCTTCTACCGAGGCACCGATCAGTCGCACACCATAGCGTTCGAGGACCCCTGCTTTGGCCGCTGCCATTGCCAAATTGAGTCCGGTCTGTCCGCCGAGGGTTGGGAGTATTGCCTTTGGACGCTCGTGCTGGATGATTTTTTCGAGCACTTCTACCGTGAGTGGCTCGATGTAGGTTGCATCGGCAATCCCCGGGTCGGTCATAATCGTAGCTGGATTGCTGTTGATGAGAATGACACGAATCCCCTCTTCCTTTAGCGCTTTACAGGCCTGGGTCCCTGAGTAATCAAACTCGCAGGCTTGGCCGATGACGATGGGGCCAGAGCCGATAATCAGAATGGAATCGAGATCAGTTTGTCGGGGCATATTTTCAACTCTTGCGTACTAATTTGTCGCGACGAAGGCGGAACTCGCTGAGGACGTCGGAGGTGAGGGCGGAGATGTCTTTTTTCCTGCCGCAGAGGTCTAATCCAGCGCCTGCGATGACATCGGCAATGCGTACCATGAGCCGACGGCTGTCTTCCTCGGGGCGCAGTAAGGCTTCGACCAGAGCGGTGGCGGCGTCATCGATCGGTCGTAGCGAGTAAGCGTTGACCGCTGCAAATCGAACGTTTTCGTCAAAATCAGCCAGATACGGTTGAATTCTGCGCAGGACCTCGCGGTCATCGCCGGCTTCCCATTCCCCAAGCCAATCGATGATTTGAATCCGCTTCGTGGGGTCTCGCGTGTATCCTGGCTCTTCCTTCGCGAGAAGTTCGTCGATGACGTTGAGGACTTGTGGTGGATCTGCGATCCGCTCGAGAATCTGCAAGTGGTAGGCGATGGTTTGTGCGGAACTCATGTAGCGCCTAAGAGCGGGGAGTACGGTTTCTCCCTTTGCAACCAAGGTGTCGACAACCCAGGCTTTTTCTTGTTCATCCTCGATCGGTTTGTGGGACTGAAACGCCAGCCTCTTGCACAAGATGAACAGAGATTCCTCGCTGCCATCGTCGCGCAGAACCTCCATAGCGGCCCAGCGCTCGGCCGATTGGGCGAGTTTATTTAATACCTTCTTGGTTGCGCGTTTTATCGCGCGATCTTTTGAAAACAACCCAAATACCATGCGAGAGCCCTGTGCCAAGCGGATACGTTTCTTGGGCCCGTTGGTAGCCCTATTTTCGGGCTGTTGCAACCCTCGGAGGCTGGTGTTAAACGGCTGCGGACTCCGATTCTGTTACGTTGTCGCTCCGCTTCGGGGGCCTTGCCCCGCCCGGTAGAGCTCATGGGGCACAATTTCGCTCCGCCTCGTATTCCGGGTTCCTCGCTCGTTTCACACCAGCCTCCGAAAGAACCTACCTCACTGGACGGTGTGGAGGCCTCGTGGAGGATCGAGGGGATCGGACAGGTTTGCAGCGCTGCCAGCATCAGATTCGCAGGAAAAGTCTTCGGAAAGACCGTCGCGCTTACACCAGTTATCTCCAGAGGAGCAGAAATATCCGGTTGGGCACGTATCACCCGGGCCGCAAAGAAAGGCGCACGCGGGGGAGGGGGCATCAAAACAGGCTGCAACGGTTATCAAGCACAGCAGTAGACCAGTTTTCAACAAAGCCTAAAACTCCCACGCAGCGGATACGCCGCGAGTTGGATCGACAGTAACTTTTGGCATGGTGCGCGGTTCAGACCCTTTCCGGGCGTCAAGAACAAATAGGACGATCGCAGTTGTTGCTGAGGCTCCGGTAACCGCTAGCGCGATTCGCGACAGTTTGTTGAGTCTGTGTCCGTCGTCCTCTAGGTCTTGGTAGCGCTGGCGTGTGGTGCCGGAGAAAATCAGCGCTGAGCCGGTATCATCCCGACGCGCCAATAGGGCGTTCATATCGTCACGTCGGGACGATGCCGAGAGTCCCAGGACCAGTCCGGTTGCGCCGGCTGCGATCGACAATCCGACAGATGCCCAGGCTGCACTCCGTTGCCAAGAGGGATTTCGGCGCTGGGCAGGAGCGGGGGGATCGTCTTTTTTGTCGTCCAGACTGTTTATCGAGCGCTTCGGCTCGCATCTGGCAATGCCGCTGACCGCCTGGGGGCGCAGCGAATCCTCGGAAGATACGGATTTTAGATAGCGCCGGTAGTAGGCCGCAGCGGCAGCGCAATTGCCAGCTTGTTCATAGGCGTGGGCAATCTTAACAAACAGGGCCGTGTCGCTGCTGAATGCGTACGCGGCGGCATAATGTTTTGCTGCTCGCTCGTGCTCACCTGCCGCTGCTTCCGCCTCTGCGGCTGCGTAGTGGTCGTCGGCCGAGGTGTAATTGTGGTCGGGGGTCGAGCTTTGTCCTACGGGGGAGGGCGCTTGGGCGGCGGCCACAGACTGAATCAGTACCACGGAGACGGCCCAGATGGTGACTCGGAGGGACAAAGACATCTAGAGCAGTGTAGTGACTCCGCTACAGTCGCTCAAGGTGCACGACTGTGAATGTTGTGCAGGGAATATCTCGTTTTGGCGCCCTTTGCCCGCTTGATGCGGTATATTGCGTGGTTCCATGATTAAGATCAGCCAAGTGCGCAACATTGGCATCGTCGCCCACATCGACGCGGGCAAGACGACAGTCACCGAACGCTTCTTGTATTTTGCGGGCAAGATCCATCGTCACGGTGAGGTCCATGATGGCGAAGCCGCAATGGACTGGATGGAACAAGAGCGCGAACGTGGAATCACAATTACGGCGGCATCAACAAATTTTGACTGGAAGAAACATGAAATTCATTTGATCGATACGCCAGGACATGTCGATTTTACGATTGAGGTAGAGCGCAGCCTTCGGGTACTAGATGGAGCAGTTGTTGTATTTTGTGCCGTTGGGGGGGTCCAACCACAGTCTGAAACCGTATGGAACCAGGCCGACAAGTATCAGGTTCCTCGGATTGCATTTATCAATAAGATGGATCGCGTCGGTGCGTCGTTTGACAACGTGGTGGCAGACATGGAGAAGCGGCTCGGCGCAGTTGCATTGCCGATTCAGTTGCCCATCGGAGCAGAAGATCAGTTTGAAGGTGCGATTGATTTGATTTCAATGCGCGCAAACTATTACACGGGAAAAATAGACGATCTTGGCGAGGAAAAAGAGATCCCGCCTGCGCTACAAGATCTAGCAGCAGCGGCCAGGGAGCGTTTGCTCGAGGGGCTTGCGGACGTCGACGATACTATCGCGGAGAAATTCCTTGAAGGGGAGCCTATCGAGTCCAAAGAGCTCATCGAGGCGATTCGCGTCGCAACGATTGATGCCAAGGTAGTCCCTGTCCTGTGCGGAACGGCATTGCGCAACAAAGGTGTACAACCGCTCCTCGATGCGGTGATCCACTTTCTTCCGGCACCGAGTGATTTGCCACCGATGTCGGGTGTGGATCCCAAGAACCCTGAGGAAATATTGTCTCGGGCTCCACGCGAAAAGGAACCCCTCGCTATGCTGGCGTTTAAGGTGGTTATGGATGGCGGGCGTAGAGCAGTGTATTTGCGAGTATTTAGTGGCGTTGCAAAGCCAGGCGCTGAAGTGCTGAATGTCCGGACGGGTAAAAAGGAAAAAATCGCACGCCTGTTTGTCGCCCATGCGGACCGCCGCCAGCGGATCGACCATGCTGGACCGGGATCCATCGTCATGGCAACTGGACTCAAGCTTGCGACAACCGGAGATACCCTGTGCGCACCAGACGCCGCGATTCTTCTCGAGCGAATTGATACGTACGAGCCCGTGATGTCCGTTGCCATCGAGGCCGAAAACAACCCCGAAAAGGAGAAACTCGATTTCGCGCTCGCGAAGTTAGTTGAAGAAGACCCAACCTTTCGGTCTCGCGAAGATGACGAGACTGGCCAGACGATTATTAGCGGGATGGGGGAACTTCACCTCGAGATCATTGTCGATCGCTTAACCCGTGAATACGGCGTGAACGCAAAAGTGGGGCGTCCGCAAGTCGTATTTCGCGAGACGGTCAGACAACGAGCCCAGGGCGAGTCGACTTTTGAGCGCGAACTCAAAGATGAGAATCTCTTTGGCCGTGCTGTGTGCACCGTCGGTCCTCGCAATCGCGGAGAAGGGATCGAAATCACCTCCGCGTTGCCCCAGGAGCCTATCGTCCCCGAGGAGATCGTTGAGGCAGCGCTACAGGGCTTGCGCGACGCTGCCCATAGTGGTCCCGCGGGCTATCCGCTTGAGGATGTAACGGTTACACTCAACGCGATTGCGTTTCGCGAGGAGGCCAATCCGATTGTTTCGGTCCGGGCAGCGGCTGCCGAGGCGTTTTGCCGCGGTGCAGCACAGGCGTCGCCGATCCGGCTTGAGCCCATCATGGATCTCGAGGTCGTTGTTGCCGAGGAGCATCTTGGCGCCATCATCGGGGACATCAACCAACGTCGCGGACATGTCCAAGACGTGGGCGCGCGCGGGATCAAACACGTAGTCAAGGCGAAGGTCCCACTGCAAAATTTGTTTGGTTACTCGAGCCGGGTACGCTCGCTCAGCCAGGGCCGCGCTGACTTTACAATGTCGTTTTCAAGCTACGATGCCCTGGATGGGTGAGAGTGATTTATCCGGGTTAAAGACTCGTGATAATGACTTCGTTAATCCTGCCGCGGCCGTTGGATTTACTGTTGATCGCCCGGGTGGTGGATACTTTTTCGATACGGAAGCCTTTATATAAGCGTCGGATAAACGAGGTATCGCTGTTGGAGATCATGACTTCGGCGCCTCGATCTCGCAGCCAGCGTGCGGTTGCTGCGAGTTCCTTCTGATCGTCGATGTCAAAGGACTCAGAGGTATAGCTCGTAAACTTCGCGGTGCTTGTGATCGGATGGTAGGGCGGGTCAAAATAGACGAAGTCTCCAAACGAAGCGTCCGCGACTGCGTCGACATAGTGGGCCGGACGTAGATCTGCCCCTTGGAGCATTTTAGATGTAGCGCGTAATTGTGGTGCATCGCAAATGGTTGGCGATGTGTAGCGGCCCATTGGTACGTTAAAGAGCCCCTTGCTGTTGACTCGCCATAGACCGTTGTAGCAGGTCTTATTGAGATAGATAAATGCAGCAGCGCGTTGGATGTCGGATTGACGCTTCTTTTTATCGTTCCAGTTTGAGCGGGTCCGGTAGTAGTGTTCTTCGCTATGGTTCTTTTTATGTGTGGTCAAGCGGCGGATGACCCCCTCGACGTTCCACGCAACACACTTGTACATATTGATCAGATCGCTGTTGCGATCGGTGAGTAGGGCGCTTTTGGGAGCGAGTCGGAAAAACAATGCACCGCCTCCCAGAAAGGGTTCATAATAGCGCCTGAAGCTTTGCGGTCTACGAACGAGAAGATAGTTTAGCAATCGAGTTTTGCCGCCCGCCCACTTTACGATCGGCCCCGGTAGGCGGTCACTTCGTTGGCTTGTCTTTGCTGCTGTGGTGCGGCGAATAGTGAGCCGCGATTGACTTCGCATGCACGACATGCTCGGCGAGCCAAGCCAAGCGGGCAAGTTTTTTGCCGAAGCAGCGGTGAACCAGATGAACGTCGATCTAACTGGCTCGTGATAAACAGACTTAGAATAGTTCGGATGCGCCAGCGTACTCTTGCGTCGCTGGATCGTAATCGATCAAAACGCCGGTTGCGCCAGCTTCGTGTGCGAGGCGGAGATACTCGGATCGGTTTGCACTGACGACCATGCGTGGCTCCGCGTCATCGACCGCAGAAGTTTGCATAAATGTGCGCGCAGAAGACATATTTTTAAAGCCGAGGAGATAGGTCGCTTCATCTCCGGTGCGCGCCATCATTGGAATTTGGTCATTGGCTAAAAGAACCCAAAGTCCGTCGAGAGACGATTTAGAGCCCATCGTGTTGGTTGACTGCATTGTCATTCGATTCTCCTGTAATTAAGTTGCTGAGGCGCGAAATCCTATATAATTACCGCTCTGTCAACCTTTTTGGGGCACAAGTGCTATTTTTCACAAACACCGCAATGTTAGGGGGTTACCGGAGGAGGTCGGGGCCACGGGATCTGTACGCAGGAAAATTAGGTATTTGAGGGCTCTACGTGCGAAGTTGTGGCGCTGCTGCACGGCACAGCTTGGCCGCAGGGCGGGAACCGATCTGCTACCTCCTAAAGACGCTGAGACGACAGCCCTCCATGGATGGAGGGGATTGCTTGGCTGGAATTCGGAGTGGCAAAGGCCGCCCTGTACGATGGCGTATAACCACCGACATTGGCGTGTTCTAGATCGCTAGCCAGAGTCCGCGGTCGGACGAGATTGTGCTACATTTTGCAATAGGACAACGAAGCAAATGAACAAAAGGGTACTCAAGATCTTTGTGACGGCAGTCGTAATCGGCGGTGGGGTAGGATACCTACTGTTGTCGTCCTTTATGGGATCCGCGCAGACCTACAAGATGGTTGAGGAGCTCATGACGGAGCCCGCCCGCTGGGAAGGGAAGATCATGCGAGTTCATGGGTTTGTCGAGGCTGGAAGTATTGCTGAGTCGATCTCGGGACAATCCACGCGTCGAACATTTGTTTTGGAGAATAAAGGAGCACGTATCTCGGTGACGCATAGCGGTCCTGTTCCTGATACCTTTAAAGATCGCTCGGAAGTTGTTGCTAAGGGGACCATTACTGAACAAGGTCCAGAGTACGTATTGGTCGCGACAGAACTTTCGGCAAAATGTCCGTCCAAATATGAGGGGCAGCCGACATCAAAGACGGACTACGGGCGAGTAGAAAAGCCACTATTTTGACTTTTACTTTACTTTGACGCGAATCGAGCCTACCTAACAGAGGGAAAATCCCAGAGGGAAAATCCGTGCCGATTGATTCCGCATTTCAGATTCCGCACTCGCCCGTTGGTTGGATGGGGACGATTGTATTGTGGGTGTCCTTTGCGGTGGCAGGGTATTCAGCTGCCGCTGGGATAGTCGGCAATGTGAGGCGTAGGCCCAGGATCGTCACCAGTGCCGTCTATACCCTTTATGCATTTGGCGCGCTGATGGTGCTTGCATCCGCGTTGATTGTCTATGCGTTTGTGACGCATGACTACTCAATCAAGTACATTTCGAGATACAGCGATACGACCATGCCAATTTGGTACAAGCTGACCGCCTATTGGGGTGGGCTTGATGGGTCAATGCTGTTTTGGGTCTTCGTGCTATCGGTGTTTGCGATGATTGCGGTGCGGATGAATTTTCGCCGTCATCGCGACACCATTGGATACGTCGTCGCGACGATCATGATCGTGCAGATATTCTTTCTGTCGATTTTGATCTACGCCAAAAACCCGTTTGCGACGTTTTTAACTGAGGCTCCTGTCGATGGCGAAGGGCTGAACCCGCTTTTGCAAAATTATTGGATGGTGATTCATCCGCCATCTTTGTACGTTGGCTTTGTATCTGCGACGATTCCATTTGCCTTTGGGATCGCGGCTCTCGCCTCGGGACGTTTGGACGATACTTGGCTGCACTCGGTTCGTTCGTGGACACTGGTGTGTTTTTTCTTTTTGTCGCTTGGGCTCGTTTTGGGAGGGCGTTGGGCCTATGAAGAACTCGGCTGGGGGGGGTATTGGGCATGGGATCCGGTGGAGAATGCCGGGTTATTGCCTTGGTTTACGGCTACCGCCTTTCTCCATTCGGTATTGATTCAGGAACAGCGCTCGATGATGAAGACTTGGAACCTCGTCCTTGTCATCTTGACGTTTCTGTTGACGATCTTTGGCACATTTATGACCCGTGCGGGGATTGTTCAATCGGTCCATGCCTTTGGCGAGGACAAGCAGCTTGCACTCATGTTTATTCTGTTTATGGTTGCGATCGTTGTGATCTCGCTTGGGCTGGTGATTTACCGGATGCCCAAAATGCGATCGGCGGCACGCTTCGAGTCTTTCGCCTCTCGCGAGTTTGCTTTTTTGTTGAACAATTGGATTCTTCTCGGATGTGCGTTTTTTGTTCTGTTCGCCACAATGTTTCCAACCATCTCCGAGTGGATGAACGGAGAGCGGATTACGGTTGGTCCTGAGTTCTTTAACAAATGGATGACCCCGTTTGGCCTGACGCTTCTGTTTTTTGGCCGGAGCGGCCCCTTTGCTGGCCTGGCGTAAGACAACCCGCGAGCGGCTGTTCAGCCAGTTTTCTTTTCCCACCGGGTTTGCGGTATTTACTCTGTTACTCCTGGGATTTTTTGTACCCCGGACCTTGGTTTTGACACCCCTATGGTCTGATTCTGTTCGGCTTCCGGTCTCGTTTGTTAACTTTGGGCTCGTCGCATTTACCATCGCTTCAATCGCCCAAGAGTTCTATCGCGGCATGCGGGTTCGTATGCGTCAGACCCGAGGGGCGGCGGTGACCTCTTTGATCGGGCTGGTATTGAGTAAGCGGCGTAAATATGGTGGCTATGTCGTCCACCTCGGTGTTGCGATTATGTTTTTGGGGTGGGCCGGTAAGGCGTATGAGTCAATGGAAGACTTTACCGTCACAGGGCCAAAACAGACCTTCGCTTTGCGGGGGTACACGTTTACTTACAATGATCTATTGATAACGTCTGACGAGCATCGCCGTGAGGTGACCGCGGATGTTACATTGACGGATCGTTCCGGCGCAGAGCTTGATAGGATGTACCCGGCGAAGTGGTTCTTTACAAAATCAGACCAGCCGACTTCGGAAGTTGCGATTAAGTCCAAGCTCATCACCGAAGATATCTATCTCATTTTGACGGGCTATCGCGAGTCGACAAAGACCGCAAACTTTCGCGTTTATATTAATCCACTCATTAACTGGTTTTGGCTGGGCTTCGCCTTTCTGACGCTCGGCGTTGCATTGTGTTTGATCCCCCAGTCTTGGGTTGATGTATCGTCAAAAAGGCCGGGCTGGGCTCGTAGTGCAGCAGAAGGGTTGGTATTGATCGCAATACTCGGCGGGATCACATTTGCATTTGTCAAGGTAGCTGGCGCGCAGCCGGTCAATACAGCACCTCAGCTACAGTACAGCGATGCTCCGAAGCACGGTGATGGGGCCGGATATGCGCATGAATTTCGTCCCAGTTCTCCGACGGCCGAAAAGGCGATGAAAGAACTTGTGTGCTTGTGCGGTGGTTGCCAGCGGGAGTCAGTGCACGAATGCCGCTGCGGGTACGCGGCGACTGAGCGCCGAAGAGTTGAGCAACTTCTCGCGCAGTATGATGTCGCAGCAGACAAAGTGGACCCAAAAGCATATCAAGCGGTCCTCGATGCCTTTGTTGCTCAGTATGGGGAGCGCGTTTTGGCCACCCCGCAGAGCAAATGGTCGTGGGCGATGCCGATTGCTGCCGTTTGTGGGGCGCTAATGGTACTTTTTGGTTTTGGGCGGCGTTGGGTGGGACGGGGGCAAGATCTCGTGTCTCAGTCCCAAACGGCGGTCCAACAAGAAGATGAAGAATATGCCGACATCCTCGACGATGAACTCCGCGACATCGACTGACGCCCGAAGTCAGCTCGGTCGCGCCTCCCAAGGCAGTGGCAAAGTTGCGCGAGGGGGCAGGGAAAGCAAAATCCCGGTTTGGTCTGCTCGTAAAATTGGGACTGCTCGTGCCAGGATGGCTGCTTGTGCTTGCGGCAAATCGATGGCATTTGGGGGTATCTTCAGTGTTGTTGTTGCTTGGCTGGTTTGCCGTAATCTGGACCAGTTGGTACTTATGGGCCGCTGCTTCTGAGGTGGTAGGAGGGCTGGAGGACGATGATTTTTTTCGTCCCCAGGGTCGATCAGAACAGCTCCAAAGTGAGAAAAAAGTCACTTCTCAAAGCGATCAAAGAAATCGAGTTTGATCGAGAAATGCGCAAGATGTCAGACAAAGATGCCGACGAGTTAACACGTCACTATCGCATGCGCGCCATTGAGGTGATTAAACGCTTGGAGACGCAAGGAGATGCATCCAGTGTCGATGCTGAAATCGACAGGGAGGTGCGGGCACGTCTCAAAGTCGATGCGCTTGCCAAGAAAATCCGCGGGACTCAGCAATCACGATCTAAGCAGGAGTTACCTTCCGGCAACGCAACAGGAGAGCAAGGCGAGTGAAGCTCGGCGGCCTATTTTTGTGTGCACTCGTTTTTTCCCTTCCGTCCCCGGCGGTAGCGCAGATGGCGGCAGCGCTTGGCAAACCATTGCCAGATCCCGCGCTTCCAGTCGGCACCTTGACGGTTCGTGTCGTGCGCGGTGCGCTGGATGATCCGCTGGTGGGCAAGGATGTTCGGCTGACGATTGACGCCAGCGAATCCACCAGCAACGCCGAGCCCAGAGTCGTGCGAACCGATGCGCAGGGGCGCGCAAAGTTTGTCGCGCTGGTCCCGGGGACAACGGTGCGGGTTGGTGTCACTGTTGCGGATAGCAAGACGCAATCCGAAGCGATTCAGATTCCAGCATCTGGCGGTGTTCGCGTCATGCTGTCACCGGTTCCGCGTCCGCAGAGTGGCGCCGCCGCAGCGGGAGGTGGCGGTCGCCCACATCCAAAAAGGATGAGCGGGATTCCCCGGGTGGAGCAGGCGGATCCGCCTGGGCAGATCACAGTGCGGGTCGTGCGCGGAAACTGGGAAGCAAACCCTAAGGGCATTGTCGTCCACTTGGTTGGATATCACGCAAACGGTACGGTCAGCTATGCATCGCAGGCTACCGATGCTGGTGGACGGGCGACTTTCGCCAAGCTTGCTCGGGGCCCGATTGCGTACTACGCGCTTGCAACGCCCGCCAGAAAGAGTGGACTCGATCGCGTTCACAGCCTTCCAATTGTCTTAGATGCAAGTGCGGGGACGCGGCTTGTTTTGGCGGTAAAACGACAAGAGGATACAAGCGAACCACTCGATCAATCCTCGCCCTATGGCATTCCTGGGGCGCCAACGCCGCCGTCGGGGCAGGTGAAGGTAGGGGTCAACGGCTTT
The DNA here is from genome assembly GCA_965223575.1 of Kofleriaceae bacterium. GTDB lineage: Bacteria > Myxococcota_A > Polyangia > Haliangiales > Haliangiaceae > CBDCWZ01. The sequence goes on from CBDCWZ010000071.1 coordinate 73,835, forward strand.
GTCGATAAGGTCAGCGCGATTGAGCTTGTTCATGTGACCAGCCAGAAAGTGGTTGCAAGCCAGCCCTTAGGGACCCTCGCACCGGAGCCTGCACACGTTCGCGGACAGGTTGGCCAGCTGGTGGCCAGTAAGACACTTCCCGCGGGAATGTTGATTGTTGATCTCGTCCAAACACCTGCGAACCCCGAGGCCAACCAAGTTACGGTACAGGTGGTCAAAAGTGATGGCGCTGTCACCAAGGCGACGGTACTCAATGGGCAAATGTCATTT
>CBDCWZ010000072.1:0-35785 GCA_965223575.1 Kofleriaceae bacterium
GGCGCAGCGCTCGGAGATCGCGCGGCGATTGTCCTATTTGCCGCAAGATTATCGGGTATCCTTTCCCTTTCGCGTGCTGGAAGTTGTTTTGATGGGCCGATACATCCACGGGCGTGGATATCGTCTCGAATCCCAAGCCGATGTCGCCGCAAGCCACCGAGCGATAGAACGTTGTGACGTTGGACATCTCTCGCACCGTCAGTTTAATCAGATCTCCGGTGGCGAGCGTCGTCGTGTTCTATTGGCGCAAGCGTTCTGCCAGGGGACGGAGGTTCTGCTTCTTGACGAGCCAACCGCATCGCTAGATCCCGCCCATGCAATCGCGGTATTTGACACGCTGAAACACGAATGCTCGACGCGGAAAGCGACCGTTGTCGCTGTGACCCATGATTTTAACCTTGCGGCGCGATTTGCCGATCGGGTGATCTTGCTTGACAAGGGAAAAATCGCCGACGATGGGGTACCAGCGCAAGTGTTTGCCTCGGCTGCGGCAGAGCATGCGTTTGGTGTCTCGATGCACGTGGGTGTGCTTCCCGATTCGTCGCTAACATTTGTTGTACCCAAACTACGGGAGCAGTCGTGTAAATGACTGCGCATCTCACATGGGTTCGCTTGTTTGTCGCGATTGGTTGTGCATCTGTTATCGCGTTGCTTGTCACGACGCTGGGGACATTGATCGGCAGCAATCTCACCGCGGGGGAGGCGGTGGCATTGCTGGACATCAAGCAAGTGTTTTGGGGAGATCGCCCCGACAACACCGAGGCGATGATCTTCTTTCACTCGAGACTTCCTCGAATGCTGACTGCTATTGTGGTCGGTGCCGGACTCGCCGGGGCAGGGTGTACCTATCAGGCAGTACTCCGCAACCCATTGGCAGATCCATTTACCCTGGGTATTGCCTCTGGGGCGTCACTGGCCGCTGTTGTCGCGATTCGCCTCGGATTTAGCCATTCGTTTTTGGGCGCTTGGGCGATCGGTATTGCCGCGCTTTCCGGAGCTGTCGCGACTGCGTACATTGTTTGGCGCTTGGGTCGGGTTGGCCGTGCGCTCCCGCCGGCCACGCTGCTACTTGGCGGCATCATTATTGCCGCTTTCTGCTCTGCCGCAACGATGCTGGTACAATACACGGCAGATCTGGTTGAGATTAACATGATCGTACGTTGGATGATGGGTGGACTCGTTGGTGCTAGCTACCAGGAGATTGCCGTATACGCGGGAATCATCGGAGCGAGTTTGCTGGTATTGTTGTTTTTTTCTCGCGACCTCAATGCGTTGAGTGCGGGTTCGGATGCAGCGGCTTCGGTAGGTGTCAACGTGACCCGTGTTGTGTCCTGCTCCTTTGTCACTGCGTCATTGATCGTAGGGGCGACGATCTCGGTCGCGGGACCGATCGGGTTTATCGGGCTCATGGTGCCCCACGCAATGCGAGCCCTGGTTGGCGCTGATCATCGCATTTTATTGCCGATCTCGATGATCGCCGGTGCTACGATGTTAGTTGCGTGCGATACGATTGCGCGCTTGGCAGCATTTCCTGTCGGGATCATTACAGCTCTGATGGGCGGGCCATTTTTCCTCTATTTGCTCGTCAGGCAGAAGGGAAGTGGCCTATTGTGGGGAGGAGACCAAATCGCATGACGATGCCAAGCGAAGTCTTAGACCATGTTTTGCGGTCCATCACACCAGCAAGTGGCGCGCAACGCGCCAACGCCGCCTCGCGCGCCAACGCCAAAACCGCGCCACGGGCAAACCTCGGTGTTGTTCAAACGCTCGCGGAGGTTCTTGCTGGTGCCAGACATTCGCCACACCCCGAAGTCGCTGCAAAACATCTGGTGGTATGCGCAGCAGATCACGGGGTTGGATTGCCGGGGATAGACTTTGGCGATAGCAGCCCCACCATCGCAGCGGTCCGTGAGATCACGGCTGGGACCGCAGCAGTCAACTCAGCGGTTCGGGCGGTCCATGCAAATGTCGTCGTCGTCGACTGCGGGATTCGCGGTGGAGAGGCGATCGATCTAGGGCCAGGTGCACTGTCTGTACGAGTCGTCGACGGAACAAAAAGCATTACCGAGACCGCGGCAATGACCCCGCTAGATGCACTTGTTAGCGTGCAAACCGGTATTGCCCTGCTTTTTTCGCTGGCAGATCAAGGCCTGGATGTTCTTGGCGTTGGCCAAATTGGCATGGGCGTCGAGCCAGCGGCGAGCGCGATGATTGCCACCCTTAGCGATTTGTCTGTATCAGAGGTCGCCTCGCAGGACCGAGACGCAGTTGCAAAAGCGCTTGACGTGAACGAACCACCAACGAGCCAACCCTTAGAGGTCCTCGCTGCATTTGGCGGTCCAGATTTAGGAGTCCTGTGCGGCATTCTCCTCGGAGCAGCGTCGATCAACGTACCCGTGATTCTCGATGATCATGCAACCTCCGCCGCGGCATTGTTAGCCGCCGCGTTTTGCAGCGACATCCGGGGGTACTTGGTTGCAGCCCAAGCGGGACGTTGCCGGAGCCATCAACGTGCGCTATCCGACCTAGGACTATCGCCCTTGTTCGATCTCGGACTCGCCCACGGGGAAGGGACCGGCGCCGCACTGGCATTTCCCTTCGTCGATGTCGCAGCTCAGCTTCTCACTCGCTAGCCCGGATAAATCACGGATGCGCGTGAAAATCGCCAAAGGAATTGGTTTCACACGGAGACTTTTCGATCGCAGTGAATAGTGGTTGTATTTGCAAGATCGAAAATTTTCGTGTGGAGCCAAGAACTTTAGTGAGGGCGCGCGCAGAGCGTGATTTATCCGGGCTAGGATTCTGCCCAGGTTGCGATGGGAAGTTGGGGGACGCGTGCAAACTCGCGCGCATTGTTGGTAACCAGTGTTCGGTTTAAAACACGAGCGTGCGCGGCGATAAGTGTATCAAGTGAATCGGGGGAGAAACACAAGTCATTCTTGGATCGATTCTTAATAAAAACAGTATATTATAAGGTTTTATATTCTAATTCTGAACAAACTTGAACAAATTGGAATTCACATGTCTTTGGCATATGCGAGAGCGGAATTGGGAGCTGCTTACTGAGAAATGCACTTTGCTAGCGCTTTGGGCACACTGGTTCCGATTTGTTTGTGGCTCCAGGCGATGATGATCTCCCTTAGCGGAGGGGTGTGATGCGCAAGCCACTGCGTGGTGATTGTATAAGGCACAGCCGCGGCTTTTGCGACCTCCTTCACGCGGCTGGCATATTTTGAGATGAGGGCTTGTACTAAGATAGGCTGGAGATCTTTTTCTATCTCACTGCTCAGTTGGTCAACGAGCACTTTTTGCAATGCTTCGTTTCGCTGTGAATCTGTTGCGTTAGGGAGCCTTTTTTCGATTTCCCTTTGAATTGCATCAGAATTGATATGGTCGCGAATGGTTTGGCATTTTGCGTCTGTAAGGACTTTTGTCAGGAGTCCGACTATCTGCACCGAGTATTCGATATCCAGTAGTTGCTCAAAGTACTCGAGTAGGAGTTTCACCCCCTGGCCTCGTTCACTCTGTTTTAGTTCATTCCAGGCTAACAAACCGCGTTTTAGTGTCGAGCCCATAACGAGGGAACCAAAACCAAGGAGCATTTTCCGACGATCTCGCAGAGACCAATCTTGGTCCAAAACAGTGACGTTGGAGGCAGAGAACAGTTTGTCATTCAATTTTTGCACTTGCTTAAAGGTTTTTCGCTCAAACTTTCGCTTTATCCCGCCGTCGGCGTCACGCTCCATCCAACTGTGTACGACTCCGGTCGCTTTGTCGATGACGAGTTCGTTGCCATCAAATCGCGCCATAACCTTAGTAGGTGTTTCTGACAGTAACGGTGCCTTCGCTTGACGGAGCCGTTCTGTCCACAGCACGTTGGGTTTGGATACCATTCCAACGCCGATTCGAAGCACACCAGGGCCTAAATCGAGCCGAAAGGACGGCACAAGCTTTGTCCGTTTTACTCCATCCCGCTTGGCGTATAGATCTTCGACGCTTGCAAGCGTCGAGGTCAGATTGCTCGATATGGCCAGGAGGTGAGCGAGTGCAAAGCGGAGGTACGGTGTTTTTTGTGTACACCCAACGCCCTTGTCCTTCGGGTGGGGGACGATAAAATGGCTATGGTTCAAAATGATCACGCAACCCTCAACTTCGACCCGGTAGTGATAGGGTTTGCGATGGGATACGGTGACAAGCCCCGACTCTTTGGTTGATCCTGTTAAGCGATAGACTGCGCGATAGGCATTTACCCTCTGGTACTGCGCCAGACCCAGGGAGGCGACTTGCTCCGCAGGAGCGGCGCCAGCAATCCATTTGTTTGGAGTTTCGATTCGTGGCCTCGTTGAGCCACAGGCAAATAGGGAAAGTAGTAGACCAACGATTATGACCGTTTGTGCGTGCAGACCGACTCGCCAAGAAACGGGCACGCATAACACCTAGTTTTTTGCGATGGGAGATAATAGAGAGCCGCTAAACGTTTCCGAGGAACGACCGTAGTATATAGATGGCCCACGCGGCGACTCGAATAGAATCAGACGTAAATCGAAGGGCTCCGGCCCAGATACCTTTTCGATGCGAAACGCGCTGGTTTCCTTTTGCTTTTTGTGCGGCAAATCAAAAGCAATGCGGTCTGACTCTACCTCGTAACGAAACAGCTCGAAGGTGCCGGCAAATAGCGTGCGGTCTTGATACACGCCTCCGCCCATCGAGGGGACAAAACGAAATACGTGAAGCGGCTCGTCATGGGACTGCGGCCATGCGTCCTGCCAGTTGCGGTTGATGAGAAGCTTCTCAGCTTCCTCGGCTGGAATTTGTTGCGTGGAAGGGCCTGAGCCGCAAGCTGTGATGACCATGATACCAATGAGCCACAAATGACCGAGTCGCATAGAAACATCATAGCAAGCCACTCCGCTAGGAGCTATAGGCCTTGGCTCTGACGGTCAGCGCAGCCATTGGAGATGATTGCCGGCAGATATAAATATACTTGTTGTACGAACGGGTCGTACCTTGTCCTAGCCCTCCTCATAAAGGCTTCTGTCTGCATTCACTTTTCGGCTTGGGGTTAATCCCGAGTTAAATGAAGGACAAAATATTCGCCATCTTCGGGCGGCTTAACCGTATTCTTCCCTAGCCCTTCGATCGTTTCGTAGGCTTCGGTCCCTTGATACGGATCGAGCCAAGTCGCTGAATAGGAAACCCCATTGTCCAAGTACACATCAAACGCCCCACCACCGGGGTGGTAAACGAGATATTCGCTACGATTATGATCTGCTAAACAGTAGGACTTGTCGCCAACGAGTTTCTCCTTGTGCTCATATTTTGGAAATAGATTCCAGAATTCTGTTCGATTGCCCACGTAGTTGAATAGAGTCAAAACGTACCTGGACAGATCCGTCGAAAAATAGTCATCAAAAGGCGTCTCATGCGCTTCGAAACTTTTATAGTCAATCTCAGACCATACAAAGGAGGCCCCGTTCATTACTAAACGCCATGCTTTGTCGAGCGCATCGCGGTCGCGCTCACGAAGAAACGGCCCGCGGTCCAGCCCGCGATCCAAGAGCCAATCGTTCTCCACTCCGCGCCACAGGAACCCATAGTCCTCTACCATCATAATTGGTTTTCCCCCCACATTCGTGCTCGTTGGTTTTCGACTATCGACTGTTTTACCGCGAATAAATGGCTTGAGACCATCGTTGGTTGGCACGTTGGTGGGAAAGCTGTGGTCATAGTAGGCGCGAACCGTGTTGGCATTTCCGTTGTAGATGGGCCCTCCGACTTCGATAGAGCCAAAGTCATAGACAGGGTTATTAAAGTCCCCGTTATTCAGCGCGTGCACTGTATAGAGATGATCCCACGGGTCGAATTCATCGATCCATTTTCCAAAGTTTTCTGTCTTTTTTCCCGGGTCTACTTCCCAGGTATATCGCCAGATGATGTTGTAATAGGCAGCGTACCGCCGCACCCAGTATTTGAGAAACCACTGGGCTTTTACATCCGAAAATTGGTCGGGGCGTCGATGATTGGGGATCGAGCGCTTGATCGCGAATCCCTGAAATCCCTGGTGATAGACGCCGTTTTCATAATACCACTCATAAAACTCGTCCATTTGACGGGCGGTAAAAATACTAAAGCGGTTGGTATCATAAACATTCACGTCGTTTTTAACGCGGATCTCTTCTTTGCTTCCCTTGCGGACTGTTTCTTCTTCGCGTTTCTCATTTTGATACCAAATCAAAAATTTCTTATTCAAAACCTTTTGGTCGTTGGACAATTCTGAATTGTTGAGCGTGCCGGCTTGATCGTCTGTTGTCCAACCCATAATGGGAAACATGTTGGTCATGAATAGGTTGAGACCTCTGTTGACTGCTTTGTCGAGTACGGCTTGAAACCGGTCAATTCCAAACGGAATCCCAGGAATCATCGAATAAAATGAGCGGACAAAGAAGGGGGTTCCATCATCGGTAATAAACCCGTGGTAGTTGTTTGGATCGACTCGCAAGGGACCTGGTTTTGCATTTTGTTCGACGCATACAAACTCTCCCCGCCCGGTCAAATCGACCTCTTTTTTGCGGTTTTCGCCTAGGATCTCCATGCCTGTTTTTGGATCGATTTCGACAAAGCGCCACTCGTATTTCCATGTTCCACCTTGGTTGCAGGTCAACCGAATCTTCCAAACGTTCCCGGTGATTTCTCCGCCAAAGTCTTCATAATACGATTTGTCCTTGCCTATTGCATCAAACGTTGCGGGAACCTTCTCGCTGCCGTATCCGTCAAAGAATCCACCGAAGTCGAAAGCATTGCCCATTGGAGGTTTGACAGATACCCTGAGTTCTAGTTCACGGAACTTGTTGAATGTTTTTTCGCTTCCCTCCGCGACATACTTGGTCTCGTTAATAATGGTCGTTTCATAGACGCCCCATTTAGGGATTTGGCGTGAACCCGGTGGTTGTTCGTATGCCTTCCCATCGTCGTCTTTGTTATCTGGCGTTTCGTTATCTGGCGTTTCGTTATCTGGCGTTTCGTTGTCTGGCGTTTCGTTGTCTGGCGTTTCGTTGTCTGGCGTTTCGTTGTCTGGCGTTTCGTTGTCTGGCGTTTCGTTGTCTGGCGTTTCGTTGTCTGGCCCGTTCGATTTGTTGCGCCCCAGTACGATAAACCCCACTCTCTCCTTCACGTGGGAGACTTCGCTGTCGCGCGACAATTCCTCTGCAGTGTGCACGACAAAGGATTTTTGATCTCGAGTTGTCCACCTCAGGTTTGCCGTGTTTTTCCCGTTCGACGTTTGCATCAATGGGATTAGTGTTGGGACTTCGGCAAAGTCCCGATGCAATATCTTCGTATCGTCATTAGAAACACGCGCAGATGTTCTGCGGACCTCAAAGGAGATGTCGCCGATTTCTCCCTGCGACTGCTCCCACGCAATGAAATCGATAGATTCACCACCATGTCCAATAGCAAAGGGGCCATCGTCCCAGTTGGCCTCCTCTTCCTGCAGATGAAACTGAAATCCTTCGACCGACACTTCATGGATTCGTACCAGTACGGGCGTGCTATCGTTGTCCGTGGTAACGGCGGCAATCACTACCGGACGGACCGCAAACTTGTTTTCGAAGTTTACACAGCGATATTGTTTTCCTGGACAGACCGTACTGTCGCTCGAGATTCGCTGCGCTTCAATTGCAGTCCCGTTGGCCAAGGTATGCCGCCCTTGCGATACTGCCAAAAAGCCAATCGTCTCCGGTGCGTGCGGTTCCTCCTCCTCCTTCTGAGAGTATTCCCATTGCACGAGCCGAATCTCAAAACCGTTGCTGCTACCGTGTTTCCGGATACGGGTAGTCACCGGTCGGCTATCATTGTTGCTTGGCGACGCAGCAACGACGACGGGATTTTCCAAAGTCCCGGTCGGGATCGTTGTCCACGCTGGACCTACTTGTAATTCGCCATAATGTAGCGGAACGCCATTATCCTTCGCAGTACTAGCATTGACCGCGTTGTTCGATGCCGTTTGCGGCGGTGCTGTAGCTTCGGTTGCGCAGCCATTCATTACGATGAGCATCAAAAGATAGCCGTATGCGTTTTTCATAGACATTCTCTCCAGGGTGCCACTTTGCAGGGCTCCGAATCCAAGACGGTATAAGCGTGTGCGGACACGATAGGGGAAGCGCTACGCCGAAAACAATATTGGCGGTTGCATGCGAGAGATACATCGGGAAAATTTCCCTCTAATGTGTAACCCACCCTCGGGGTACCGAATCATGCGATTCAACCAAACGAGCGGGTGCTACAGTTGACACTAGATTCCCAAGTGCATTCAAGTTGTAGGAATACGTGGCTACGCGGGCATTTTTGCCGGCGAAAATCATCCGAAGTTAGAGTCTCGAATCGTCACAGGTCGCTTACCAGCACCGGGATTAGATCTATCATCGTGTACACAAACAGAGTACGAATATTTCTCCAGTGCCGTATCTCGTACGCGCAACCAAACCACCAGCCTACTATTTTCTGTTGCATGGCCCAACATGACTGCCATCCAAACGCAGCTTGTAGTGATCGGTCCCCGGGGTTCGAATGTTTTTGCAAGAGCGGGTATCAGGGCGATGGTCGGTTCTGTACAAATATTAACGAGTGCGTAACGGGTCAGCATAACTGTGACCCGAACGCCACCTGCAGAGACACCAATCCCGGTTTTACCTGCACCTGCAAAAATGGATATACCGGGGATGGTTTCTTTTGTCGCAAAGTCCCGTGCTTCTGCGGGACGTAGATCGGAAGAGCTACGATTGCTGGGAGGAGCGGCTATTTTTGCCGTGTTTTTGCTTTGGTGAGCGCTTCTACCGTGATGCGCAGATCGGTGAGGCTCCAATGTTCGAGCTGTCCCGACTGTCTCTTGTGTTGACGTACTAAGCGAAGATCGCGTAGGTCGCGACGGAGGAGTTGGGTGTCTGGAATGCGCAAGAACGCTCCTTGGGCCATTCCAACCGGTCTTGCGGTTCCTGTTTTTGCATTGCGCAAAAATAGGACTGCTTCATCCCCGGTCTTTAGCTCGGCGATGCCGAAGACGAGCGTCCCATTGTCGCCAAGCTCCCCACCGATCTGTCTGACGACGACGATGGAGTCGCATTCTCCAGACCAGCACTCTGTCACAGCAACACGACTGTCGGTGTAAATGTGGCCATTGATTTCTAGATTCGATTGACTGATCACGACACCGCGGACGACGTTGCTTGCCCGGTAGGTGAGGGTCGGCAAATCGAGGTGGCGGACGGTGGTTGCGTTTATGCTCGTACTCCATCCACAGACAATAAGCGCGATGACGGTCGCCCGAGAGGCCAAAAACCACCGCTTGCGTCGAAATAGAAACATCATGACGATTATAGCAACCAACCAAGTGTGTTGGTCCCCTGCAGCGGAACAGCCGGACACCGTTTGTGCGCGGATCGCGGCAGTTCCATACAGTTCGTTGACGCCCGCGATGTCATCTTGATCGAGGTCTCGTTTGCGAGTCTCACAGGTAGGTGCAACCGGGTACATGGTCGCTCCAGGGGTGTCGTATGAGTGTCCAAGGCCAAAAAAGTGCCCAGCCTCGTGGGCGATGGCGTTTTGTAGGTCGTGATCGTTCTCGCATTGTGAGACGTCGGTAAGCCAGTTGTGACTGACTGAGTTGACCACAATGTCGACATCGCGGATTTCGCCGCTCCGTGATCGATACGAAATGAGCGAAGTGGCCAATGCGGATTCGTCCAAATTTTGATCACGCTCATCGACAACCCACCTGACCGTATTGCCGCCCTTACCAGAGCCGACGATATCGAATACGACGTCCAGGGGGATGTGGTCGAGCCACACGGAGAATCCCTCGAGAATGGCCGCATTTGCGTTTGCGGGGTGAATGTGGCCGGGGCCGTCCAATAGCTCCAGAGATACAAAGATCTGCTCACCCCGCCAATGCAAGGGGTTCCCGCTGTTGGTTGTTGCCACCGTATACCCCATGGCGATACCCGGGAACAAAAAAAGGGCGATGGCGATGAATCCCAGCCGTCTAATTATCACAGCGCTCTACGTTGGTGATGGTTGCCACAACTTTACGAATCATACACGTCTTGGTGTAGGCTCACCCAATGCTTTTTGTCGAAACCTTTTCCGTTGGCGCATTTGCCTGCAACTGCTCCGTCATCGCATGTCCACAGACAAAACAGGCGATCATTGTCGATCCTGGTGGAGACGCACATCGGATTGCGCAAATTGTCCGACATTATGATGTCAGTGTTCGATCCATTGTTCATACTCATGCCCACCTAGACCATATATATGCGACCCAAGAGGTCAAGCAGATGCACGGTGGGCAGTTGTGTTTGCACAGAGCAGATCTTCCTCTTTACGACGCGCATGCGATGCAATGCCAGATGTTTGGCTGGGAGGTAAAAGGGGTCGATCCCATCGATCGCTTTATCGAAGATGGCGATACGGTGTCATTTGGGGAGTCGAGCGCATTGGTGATCCATACGCCGGGGCATACGCCCGGGTCGATTTGTTTTGAAGTGCAGGATGGTAATTCGACGATCGTGTTTGCCGGTGACACGCTGTTTCGTGGCAGTGTTGGTCGTACGGATTTGCCGGGGGGTGACTTTGGGCAGATCGAAACGTCGATCCGCCAGCGTTTGTATACGCTGAGTCCCGACGCCCAAGTGATCCCTGGCCACGGTCCCCATACGACGATTGGCGATGAGATTCGCGGCAATGCCTTTGTGAGTGGTCAGTAACCCCACTAATCGATCGTCGCGACATTTGATCGATTGCAAGCGTGCGGCGCTGCCGCAAGCTTGGACGCACAATCCACAGCGGATTTTTCTGTGCAGATAAGAATTTGATTCTACAAGTCCGGAGCGGATAAATCTGTCTATAGTGGAATTATTTTCAACAAAAGTGAGAATGTGAATCAATCTAGGAAATAACTCCCTTGACAGTGGAAGCTGGCTTACGGCACAACAATGAACCTAAAAGTTTCAACAAAAATCGCTGTTTGAAAGGAAGTGTTACATGACACGGAATATTTTACTGGCGACAGCTGTTTTGGCGCTTTGTGCGGCCCCTTCGGACGCATCCAACCCTTCGGACGCATCCAAGAAGCACTCATCCAAGAAGCACTATGGTGGTGGGCACTATCATGGTGGCGGGCACTATCACGGTGGTGGCGGGCACCATCACGGTGGTGGCGGGCACCATGGCAGTGGCGATTGGGGAAGTCGGTCGATCGTCCTTTTGAGCCCTGCCAATGATCCCAAAACCGCGGTGACCGGACCGGTTGAGTTGTCGTGGCAACCCGTGCGCATCAAGCACCACTATCCAACGCATGGCCATTATTACCACTACAAGAAACAGCATGTTGAAACGATTGTTGAGTACGAAATTTTCGTCTGGGAAGACGGGCAAGAAGAGCCGAGTTCGGGCATGGTGCTAACGGGCAAGCAGCTTGGTTGCAATACAGGTGGCTATTACTCCAAGTACGCCAAGTCCGACGAGAAAAATTCCAAGAGCAAAAGCAAGCCATCGCACAAGTCGCCTTCACGTCGGTCGGGGAATTGTAAAACGACCTTGTCCAATCTCGATGGCAGCGGAATCTATTCATGGAAAGTATCCGCCATTGCAAAAAAGCGATATTGGTACGGGTCCTATTTTTTGAGACTCCTTTGCTCGACCATTGGGAATCTAAAGTCTGGGAGTTTCGGTTTAGTTCAGGCATGGACTTTGCGGATTCGTTTGACTTGATCGGCGCTTCTGCGACCTATGTTGAGGAAATTGAGGCGGTGGTTTTTCGCCAAGAGGTCCGAGGCGAAGCCGGCTCGCAGCAGCCGCCGCGTTTGCCAGAGGGAACTGAGGGCATTGATGGGGCGCAGGTGCTGGGGTACGTATTTGTGACCTCGCTGAGTCCGTCCGACGTTGGGTTTGGTGCTTTGGGACAGGTAGAAGGGACGGTTGCCTTGGCACTTACGAGTCATCCCGACTTTGATGATACGCCGCTTTGGGACGAGAATAACAACGGCGACTATCGGGATGATGCGGATGGCGCTGTTTATCATTCTCACTGGGTCGTGCTCGACGGAAGTGGTACCGCGGTCAAACAATTTATTACGATCTCCGAGGACGACACGACTGTACTCGATGACGAGAACAATGTTCCGCCAACGGCACCAAGACGTGGAGAGTTGGGGGATGGACCACCGATGATGTTCCTGGACTCTCCTGGCTTTAATATTATTCGTGATGGCAACGCCATTCAGGTGATTGTTCCCACCAACCGGATGAACAAAAAGTGGGACTTCCAAATTCTAAATACGCTAACGGTTCGAATGCAGGTTGACGCGCCTGCGGGTAAAGATCCACTCTTATCCGTCCAGGAAGTATTTGATGAATTCGGTGCAGTAACGCCTCAGGTCGCTCATGGGCATCTCGGCGGGATTCCCACGTCTGAGACGAGGGACGCTGCCTTCCAGCTTACGGGGGTAAAAGTGACCTATATTGACGAGCTCAAGTCGGTGTTGTTTAGCCAAACCGTCGAGGGCCGGCCTGGTCGCCACTTTGCACCCAAAAAGACAAATTCCGAAGATCCCGCCAAAGTGTATTCCTATACGTTTTTGATCGATCGGGGGCAGGGAGAAGATGCTCTCGAGCCCGGCGATGTCGGGATTTCTGGCGTCAATGTGACGCCAGGATCGGATAGTGGCGAGCAGCTTGCATTTGTTATTACCAGCCACCCGGATTTCGATGATACGCCGCTTTGGGATGAGAACAATAACGGCGAATATGATGACCCCGATGACGGTCGCGTTTATCACACCCATTGGGTTGTTTTGAATGAAGCCGGTAATGGGGTGAAGTCCTCACCCAATCCGGGGGACTTGCCACCAACCAATCCTGGCATGCCCATGTACATGGATTCTCCCGGTCATCATGTGATAGCGAGCGGCGATACGATCCACGCATTGGTGCCGATTCAACGGATGAACCACAAGAAGCAGTTTAGTGGTGTCGGTGCTGTTGTGGAACTTGAGGTCAATCCGGGACCATCTCTTGACGTGGTGCAAATCTTCAACGGCCTAGCGCTTCCTTTTAAGGTTGAGGAGGGATATCTGTCCTCTTTTTAAGCTGCGGCTCATATTCGTCGGCGATGGCAAAAACCCATCGTTCTAAAAGCGCGCTCCGCCAGCCGGCAGGGCGCGCTTTTCATTTGGATTGCCTAACTGCATCGCGCGATTCGCAAAGCGACCGTCGTCGTGGCAATATCTGGCTCCAAATGACCATTCGCTTTCCCCCACGAGTCAATCTCGCTCAATTGCCAACGCCGCTGCAGCGCCTCGATCGAACCAGCGACTATTTGGGCGTGGAATTTTATCTCAAGCGAGACGACATGACTGGCCTCGAGCTTACGGGCAACAAGGTGCGAAAGCTGGAGTATTTGCTCGCGGATGCGGTCGCAGCCAGGGCGGACACGGTGATGACCTGCGGCGGCGAGCAATCGAATCATTGTCGCGCGACCGCTTTGGCCGCGGCCAAACTGGGGTTGCAGTCGGTGTTGCTGCTACGCACCCGAGATCCGGCTTCGCCTCCCAGGGCGACGGGCAACATTCTTCTCGGGAAGCTCGCCGGCGCCAAGATGGTTTGGATCTCGCATCAAGAGTATGCGCAGCGGGATCAAGTATTTGCTCGCGAGCAAAAACGCTTGGAGTCCCGCGGCAGGCGGCCTTATGTGATCCCAGAGGGCGGATCCAATGCATTGGGTGCTTGGGGGTATGTCGGGGCGGCCCAAGAGTTAAGGGATGATTTAGCACCTCTGCCGCCCAAACAAACAACCATCGTGCACGCCTGCGGTTCGGGTGGTACTGCTGCGGGTCTCGTATTAGGTGCCAAAGCCTACGACTTTGCGACCCACAATATCCGGGTCGCATCGATCAACGTGTGTGACAATCGGGATTACTTTCAACGGGTGATCAGTGACATTTGCCGCCGTTTTGTCGAGCAATATCAGTTTCCCCACCAGATAGATCAGCAGGACATCGTTATTGTTGATGGATACGTCGGGCGCGGATACGCAAAAAGTACGCCCGAAGAAATGGCCGAACTATCGGCAATGGTGCGTCGCGACGGGATCCTTTTTGATCCCGTTTACACCGGAAAAGCGTTTTATGGTCTCGTGCAGGAACTAAAGGCAGACCGTCGCCGCTTTGGCGAACGCATCGTATTTGTTCATACCGGCGGGGTATTTGGTTTGTTTAGCGACGCTTTACGACCGACTGTCTAAGATCACGCTGTTGGCAGCACAGCAACCGCTTGGATTTCGACAATGGCCTCCGGGTCGAGGAGCTCTTGCACGGCGACGATTGCCATGGCCGGGTAGTATGTGCCAAATCGAGCCCGCCAATGGTGGGCGAGCTCGGCGCGAGCTTTGCGATAAACTTCCATGCTGCAAACGTAAATGGTCATGCTGGCGATGTCGTTGGGGTTGCCACCAGCAGTGTCGGTAATGGAGAGGACTCGGTCTAGGGCGATGCAAAACTGAGTGCAGAAATGGTTTGTCGATGGTTGTGGTTGTCCCGGGCCGGAATCACCGACACCTACCTGTCCACTAATAAACAGCGTGCGACCATAGGCCGATATTCCATGGGTGTAACCGCGTGGTTGTGGCCAGCCCTCTGGCTGGATTTGTCGGTGGGCGGTCGGTGGCGGCTTTTGTGGTTTCATCAGTCGATTAGGCGATCGAGTGCTGCTTTCAGTTCATGCTTGTGAATTTGTCCACGGTGGGCCAATTGGAGTTTTCCGAATTGATCGTAAACAAAGGTCGTAGGTAGTGCGCTGGGATAGCCAAATGCCGCCAAGATTTCATCGTCGGCTCGAACGATTGGATAGTTGACACCTGTTGCGTGAGCAAACTGCTTGAGCTGGGTTGCCTCGACATCGTCGGTTAGGATCCCGAGCATGACGACTTTTTTTGCTTTGTAAGCAGAGTAGATGGATGCGAGCGCGGGAATCTCTTGCAGGCATGGCCGGCACCAGGTTGCCCAGAAGTTAATGATCACGACGTGGCCGGCGAGCTCCTCGCGGGGAAAGCCGTCATCATCGGTGGACAAAAAGGTAATATTGGGCAAGCAGTCATGGCGATGATCGGTTGTTGTGCAGGCAGATGCTTGTTTGATCCCAACCATCGAGCCCGTCTTCGGGTTAGAAGTGCTGTGCAGCAACAAGAAGACCCCGATCGCGCTAAATATTGTGACTGGAGCGAAAATGAAGGTGGATCGTTTCATGCTAGCGAAAGTCTAGTAGCGAGGCTTCCGTATCTGGGGGGGGCGAAAATCCAAGTAATTCCACACATGTTGCGGTTACGTTGGCGAGGCCAGCGGCATTTTTGTTCTCGTCAATGCGGTATTGGTTGGCATAATTGGGGTCGTAGATCATAAATGGCACCGGGTTAAGCGTGTGGCTTGTCTTCATTTGCGGTGTGCCCGACGCTTGATCCCGGACGACCTGTCCTTTTTTGTCCCGCTGATACATTTCGTCAGCGTTGCCATGATCTGCTGTAATCACGAGGATCCCCTTGAGCTCGGCGACGACTTGACGCAGTCTAGCGAGCTGGATGTCGATCGCTTGAATCGCGGTGATGGTTGCATGCAGGTCACCGGTATGACCAACCATATCCCCATTGGCATAGTTGACTCTCGCAAAACGATGATTGCCGGTGCGCAGATTGGCGATCAGTTGGTCCGTGATCTCGGCAGCTTTCATCCATGGGCGCTGTTCAAAGGGAGCGAGGTCTGAAGCGATCTCGACATAGGTTTCGAGTCCATCGTCAAATTTCCCTGTCTTGTTTCCGTTCCAAAAGTAGGTGACATGACCGTACTTTTGCGTCTCGGAGATAGCTAACTGGCTTACCTGATTGCGGGTGAGATACTCACCCATGGTACGGGTAATATCGGGCGGCTCGACGAGGTAGTGTTTTGGGATATGGGTGTCCCCATCGTATTCCATCATGCCGGCGTAAAACACATCGGGTTTGTCGCCCCGGTCAAAATGATCAAATTCCTCTGCATCAAATGCGATGCTAATTTCCATGGCGCGATCACCACGAAAGTTGAAGTTGACCACCGCGTCTCCATCACGGATGGGGGCGACGGGATTGCCATCCTTTGCGATCACAAACGGTGGTAAAAACTGATCGATAATCTCGGGATTCTCGTCGCGAAAGGTTTCGATAGCCGACCGCGCCGAGGCGAATTGCCGCCCTCTCCCGAGTACATGCGTATTCCATCCGCGCTCGACCATGGGCCAATCCGCGTCGTATCGATCCATGGTGATTGACATTCGCCCGCCACCTGAGGCGATCGCAGCGGTGCGGTCACTTCCCTGGGATAGCTCAGCGAGGACAGATTCGAGGGCATCTACATATCCAAGCGCACTCGTCGCGGGGACATCGCGGCCGTCCAGCAGGATATGAACAAACAGAGACTTGACGCCTTCGCTGCTTGCGCGACGTAGCATTGCGATCAGATGGTCGATATGAGAGTGGACGTTTCCGTCGGATAACAGACCGAGAAAGTGCATTGCGCTGTTGTTTGTTTGACAGCGGGCAATGATCGATTGCCAACACTGACCATCAAATAGACTCCCATTCGATATCGCGTTATTGACCAGGAGAGCTCCCTGGTCGTAAACGCGTCCACAGCCGAGCGCATTGTGGCCAACCTCGCTGTTTCCCATATCGCCGTCGCCCGGTAGACCGACCGCAGTGCCATGTGCCGCTAATGTGCAACGTAGTCCTGGCGCCCACAAACGATCGAGAGTTGGTGTCGCAGCCAGTCGCACGGCGTCTGCCTCATCGCCACTGCCTACCCCGACGCCATCGAGGATCGCTAATACGACGGGACCGGGGGTTCCCGAAAACTGAGAATGTTTTTTGAGCTGCCAAGTCATCGGCGCGCAGCTTAGCCCAACAATCACGTGCCACCAACTGCATCACCTAATGCGGCCGTGCCAATCGAGCCTCTGCCACATCGCAGGAAATGTGGACAATTCGCCGATGGGAACAAAGAAACCCGCAACATGCCTTGGCGGCGGCGCGGACCGTTGTTGTATCCTAGTTAGGAACGTGGGGGCGATTGCCCCTTGGGCCATTGATGCTTCCTCAGCTTACTGACGCGCAGTTTCGTGCCATCGTTATTGTAGGTGCCGTGCTTACCGGCATTTTGGTGATATTACTTCGTTTCTGCAGCGATCCAACCATGCCACCAAAACCACCGATTCCCCCTGTACCGCAGGGTGACGGTATGAAGACTGTTTCTCAGATCATCACAAAAAACAAAGTCGCTTACGAAAGTCTGCTCAAGCAGGATGCAAAGCGTTTTGGTGCCAAGCCGATCACGGCAGAAGAGATTGGGCGAAAATTAGTTCATCGCGTCGAGGATAGGAGGTACGAGCTGAGCGTGAAACGTCCGAGTGTCGAGGTTGTAGGGCTCAAACTAACCGTGAAGATCCGTCGCTCGCGCCGCAATGATCGCAAACAACTCCTGCTCCAGATTCGCAACATGACCAGTATGAATCTCGCATACCAGATCGATACCTCTCGGGAGCATGGCAGTCGTGCGTGCCGTGGAAGGGATGTTCTCGATCATAATGCGACAGCCATTCGGCCAAGAGAGGTGATCACCAGGGTCGAGTGTCTTTATCGGAAAGGCTGGAAATCAGTGAAGATCCACCGGGTTGAGACCGTAGAGCTACCGGATTTGAGCTACTATTATATCAGCAGTCTACGCCCGGAAAATATTGGTCTCAATTCGCGGGTAACCAAAGGGCACACTCCTAGCGTTCCGACCTGTGACATGAGCCAATCGGCCAGCCTGGCCCATGAAATCCGTCAGGGAAATGTTCAATGGTTTGATTTTATAGACTTTTTTGCTCGCCATAGCTGCAAAGATTATCGATTTCCTCCAACCTATCGGGCGTTTGAGTCGGATCATCAGAAACCGCTGCCAGTGACCCGATAACGGGGTTTCCTGACCGATTCTGCCTACAAAGCAATTTCAAGCGGTTACAACTTGCACTTGTTGGGTTAGTTCGGTAGAGTAACACTGTAACCTTGCGGAGTTAGCGCCTTTGACCAAGTCCGAGTTAATTGAGCGAATTTCCGAGAAACTCAAGCTTCCTAATGGGAAGGCTGAGCAGATCGTGAACTGTGTTTTTGATTCTATGGTGAAGGCCCTCCAGGAGGGCCAAGGTATCGAGATCCGTGGATTTGGCAGCTTTACAGTGCGCCAATACAAGTCCTATGAAGGGCGTAACCCACGGACTGGAGAGACAGTCCATGTCGCTCCAAAGCGACTACCGTTCTTCAAGGTAGGCAAAGACCTGCGCGAACGCGTAAATCAAGCGTATGCGCGGCAACTTGCTGCCGGAGCAACTTCACCACCAAAAGACAGCGACGATTCTGGCGGCAGTACTGGCAGCGGTGGTAGTAGCGGGTTCGGCTACTAGCACTGGTGGTTCGTCCACACTCGGAAAAGAGACATTTTGAGTAAGTAATGGCATACGATTGGATGTCACCGTGGTGCCGTTTCGGGCACTTGCTGATCCAGCTTGATTACGGTGCCAGAGTCGGCATCGACTAGGACACGGTCGCCATTTTGAAGGGTGTTCCATGTTCCACGACAGCCAACGACACTTGGGATTCCCAGCTCTCGCGCAAGCGCCGTCGCGTGATCGAGCAGCCCGCCAAACTCAGTAATCAGCGCGAGCGGGCGGGGCATCGTAAATAGGCTGGCGGGGGTGATAGTGCGATAGAGCAGAATCGCATTCTCGGGAATGTTGATGACCGTTGGGTCTTCCATTCGAAAAATGGTCCCGATGACTCGACCTTGGCTCGGGAGACCTTGAAGCTGGCCGAACGTCGCCGGCATTCCATTTTGGATAGCCCCATCACGAAACGAGATCGGCATCGAAATGGTCGACTGGTATTGCTGTTTCTCCCGGGCAAGCTTGGCGATTTCGTGGAGTTCAAACATTCGAGACCCCGTACCATCAATATTCAGGGCTACGGGCAACGGGACAAAAAAGATATCGTCGGGATCCATTAAGCCCACGGCGTCGGCTGTTGCGAAAAGCGAGCGGCGCAAGCCGGCTTGTGATCGAGCAAAAAAAACGTCGTCTAACTCGCCGATTTCGGCAGCGAGCATTGCCGTCGCCAACATCCTATCAAAGTCTGTTTGGATATGTTGCGGTAAGAGTGATCGAGTTTTTGCGATTGGGCCTGGGTTGGTTGGGGGAGTCGGCGTGTTCTGAATCACGTAACCGTCGACAACGCTTCGAATCAGGTCTGGCGTTTCCGCGTAGGTCGGTGTGGCCACGTCCCAGATTGGTGCAAACGAACCAATGGCGATTTCGAGCTCGGTGACAGAAATCTCCCCTTTCGCCGCTCGTTTTATCCAGCTGCCGGTATAGGGGGATGCTGAGACGAAGAGATTTGTGTTGGTGATTGCTGGCCCATGGAGGTGGGCTGCAAGGAGTGTTAGTAGTTGGTGTTTAGCTTGTGAAAGAATCGAGCCAAGCTCCGTCGCATACCAGTAGAATACGTTTTCATAAGCGACAAGGGCGGCCGGGAGGGCAACCGGAGGCCACTGTTCAAGGGGAGACAAGGCATCCTCAAGAGCAGGGCAGATTCGATTGTGAAACAGATTGCCGAGATCTTCTTGGCGAATCTCCTCTCGATCGGGTGGCTCGGGTCTTGTGGCATACAGATATCCACCGACGACACGCATTTGATAGGGGGCAATGCCGACTCGATCTATGTGCTCCACCAGTCCCGCTTGTGCGGGAGAAAGAGGAATAGGGTTGTGCGCGGCATCCCAGTACCAGGTTGTTTCGGGGGTTGCCTTCGAAAATTCAAACATCTCGGGATCGGGTGACAGAACTGTTGCGGTTTGTATCCGCGTTACAATTGGCCGCGCCTGGACAAGCCATATCGCGTCGGCGTCGCAAACCCATTCGATATCGAGTCCGCCGATTGAGTCGATCTCTTGCTCACACTGCATTGCAAGCTTGGCGAGTGTTGTCAGCTTGTGTTTTGGCAATGGAAAACCAAAGTCAACTCGGTCGCATTCCAAGCTATCTCGCCACAGGTGGGCGTTGAGATAGGAGGTGCCTTTGTGTATTTCGACGACGATGAACTGAGAATCGGCATCTCCAGGTGCCCGAGTGTACAGGGTGCCACGAATCCCGTTTTGCTGTTTTTGGACAATGACCGGCACGGGTAGCACTACTTGATGTCCAAGATAACGTTTGACATAAGGGCGATTCGCGGAGCCGGCCACAGTGACGATGGCTGCTAGCAAGTTATCGGGATGCACATCACGCACGCTACAAAGCAGGCCCGGAGCCCCTCCCTGGGGGCGGTCTTCGAAGTTCGCCGACGAACGCACGATGACAGGCGTGCCCAAGGCGATTACGCATTGAAGCAGCTTTTTAGCGAGTGTCTGCGGTACGGCATTCGCTCGCAAGATCTGATCCAAGTGGTGGCCAAACAGGACATACCCTGGTGGTATCGGCAATCCCCCGCGGGCTAATCGCGCCATGTTAGACGCTTTGGTCCCTGCGTGTTCACGATGCTTTGATTCAAGCGCAGACAGCTCGATCAGTGCGTCTATGTTTTGTTGGGTGTGCAACTCGACCCCAGATACCACGCGACCCAGGAAAAGTGGCAATGTTAAGTTGGGATGATTTGACAGACGGAGGTACTATCCTCGGCCCATGCTTACAATCCTATCGAAACGCCGGGCCACCCATAAAGTGAGTGCTGTGCTTGGCATCGAATCGGGGCACATCGGCTATATTGGAAAACTAGGTCCGCTCCGAGTGCTGAGGCAGCGTGGTCATCAGATCTTGCTTTTATCGGAAAAATACCGCCAGCTGCGCCGGTCCAAAAATGGCGGGATTTGTGCACGGAGTGATGTTTTGCCTCTTTCTGCGGGTCAACTGCGAGGATTTGTGGTCTTTAGCATGAAACGGGACGCAGATTGGCCGCGGTTATTTGCTGAGCTTCATCGCGTGGTCGCACATCAGGGGAAAATCGTCGTTGTCGCAAAGGCGTCGGCAATGGCGCTCAGCCGTGGCGCGCTTTGTGGCGGTTTGACGAACATTCGTCAGCAGTTTTTGGGGTCGTGGGTGATTACAAGTGGCCGCGCGAAAAAATATTTCTCACAATCGAGACCCATGGTGCGGGAAGAAATGCCGATCCCTGTTCCCTCTGGGCAATCGTTTTTGGGAAACGATTTACGTACATAGAGACATTTTCCGTCGTAGAAGGTCTTACTCTGGTTGTAGGCGAGTCCGCTTTAGGGCACGTGCAAAGTGCTGACGGGCCACCTCCGGTCGCCCTGCGCGGAGGTGCATGTCGCCACGAGCTGCCTCAAAAAAGTAATAGTTTTTGAGTTTATCCTGGTGGTCGATTTCATCGAGCGCCGCGAGACCTGCTTCTTCGCCATTCGCTCTACTAAGGGCAATGGCGCGGTTGAGTGCAACGACCGGTGTTGGATGTCGTGCAAACAACATATCATAGAGGGGCACGATACCGGCTCTTGGTGATCCAACGCCTATTTGTACAACGTTTCACTAGAGCTCATCTCAAAAACCTCCCATCGCCTGGTCCGCGATCCATCGCACCGAGCGACGTTGTAAGCTCCGAGGTCCCCAGTCACGTATTTCAATACGTTCCCGGGGACTTCTCGCTCACGCCTCGCTCGGTCCGCGCCTCGCGACCCAAGCTCGGTCCGGTTTTTGAGATGAGCTCTAGACTCGGGGCAGACATTTTTGATCAACAAAAAGTGTTCGTCTTGTCGTTCGCTTCCTATGGGTTTCAAATCCTTTAGATCTTCGATTGGTGACACTTGGGGAATTTTCACCCAGAGTGTTGTGCTGCCCAGGAATGGATGAAGATGGTACGGTTGGCCATGCGCCATGCGTCCAGCGGCAACCGGAACAATTGGCTTGTGGTCGTTGTGGTCGGTGTGGCCATCCTCGGAGGGGTGAGCCTGCGATTTGTCGAGGTTGCCAGTAAGCGGTGGATGAATCACGATGAGGGGATTTCGTATCTTGCTGCTTCGTGTCATCAGGGACAGTACACCCGGATTTTCAAAGCAGGCACGCCGCCGTTTGGCCGCTGGGTGCCGGCCAGCAAATGGAAACAGCTCCTAAAGCCTGAGCAGAAATTTTGTTTTGATACCATAGCGAAGGACCTTGCCGAGGATGATGTCCATCCGCCTTTGTATTTTTGGATGCTGCATACTTGGATGTTGGTGTTTGGCGCAGATTTGTGGACTGGTCCCGCATTGAATATTGTGTTGGCTGCAGTCACGGCATTGATGTTGTTTGTTTTGGCACGGCGCGCATTGGGGAGTGACATGGAGGCGGCGCTTGTGACTTGGATATGGTCGTTTAGTCCCGCTGCAATTGCCGTCGTATTGCAGGCGAGACAATACTCTCTGTTGTCATTATGTGTGGTTGTGTTTGTTTGGTCCGCGCTGCGGTACATGAATGACTCCGGCACGACTGTACGAAACACTGTGATGCTCACTATATCGACAGTTGCCGGCATGCTCACGCACTACCATTTTGCCATCATTGTTTTCGGGCTGTCTCTGTGGATCCTCGCAACCCGGATCAAAACATCGACGCGTCGGGTATTATCTGCGGCGGTGGCTGTGTCCGCGGGATTGATTCTTTTTGTGACGCTTCATCCCAGATTTTTTGACTCTGTCGTCCAAGAGCGCGAGCAGATCCAATATCAGACATTCAATTCTAAGGCGCTTATTGACCGCGGGCAACGCACAGTAGACCAGTACGCATCGTTCTTATGGCCAAGCGACAATTTTGATCACAAGATCGAGTCTCCAATGATCCAATCGATTACGATTGTTGTGGCGGTGGCGACCTTGATGTGGCTCACTGTGTTGTGGAACCGGAGACGATCGGGTGATGCAGCGACCGCACATAGTCAAACATTGCTGTTTTTGTTCGCCTGGACCGCCGTTACCAATATTGTTTTGTATTTAGGATTTGTGAGTCCGTTTCACGCCATGAAGTCTCGGCACTTGGCAGCGGTGTGGGTGTTTTACGCGTTTGTTCCGATCATTGCTTTGCGAATGCTGTCTCGGGGTCGGCATGTGGTGACGGTAGTCTTATGCATTACAATGATGGTATCGGGGAGCATCGGAGCGTTTCATGTTTGCGCCGCCGAAGCACGGTATGGTGATCTTAGGGGCTTATTTGAGCCCAAAGCGCGAATCGTCTCGGCAAATGTGCAACGAGGAATATTCCCGAAGTTTTTTGCGAACTTCCCAGATGGATCCCCGGTATATGCTGCCAACTCCAATTACCTGTTGGAAAACACTGACCAATGGATTGACCTGCTACAGCAAGGTGACTACGTCATCACGCAACTCGCCTACGGGGAAACCCAAGAAAAATTGGATCGATTGCTGTCGGTCATCTCTCGGTCAGTCTCACTTGTGCGCGTGCATAGGCATTGGCTGATCTGGCGAGTTCGCGAGCGTATTGAATGAGAACCGAAGCCTGTCTTGTACATCAGGCATGATTTGCTCCCAGTATCGAACTTCCTTCGTCGTGAGTATCCGCGACTGCCGAAATCCACGATTTTCGCGATGCTGCCGTTTGCCGCGGAAAACCGTATGATCTAGACAACACCACCGATAGGTGCAGGTTCTCCAAATGTAAGCTGTCGGGACGAACCAAAACCAATAGCGCCCGCGCTTTCCCACAAGTCGACCTTGTACCCAGTTGCGAATCGCTCGTGCGGATCGCCACACCTTTTCCGGCGACCGTTTAGATCGTCTCGGATACCGACGACGGGGCGATCTGGCCAAGAGTCCATGCTGATCGACATAGAAGTCGTGGCAGCCAAATCTTGTGCCGCCGCTCCCCCTTACGGAAGGAAGTAAGTGATCCAATACGATGTGTTGACCTGCGATGGTGCGAAGATCGAAACGGTTGGCCATCTCAGATCGTGCTTGATTCCACTCGCGGCCAACATAGCTCTTTAGCCAGCGCTGGGCCGGGCCGAGTCGATCGTGGTGGAGCCGATATACCTGTTTTCTCAATGGAGGTGCGATACCTTCGCTTTGCTCCGGATCAAAGAGCAGAAGTCGGGTGTATGCTCGCGCCTTAGTTCGGACGCTTCGGTTAGAATAGCGCCGTTCAAATTTGTTGTAACGGTTGCGCCCGCCCTCGATAACGGTACGGGATAGATTTTTGGTTGCCATGCGGCGGAGCTCCTTGTGGTCCATCTCTTGTTGTCGTCATAGGATTTTGAACGTCTGGTTGGTTTGTCATTACTCTCTCCTTGTTATGGTTATGTATCGTCAGATTGAAGAACGTTTTGCTTTCTATCTAAGGACCATTGCTTTACCGCATGACCGCGCTCGAAACTATAGTGGGACAATCGCAGATCTTGGTTTCGGTGATCCCATTTACGTTGGTCTTGGTCTTTCAAGATTTTTGTCAATCTAGCTAGGGCATGCGCTCGATTTCGATGTTGCGACCTTTCGCTTGTAACACGAACGCAAATACCAGAGGGCTTGTGGCGAATCCGTACAGCCGAGTCTGTTGTGTTGATGTGTTGTCCGCCGGGGCCGCTTGCACGCATCGTTGTTATCTCAATATCGCTGAGGTTAACTTGCAAATCGACATCCCGCGCAACCGATGTCGGATGAAGGCTGACGCCTGCAAACCAGCGCTTTCGCGATCGGCGGCCGCGGTGCTGACTGCGGGCAACTAAGACATGAGTGCCGATATTGTCTGTTATCCTTGTGGGGACATCGCCAGTGATATCGATCTCCACGGATCGAGGGGCATTCTCGTCGCCAAATGCTGTTATCGAGCAAACTTCGACCCCAGCGCGGACGCAATCGATCGCCAACTGTTTCGCGAGCAGCGCGACAAAGTGGCGAACCTCGATGGGGCCAACTCCAGCACTGATCAAGATGGTCCAGCGAGCACTCATCGCGAAAACCCTCTCTGTTTCATTTCTTCACGCTTAGAAGCGGTTCAATGGATGCGACTCGGTCTGCCAGTTGCGCCTGCTCGAGGCTATCAATAATGGGCTCGATTGGCTTGTAGGCATCGGGATGCTCCTCATAGAGCAGCTTTGGGTCGCGACAGATGACGATTCCTCCGTTTGCGGACTTGGTCAGTTGTTTGCGCCGATATCGGGCTCGAATCTTCTGTCGCGCCTCGGACCGTTGCATTTTGCGACCTGCACCATGCGCCACTGAGGATAGCCCGGTGGGATTTCCCCGGCCGCGCATGATCCATGAAGGTGCGCCGCGGCTGCCGAGTACGACAGTTGTTTGGCCATCGCAGGCCGGCGCACAACCTTTACGATGAACCCATAGCCACCGTGATCCCACTTCCTCGTGGTTCACAAAGTTGTGTACGACATCAAAAGCAAAGATGATTTTGCTACGGCGGACAGCTCGTAATGCTTTGAGCAATCGCCAAGCCAAAAGGATCCGATTTGCCTGGGCAAATCGAATGGCGCCCGCCAGATCGGCGAGATAGTCGGCGGCATTGTTCTGTTCTAAGATTTTGTCGTTCCATGTATCGGCAATCATTTTTCCTAAACCGCGAGACCCCGAATGGCACAGCAAAACGAGCTCTCCTTTGCGAAGCCCGAGGCGCTCTGCGGAACCTTGATCAAATACACTGGACACACGTCCGATTTCGGCAAAGTGATTGCCACCACCAATCGTCCCAAGTGCTGTGCCGAAGTTGGGGAATGGCAGCGCCCCGCTGTCCGAATCCTGATCATTTCCTATGTACTCGGCGAGTGCTTCTATCGCGTCAGGAAGGCCGAGGCCGACAAGGCCCATTGGGCCCCGATTCCAGACACGACGATACAAAGCATCGGTGTCTACTCCATCCAATGGTACGGTATCGAACTCAGACTCAGTGCGGCGAATTGTAGCGGTAGAGAACTTCACCTTACCAAGGGCAACCACCAGTGCTCCGCAGCCCGCATCGCTGCCGACGAGTTTTGGTCGAATGGTGCTTGAGAAGCCAACGGCTGCCCCGATAGGGACGCCCGGTCCCGGGTGTAGGTCGGGCATCCCTACGGCAACAGCGCAGTCTGGATCGGAAGCGATGTTCTCGAGCTGCCGAGTGGCCTCGCCTTCTAGCCATACATCGGAGTTTGCGATGATGCGAGACTTGCGAGTTGTTGATGGTTGGGTGATGTTGTCCACGATCGCTAAGAAAGCATAAAGTGCGCCAAATCCTAATTATCTAAAATTACGAATAAAGTATCAGCAGAAATGCACTATTCTGCACCATTTAATTGGTGCAAAATATTACAAATTGATGTAATTTGTACCATGCCTCGAGTGCTCGTTTCCTGGTCGGATCGTGGAGTTCTTGGACCAAAGCCGGACTACATCACTTCTAGGCGGGATGGCGATCGAGGCCCAGTGATGCGATTTACTGACCAGTCCGAGTCGATTGGGCTGTATAGCGAGGCAATGATACTGACGACGCAAGCGGGTGAAATCCCCGCGCGCGCGCTCGTCACCCAACTTCGCAAGGTGATTGCGAAAGTGGACCTTGTCATTCTTCCGTTACGCGATCCGTCCGACTATTCAGAATTATTTCACGTGCTCGAATCGGTTGTGCAAAGTCTTGCCAAACGAAAATCGATCGATGTGCTTCTGTCGGCGGGAACTCCGCAAATGCAAACCTTGTGGTTTGTTTTGGTTAAGGCGGGGTTACTATCTGCGCGGCTGTTTCAGGTGATCCCGGCGGCTTTTGTCCCGTCGGTACACCCCCGTGCGATTCGCGAAGTAAAGCTCGATATTGAGGGATTTCCAGAGATTCGCGCGATTCGCGACGAGCTTGTCCGCCTAAGAGCCCATTCTCGGATTTTGGGTACTCATTTGATTGGCAACAGTAAGCCCATGTTGGATATGGCAAACCGCATCGGTCGAGTGGCACCGACCAATTTGCCGGTACTCATTCATGGTGAAACAGGGACGGGAAAAGAGCTCGTTGCGCGTTCGGTTCATGAGAGTAGCTATCGGTCCACCGGGCCTCTGATTACGGAGAATTGCGGCGCGTTGACCGAGAGCGTGCTAGCAAGTGAGCTTTTTGGCCATGACAAGGGTGCGTTTACCGGAGCAGTCCATACTAAGCGGGGATTGTTTGAGCTTGCCCACGGCGGCACATTGTTCTTGGATGAAATCGGCGAGCTCAGTCCCAAGGTTCAGGTAAATCTCCTGCGCGTTCTTCAAGACGGGAGCCTCCGCAGGCTGGGAAGTGAAACAAGCAACCGTGTGGATGTTCGCATCGTTGCTGCGACTCACCGTGATTTGCTTGCAATGGTCAAGGAAGGCACTTTTCGCGAAGACTTATACTACCGGCTCCAAGGTGCTACCCTCACGGTTCCGCCACTTCGCGACAGGCTCGAAGATCTCGAGCCACTCGTGGCATATTTCTTCAAAGAAGTAGACAACCACAACTTACGCGTAACCCGGGAGGCCTGGCGATCGCTCGAAGCATATGCATGGCCAGGAAACGTTCGAGAGTTACGCGCCGAGGTCATGCGCTGGCATGTATTTTGCGATCGTTGGGTGCGACCAGAAGATTTAGATCCAAAAATCACCCATCCGGTGCCATCGCCTGGCCGTGGACGCGGTCCAATCAAAATTCAATCCCTCGCCGCTGCGGTACAGGCTACGGAGCGTGATGCAATTACTGCTGTGCTCGCGGAGACAGCTGGGAATCTGTCAAGGACAGCCCAGCTGCTTCAGATTGATCGCAACACTTTAAAGCGAAAGATTCGCAGACTGAAAATTGACCACAAACCGCTGGCAACAGGTCGTCCGACGAATCTTTAGGCATGGATGACCCAGCGGGCGTTACTCCCAAGGCGCAATCAACACAGGATTTTCTTGGCTAAATGGTAGACCGGTCGCGAGTTGTCGGTCGCTGTTGTCTCCCCAACAGTAGAGGTCTCCCGCGGCTACGGCACACGTGAACCCTCGATAACTGACACCACCCACTGCGACGCGTTCAACTGGTCCCGGCAATCCTGAAACCGTTAGTGGTACGTCGCTGCTTTGGAGGTCGCCGGTACCGAGCTGGCCCTTGCCATTTGAACCCCAACATTTCAATTCGCCTAATTGGATTGCACAACCGGAGAATCCCGCTAGTGAAATAGCACTGACGTCTTGGCCGAGACCTGGGATCAAAATTGGCTGGTCTTGGGGCGGGGGAATGAGCGTTCCCCAACAGTACACCGCCCCGGTATCCATTCGCGCGCAAACCCCACGATCTCCTGCTTCTATTTCCGCGACGCCCGATGATAGACCGGTGACGGGTACCGGAACGTTACTGTTCACGCCTGGATTTCCGTCTCCGAGCTCACCCGAACCGTTTGTCCCCCAACAGTACGCACCACCATTTTGAACCGCGCATGCGTGGTGGTTGCCAACGGCAATGTCAGTCACCCCGCTGGAAGGGCCCATGCCCGTGACCCACACTGGGACCAGTGATTCGTCACCATCATTGGCGGGGCCATTGCCGAGAGCGCCATCAAGCCCCCAACACATGGCACCGCCGTCGACGACTGCGCACACAATCGAGTTTCCCGCGGATACAGCGCTAACATTTGCACTGAGGCCCGTCGGCTCTACAGGGACCTCAGAGTTGTTGCTAAACGATGTACCGTTTCCTAGATACGAACCGCGACCCCAACAGCGAGCGGCGCCATTCACCACCGCGCACCCGCCTAGAAACCCAAGAGCAAAATCGGTGACTCCACTTCCAGATGTCAATCCTTCCACGTTCACTGGTATTGACGAGTCACGGGCGGCCATCTGTCCGAGCCGCCCGCCCCAGTCCCGGCCCCAACAGCGCAAATCGCCGTCTATCAGCGCGCAGGCACCTGTCTGCGCTAGCGATCCGGCGGCTAGGGCAGAGATATTGCCCGTGATCGTTGTCTGCGCAGGTTGCCAGGTTTCCTTAAACACACCGTCGGGAAACCCGTTGGTTGCACCCCAGCAATATCCGAGGCCGTCGATTGTAACGCAAGTCATTTGCGAGTCTCGGGTGGTGGTTCCACCGTTGGCATCCAATGTCTCAATCGTCCCTTCAGGAAGGGGGATACGCACGGGAGTTGCGCTGTCGTCACGAGTCCCGTTGGCAAGGACGCCACTGCGGTTGTCTCCCCAACACCACAACTCGTTTGAGGCGATGACACATGAATGTCCTCCGCCAACGACAAGATGATCTACGGCCGGAGGTCCAACGGTTTGCTGAGGGGTATGCTCCGAAGCAGTGAAAGTGCCGCTACCCAGTTGTCCACTATCGTTATCGCCCCAACACCAAACGCGACTATCAACAACCGCACAAGATACAGAACCACGCACATCGAGCTGCGAAGCGGGGCCGATCCCAATCACAGCCTGCGGTATGTATCCGCCTGCATCGATGGAACCACGACCTAACTGCCCTTGAAAGTTAAGCCCCCAGCAACGCACTTCTCCTGTATCGAGCAACGCACAGGAATGCCTGTGACCTGCGGCAATCGACCGAACCCCGGTCGACAAACCATCAACCTGTACCGGAACCTCGCTTCGAGACCCGACGTTGGCTCCGAGACGCCCGTCGCCATTATCCCCCCAGCACCACGCGCCACCATTCGCAACTGCACAGGTGTGCGTGTTACCCGCCGAGAGAGACGTGACCGGAGTTCCAAGACCGCCGACCTGTAGAGGAACAGCAGATTCGTTAATCGTGAGGCTATTGCCCAATTGCCCCATGTTGTTAAAGCCCCAACAATAAACATCTCCGTCCAATATCGCACAGGAAAACTCTGTTCCTGAGGTGATTGTCGTGACTGCTCCAGTTACCGGAAGGCTAAGCAGATTAGGGTTCTCCGCGATCCGGCTATGTGCGCCTCCCGTCAGGCCTACGGCGCCTCGAGTTACATAGCCACCACAGAAAATCTCCTGGCCACCGACACCAAAACAGGTGTGCGTACTTCCTACACCGAGTGTGTAAATGGGCGCTCGAAGCTCTACCACATTCGTGGATTCGTTGGCGCCAGCCTGGAAGCTTAGCTCAATGGATGTAATATGGCCACCACCCAGCGTTGCTTGGTAGTAGACCATTTTGCTGGTTTCTCCGGCTAGCAAGGTGCTGTCGGAAATCTCTTGATCGCATGCGGCAGAGTCGTAGAAAGTCCCACCGACGTTATCCGATAGCACGACGCTTTGATCTTGGGTTGTCGGTGCGTCAGAGCCGTCACTGGTTTGGCTACGAATCAGAATTGGAGTGCAGTAACCACTTGCGATAGTCGTAGGCGGCGCAACCACAATGGTTGTATCTCCAGCCTGGGTTTTCTGATTGTCGGCTTCGTCCTGCATCGAAAATCCAAACCGGCACCCAAGACTCAGGCAGGACAAAACAATGAAAGCAATGAGGGTCACTGCGTATCGCAGCATGCTACTTTGCGCCTGTGGTAGTGTGATGCGAAAGTACCTGGAACTAGTCAAATCGTTTGCCTCTCCACTTCGGATTGATTGCGTCAATCAGTCGATGCTGGACTAGTTAATTGTACTCTATTTAGAGTGCCGCACATTGCAGAAAAAATAGAAGGTATAATACTATTGGGTCCTACTCGTTCAACGAAGTGGAGGAGGTTGCGGCGAATGTCGGCTCAAGGTCACATTTGTAGTATGTGAAACCACAGCATCCCCTGTGTTGTGTGTAGGCGGAGGCCGGGAACCGTCGCCCGATCGCCTAATCGAAGTTAGCGAGTTGCTTCCTTCTTCGTTGCGATAGGAAAAATTTAGCGAGCCGGGATGTGTATCTCGGTAACCAGTTGATCCTCATCGACCCCGGAGCTCGGATCGGTCACGTAGACTTCAAACGGATCGCAGGCTTTATTGCGGCGAAATGCCTTACTGCGCTCGTGCATCATTCCCGCCGACCATGCATTCCCTAAGTGACGATATGCTCCTGTGTGTCTGATTTGGTAGGACCGTGGTGCGTTCAGCTTTCCAGAGGTAAATCCTGGTGGTAAGGCAGTCGGAACCTTGTCAACCGGAATTGCCGCGGTGTAGTCCGCGGTTGCATTGGCGATATCAAACTTATGGTAGATCGTCAGTGGTTTCCCCGACGCGTTGGTATCGTTTTTTTCAATCCATTTGTTAAGTTTTTCGTACAGGGGCGGCATATCTGCACCTAGGTCATGGATTTTACATTGACTGCGCAGCCCAACATAGTGAGAAACGACTCCCTGTTGCACCCCAGGAAATTCTGTCCGGGATGGAACAGTTCCGGATTCGGCGAAGTCTTTCAATTTGGCGAGTCCGCGCCGGTAATCTGCGCCCACCCAACCGCGCATCATTTTTTTCATCCAAAACATAAAAAACGGAAGAGCCCCC
This sequence comes from Kofleriaceae bacterium, assembly GCA_965223575.1. Taxonomy (GTDB): domain Bacteria; phylum Myxococcota_A; class Polyangia; order Haliangiales; family Haliangiaceae; genus CBDCWZ01. The sequence goes on from CBDCWZ010000072.1 coordinate 31,488, forward strand.
TGCATTCGCCAAGTGACTTGTGTCTCCTGCCCCTTTTTTGCAAACTGAAAATCAACCGTGCTCTCAGACTTCCACGGTTTGAGAAATGTCAGCTTGTAGTAGATCGCTGTCTCTTCTTCTCTGACCAACTCCATTCTCCCGCTGCCGACAACCTTGCCGTCCCACGAGTAGCTGTTGCCATCTGCTGCATATTCAAGGGGGCAGTTGGGCTCGGCGCTTAACCAGGGAGACCATGACTCCCATTGGCGAAAATCACGAACAATGCCTCGAATATGGCCTAGCTCGGCCGCGATGGTTGTGCTCTCTACGACTTCGAACTTTGGCATGCCGCGAAGCTACCACGCAACCACGGGAATCGCACTCCCAATCGGGACACCCCCTAATCCTTCCAATTTCCATCGGTTTTGCCGCTCTAGCACCGGCAACCGTAGAACTCTATCGGCTCGAAGGCCCTGATACTTCCATCGAGGGAAAACAGGGTGCGTTCTGCGTCGGCAGTCGCAATCAGATTTAGCTGTCCATCACCGGTTGCGTCAATGGCGGCCACTGGCTCGATGGTGCCCTGGTTTGCTGAGACGAACCGACCGAGTGTTACATGAGGATCTTCATCGCCGCCGTAATGTGTGACCTCGTAAACCACCCACAGTTGGGCGCCAAAGTTGCTGCAGTATTCTCCAGCCTCTATAGAGAGTACGATGAACGCGCGATCATCATTCGCGAATGCGGTAGGTTCAATCGTCGCCTGGGATAGCCAGTGCCCGTCGTTCCCTTCGATGGATTTCCACCGTTCCTGAATGCCCATGACCCGGGCGGTCGTACGAAGGTGAAGTTTGGCAGCTCTGATGGCAGGCGCGGCCGCCGCGCCGAGTGTAAGCTTTTGCGCAAATTTTTGTTTTGGCGAGTTGGTGGCTCGGCCATAGTGATACGTGCCGGGGCATCCGGATAGCTTGCCGGCATATACTTTTGCTCCGGCATCAAAGGCGTCTTTCGCGCGTTCTGCTTCGGTCTCGCCGGGGTTGGAGGCTTGGCCAATATCCCCTACCATTCGTGATACGATCTGAATGCTGGTGATCGTTGCGGTGCATTTTTCATCCACAACCACCTGATGTCCCAGCCATGACGTGAGATGAGCAGGGACTTCGTCCTGTTTGAGCTCGACATATGCGGTCGAGGAATATCCCTCAAGCTCGGATACACGATGCACTCGCCCATTTGTCAATGTTTGTTCAATGTCATCATCATTCGCGACATCGAGTTGCACGTAGCTTTGCTCAGCAATAGCAAAGGCAAATAGAAGTTCATTTTTTTTGGGGGGGGACAAGTGAGTTTCACCGATCATCAAAGGAACTTCGACAACCGTAAATACGGTCCTGGGCTGTCGGGCCACCAGCCATACAAGGATCACCGATAAGGTTGTGATAAACACTCGAAGTGGCCACACTGCCGCGGGAGCGCGAACTGCCCTAGCGATGGCCGGTATTTTTGTCTGTGCCTTGATTTGCGCCATGGCCGTTTTGAAATGCAACCCCCGATCCAAAACAAAGATTTTTTATTCCAATGACTTATTCATTACCGTGGATTGGTTGCCACATTGGTCTGACTATAATTTCGCCCGTACGCTAAGGTCGGATGTTTCACGACAGGGTCATCACTATGGCGGTTCCATGACCTACGGCGAGAATGGTTCTAGAACGAAATGCTTGAGAAAAGGGAGAGCTTTGGCAGCCAGCGACTTCCGGAATCGTTGTCCGCCTTGCGGTCCTGGTACTCGATGATGGTGCGGGCACCGATACGAAATCGATGACCTTATATTGGTCTATTGGGCTTGTTCGACGGTGGGCAGCGGCTGCATTGGCTCAGGCCGCCGAACCGGTTGCTTTTGCTTGGAGCCACCGCCAAATCGGCGCATGAATCCGAATACAAGTTGTTGCTGGTCAAAGCCACCGTTAAGAATAGGAAGTGTGGTGGTCGAATCGAAGAGATCTCCCCGATCGAGGATCGACCATTCGACAAAGATGTCCAAGGTTTTGGATAGAGCAACAAGGCCACCGAGCGAAAAGCCAACTCGTGTTTGTGGGTCAAGGGATAAGCCCGAGATAGGATCGGGATTACTTGCCTTGGGCCGGCCTATCACCGGGAAGTGAAAGGAAAACGTTATCCATGCTGAAAAATGGCCTTTGGGTTCGCGTAACGCGAGACTGAGTTGCGAAAAAATCTCAGCCAGCCAAAACGTTCGATCTACATCTTGATCATAAAACAGCTGAGTATAAGTGCTCCCCACTGCTGTCTCCATGAACATTACTTCGTGCAATGCCCGTTTGTACTGCACCGCCCAGTCGGCGGTAAGCCAGTACCCATCGCGATCTAGCTGGGGACCGGTCTGTCCCCGCAACCACAGTGCAAATGAATCTGCCAGTTTGATCCGACCACCAAGGAGCGCTCCCTGCCAGATGAGCTCGTCGGTGTCACTGGGTTGTTTGGGGACAATATCAACACCCCCAAATAGCTCGAAGCGTCCTCGGAACGATACGAGACCATGGATTCGCAAAAGAACCAAATCGGTAAATTCAAGCTTGCGGCCATTCAGACTGGGATCACTTGTGACAAAGTTGAGACTCGCGCCGATTTCGCCCCCAGACGAACGCAGGAGATTTTTTTGTCCCTTAGAGCGAGCCGATCCAATGCGTTCTGTGTTTGCGGTCTCTGCTGGAACACTATATTGAGATAGCGCAGTCTCAGGGGCCAAGAGTACGACGAGCAAGACCGAAAATACAGGTCGACGAATATGCATGGATATCATCTTGCGGTATGGCAGTGACATTGTAATGAGGAGTAATGTAAACCAATTTGGGTTTCCCAGTGAAAACCGCAAGCACACCAAGTGCCAGCAAATGATCGGCGCCGTCGTCGGATTACTGCATGTCCAAATTTGCCTCTTGACTGCGTAATAGTAGATTCATACAATGCTCGAATATTTCGAATTGTTCACAAACTGCCAATTGATTTTCCGAGCAAAATTATTGGTCGTGTACAAGGTTGGGTGAGGATCTGCAGGATACGGGACCGATCGATCGGATTCTATCGGAGCGAGCAGTACGTAATTTTTACAAGGGCGCTGGGCTAACGCCACCTCAAACAATTTTCTGCTACCCGAGTCCGGACGCTCTTTACATTGATTTGCTTGCGGTTCAAACCCAACTTTCCTTGGCTGCGGCACTAGACAAACTGACCGGTATGATCGCGGCACATAAGCAAGGGGCGAACAACCAAAGTGTTAAAAGTGGGGTGTTGGTTATTCTCGATGAAATCCAAAAACTCCCGATTCTTTTGGACGAGGTACACCGCCATGTGGAGTCCCACAAAAAAGACCGGTTTATCCTGACAGGGAGTAGTGCGCGACGGTTGAAGCGCGCTGGCAGTAACCTCTTGGGGGGGCGCGCTAAGTTTTTGCAGCTGTCACCCATTGTTCACATAGAACGTAGGTCCATGAATGTACCTTGGCAAAGGTCCCTGCAGTGGGGAGGTCTGCCAAGTATCTTAACTTCAGAGAATAGAAAGTCCGATCTCCTGGACTACGTAGGAATCTATCTACAAGAGGAGATCAAGGCTGAAGGGCTCACTCGGTCCTTGCGGACCTTTGCGACTTTTTTGGAACTCGCGGCATCGACAAACGGCCAACAAGTATCCTATCAGTCACTCAGCTCATCGGTCGGGGTATCGGCGACGACCATCGCAGAATATTTCTCAATACTAGAGGACACCCTAATTGGGAAGCGGCTTCCGTGTTATCGAAAAAGCATACGGAGACGCGCTGTTGCTACGCCAAAGTTCTTCCTTTTTGATGTGGGTGATGGGTACCATCCCGACAAACAACGCAAACTCTATTACTGGCGTACCCAATCCAGAGTAGAAGTTGATTTTATTGTTGAGTGCGAAGATGGTGGGTTGTACGCGATAGAAGTAAAAGCGACCGCAACCATCAACAACACCGATCTAAAAGGACTCCGCAAGATCGCCGAAGAGTCCACGCTGGAAATCAATCAACGGATCGTAGTGTGCAATGAACCTCACCCTCGGATGACCGAAGACGGGATTGCCATCTTACCGGTCGAGTCCTTTCTCGATCGCCTTTGGAGTCACGACTTTTTTTGACCCAAAAGAGACGGCTCAACCTCCTTTGTGCTGCGCGTGTCTCGGTTAGCATGTTATTGCGCCCGAATTTTCTTCCGCCATATCGTCAAAGCAACAAGCCCATCCAAAAGGCGCCGAAACAGCGTGTTTGAAGGCGAATTCAACTA
>CBDCWZ010000073.1:0-38469 GCA_965223575.1 Kofleriaceae bacterium
ATTGGACTCGAGCAATCGGCAAGGTTTCGATTGGCAATGCTGGAGTGGTTTCTTTTGTGGGCTTCTTGGCATGGCTTTGCCAGTTACAGCGACAGCGGATAGTACGGCACCCACTGCTTCGCTATCTTTGAAGTCAGTAAACGAGAACGAAACCGTTTGCTTTCCGGTTTCATCCCTTGGCCAGGATCCCGATGGTGACCCGCTATCGGTGGCATTGGTTGAGGGATTCTCCGAGGCTGGGCTCGAGCGGCTTTCGTCCTATTTGGCGCTCTATCCTAACAAAACAGAATTTACACTCAGTGATAAGAAGGACGATGAGGGTGATCCGAAGGATGATTGGATCGGTCTTGACGCCACCCAGAGCCGAGACAAGTTGGGGCAGCGAGTTACCTGGGCCTGGGAGCAGGTTCCTATGTCGCCAGACGAGCCATCGCTTCAGATCATCAGAACCGACGAGAAAGGGTTTGAGGTCGATCCGCGCATTGTAACTCCTTACGCCAAGGTGAAGATGCCGAAGGTAGAATGCAGCACGTCGTTTACGGTGCGATTGATCGTAAGTGACGGTACCAATCGCACGATCGACGAGGTTTCGTTTCGGGTTCGTCCCGCCAAGGAGGCCGAACATTGTGAAGTGCCAGGGCACTCTGTGCCAGAGAATATTGAATTTCCGGGCGTGTATGAAACATGCCTGGTTGCACATGAGGTGAATGCACAAACCCACGCGCTTGCCGATCGGCAGCGCGTGATTCGCCGCCATATGTTCGAACTGATGCAGCAACGGGCCGACTTGCACGATGCGTGTCTTGAACTCGCCGATAACGGCAAGTCCTCACCACCCGCAGAGCGTTTGATGGCCGAGATTGATCACAATTTGGAGGCTCTGGCCGAGGGGCTCAGACGTCTGGACGAGAACTTGCGATCAGAGTGGATTACCGTGCTTTTGATTTCGCCGGATGAGCGCAAAAACGTGAGAGGGTTTGATTCCCTCGAGGCTGCCCAACCTTTCTCTGTGGCGGACGATTTGGTTTATGTGTTTGGTGAAGTTACCGAATTGCCACCAGAGCTGGCAGAAGGTGTTGTGGTGAAACCGAGTCTGCCTAAGGGAATGGTTGCACCTGACCACGAGATTAGCCTGGTCGCGGTAGAACATCCATTTTTTCCGGTGTGTTTGGTGCAGGGGGTGACGGTCGCGTTGCCAGAAGAGAAAGTGACTCTCTCAGCGGAAGATAGTTACGATCTAAACGGTGAATCTCTTCACTATGAGTGGACACAGGTTGAGGGAATTGAATTGCCCGAACTCAAGGTTCAAGTGCCCAGTATCGTAAGCGAGTGCAATAGCGCTACATGTGAATTCAAAGCGCCAAAAACGCGCGACGGTACGACGATTCGCGGTCCCGCGTTCTCGTAAAGAACGAAGAGTCGGGTTTTCTGGAGCGAACCGACGTATTTTTCGGTCGCAGTGGATGGAACGCGCGTAGGTGAAACTCGCATCATCTCTTCAAGCCAGTTTCATGCTGGCTTCTCCGGATGGCGGGACGAAGTAGAGGGTGAGCCGGCCGAATTGGAAGGTCATCAGCTCCTCAAAGAGCCCGCAGACTGGGATCCCCTCTCAGGAACGATTGCAATCCCTGTAGATTCGGGGATTGAGTTTCAGGGCGTCTATCAAGACTTTGATGTAACAGGTAACTGGTATGTCGATCTACCTCTGGCATTGCGGGTGCGTGTGCGGGGCGAAACGATCTTTGAAGGTCGTGAAGAGCGCAGGAGTGATTGGGCGAACCGAGATCCCGCGCTCATCGTGCGTGTCAGCGAAATTTTGGAGAATGGTAAGCTCCGACAGGTTTTCGAGCACACCATCGATGAATTGACCAACGAGGACTGGTCGAAACAGCCTGACTACCGGGTGGAGTTAGGTCCCCGATTGCGTAGTCTCAATCTGACGAAGTTTCGCGTTTCGTTGGTGCGGCAATCGTTTGTCGACAACGGTGTGTTTCAAACGCTAGAAATCGACGAAGTACGCCTTGAGACCCAAGACGAAAGCAATTGGAATCCTGCTCCCATCGCAGACGGTACTGTGAAAGAAGCCGTAGACATCGCTGAGATCGCAGGTGCAGTAACGCCATATCAGCCTGGTGATGGCGAGGGGATCTGTGTCAAACCGCCAAAGGACTACTCTGGATCGGACTTGGCGTTTGTGACCCTCGCAGATCCCTACAAGGCGACCACAGCAACGGTCGCCTCGATCGACTACAGAAATACAGACGATGATCCGCCTGTTGTGATGTGTCCAACGCGTTCGGTCGTTGTGTATGGGGGCGAAGCTGTGCAACTGTCTGGTACATCGGGGATGTTTAGCTACGACCCCGAGGGGAAACCCCTACGCTACGAGTGGAGTACGGATAGTGGCGAGCCTCTTTTGCGTGGCGTCGGCGAGCTAGGTTCTGGGTTGCGCGAAACAGTGTCTGCCGTCGAAGCGGTGTTTCCCGCGCCCTATCTGCCTGAGGAGAAAATGTACAAGTTTGTTCATCAGGTGAAAGAGGCTGGGGACAAAGAGCAGAGCGCCGAATGCGTGACAGAAATTGTCGTTAGGCCGTTTCCTGAGACGGCTGACATCCACGTATGCCCAGAAGATCCGAACGCGGAAATTGACCTCGCTGAGGCGCTCAAAAAAGCCGAAGGCGGCGATGTGATTGAGTTTTGTGCGGGCACTCACACCATTGGTGGCTTCGGAAAAGCATGGACGATCAATAAACAAGTCACCCTGCGATGCGAGAGTCGCGATGATACGATCTTGCAGGGGGCATACCTCGATAAGCCAGTGCTATCCGTCCGCGCTTCCAACGTTCGGATTCAAGGTTGCACGATCGAGGATGGTTCGGTGGGGATTGTGACCTTACCTGGTGAGATGCTCAGCTCTGGGTACTGGGTCGAATATCGAATCTACGATGATAGCGGAAATTTTCAAGGGGTTAAGCAGAAGTGGAAGACCAAGTATGTATACGAGTGGTTTGACAATATTCGGATTGTCGGCAACCGGATTCATAAGGTCGATACCGCGATCCAATTTAAGGGCACCCAGGCGCTAAAAGACAACAGGCCGAGCACAGGGGTTAAGAATGTATGGGTAAACGACAATATTCTCGAAGCCTATTACACGGGGGTGTCTTCCCATCAGGGCGTAACCGGCAGCCTGCATATTGTGAACAACGAGATCCGTGGGCATCAGGTCCAAGCAATCGATCTGTTCTCGATTGCAAAGAGAGGTCGGGTGCGCGGAACGCGGGCGCGAGGGTTTCTCGGGCGAACGACTTACACCTATATCGCGGGCGCACCCCTTACGACGATGACCGTGAGTGGGAACTGGTTTTACGACAACGAATCGGGAATTAAGGTGGTTTACAGTTCGCATGCGAAATATAGGCCGAAGAAGAAATACGGAAAGTCTAGGTGGAAAACCGTTACTTTCCGAACGTACTGCGATGATCTATGTTACACGGGCAACACCTACGCAACTCGCGCGAGCGAAAACGCGCCGGTGCTGCATGTCGATGAACCGCTGCATATCCACAGCGACACGACGCGGGTGAAATGCAATAACGAGGAAACGCCGGCCTGTGTTCCGGTAGCAGCGCAAGCCAGCCCGGTTACCGATGGCGAAGTGACTCGTGCTTCGATAGGCACTGGTATGGCCGACCCACAAATCGGTTACACAGTTCTCACTTTACCCAATCACGGATCGGTTTGGTGTGCAGGAGAAGAACTCGATCGCGCTGTAAAAAGACTGCGAGAAGATCTCAGCCTGGACGAATGGGATTGTTCCTATATGCCAAAGCCTGGGTTTGTCGGAAAGGATAAATTTCGAATTGGTGCTGTCTACGGCAATAGCGATATGACGACAAAGGTGATTCGCATCACCGTGTTTGGTGAGGAAAAGGTCGAATCGGTTGCTTTGACAGAGGTTGTCAATGATGAGGGCGAGCTGGGCGACCCGATTCAGGTAGGGATTCGCGTCACGGATCCGGAAGGGGATCACGCGCTTTATGCCAGGCTTACGCGGCAGCCCGAATGTGGGCTCATAGAGATCGAAAACGAAACGCTCACCTACTCGAACTCCGTTTTGTGCAATGGGGGACAAGGATTGTGCCGAGCTGACCGTGTTTGACTCGGAGCACGCGGGATATACCCGAGAGATTTGTTTTGACGAGTCGAGTGCGACGCTGACACCCGAGGACGCTTTTTATGCCGATGAGTCTGATGGCGGATACGCCCTCGAGGCAGACGTTGCTGGTCTCGATCCCGCCTCTGAAATCGATTACGGCCTGGTCGCAAACGACGGCACGTTCCGCATTAATGCCTACAGCCAGTTTACCCGTACATCCAATGGGGACTATATCCGCACCGAAGTTCCCGTTGACTCGGTAGTAAGCGAGCTAGCCTATATTCCTGTCGGTGTCGGAACGCTTGCAGAGGGTATCGAAATGACCTCTGGGGCGAATCCCGAGTATCTTGCGATCTACATTGATGCTGGGGTTTTTGATGTGAGCGCGTTTGCGTTTGGCTCTGGGACCCGCGTGTATTGTCACGACGATACGGTGCTGCAAGGGCCCTTGCAGCTCAGAGGCCGAGATATCGAATTTCACAATTGCCGCATTGTCAATGGTGTGAATCTCGGTGAGTTTGATTACAGCCTCAAGTACTTCGTAACAGAATCCCGCAAGCGTCAAACTTCTTGTTCGACGACGAAGACTGGCCGTCGCTGTAGCTATTCCACTAGCTATGTCGATGTGGTCTATGCACATATGTTCCCAGAAACGACGAACGTGTTGTTCGCGAACTGTCTGATAGAGAGTGGCGACATCATACAAGGATCTCCTCCGGTGGAAGATTATTTCACCATGGTGGAGAAAATCGGTGAACGAGAAGATGCAAGACAGCTGCACGAGGGGCCGTATGGTGAAGAAGAACTAGTCCCGAAACCGATTCGCTTTCTCGGAACCGAGGTGACTGGTGGCGCGGTGAATGTTTCGATCGGTGAGGTGTGGGCAGAGGCACAAGAGACTGCTGCTGCCATGCCAGAGCCTGCGTGGATCGTGTCCAAAGAAGGAGAGCCCATCGAAGGTCTCTCGACTCTCGTTGATGCGGTCTCTGATGCCGAGACATTGGACAAAAAGCGTATCTATGTTGAGAATGGAAACGTTCAATGGACTCAAGCATACTGACAACAAGGGGGTTGAGACCGAGATAAAAATTGCTTCCGACGTGCTTTTGGAGTGCTCGCCAAGCGCTGTGATTGAGGGGCTGCATCTTTTTGGCGACAATATTACGGTGAGCGGTTGTCATATTGTCGGCGGAGTTACTGTCACGGGAACGAACACGACCTTTGATAATACGCGTATTGATGGCGAGGTTCTTTTTGGCGATAGAGCAGTTTCTGCGACGTTTGACGACAGCCTCGTGGTTGGCTCGGTAACACAGCCCGAGCTTTCCCACGGAATTACGTCGCTCACCGTTCGAGACTCCGTGGTCTCAGGAGAAATCCCCGAGGTCATGGACGTAGTGACCGAGGGAATGTCCGCAGATGCAGAATTTTCTACAGCAGGTGGGTTGGTGTTGCCTCCCATGGTGCTTTCCGTGGCCGAGGATGAGGAAGTAGAAATCAAAGTCCCCGATAGGAGTTTTGCGGGGAATCCTCTGGATTACACGCTGTGGACGCTTCCCCAAAATGGGACGATTCACGTCGATGGTGTGCTTTTATCGCATAGCGAAGATGGCTCCTTTGATGGTGTTACCGTTCACTCGGGAAATACGATTGTATATACACCCTATGCGGATTACCCGGGCGCTGTTGATGGTCATGATTCGTTTCGCTTCGCGGTGAACTATGGGGGAGGTGATGAACTAAAAGCACCCAAAGACCCAGCCGATACTGCCGTTTACCAGACCGCTTCGGAGGTTTTTCTCAAGGATGCCTTTCACAACAGCCTCGATGGTTGGAGTGTGTTTGAAAGGCCGATCGCCCAAGCGCCCGAATTGGAGAGTTCATAAGATTGAAGCCCAGGGGGATCGCGCTGCGGTTCGGGCAACGGGGATTGGCGTTTCCCTTGGCTTTCAAAAGGAAATATATGTCGGTGGATGGTCAGAGCTTGAACTTTCTGTTGAAGCGTATATGCGACGGAATTTTATCGGTAGCAATTTGGGATGCCAAAGCCGATCTTTCAGAAGAACCATTGTTTTCCCAGGAGCTATTGGCGCCCGGAAACCATAGTAGAACGGAACATACGATAGACTTGTCATCGATGGATCTTGGGGGAGTTAAAGAGATCCGTGTTGCGTTTTATCAAGACTGCGTAAGAGAGATGTCAAACGATAGTGTGTATCTCTACGACGTCAAGCTGTCTGGGAAACGGTTTATTGCAGCGACTCGGTATGCGAATGTTACATTTTCTGAGGTTTTGATCGATGTGTTGGCAGTAGACGACGGGCCACGGTTCTCAGAGAGCATCCCATCGGTGTCTGTGGCGCCGGGGGATGGGAAGATCGTCGATCTGACTGGTTATGTCGTAGATCCAGAATTTCCCCTTGCAAAAGACTGTTGCACGCTGGTTTCTGCGAGTGCTGATGTCGGTATCGTGTCTATCGGAGTGGAAAACGACAAGGGCATGAAGCTTCAGTATCTCGCGCCCGAGGAACATTTCGAAGGTGCAACGATTCGTTTTAGCGCCAAGGATGGCACGGGAACGGTTTCAGAAATTGACGGCATTTTGCGTGTCGAGCGGCAAGAGGATACGCAAGTTGTCCTGACCCGGACACTCGGTGCTGGAGAGAGCACTGAGCTGGTATTGCCAGCGCCCAAAGCATTGCGCGCGGCGGACGATAGTATGTCGCAGGTGACCCATATCCAAGACGTCGTCGCGGCCCATATTACTGTCGATGCAGATGGCTCTGCGTTGTACTCTGATCTTTGCGCGGCGCTTGCGTCGATAGAGCCAGAAGCTGTCATGGACGCGATCCAAGAAGGCCGAACGACGCTTGAGAAAGGGGTCGTGGTGTTGGTACGGCCTGGGGTATATCCGCTCAGCGAAGACTGCGTGGTGCCGCCGGGTGTATCGGTAATTGGCCGAAGTGCAGATGCCACGGTTCTGCAGGGCGTTCTCCACGTTGCCGATCTTCTTCCGTCGACCATTCGCGGTTTGCGTTTTGAACCATTGCCTGGGCAGCCAGAGGCGTTCTCGGGTGTCTTTGTGACCACCTATCAGTGGTTGAAATACTTCAAGAGTCGTCGTAGGGGATTGCGGGGGACTCATCGTCAGTTAGGGGATTTCGAAGGCAATGTTCGGCTCATCGAAAACATCTTCTGTGGTGGTGCGCAAATGAAGCAGACGTTTAAAAAGATCGTTTCTGCGAAATACAAGGGGAGGGTTGTTCTCCATGAATATCACGATATCGCCTACACAATGTACTCCGAAGGAGGAGGCGATGGTTTCCTCATGCAAGACAATGAGTATCTTGATGCGTGCCCCAATATGGCGGCAGAGTCCAAGGATGTTGGTCTGTACGTGCGACAAGGGCCACGCCACTGTGAGTTGAAATCTGGTGGGCAGCGATTGTCCACAGCGTCGGTGGTTGCACCGGGCAAGTCGCTAATGATGAAGGCCGCGATGACCGAGGGCACTTCTGACTCCATGGTGCTGATGCAAGCCAACGGGAATCATTTTGAAAAAATTAAGGTCATGATGAAGGTCGACTCCGCGGCAAAGGTTGAGAATATCGACATAGAAACCGCCAAAGACACCCCGTATTTTATTCCAATGGCTCTGGAAGGGTATGAATTGATTGTACCCAATGAGAAGTCGGCCAAAGGTGGCACGGTCAGAGTGCAAGAAGGTGGCATCTTGTACACACCGCCCGAGGGTTATTACGAAGGTCAGACGGTTGTTGGCGTGCATCACTTTGTCGACGAAGACTACGTCTCGTATCAAAACCCCTGGGAGATTGAGTATGGTGGAGGTTCGAGTGATGGAGATGCGATCGTCACAAAAGGACCGGGCTACATCGCACTGGAGGGACGTGTCAGTGATCCCTGGGGGGGGCACGCAATGAAGGCGGGGCCCTTTACGTTTACTGTCGATATTTCAGATTGGACGGGCAAGGGGGCGCTCGTTTTGCGGATGGATACAGATTTTGAAGTGTTTGCCAAGGTTGGTGGTGGCGCTAGCTTCTCGCTGAGTCCCCGGCGGCAATACCGGAAATCTGGCCGATGGAATCGACTTGGCCCCCTTCGTTTCCTCTGGGGATCGAGAGGTGACTTTGAGTATTACGTTATTTACAAAGCACCAGGGGTATTGCCCCTTGCGTGGACCCAACGATCAGTACCAAGCTTGCCTTAGAAGAAGGGCAGAGGCACGCTTGGCTCGGCTTACGATTCGCTCCCTCAAGCTTACGGGGCAGGCGAAGCGACCGGTCACCGACGAGCCCCATGACTCGTTTGTCTACGGATGGAAAGAAATCGCAACTGGCGACGAGCATCTGGCTACGGTGACAGCGCGTGTTCGCGGCGCGTCCGCCAATACGCTGTTTGCTGACAAATTTTCAGAGAATCTCGATGGTTGGTCCCTATTTGAGCGCCGTCTCGCAGGGGTTCCCAACGACAAATTTTGGTCTGCCTATCGTTTGCGTCGACATACCGATCCGGACACGCTAGAAACCGAAGCGCGCGTGGAAGGTGAGGGCCAAAACGCGCTCGCGGGGATGCAAAGGGAAATTGTGCTGGGCGATGATTGCCAAGGGAAGCGTCCACTGACGCTCAAAGCGCGCTATTTTGCCAAACGCAGAGTAAGCGATGGCGATAAAGTAGAGCTGCGCATGTGGGATGCGGATACGCAATCCCTAGAAAATCCGCGCTACGTGCAAGACTTAGGTAAGGTTGGAGATACGACCGACACCAATTGGCAATGGCACGAAGAAGATTTGTCGCCGCATCTTGAGCCGGATACCAAGCGAATTGGGATTGCGTTCGCGGTGACCACAGGTGCCACCGCCACGGCGCCTGAAATTTGGGTCGACGAAGTGTCGCTGCGCTGTGGAGGTGAGGAGCGTCCCCCTGTGTTGCCGGGCATTGCTGCTACGTTTTTGCACAATACCTTTGATGAAACAGTCGACGGCTGGACGCTTGATTACGAGCTATACAAAAATGATACGACGATACACAGTCCTCCCTCCTTCACCCAGGAATATGGCAAGTTGCGTTTGCATACCCCGCAGACAGTCAGCTGGTCGATTTCCAAGACCGTTTCCATCGTGCGCTTTAGCCCCAGAGCGACCTTTGATGCTCGATATGGAATTTTGGCCCATCTATGAAGCGCATCTAAAGAGTACCGCCATAGAAGTAAGCAATGCAAAAACAGATGAGGTGTTATTTACAAGAAGTCTGCAACATGCGACGAACAAAAGTAGTTATGACGACGTAACAAAACGTTGGATGAAAAAGCTTTCGTTAGATGTTTTCTCAGAGCATCCCTGAGGATGTGACCGACGTCGTGATTCGCATCTATGGCATGCACCTGCAGGAGATCCAGGTCGATTGGATTTCGCTCGCTGGAATTCTGCGTGTAGATGACGACAAAGAGTCCGAGCCAGTCGCCACAGGGCCGCTTTTGTTTGAAGAGTTTGCCAGCAGCTTATCTGGATGGCAGCCTTACTACCGGCCGAAAGCGTATGACTATTCCGTGACTCATAATGGTGAGCATGCACTGATTTCAGGGCATGGCCGTGAAGATAGCAAGGCTGGAATCACAAAACGGTTTCGTGTGCGCCCGGAAGATCGCGTGATCGATTTGCCCTTATCTGTCCACTTCCTTTCGCTTTACTCGCAGTTGTGGTATGAGATTCGGTATTTCGATGCAGACGATGCAGAGGATGTCTCTCGCCTGATTGTTTTGGGCTCTCTGGGTGGCCGAAGCTATCCAAACAGTCCGCAATGGTACACCAAGACGACTACAGTAGACTTGGCGAGCTGGTTGCCCCCTGATGTTGACGAGATCGAAATTACGTTTTTCATCGTTGGGCGGAAGCACAAAACGGACAGCCCTCCGTCGCTATCGATCGATTGGGTCCGGTTTGGCCGCCAGCGAAGTGAGTTAGGTGACCACGCCAAAGACGTAGCGATAAAAAGCTTAGCAGTAGGAACGCGAGAGAAAGCGCTCGTCGCAAGCGCTGCTTTTGGCAATGATGGTAGGCAGCCGGAGATCATCGTATTTATCGATGGTTTTGTCGATATTGATTTGGCAGACCTCGGGGTTATCAAAAAGGGCAAATTTGATGGTGTGAAATTCGAGGAGAGCACGAATCAAAACGCGTTGGTGGAAGATCTTGGCGGCGGTCGAGCTCGTATCTACTCGGGCTTCGATGTTGATAGTAGTGACATTGTTGGTTACTGCGTAACGAAGGATGACGCCACGGTCTGCAAAAAACTCTTGGTTGACGTGAACAAAGCCACCGATGCGAGGCCCCAAGCCAATGATGTGAATGCTGTGACACAGATCGGCCAAGCACGTTGGATTCCTCTAGATGGCACAGATACAGACAAGAACGACGTTCTTTCCTATGAGATTGTCGATGTGCCCAAGGTGGGGACCGCCATCATCGAAGGCGACACAATTCGTTACGCGCCAAAAGAAGGGCATGTTGGCAAAGTGACGATGACCTACCGAGCCATCGATGGCAAGCGATACAGTGAGGCTGCCACGGCAACCGTATACGTGAGTGAGCGTATTCCCGTGGCTTTGACTGTGCCCAAGGATATTGAGGCTCAGGCACGGGTGGGTTTTGTGCGGGAGATGATCGGCGACCTAATGCCTCGGCCACCGCCCTATTTGGCGAAACCGGCGCCTCTGGTTGACGATCATTTCGAGGCGGTGCCAGAAGATGGTGAAGTTGAGTTTTCTGTAGCAAGCTATAGTTCTCTGTTCGGCGAGAACGAGCTCACGGTCGAGAGGGTGGGAATGGTCACTTCTCTGGGAGAGGGGGAAGGTCCCGATGTGAATGTCGACGTGCTCGGCATGATGGCGCTCGATCCCTTTGAGTACGTTGTGCTTTCCGGTTGTAGCGAAGGTGGAACCTTGTCGCCGACCGAAGACGGTAAGCGTCTTGTGTATCGTCCCAAGCCCGATTTCTTCGGAAAAGATACATGTCCATTCTGGGCATGGAATGGTCTCAGCGTGAGCGCACCGGGAATCGCAACCATCGACGTGATATCTGAGAATGATGCACCCATATTTGCGCTGATTGACTTTGCGCACACGTTAGTCACTGAAGTCGATGCTGTACAAGAGGTAATAGAGAACGTCTACTCTGGTAGCCTGACGAAGATGTTCGGAAATCAAGTGGTGACGATGACCGGCGACCTGGAAGAGGGGCTGCAGTACGAGTCACTTGATGCTGATACGGGAACCTTGATGGCCCTGGCGGATGAGAACTGGGAGCGAAACCCCAGCGGCGACGTGACCGTGACAAAACGAACCAATGCGGGAATCGAGCGGACGACCTACAATCGGAATATCTGGGGCGTGCCGCTTCAGGAGACCATTGAGACAAATGTGTACGAGCAAGTATCTGCTGAGTCTCTCGCACTCGGCGAGTTTTTGTATACGAAAACCGCTCACGGTCGCATGAGAACCGAGCTGAATACGCATTCGGAATATCATCTTACACAAGGCGGCGTGACGAAGACGCTGCATAGGACTTTCAGGACCGGTGAAGATGGCAAACTGATCGAGGGCTCTGTCCTTTGGGCAACCGATGACGCAGGATTTACCTATGACTATGTCACGCAAGACTCGGGGTCTGGGCAGGGTGACTTGGTCGTTGTGGAGTGGAAGTATCCCAATTCCGCGGTAGCTTCCACCGGGGCTGATGGCGAGCCGGAAATCAAGCAAGAGGCTCAACCGACGGAGATGCGCGCCTATGTTTCGAATGAACATCAACGGGGGCTGCCTTTGGGACGTATGGTGTCTCACGTCGTATTTTCGGAAACCCCCCGTGCGTTTCCCGAGTCGATTCTGTACGTCGATGGCGGGCGCTCTTTTCACGTGACCCTTGGGCCCCATACGCCTGGCGAAGTACCACGAACCAAGGGTAACGAACTCCTCGTTACCGTATATTCAAACGGAATCCCGTTTGAATATAGAATTCCGATTGCAAACAAAACCATCGATCCCGAGTCGGTGGTGAATCCCGTGCGAATGGACGCAAGCTCGCTTGCTCGCTTCGTTCGCTTTGGACACATTGTTTCGGATTTACATGCGGTGTATATCGCCTCGCAATTCGGTGTGATAGACAAAAATACTGCGAGAAAAAAGTATATCTACCAAACCTTCTATGTTGCGCAGCGGGCTGAAAATGAGTGGTATCCAACGACCTTCGAAAATTCCCAGGGGATTAAGCGCCGTAAATGGAAGATGAGCGGGAAGTTTGATCTCGAAGGCATGAGTATTCCAGAGGGGTTTGAAGAAGCGACCAAACTCTTTGATCCAAATACCGGACAAGAGGGGCTGCTCGTTGGGGAGCAGTTTACGTCGCCAACCCACAAAACGCACGTGGTCTGGCATATGGTCGATCCGGAGACGCGAGTGGTCGTTTCCTATAACGGCAGAGGTGCATTTTACAAGACTGCATATATGGAGACGCTCTCGAGCGCGACGACGAATGGGAATCGGTCGCTTTTGAGAGAACAGCAAAAGATCGCACGCAAGACCAAAAGCAAAAACAGCGTGCCAGAGCCGATATATTACACGGTCGATGGCAACGATAGTGTTCATACAAATCGGCCGGCCAAGCTGTGCGAGTTTATGCAGGGCAGTCTTGGGGACGCACACACGAACCTAAGGCCGAACGCCTGTACTGATGAACGGGTCACGGTCACCAGCTCTATCGAAGTATTTGAAGGGCCATCGACCAAACGGGTTGCGTTCACGTATTCGGCTCCGGGTCTTTTTGGTCCTGCGGGTCTGTCTAGCTCTGCGAGTACCCGCGACAAAGTAATTTTGAAGTTGTTCGCTTCCCACGACGACACGGCATGGAACGATGTTCGTATTGACTATGTTGGCAAACAGGTGGATTTGAAAACGCTGGCAAGCGAAAGCGAGCATCGATCGCATGCCGCATCTGTGGCTAGCGGTCTTGTAGGAATCTGTATTAGCGGGCCCGGTACGCGATCGTGCTTTGTCGAAGACGGTATCAATATTAAACGCACGCGTTGGAAGATTGATGCGGGTGGGTGGCCTGTGGATCGCAACGGAAATCCCTTGGGCCCTGTGGAGCCCATGAGCACCCACGAGAACCTCTCACTTACCGATGTGGTGTTAACGATTCGCCGCATATACAATGATGGCGCTTGGGGACAGCTGCCGACAGCGGACCAGGTTGCCAACATGCTCGGGCAAGAAGAAGTTCCAGAGGCGACCAATGTCGTCGGGTCGCTTGACGGAAAGACCACGCCACAGAAGCACAGCCATTGTAAGAGCGGCAAGCTTGTGACGCGTTTTGTTAAAGAAAAGGTTGACCAACCCGCCATTGCTGAAATTGGTACTGCAGAGCAAGTCAAGACTTCTGTTCCGGATCGCTTGCTTTGGCTCAAAGACATGGAGAAGTGTCGAGCGTATGTCGCAAAGCAAGAAATCTATGCCAGTCAGGGGGACAACAATCCCTTTGCAATCGGAAATGTACGCTTCGCGTTGACGCTGCAGTATTCGGCCTGGGAACGACGCGAGTACTACCAGCTGAGCCCCCAATACCAAGATCGCACCTTCGATCTAGTGGACGGCGGCGTGCTTCAAAAGGTCGTTTTCTTTGGCATTCCAGCGGATCGGGTTGAGCAACGCAAGCCTATGATCGAAGATGCCTATCGCCATTGGGATTGGGCGCCGTTTTCCGATACGAGATTCAAGTCGCATGCAGGTGCCGAGTTTGTTTTCGATACCGAATACGCACGCGAGCAAGCCAAGCATGGAACCCCCGGTCAGCAAAAGCGCACGTTTGAGATCGATGGTGAAACCTATGTGGTTCTCGAAACTTGGCACAGCGTTCTTGCATACGAAGATGGTGACATTCTCAAACCGGGACGAGATGAGATCGTTGCGATTGCCGCCGCCGGTTTGACTCCAGAGCAAGGACGCACCGAGCTCGGCGTAGTCGACCGCCCGACATTGATATTGGCAGAGCTTCTCAGCGTGACCGGGCCCACGGAAGGGAAAATCGGTTGTTTGCCCCTAGGCGATAAACGACCCAAGACGCTCAAGCGCGAGTGGTTTCGTCCCAGCGAAGCTGCAAATTATCGAACCAAGCTCAAAGGTGCACATACACCGTATAAAGAACTGACCCAGGATACTCGGGTTTGGCTCGATCCGCAGTATGGTGAGGAAGAGGGGCGTGTCGCAGCCGGAAATCAGCGCGATAAGGTGTTGTATCCACGCGAGGGCGAGCTGCTTATTCCCGAGCTTCGCATTCGTGGAGAATTGCGCAGACGTGAACAGACTAGAAGCAATGGTGAGGGCTCAGAGGTGGCCGAGGCCGAACGAGGCAACGAGCTTAGCTACTACACGGTTCACGACTTTTATCCCATCACGGACGACAACCACCGTTCCTTTGAAAATATTGTTCAGACCAAAATCATCGACAAGGTGACCGAGTTTTGGGCGATTACGGATCCAGGGACGTTGGATTCTATTTGTAAGGATCCTCAGTACCGAGAACAGACCGTATATTTTCATTCGGACAAAACGACGTTTCGCCGGGAGCAAGACCAATTCGTAGATGTGTTCGGTTGCTACGAGAATGGCCAATTCAAAACCGATGTAAAAGAGACCCTTGTTTCGATCAAGAACACGACCGGCAAGCGGGCTTACTTTGATGTCGCTTCGCAACATGGGTTTGCACGGGTGACCCAAGATGGCGGCCAAGGAGAGGATATTAAAGGCCTTCTGCTTGGTGCCGGCAAGACAAAAAAAATCCATGTACACATGGCGAATAACATCGAGGAGAACCAGCTGGCGCAAATCAATGTGCGCGCCCAAGGCGCTCAGAGCCTGTATCAGGTGATCCACGTCACAGCGGTTTTCGATCCCGTATGGTGTTACGACAAAGGGTATCCCGAAGGGCGGCCTTCGACTGGTCCAACCGATGACGACAAGGTTTACGTTGATACAAATCCATTAGGTAGCAACCTTTCTGTGAGGTTGCCCAAGGAGGGGCTTAGGTTTGTCGGGATTGAGGGCGGTCCGCTTGTCGCCAATATGCCCGAGATTCGTATCGAGAATCTCACGTCCCAGTCTCGAGACTGGATCATGACCGTAGAAGCGGACGGCTTTGGCCTCGTGGCGCCGTCTGTTGACAAGCTTTCTCTATCCGCCAAAGAGTGGGTCTATGTTTCTGCTCGTTTGACACCAGAAGCCAAAGAGCTGGCACCGGGATCCTATACCGGTACGTTGACCCTTTCAGAAGCGGGCACTGATGCGAACCGAGTCACCACAAGCCTGACTGTGACAGTGCATGAGAAGCCAGAAGTGTTTTCCGAAAACATCGTCACGATCGATGTCCTGATTGGGTATACCGAAGAAGCAGCCGATGCTGAGTCAGACGACGGTCAAAGCGAGAATATTGAAGACCGCATTGCGAAAATGGTTGCCGATACGAACCGAGCGTTCCAAAACAGTCAGATTGCGGTCCGGCTTAATCCGATTCTCTATCCGCTCACCGAGCGAATGTATAGCGAGCGATCTGGTGTCGAGGCGAACTATCGATCGCTTCAGGCGGGCGGCATCATCGAGCTAAACCAAGAGCGCGTTCGTCAAAAGGCTGACGTGGTCGTTCTGGTTGTGTCGAACTACGAAGAAGATGAAACTGCAGGTTCGATTGTTGCCGGTGCAGCTTCCAGTCTACCGAAAATCGCTCCGGACGGCACGCATTGGCTAGCGAACGTGGTCGTGAGCCAAAAGCGGTCGCTGGAATACTATACGTTCGCCCACGAAATCGCCCACAATCTCGGTTGCGACCATCAAGAGGGAGCATCTCGCAATGGTCCTTCGCCATACCCAACAGCGTTGGGATTTGCCTCCAAGTATCCCGAGCTCTCGTATGGCACGATCATGGCCATCGATAGTGCCGACTCGGGTACTGTTGTCAGAGTTCCCTATTTCTCCAATCCGAGGATTTCGACTCCTTATGGTCCCATGGGACAGCCAGGAACGGCGGACTGCGCAAACACGATTCGACAGACTGCACCCATGATTGCCAGACTCGATGGCTATGGCCTTGATCCCGGCGACTGGTTGTCGCTATCGCAGGTCGAAGACTCGGTATCCTACGATGATGACGGTCACCTATCCGAATGTACCATTCGCCCCGGTGTAGACTGGGAATTTGGCCAGGGTACTGATCCGACCGTTGTTATCACTGGCCAAAACGGGGTTTCACTAACCTTACCGATGACCCAAGGCGGTGGAGATGAAAATGTCCACGTCAACTTGGATGACCGACCCGCAGACTGCCTGCCCAATATGGGCGTACTTTGGGTTAGCGCCATTTGCCCAAAACGGAGATCCGGACTGTCAGGGAGGGCGAAGAAAAGAGGCTATCCGTCGATGCAGCGCGGGCGCTCGCAAGCCATAGCGTTGCTGAAATCGCAGTGTTTGACACGAGTGGGAACAATCGCTGCCCGATCGGCTATGCAATGGTTACGACCGAAGAAGCGCATCAGATCGACTTCTCCAATTCAGACATTGCCGCCTTGTTCGTCGCCGAGCCTGATGCTGAGCTTCGGTTTCATATTCATGTGAACGATGATGCGATTCCGCTTCCGAGTCGTGCGGACTACAATTTCCTCAAGTCGCTCAATGCACGCAATGGTCAAGTCACATCGCAGATTGCGCATGCAGCCCAATCGTTGATTGTCAAAAACAATGCAGTCTATACCTTTGGCTTGCCCGGATCGGGACACTACCACCCCGAGCAATGGGCGGAGGCGTGCACCGATTGGCCCAAACAGGGGGCTGGTTGCCTCCTGGCGGTTTGACGATCCCAACCGTCGCTGGTTCGATAGTGGCCCCGCAGGGCCTCAGCCATCATGGTCAAGTGCTTCACATTCCTGATCACATAGAACAAGGAATCGATAGCTGGGCACCCGGTCGGCCATCGGAGGCGGATGGAGCCGATGGGAAAGCACTGATTGGCGCATTTGCGGGTCCCAAAGCCGCAGCAGATTTGCAGTTTGGTCACAACGATGACTTCCTGATTACAGTTTGGGGTCTACCCGCCCAAGCAGGCCATGTCGCAACCTGGCGCGGTGTTGACGTCGATCTATGGCACCAATAATCACGCACCTGGATTCGAGCTGCAAGCTAACGAAAGATCTAAGACCGACCCTCGTCTTGCAAGGTGGCGGCAGGACCGAGTCTTGGAGGCAGTCGAGACTCCCAAGGTGGGACGTACTGGTGATCAAGGGCAGATCGCTGGTGATCTAGAAGATTGGCACTACGTTGCTCTTCGCTGGCAACGGGCAAGGCCACCGTATGGGTCGACAAATGGCAATATGAATTTAACTTGCCGGATACGATCCCCGATTTTGCCAACACCAACCGGCTTGTTTTTGGTGCCCGCGCCGCACCCATGTTGAAGACGTTTACCCACAACTTCACCGGTGCGATTGATGATATTACGATCCGTCGCGGCACCTATAGCAAAGGCGATGTCAAAGGATTTTACGAGGCTAAGCGCGACGAAGTTGTTGGCTTAACCGAGGAGCAGCAGCAAACTGCTCTCGAACTACAAGCGTATCTCGATGACCAATTGCCTGTTGGGCTGTTTTCTGACCAGGAGTCCTCAACCAACAAGGAGTTCTCGACCAGCAGGGAGTTGCAGTGGGCGTGTTTCGATCCGCCCAAGACCTAGTCCTAAAGGGCGGAGGTGCGGCGTTGAAACATCCGCCGACGCGAAAGTGGCTTGTCCAATGGTTGGCCTCTTTTGGGGTCAGTGTGGCGCAGTTTGAGGATATGATTCATGCGCATGAAAGGAATTCTGGCATTCTTCAGCATTACGGCCCCGACGATACGTTATTAATCGATCTATCGGATTGGGAGCGGTTTGTTTTTGAGTCTGCATATCACCGCGCCGTGTGGTTGGCCATTGCGGGGTTCCTCAATGGTCCCCCTGGACTTGGTGAGCCAAATTGATCAATTGATACCCGGTGAAGGTCTCGTCGAGCATTTTGATCTGACTGCCGACCTTATCATTCGAACCAGCGCGTGAATCCGGCGAACTGGTATTTTGAAGTGTACCGGCGGATGCGTACGACGGAAGAATATCAATCTGGCGGACATAGAACAATCGTTCATTGTTCGCAGCGATCCTACGAATACCCCCGTTTTGATGCTGCACGTGCGCGCTGGTTTGCCGAGCAACTAGCCGCCAGGATTGCCTAGCAACTAAGCAGTAGATTACCTCAGTATTGAGGAGATTTGGCTGTATCGGACTACCTTGCGCGCAAGGTGGGAAAAAGGGGCTCATCGATCTGCGGACTCTTCTCGCAGAAATCGTAGCCCTCAATGACATCGTTCACACGCTACGAACTGGCTCTGCAGAAAAACGATCAATCAACTGGGATCAATTTGCTATGCTTGCCCACGCAAACCCCGATGCTGTGATCAAAGCGATCGAAAGCGAACTGCAGACACATCTCGATGACGTTGTCGGTGCTTTCGCTACCTATCGGTTGAACACGCAGCCAGCTGAGGCGCCAGCTAGCGCGTTGCAGCAACAATTGGGACAACAACTCGCCAAGATGCAGCAAGCCCTTACGGGAGGTGCCCAAGCAATAGATACCGCGTTGGTGCAGGAGGCAGTTTTGCCGCTGCTTCGTAGCACACCCGGAAACCCACCCAGCTATGCCGAGAGCCTCGGCGATGGCGGCGCGATCTCGGTTACAGTAGGATTTGATGCTGCGGTCACCCTCGCGCGCATCGATAGTGCGGCTAGATTGACGGTTCTGCGATACGGCGCGGATGGGAACCGGCTGCCTGCTTCGTTTGACGATGTTGATGTGCGCAATATCAATGAGGGGGAATTGCTTCGTTTTGCCAGTTTTGAAGAGGATCGCGATTTGACTCTCATCCCCATTTTGAAATCCTTATGGCACAAGTCCAGCGATGCCATTCAGACGCAAATTGGGGAGTTTTTTACTATAATCCAATATCTAAGCATCGCTTTTCGACAAAATTGGGGGCATCCCAATCTCGTGGTGACCAGCGAAGATCGACTCAAACCAATTGAGGAGATCATTAATGCATATGTCGGCAAACTAAAATCAACTCCGTTGCGATTTGCTGATATTGGCGTGAGCTCGGGTGTGACCACGATGGACTGGGCGAATCGCCTCGCTTCGGGCACCAAGGGTCATATCGACGGATTCGACCTCGTTCTGTATCTCTACCTTGTGAAAGATGGCAGCAACAGCGCTGTGTTTGACGCATACGGAAACTTGTTTCAAGTGCGGATCGGATCTTCTTTTTACGATGTCGACCATATTGAAGATGTTGATGGTAGTGATGACCATGGGGCGGCCCTTGTCCGGTTGCAGGAGAAATACGAGACAGGTCAATACACTGTGTTTTCGCGTGTCGATCCGGCGCTGGAAGCCTATATCGCTGCGAATCGAAATAAGTCGGTTTCTATTGCGCTAAAACAAGCCAACTTTTTGCAGGGAGGGTCGCCCAAGACCTATGACATCATCCGGATATTTAATGTTTTTATGCCCAATGCAAAAAGTGAAATTGTAGCCAAAGGACTTCAGGTCGCCGGGCAGATGTTGAAAGAGGGCGGGTATTTGTTTGTAGGAAACGAGGGGATCGATGGCGACGACTTGCGATACGGGGTCTGGGTGCGTGAGGGGAATAGGCTAAAGCGCATCGATGCAGACGAAAAGTATGTTTCGGATTTTCTTTACAATCCAGACTGGGAAGATGTCGATCACATCTTTGGTGATATTGATCTTCCGGTCTCGGTGCCCCCTCAGGTGGGGCAAATCACGGTTCGCCTGTTGAAGGAAAAGGATCTCCAGGCCGGATTTTTGGTATCTTTGGAAGGTTTAAAGGCGATATTTGAACAGATTGCTCGCGGTTTAAACCAAGCGGTCTTGGTCGCAGTCGTTGACGGCGAGGTTGTCGGGGCCGTGACTTTATTGATCGAACAAAAATTCATTCATGACGGCGGCAAGGTGTGTCACGTTGGGGAACTTCTTTCAAGTGATGACGGACAGGGGAGTGGTATTCGTAAAAGTTTGATGTCAGCAGCGCTCCAGCATGCCCAAAAACAACATTGCTACAAGACAATTTATGATTGCGATAGCAGTTTGGTCGGATTGTACGAGGAGCTCGGTTTTTCTTGCTCGACGGTTGGCTTGCGATTCGATCATAGCGATGTTGATAGCTCCGTCGAACTAGATGCTGCCGGGCCGCCCTTTTCTGTGACGATTCGTGAACTTGAGAAAAAGGACCTCGACAATGGATTTTTGGAATCATTGGACTTTTTGCGAAAAGCCAGCGATCTCGACCCAGAGCGGGCAAACGAGATCTTTGACGAAATCGATTCTGACCCAAATCACGTCGTTCTTGTCGCCGAAAAAGAAGGCAAGGTTGTCGGAACAACAAGCTTGTTTGTTGAGCAAACGCTCCGTGGTGAGAAAGTGTGTCATGTGGAGGACCTCTCGGTTCACAAAGATCATCGAGGAACCGATATCGGCAAGAAAATTACTGCAGCCGCCTTAATACGTGCCGGCGAACAGGGGTGTCGCAGGTCGACAGCAAACTGTTCGGATCCGGAACTCGAATATCACGGAGCAGTTGGTCTGTGGCAATGCGATTCTACTGTGGGGATACGCTTTGATCACGATGATGCTGGTCGCTTAATCCGCGGTTCGCTTAAACAATGTGTTCGGCGGGATGGGATTGTTTGGGGGATCAGCGATCAAGGAGATATGGTGTTGTCCAATCCGCCCGGGACCTGGTCAGCGACCTTTCCGACGCAAAGTAACCACGATTACCTAGCTAACAGCAGTCTCAGCCTGGATGCAAGGCCCGAGGGATGTTTGGAAGGATTGGAGGATGAATCGTCGTTTGTTTGGGTTAACGAGTTTTGCGAAGGAAGACCCGACGAAGGTGATTGCAAAGTGGGTGAAAAAAAGGGGGTTCCGCCTTCGGTCGCCCGCTCGCTCGCAAGCAGCATGGGCAGTGAAATAGCAGTGTTTAAGACGTCTAAAAGGGACGCGTGCTTTACGGCTGCGGAGGTCAACGAAGGGGAGGGGAGACTTGGCTATGTTGTGCTGACGACACAGGATTGGTCGCAAATAGACTCGTCGAGTTCAGATATTCAAAGATTCTTTGAATCCGAGCCCCATGCGGAGCTTTTGTATCATATCCACGTTCATGAGCCAGTCGCTGAGAACAGTGCGGATATCCGATTCGGCTGCGGCACCGATATGACGAACATTTCCGGCGATATTCCGCTGCCGAGTCGAGCGGACTACAATTTCCTCAAGTGGCTCAACCAACGCAACGGCCAGACCACGGCGGAAGTTGCCACAAGTTGCAGTGATCACGTGTACACCTACGGTTTGGAAAGTACGGAGTTTTACCATCCAACTGACTGGGCCGAGGCATGTCGGGATTGGGTAGAGACTTCTGTGCCTAATAAGTGGGTGTTTCGTCCGACGAAGCAACCGTATACGTGGAGCGATATTTCCACCCCGGGAGAAATTAGACTGGAGGCTCGGATTGGCGGTGTCGACGCGACACAAAGTACCTATCGGCTGAAAAGTCTTTGGTCGCTGCTTGCCCCCGAATCAAAGACTGGAACGGTTCGCATTGGGCCGGGCAACATTACGACGATTCCGCTTGTTGCGAATGAAGACTTGATCAGACTGATTGACAAAGATGAGGCGATCGAGGTTTTGGAGCTGATCGATCCGTCGACGGGTCATCTCCTCGCGCAGCTTCAGGTTAAGTTGGATCTCCGCCGTCCTCCCGATGACGACAACGCGGTTGTCTTCTTTGGGGACTTCGAGAAAATTCCGCGTTGCGGCGATGATTGTGGTAAATGGGGGATTGCTGTACATGCTGCTGCGCGGGCTGCTAACGCTGACATCGATGCGACCTTGGTCGTCACAGAGCCCAGGAAAATCGTGGACGCCGCTGACGTTTTAGCAGGGGGGGATGGCAAACTGGTTTATGCCCACCCGAAACAACCCGAGTGGTCGGCGATATATAAGTCATTTGAGCAGGACTTAAGCCCCTACTTCTTTGATCCCGATCCCAATAGCGAAAGCAAAGGTGGGATGAGTGTAGAGGTTGTGGCGCCAGAGACCGGGATCGGCCAAAACGCCGGGTGTTTGCGGATTAGCTTTGAGGAGGCAGATGGCGATACGTGGACCTCCAAACATGGTTACGCGATCCCGGGTGGCAAAGCTCGGATGATTACCTTCCCACTGCTTGGCAATGCGAACATTCGCGATTGGTTTACCTTTGAGGGCTCGGTGATTGGCGAGCCCGATCCCGATACTGGGTTGATTCCGCATCACCCCCGGACGGGAAATCAACCGAATTGGAACATAATCAAAAAGATGGCGTTTGTGTTTGCGCCTTTGGGGCAACCATTGACCACGCCGATGTTGGTCCACGTCGATAGTGTGACCGGGTATCGCCAGGCGAAGGACGAGCACAATCGGCCTATCACAGACCTGAGTCAGTTTACGCCTGCAGATCCCGCCGTATGTGCGCCGATCGAGCGTACTGCAGAGGAGGTATTAGCAAGCCAGGTTGCCGATAGCCGCGTCAATCCGTTTAAAGTCGCCCTGTCACAGAAATTGCAGGGAGGCAACAAGTCGACGGTTGAGGGCTTGCTCGAATTGTCCGGAGTATTTCCCGCTGCATTTCAGTTTCAAGTGAGTTCGGTGGAGATCGCATCAACGAGCTTCTCCAAGGCGGAAGACCAAATGCAGTCGCACTGGTTTTTTGGGACGGATATGCGGCACAAAAGACAGTTTGTCATTCCGCGCCAAGATGCCGCTCCGCTGGAGCGGCTGGTGACTGGGATCGTCCACCATGTCACCCACTTCAAGAAGCATAAGTCTGGGTTTTATGAGTTCCCGGCCTATTGCCATAATGGCAGTGGGACCAGCTGCGGCGCTGATTTGAACGGCCTCAACAGCAGGGTGGGGCAGTCGCTGTTCCGCGAGTTTCATCCAGAGCCGCGCGAGTTTGGCGACGGCCCGATGTCCGAGCGTCAGTGGCGTGAGTTTCAATATAACTTGTGGATGGATGCGGAGACCGAGGCGGTGTTTCACTCGATGGCGACATTGGCGGCGATTGCCGATAGGACTAGTGGCCTCTATGGTGCCGACTATAAGCTATCGGATTGGATGCTGCTTGGGCCCGTTGTCGATCGCGCTAACGCCTGCGGCGAAAAGAAGACCGAAGACGGCAAAAACGCGTGCGCACTATCCGTGCTGGCACAAGAACACTTTGAGACATTTTGGGAGCTCAAACAACCAAAAGACAAAAACAAAACATGCTACCAGCTCAAGGCGCAGCAGAATCCAAAACAGGACGACATCGCCTGGTGTGATGCCAAGGAGCTTGCGCTCCGCACCATCAAGCAGATGGTACAGTACCGTCTTGACTATGGTCATGAAGACTGTCGTGGTGACCCTGCCTATCAAACCCTCGGTCAATTTTACAATGAGAGCCTGCAACGGAGATGGGGGACCGACGGCGACGAATTTGGCACTGTGCTGTACGTTCGTGACAGCGCTCGCGGTACGGGGACGAGCCAGCATTATTCCAGCAGCCGAGATCTGACGAGAGAACAGTCTGAGCAATTTGAGGAAGAACTAAA
Source organism: Kofleriaceae bacterium (assembly GCA_965223575.1). Lineage (GTDB taxonomy): Bacteria > Myxococcota_A > Polyangia > Haliangiales > Haliangiaceae > CBDCWZ01. Next base: position 23,935 of record CBDCWZ010000073.1, read on the forward strand.
CAGACGCCTCTTTGACACGCAAGACAGTGCAGAAGAGCGAGCCCAGCAGGTTAGTGAACTGTTGAAATCTGCCCCCCATGGTCGGGATCAGGATGCGATTTGGTATCGCCACGTCCGCCCCAAAGGGTATTGCTCCAATCCGGCGGAAGACGGCACGTGCCCAGACCAGGTAAACCCCGACTGCCCAGAGAAGAAGGTCGCCTACTACAAGGTTAGGAGCCAATACAACGGATTTTTCCCCGAGCTCAACGATTATGGCGGCTTTGAAAGCTGTGGAAACGCAGCGTCGCCGGTGCCCTGCCAGCCCGGCGAACCGGATGAGGTCTTGGGTGATACCACTCCGGATACCCCCGATCCCAACGCGGGCTCGGTATTGGCGGTCGGTCATGGTGCCGGTGGTACGGTGCGCAATGTCGTAAATGACAAGGCCGAGATTGTCAGCGGCGAGCTGCTGATCAAGGCAGGCGGTTGCGGCATGTTTGAGATTGCCAACACCGGGGCAGAAACCCTGAAGGGCTGGAAATACACGCTCACCACCAACGAAGGCGAAAATCTCATTGTTAATCCCGCGAAGACAACGCTGGGATCAGGAGAGGTTGGGGCTGTCTCGATCTGCGCTCTTGAAGCGTCACAAACCGACAGAAAGATTCTCGGACAAATCGAGTTTCGAGATTCGGCGGTCGGCCTGACGCTGGCACCGGTTTACAACATCGTATCGGTCGTCCCTGCACCGCTACTGCCTCTCGAAGTTCCACTATCGTCGTCATCTGAGACTTGGTCGACAGAGGTCACCTCTGTCGAGGGCGCCAGTCCGTTCCCTGCGGATCGAGTGACCAAAGGCTGCGAGGAGGTCAAAACGGATCTGCATCACTGCCGTTTTATGTTCCTCGCGAAAGACAATACCGATATGGCAAAGATTGCTAAGGTATCGGTCGGTGTGCCAATTCCCGCGGACAAGCTAGGGAGCGGCGATGTGTGGTTGCGTTGGTCGCCTTCGCCGACCAATGATGGCAAGTTGTATGTTGCGCTCACCGATAGCGACACCGGCGAAACGCGCTTGCTGCGTTCGGTCCTCGGGAGCGGGACAGACTGGACACGGTTGTTTAGCGCGAGTCTCGACCTGTCGGGGGTGAATCGCCACTTTGATACGGTATCGTTTGTTGCGATCCAGGATGATACAAGCCGCTTGCCGCTCCGGCCCGTTGGGGATTGGCACTATACCTTTGGCTTTGATATTTCGTTTTCGCGTCCCCAGCGGGAGATAACTTGGTCGGGGCATGATTGGCATGTTCAACATGGTGCGCCCCAGGTTGCCGAGAGTAAAAGCGCCCAAGAAGTCGCTGCCGGCGCTCATATCACCGGCGAGGATGTGAAACGTTACGCCGACACGAGTGGCAATGTCGACCGGCTGTCGGCAGGTGGGTTGCGCCTCGCAATGACAGAGAAAAAAGTCGACGGACTTCTCGAAGACGGGCGCCAGTCCAATCAGCAATTTTGGCATGGCGCGTCGCTCAAAAGTCAAAAGCCCGCTGAGTACGGGACCTATCGCATTGTCGTCGAAGATGGCTTTGACCAACTTGGAGCGTCGCTGTTGGCGGGAATGTTCATTTACGGAGATAGTGATGAGACGCTGCACGAAATTGACATCGAATTTACCCGCTATCTCGATGACAAAGGGGAGAATCACAGCATCTTTACGAGTGTTCACGATATCGATGGCGATGAAAACAAGGTGAACACCGAGGGGTTTGCCTTCCCCAATCCCTCGGTCGGCGCCAAGAGCACCCATTGCTTCCGCTGGACACAAAACCGCGTCGACTTTGCCAGCTATGAGGACGATGTCCCGTGTTTTGATCCCGACGTGGAGCCCGTCGAGGGGAGCGATCGCAGCGTCACGACTGGGATTCCGCCCAAAACCGGAAACGAGCACGTGTACATCAACCTTTGGAAGGTCCCGGGCGAGCCGCTCAGCCATGATCAGCATCGTCACATTACCTTCGCTGACTACTCATTTACGCCGGCAGAGAAAAAACAACCACCCAAGCCAACCAAGCCCAAGCCACCAATCGTCAAGGTGCCCGATGCCTTTGGTGCCTACAAAGCGTGGAACGACGAGCGTTTCTTGGATGTTGGCACGGTTGGTCTGACGCCTAAGGACGACCTTGCTTTGTATTCCCTGATGGCGCCAAGCAGTGACCCAGATGCGAGTCCTGAGCAGCCAGCCAACGAGGTTGCGGACCGTAACAATCCGGACCGAACCATCAACGTTGCGGTGACGCCGGTTCTTCCGATCGTCCGGGTTGCCAAGGCGGGGGACGATGCCAAAGTACAGTTTCATTTTGAAAATTCGGGCGAGATGGCCGCTCACTACTCGATTGGAGACACCTCGATTGAGGTTCCGGGGCAGGCTTGGTGGACCGCGGGGACAGCGAGATATGATCACGTGATCGACACCGAGTCGCTTGTGCCCGGTGTGTACTGGCAAAAAGTAGCGTTTGTCAGCGAGCAGGGCGGTGCAAAAATTGGCCGCCTGATTCAGGTTGAGGTCGGAGGCGCGACCCTGTTCGACGGCAAAGAGTTTGGCTCGTTGTGGCAGCCCGAAAAACGGCAGGATGATGGGGGCTGGCGCTTGCCATGGGACGCGCAGGAGAATCAATCGGCTTGGCGCCTGGTCACCAAGGCCGAGGGAGGGTTTATGCGCAGCGCCGATACTGAGCTCCAGTTTGGGTCGGGGGTGTGCGCCATCTATCAGCCGACCAAGCAAAAGTGCAGAGACCGTGAGCCGATTTTTTCTCTGCAGACCACAGGGCAGGGGGATCTCAGTGCGTATGGTCAGATAGCGGTCACAGTTCGTGGGTTGGACGAAAACGCGCGAACGCTTGCAACACAAGACCAGATATTTGTATCCGTAGTTTCAGGAAATTTCCCAAATTTGACGTTTACCTCGGCGGTGAAGGCACCGGTTTCGCTCGGTGCCCACACGACGGTGGTGTTCCCCTTGTCGACCTTTCGGAAACCTGGAGCGGTGCCCGACTGGAGTCAAATTACCCAAATCAACGTCAGTGTTGATGTCGGAGACTTAGTGCTTCGTGATGAGACGGTTCCATATGCACTCGATCATATTAGTCTGCTTCCCAAGTTTGAGGAGGTTGTCAATTGTGAGATTCAAGAGTTTTTCTCGCGCGAGGATTTGGTCTCTTGGGGAATATTCCCGGGGACAAACAAAACGTTTAGCATTCCCGAAGAAAAGCAGTTTGATGTCGATTCGGTTGGCCGATCTGGTGGCGACGGCGGCATGGTGGTTCGCCGCCCCTATGGCGAAATCGATTTTGTGCGGAATCGGCGCGATGCTCTGACCGTATTTCAGGCTGTTGGCGCCGGATGCGATATGAGCGGGATCTCGTTTGAGATTCGCAAGCGAAATGATGTGCTGTCGCGATTTCAGCCCAAGGGGCAGAGTAGTGAGTCGGCGTCCGGAGTAGTGCAGGTCCAGCTGCAAACCGAACCGCTCGCGGATGGCAACCCCAAATCGTGGGTGCTCAAGCAAGTCATCCCCGTCACATCGGACCAGCCGCGTAAGGTCCATTTGAAGGTCGCCGACGATTTCTTCCCCTACGGACACGGCAATGCCGATGACATTGCTCCCTATATCTCGAAGATTCGTCGCATTGCGATTATCTATCTGCCGCTCGAGCAAGGGCAAGTATCCTTTGAGCTCGAGAGCCTTGTTTATGGCCCCGTGAATAAAAGCTCTATCAAGCCAGCAATAGACGTCGGGTTTGCGCCCGGTGCGTGGGAGGATGCTCTGCAGTCCGGGACCTTGTCTGGCGATGTGTTCCAATCCGAAACATTTGCCTGGTGGATCTGGGACCGCAACCAGGGCGACGGGGATGATACGCCCACAGAGTTTGTAGTGAACTGGAATGGAACGTTGGGTCCCGGAGATGCCGCAAATTGGCACCAATTTCAGTCGGTTGACGACGTGGTTCTCAAGCTGCTCGATGTCAAGCTTGCAGACGAAACCCAGTCGAGTGTCAACATCGAGATCATCGCGGACTTGACCGGGTTTTTGGGAGAAACCGGAGACACCGAGCTCTATCTGGTTAGAGCTGACGAAGATCGCGCGCAGCAAACAATTGCTTGGGATGGCAAGTCGCCGATCGAGATCGACTGGACGCGCATTGCCCCCGAGGTGTTGCAGGATGCCCATGATCAGGGCGTTCACTTCTTTGCATCGAATATCACCATGTTGACTGAGGATGGCGACGTCATCGCCTCGGGCTATCTCGGATTTGGTATGGCGACGGACTACAGCAAATTCCCAGTGAAGTGGGGAGCTACCGGTCCTGTCGTTGCCGTTGGCCCCAAGGCAAGCGATGGTGGGTATTTTGTGTTTTCGTCCCCCGAAGAGGTGTACGTCACGTTCGATCCGATTCGTTCTTCGCAGGACATGGACATTACATTTACGGCGACGTTGACGGGACTTCTCGACAATGGCGCGATTGAAGACACCGTTGTCAAGCAGACGCAAACGGTCTCGCTCGAGGCTGGCGTTGACGTAACGCCAGCGATTACCTGGGATTTAAAGAAAGTGCGTGCCGCCCAAGCCGACAGGGGCTACCGCACCTTTAACGTGTATGTCGGTTTCCACATTGGGGATGCGATCTTTGGCGGTGAAAACACAATCATCATCCAGCCCGGAACCGCCGATCCAAGTGTCCAGGACTGGGAGGGCATGGTTGCAGCTCTGTATGCTGACCATACGCCATATGCGGCTGCTGACACTGGGGAACCTGTCGATCTGTCCTCGATGAAACCAGCGACTCAGGACGTGTTCCGCATGGCGCTTTGGATGTGGTCACAACAGCCGGGATTCCTCGAGGGATTGGCGCGAATCGGCAATCCGGTACAGTTGGTCAATATTGCGCTTGGTGGTGCGATCAAGCCGCTGAATCAAACCCCGACGCTGCATGCCAAGCTCGTCGGATCGTGGGACGATATCTACCACAAGGGCGCCCAGGCGACCCCCAGCGACCCAGATAAGCGCAAGGGATGCGAACATCCGCTGGCTTGCGCCTTTGAAAGGCCGGACCTGATTTTGTCTGGCGGATACAAGCCCGATTGGTCCAGCGTAACCATCTCACCGTTTGGTGAGATCCCGCCGTCTCAATCCTTGGAGGACGCGATGTCGGCATTGGAGATGCGCGTGCCCAAGGGCGGCCAGCAAACGGCGACGTTTGTCTTTGAGAACCATGGTTATTTGACCGCGACCTACAAAGTGTTTGTCGGCGACCAAGAGCTCGATACTGTGGTCACTGTACCGGGACGGACCGGGAACGACACCGATGGCTTTGTTTCGGGAAAAGCGACCTACGAGTATCCGTACAAAGCTGGCAACAGTGCCGGTGAGGACCTGGTGATGCTGAGCTTTGAGAATCAAAGCACAGACGGCTTGGACGGAGAGAACAAGCCGCCCCTGCCTAGGATTCTTCGCCCGATTCAGGTCACGGTTTGCAAAGACAAAAATGATTGCGTGCCAATTCCGCAAGCTTTTCCTGAGGTCAGCAAGCAAAACAATGATTGGTGGACTGCATTTAATCCGCATGCATGGCTGGTTGCTGCAGGCATTATTCAAATTGCCGATGCGGAAGAAGATGATGAGGATCTCCTGGAGCCAGAGCTGCAATTGGATCCTGCCAAAGACGACGGCAGCTGCTGGATGGGGGCGGAGCAACACAAAAAGCGCATGACGGGGGTGAAACTCGAGCTGTTCGGCAACGGTAAGAAATGCCCCCCCCAAGGTGCAGTAAACTTCATTTTATATCCATTGCCCCACGCGGGAGATGACGGCCGCTATATCGTCAAACCCAATCGGTATCAGTGCTTGTTTCGTTGGGAAAATAAGCTTGTCCGGAACCACACCGACTGGAGTGATTCGCCCGGTCCGTATGCCGTATTTGTGAGAAATATGCCGCTCAAGACACGCAACGGCCAGGACGTTGTGATCCAGCCCAACGGCGATGACGCGGGCGAGGTCTGCGGTGTCATTCCCGATTTTACCGAAGCGGCGTTTCCCCAGTTTGGGTTAAAAAATGGCCCCCAAGAAGGCGTCAAAGTGATCGTCAACGTCGAGAATACGAAAACCGACTGGCAGTCGAAGCATTTTTACTGGCACGAGCGAGAGGATTGCGGCATTCAGGGCGTAAACTGTTCGTGCGCTGAATGGCGCCGGACCAGCGAGGCACAGTTTGAGGAGCGTTTTGCACAAGTCGATATGTATGGCAGTCAGACGCAAGTGCACGGTGAGCGACTGAAAGTTTTCACATTTGATGCCGATCGCACGATGGAGGAGATTGGGGCGATGACGAAAATCGAGCGGCGCGCATGGCTATTTGGCACCTATAGTGGGAGCTTGATGTGTTCAGCAGAGGATTCTAAGCTCAAAGAGGAGTTTGGTGACGGGCGGGTTCCCGGTGGTTTTCACCCCGCGCTTTGGCATGCTCAAGGACCGTGGAAGTTTAGGCCCATCGACAATGGCACATTGTATCCGACAATCGAAGTCTATGGCTATTGGAAGGACAATCCCCTTGCGCCCTTCGCACTGGCACAAGTCGACTTTTTGTTGAAGGCGAAGTACGACTTCGATCTGGTTGACCTCATCTATTACGACTGGGGCCAGGGCGAGTGGAAGCGGTTTGGGACAGTAAATGGCGACCTCGAGAATTTTGAGCTCTCGCTGTGGATGGACTCCATGGTGCGTAATAACAAAGATATCGTGCAGATCATCAATGGCGATGCGACCTATGACGAAGCTGCGTTGCAAGAATTTCTCGCAGAGTTTTTGTTGGCCAACGATATTTACGCGTCGGATCCAGCGCTGTGGCCGACTTTGCCGACCGGGAAGGTATTCACCCATCCTGAAATCAACCTGCTTCGTGTGCCGTACGAGGAACCACAAAACCAAGAGGTAGTGCCCGACGCCGATGGTGTCATTGGGCCAGTTGTTGCGACTGTGATTAAAGAGACCGCTACAAGCGTCGTTCTTGTGGAGACGACGTCAATCGGTGTCGTAGCGGCAGGACATGCAGCCGGGACCCTAAATAAGGATGCCAGGGACCAGATTTTCGACAAAACCATCACCCCCATGTCGACGACCGCGTCGGTGCTGGTGTCCAAGTATCACATCGAAAATGCAGAGGAGCTCGAAGCAGTCCGCGAGATGACGACCAAAGACCTGGCGTGGAATACCTTTAACGGGAATATCGGTCGTTCGGTGTTTTCGCCTACAATTTCAAAAGACGTCAGTTACTGGGTGCAAAGCGATAAGAGCGTCGATATCACCTGGGAGGGCTATGAAGCGTATGTCAATGTCTACTTTACAGAACGGAGTGAAGAGCAAGAGGACATCGACAACGGGCTGGCTGCAGGCCCGATTTACGCTGACCTCGTCACCAAGGATCCCTCGTTCTCAAAGAAACCTATAATTGAACAATACACGGGTATCATGAACGAGCTGAACAAACGCAATTCGGACGGCCCCGATGGCCCTGGTGGCCCCGGAGACCCCGATGGTTTTGGCGGTGATGATCAAAATATCGATCACTCGACCCCCTACGGCGCGACCTCGGCATTTATCCGCGAGCGCTATGAGGGCGAAGACTGGTACAAAGACCTCAGCCAAGAGCAACAAGATGCGATGGTCTTTGCGATCACGTGGAATGTGATCATGGTGACCGAGAGCCCGATGCTCCCCATCGGCAAGGTCGGGTGGTGTGGTTACGTTTGTTCGTTGGGTGGTGGGTTGCCGACTCGGATCACGGTGTCGACACCAGAGGGGGATGTCAAGATTGGATATTCTCAGAAGAGTCCTCCCGCAAAAGACGTGTTTCGAATGCCGATCACCGATCCCAACACCGGCATTGTCACCGAGAGTCCAATTGATTATGAGTTTTTTGGCGGCTCGGCAAAAGCGAAAGACTGGTTTCTCGATCATCGAGGCAAAGACTGGTTGACAACACCCAGTGGTGAGGTGTTTCTCGAGCCTATGAAAAGCCCGGTGATCCCGACAGGCCTTCCCCATGTGTACATTGGCAATACACCGTTTGCACTCGTCAAAACCGAAACGTCCCAAAACGCGATCCATTGGCTCAGCAATAAAGTTATCGCGCCAACGCCGCACGGCATTGCGTTTCTCCAAGAAGCCGACGGGCAAACATTGCCCACGGACGTTGTCCTCATCCCGTTCCGAAACAAAAACGGAGTTGCCAAAAACCATATCTTTGTCGAGGGGCCAAAAGCGGCGGAAGACTTTGTCAAAAGCTTCGCGCAGGACAAGCGGATCCCACTGCCGACCTCGCTGGGGAAGCTCATCTACTTAGAGCCGACCAACGATCTCATTTATGACATCACGATTGACGACACCAACTACGTGTTTGCCGGCGATCGGGCAGCGATTGACTCGTATTTTCACCCCGAGCTGAGCGCCAAGTTTCTATTCTGGAGAAATGCCAAGAACAACGGGCTTGTGTTGCTGCGGGACAGCGCTGAGAGACCTAATGGGGCGGAGTGGCGCGACGAATTTACAATCACGCTCAAAAGTACCAAGTTCGATGCCTTTGGCAACCCGGCAGACATCGCCACCCTCAGTCAAAAAATCAAAGATGCCGGCCTCGACAAGGGCGTCTGGGACGGCAAATTGGTCGACAACAAAGAAGTTGGCAAGATTCAGTCCTATCATGACTTATTGGGCGACTTTGGCGCCGGCGGTCGGGTGACCACCTTGGGCTTGGGCCAAAAGTCCATCGGCACCCATTCGATCGGACCGGCAGTCTTGGCGCAAGTGCACGCCAAGACCGGCAACCGGATGGTCGAAATCTACGTCAAAGACAAAAAGTGGTTCGTCACCCACGATGAAAAGGGCATCGTCCAGTACATTGCCGACAACAATCTCGATATCGAGGACTACACGACGACCTGGATCTCCAACCAGGGCGAAACCCGTGGCGTCGACATGAGTCCAGAGCTTGCGTTGATTATTGACCCAGATCAGCCCGGGGTCCGGGTCGGCCAGTTTGCTTCGGCCGATACGGTGAGTGAGCTTGATGGCTATGCCATCACTCCTGATGGCGTGTATCACGAGGGCTATACCGAGTTTTTGTTCCCCAAAACGCTAGAGGCGCTGTTTCCCAAGAGCAAACTCCGGCCAGTCAGTACAATCCCGACAACTCCCGAGTTTAACGAGCGACTCCAAGTGGTGAGCGAACGCTGGAACGCATCGATGGATGAGCAGTTATCGCGGCTTGGCATTGACGTCAACCCTACCGGTAGCGCACCGATGACCGCGCTCGCCTACCAGGTCCTCGATGTCATGGAGGCGTCTCTCGAAGGGATTTTAGATGGTCCAACCACTGAGATCAAAAAAGCGATAGGCAGAGCCAAGGGCGAAATCAAATATATCGACAAATCGATTGCCCATCGCGAGCAGTTGATGATTGAGCTATTGCGTGCCGAGATTGCGTTTAATGAATACCGCCGCAACGAAGAAACCGATCCCGATGCACTTGCGCAGATCGACCAAAACATCGACCAAGCGGAGATCGCCCTCGAGCATGCCATCCAACTCAACGCTATCTCCAAGCAGATGGTCGAGGAAATCAAGTCGACATGTCCAGACTTTTCGTCTCTGGACAAACAACTCGATGCGATTATTCCGGGTAAACGGTCGGTGGATTCTAACAATATCATTGCCACTGCGTCGGCATTATTCTCGATTCCGTCCGTGTATGCCCAGACGCAAGGCGGCGACGACGATGCAACCGAAGGAGGCTGGGAGCCCATCCCGGAGGACGAGTTGATCGAGGTCTTCATCTCGGTTGCGTTTGAAGCCCTGTTTGGCGATGTCGAAATCCCCGAGGCGTTTGCAGATGATAGTGATGGCGTTGATGAATTGCTTGAACGAGAAGAGTCTTCCGCAGACGACCCGACACCCGCGAAGCTGTTTTTGTTGCGAAACAACTTTATGCAGCAAACCTTTGACGATGTTGCGTCTGGCGAGAAGAATATCGAAGAAGAGTCCCCACTCGAGAAGCTGCTGCAAGACAGCGCCTACGTGCAGCTGGGGTGGATACGCGCCCAAGCCCAAGCCGTCGTCGAGAACCCGGCCAGTATTCCGACCTTGGTCACCCGCGTGACTGTCGAGATAGGCAATCACTATCCCAATGACCCATTCTTCGAAAAACGATCCAATGGAACGTTTACGGTCATTGGCGCCCAGCGAATGATCGACAAACTGGTGACCGACGGGTACGCAAGCGTGTTGTCGTCGTGGCTGGAGCAAAGTCACAATCGCCACTTCCCCAGCGATCCCCGTCATGCCTTGAACGAAATCGCCGAGGCGATCCCAGATGAGCGCTTAGAACAACCATTTGTCGCCGAGCTGCTCCGTGTCGTCAAGACGCAAAAATTCGAGCAGTACCTGATCACCGAGTTGCTCGCATCGCAGGCGCAATCGGGATTGATCCCCGAGAATATTGATTCCGATATTGCGACCACCGCAAACAACGCGCTGTTTGCTCTCAACCTGCTTGACTATGCGGAAAATCCAGGCGTAAGCGCATCGGACAGCAATTCGGCCGAATGGGGAATGACCGCGATCCTCGAATTTTATGGGAAGAACTACGAAGACCAAGTCGCACAAGGCAATTTTTCCGGGTTTGCAACGACCTATACGATTGACGGCAAAAGCAACAGTACGCCGGGAATCGCAGCCAACACGATGATCTTTGACATGTTGGCGACGTATCGCGCGCGCACCGGAAACGCCAAATACAAAGATACGGAAAACGCACTGCTCACTTGGTTGCTCAGTCAGCAGCGCCCGGGCGGCGGATTTTGGCAGGACTCGTATCCCAGTTATAAAACCAGTGATCAGCTGCTGGTACACTCGGTCCTCAAAAAGCGTATCGACCAATACGGCAGTGTCAAACAAGCGGAGATCGAGACCGCGCTAAGCGCCTTGGAGATTTTCTTAGTCGACGTATTGTGGGACCATGATCGAAAGCAATATGTCGAGGGTTTGGACGACAAAACTGGCTTGGATAAGCGTATTTCATTTGCGACGGTAGCGGCCGAGTACCTCAATATTGACCTCGACAATATCGACCCTGTGTTTTACGAACACATGGAGGATGTATTTCTCCGCTACACGAAAAACACCCGGTCTTGGCTAACGGATCCCGATGGGCCGGTCGATCCGGACAATGATCCGGCGGTAAAGGAAGACGTGCTGCGCGGAGTCAGCGAGTATCCCAACCGCAAGCCGCTACCCATTGTTGGCAGCCTCTTCCAAAATTCGCCCGTATCTATGTCTGCTACTGCGCAAGCCGTACTCGTTTTTGAGACCCTATCTCAGAAGTTTATTGCAAAGAGCAAAAAGAGCTATGAGAAAGGGAAAGACAGCCAAGCAAGAGCAGAAGAGGGCTGGGCGATCCTGTATAACAACCTCGCTGTTCACCACCGATCAGTGGTGAACGGTGCCTATACCTACGGGATTGGGCCGCTTTTGTCCGGCGGGACGCCCGCCGAGGGCACCGAAGCATTGAGCTGTTTGACGTGAATACGGTGACATGGTCGACCCGGGCGATGTCGACGCTCAATGTCGACAAGCACGTCCCCTTTGATCTCAACTCACCCGACAAAACTGGCGGCATCCTTGAATTGCCCGCGGAGCCACTCCATGTTCTTTCAGTTATTCCGTCCTACAACGAGGCGGATAAGGGCCTCGCAGACACTTTGGTAGAAATGGAGAAGACGGGCATTTTGCACAATGCGGTCATTGTCCTCGATGGGCCTGATGATATTGACCCGGAATCGGATCATAAAATCAGGGACTCAAATCGGCGACAACGAGTGGTTACTGCAGGATACCCCCTTCAAGAATCTACCCGGGGGATATGATATCGGTGCCCGCAGGAGAAAACCATACGTTCACACCCAAGAGTACCAGGGTAAAGTCGATCAAGGAGTCCACCCATACACTCGGGAGATCGAGGGTGGCGAGCGGAGGCAACAGGGATTTAATAAACATCTCAGACTCATTGCTCGTGAGTTTTCGCGAACGAAGCTGATGGTCCAGGAGTTTCAAGCTCGGCGAGCCAGCGAAGGCAAGGCGATGTTTGTCGTCGCATTGGACAATTTTGGAAAAGAACAAGGAATTCTGGAGGCCCTATACCATTGGGACGAAGAGGGGTTTGCGAGCCTGGGCGACCAATTGAAACAATGGAAGCGGGGGGTCAAACCCGATCTCAGCAATATTTATCTGTTTTACACCGATGCGGATACGACGCTCATTCCCACCAACCCGTTTATGAGTTGGCTTGAGGCTGCCAATGCCAGAGCGGCTCGCATGAAGGCAAAAGGAACTGGCATCATCGCGGGGAATATTGTTATTCGTTTGCGAGGAGAGCTGGGCTTGAAGGAGCTCGTGTGGAAGTCGTTTGTTCCGTTTCAGCGGTTTGGCAAAGGAAATACCTGGGGCCAAGTTGCCGATGCTGCGCTGTTTCCGCTGGTGATGTCGTTTCGAAAGTGGGCTGTCAACCAATGGATTTTGCCGATCACGATCAAGCGATTGTTTGAGAAACTGGGCTGGGTGGAGCCTAGGCTTACCCCCCAGAAGATTTTGGCCTTCTTCCTGATGAGGGCCGGGTGAAGCGGCTCGGTGCCGTTGGCGGGGCACACATGACGGTTCGCATGGATATTGCCATGGCCATACACTCAATTATGAGGGAGGAGGGGATTCCCTACTCGCAAGCTGATACGGGAACAGCAGATCGCATTAATGATCTTCTCGGGCTTCCGACCGATGTGGACGACATTATGGTCGCCGTCAACGAAGCGCCAGATATGGTGTTTCAGCCTGTTCAGGGATTCAAAGGTGTTGTGAAATTCAACCAAACGATGCGTTGGCTCGAGAGTCATCTAAAAATTATGAAGCAGCATAAACATCAGATGCGATTGATGGCCTAGCGGGGGAGAAGTCAATGTTCTCGACCAATTTGTCAACTATTGGGTCCCCATTGCCAATATTGTCGGCGCGGTGACCTTTGGTGGCTTTCTCGCCGGTGCCCCCGCGCTTTGGCTCGACCTCAATGTTGGGCTGAATTTTGCCCCGGAGTCGTTTCATTCGCTCGAAAACCTATGGAACTCGGTTAAGGGATGGCGCCCAACCTTTGCGTTTGATACGGAGGGCTGGCACTGGTTTTTGAATATCAATGCAGCCGCAGACCGCGCCGCTCTAGGAATCGTTGATGCATGCCGCAGCCTCGGCGCGGGAAATTTTGGAAGCTTGGAGTCGATACTTTCATTTGGTGGATCAGACTGTAACCCTGGGAATTACGGCGAACTTAAAAACCGCGTATTTGGTCAGATCTTAGGCGAAACCCTACAGACGACCGGGTACTGGGTGATGTTCTCCTACATTGGCAATCAGATGTTGTACGCTCCCATTAATGCCAAGCTGCTCTCTATGTCTACGTATGCGAGGGACAACAAGCTCGTACAACGAATGTTCATGACGACAATTCTACCACCGATGCTACAGCTCTACGTCATCAATACGCTGGGCTTATTTGCCGGTATCGACGCCAACCTCGCTACGATGAACAAATACTTGCCGAAACAAATCCAGAAATTTTCTCCATTTGGCAAGCTCTCTGGGGCCAACTGGTACCTCATCAATCAGTATAAAGTCAGTTTGAAAAAGACAATAAAAACCATGCGAATGACCTTTGGCGACCAGTGCAAAAAAGTGTCCGGCGGGAAAACAAAACTAACTTTCGTCGATCTGAATCACTTTTTCTGAATTCTGCGTAATATTCTCTTTCACGGCAGCCCTCCTTCTTGGCTCTGGTTGTTGTTGTCGACTTCAATCAACCAGATTGAGGGCTGCCGCTCTTTTACGTCAAGTGAGGATTGCCGAAATCAAAAGTGCGAAACGTATCCTACCTAGAGAGCTGAACACGTAAAGTTGCTTATCGACGGTAAAGGATCGGAATCGTTGGCGAGGCGGACACTGCCAATGCAACCGTCTGTTTCCAGGCGAAAATCAGGCGCAACCAACATAGATTCGCCGTATTTGGGCGTGGGCAGGCGGGGTTGGGTCCCGTCAAGGAGGACAACGTAGCCAGCGATTTCGAGGGGTAGCGTCGGAAAGTGAATTTACGTGTTCAGCTCTCTAGTACTACTTGGTCACTTCGGTGGAGGAGCGAGGAATGTGCCAAACGAGGCCCTATGCGAGTGCGCCCACAGCGACCGACCAAGGCGTACTTGATGTACGTTGACCGAGGGAGCGAGGACGTAACCGCATAGGGACCGTTTGGTGCATCCGCAGTCTACGCGGAAGTGACCAAGTAGTACTAGTAGTTTGACTGTTGGGATTGGGGGTCGATGCGAAACAGACCCTTAGGGAATTGATACAGCGTGGCATCTCCTTCACTGTTGGAGTAAAACGCCCGGGTGCGGCCATTGCCAAGAACCACG
>CBDCWZ010000074.1:0-38768 GCA_965223575.1 Kofleriaceae bacterium
ATTCTCAGCCTCAACGACCAGAGTTGGTGCATTGCCGCGCTTTTTGTGTTCGGGCACATGCTCTTGGCCATGCATCATTAGGCCAACTTTATGGTGGGGAAGCTCGACCCCGGTCAATACGGCTGGAGTCACCAGGTTGTTGCGCAGGCAGTGTTCCCATGCTTGTTTCAGTGCTTGTTCTGCCTCGGCTCCGTTTTGAAATCGCGTCTCTGCGGGACTCAGTGCCCGCATGGTAACTTTGGCGAGCGGTTCGGGGATCGAACGATCGCGCTCAGTCGGTGGGCGGGCGTCAAGTTTTAGGACGTGGCGATTTGTAGTCTTCGTGTCTGGGCCCTCATATGGGATTCTGCCCGTTAGAAGCTCATAAAATACTGCGCCCCAAGCAAATACGTCCGCCTGCGTAGTATAGCGGCCATCACGAATCGCTTCTGGCGGCGAATACCCCGGCGTGCCCATAAAGATGCCGGCCTGGGTCAAATCCGAATCAGGGACGCGTGCGATGCCAAAGTCGGCGAGCTTCCACCGATCGTCACCTGCGTGAAGCACGTTGGCGGGCTTTAAGTCCCTGTGGACAATCTTTTGTCCGTGGGCGAATCGGAGTGCACTTGCCAGGTCCAACGCAATTTGCACAGCTTTGGCGAGTGGCAAACGAACTAGGCGGTCTGCAAGCGTCTCACCGGCGAGATACTCGAGAACCATGAACGGACCGTTGTCCTCCAGTCCGACATCAAAAATTGTCACAATCGCCGGATGTTGCATTTTTGCGGCAGCTTTTGCCTCACGCTCAAACCGCGTAAGATAGGCGTCACGAACTCGTTTCCCCATGCCCCTAGGGAATCCAATTGTCTTAATTGCGACGACCCTATCCAAAAACGGATCGCGTGCCTTGTACACCACCCCCATGGCACCCTTCCCAATCGTTTTGAGAATTTCGTAGCGGCCAACCATATTTTTGGGGAGCTCATTCTCGCGGGTGGCGAAATCGCTCGGAATGACATAACTATGTCGCTCCGAGGTCCGTGGGCGAGGTGCTTCTTTGGAACTGGACCAAATATCAGTCATTCCCGTGTACATAAATTAGCATGCGAGGCCGCGGGCCCGCAGCCCCGAAGTTCCGCTGCTGACAAAAAGCTACTCCGGCCCGACAGGGCCGCTTTTCAGGGTAAGAATCGCACCAGGGGGGACAGATTGCGTAACCCAGCAGTTTCCGCCGATGACAGCCCCTTTTCCGACCGTTGTGTCGCCGCCGAGAATTGTCGCCCCAGCGTAAATCACAACATCATCTTCGATAGTGGGGTGCCGTTTTGTCCCACATGGACGTTTCTCCCCGCGCGGAACCGACATCGCACCTAGGGTTACCCCTTGATAGATCCGAACCCCAGCTCCGATCCGCGTCGTCTCCCCAATGACAATGCCAGTACCATGATCGATGAAAAAAGACGGCCCGATGATAGCTCCCGGATGAATATCAATCCCTGTTTTTTCGTGAGCGAGTTCGGTCATGAGCCGAGGGATAATCTTTGCTCCTTCCTCGACGAGAGCATGTGCAATTCGGTATACCGAAATCGCATAAAGCCCCGGATACGAGAAAATAATCTCTTCGGTCCCCGCGGCGGCCGGATCGCCGAGAAAGTGCGCCTCGACGTCTAAGGCTAGTGCGTTGCGCAGTTCGACAAGTCGATGCAAAAAACGTTCAACGATTCGTTCTGCTGCTTCGCCGCATTCTGGACAATCTAGATTTGTCGTCCCGCGCTCGGATTGCACCTTGTGATGAATCCCCCGATAAACTTGTTTGCGCAGGGCGTTGCGAAACTCGTCTAATCGCTCGCGGACATAGTCGCGCAACTCCGTGCGTGGTGCACGAGCGAGGGATGGGCCAACAAATCCGGGAAACAACAGCGCACGGCATTGGTCAACGATTCGTGCGACTTCGACCGTAGAGGGAAGTTCGTAGGCGTTAATATGTTGCATCCACGCAGGGGCACTGTCGTAGTTCGCAATCAAATTGTCTGCGACTTCGTCGGTGGTAAACGCACTATGACGGCGGGTTGATTGCGGCATGATAGGCTCTCCTACTCAGTTGCGCTCGATGACTTCGGCTCGGGAGCGGTGTTGATCGCCAAAATTGCCTCATCGAGGCGGGATTCTGGAACGGTTACCCGGGTTGGCATTCCGCCTCCGAGGCGCAGGAGCCGGACGAAGTCCCACCCAGAATCGTACTTTGCAGCGATGGTGACCATGCCTGAGTCCTGCACAATAGCAACCTCAGCGTCCTGCTGTCCCCGTAACAACAGATCTGTTTTGTCATAGGGATCCGATCCGGGCTGAATCTGAACGACAGCAACGCGTCCGCGCTTCGCAAAACGCTCAGACCAATACCTTGTCCCTTCATCTCGGACCGCAAACTCTTCGGCTGCGCTGTCGATCGTCGTTTTATAGACATCGAGCCCCTCCACCAACCACATGACAACCGCCCGCTTGAGGTTGGCATCACGAAACCTTGCCCGTAGTGCGCGATCAATCAAGCGAGCTTTTGGTCCTGGCACGCCGACTCGGGTATCGACGCAACGCGCATCGATATCTGCGCCTCGATAGGGCTCAACGCCTCCCAACATCCATTTGGCTGCGGCGTACAAACCATCGAGATCAAGATGACAGACAATCGTGTCAACGGGACCTGCCAGTCTCACAATATCTTCGGAAATCATTTCTGGGCAGCCGCCGTGCTGCGCTTTTGTCGCGAGAAAAAAACGCGGATCGTCCAAATAGTCGCAATGGCGGTCGTGGTCATGATGATCCACCCAAGCCGCGAGCCGATCCCCGAGCGTTTGGATAAACGGAAGCGTTATGCTGTCAAAGCTAACGCTTGCCCCCACGGTCGCCGCGAACGCAATATCCAGGACAACAACCCGTCCTTCCAAACGGGTTGTTTTTGGCAACGAGCGCGGAGATGCAAAAACCAGATGAGGGACCACAGTAAGCACTGTACGGCGCTATCAACCTACCAGCAAGCATTCGAGCAGCTGGGCGCCAACGAACAGGCCAAGTAGCCGACAAGCATTTGGTTTCCGCATTTTCACCACAAACATCGAACTCGCCTCAGTCGTCCGAGATCACTTCTACCCCTAAGTTTCTGATGATAATTTGGCGGCCGGTGCCAAGTCGGCTTCCCTATGTTCCCCACATGGCCCCACAGATAGAAACGAGGGGCAACATTCGAAACGATTGCCAGGATCTTGACGCGCAAGCGGATTCCTTAGTAAAAAAAGAGCGTTATGTCGGGGGCGAACCGTTTAGTACGAGGCCATAATGGTTATGTGTCTTCGTAAGTCCGCACTAGTCGATTACGCAGGAGGCGCAAGTTAACCCATGTGGGACTTCTTATCTGATGTTTTCCAAAAAGGCGGCGCGTTCTTTATTCTCAACACGTTCTTTCTCGCGATTGTTCTCGCGATTGTCGTTGAGAGGGCCATTTACTTTTTGGGCCGAGGACATCTCAATGCAAAAGCATTCCTCGACCATATTAAGCGAATGCTTGCCGCAAACGATGTCGATCGCGCCAAAAAACTGTGTGATGGGAGTCCCGCTCCCATCGCTCGAGTAGCGAAAGCGGGACTCAATCGTATCCATCGTGGAGAGGCTGCCGTTGCGCAAGCAATGGAGGAAACGATGGTCGATGTTACCCCGGAGGTAAAAACCCGGATCGCATCGCTTTGGTCGATGGCAAATATTACGACACTGACCGGTCTGCTCGGAACGATCGCGGGACTGATTCGCACCTTTGCAGGTGTCGCGGATGCTAATCCCTCCGAGAAGCAAAAGAAACTCTCGCACGGAATCTCCGAGGCAATGTACAATACTGCGTACGGGCTGAGCATCGCACTCATCTGTATGATCGCCCACCTGCTGCTCAGCACCGCGAGCAAGAAGGTTATCGCAGATCTCGAGTCATTCTCGCTCCGCCTAGAAAACTTGCTGGGCGACAGCCGGACCGAAGGCCATTCCTGAATCGTCGAGACCCATGAGGGAACAACCAGTTAAACATACTCACATAGGTTGTCCCCTACATCTAGATTTAGGGCGCACGCTATGAATCTAGCCCAAGCGCACCGGAAAGCCCGCGCGGCGTTTAAACGTCGGGAAGAACTCATCGAAGAGGAAGAAATTGAAGGCGGTGAGATCAACCTCATTCCATACTTGGATATCGTGACAAACTTGATGTTGTTTTTGCTCGCGTCAATCAGTGCAGGCGTTTTGTTGGGGCAAATCAACACGACTCTGCCCGATCAGGGACCGCCAGCTGCAGCACTGAAACACAATGACCCGAATAAAAAGCCAGAGGAAAAATCCCTTCAGCTTGTTGTCATGGTTAGTAAAACCAGCATCAACGTCTTCTCTATTCTTGGCTTGGAGGGATCCGTTGCGCAGCCCAAAATCGTCCTGCCAAGGATCGCCTCGACAAATCCAGCATTGCCCAATTATGACTATCAAAAGCTTTCTGACACCCTCTACGAGATCGCAAAACGGCGTTGGAACGGCAAGCGGCGCGGGAGAGCGACCTATGAGGTTGTGCTCATGGCAGACACCGAGATTCCCTATGGGACAATCGTGTCTGCGATGGATGCAATCCGTTGTCATATTGCACCGGACAAAATCGAGACCTGCGCTTTGCCGCGATTTCTTCTCGATGAAAAAGGCAATCCGTTAACTGCTAAAGATCTTCCCGCTGGAAAAGGGAATTTCAATCAACCCTGCGTCTCCGGCAACATGTGCCTTGTTGGTCTTGCGTGCACGCCCACAGGAAAACCTGGTGCTACCGGCGAGCCAACACCGGCGACTTGCCAAAACTACGATCCAGACAAGCATGCATTATTCCACGACATTCTCTTCTCAACGGGATTTGAGTAGTACGGGGCTGCGGTATGGCTATCTCTAATCGCGAAGTACGGTCCATTATCCGCAAAGCGGTGAAACGCGTCCCTGAGGGGGACGAGGTGCGCCATCTGAACATCATGCCCATGATGGATATGATGACGATTTTGCTCGTAGCATTTATCTTTCAGGCTGCCACTGGCGCAGCAGCCCTCAACGCCGGGACCGTAGACCTACCTACTTCAAAGTCCCAGGAAGAAATGCTCGTCGAGGGCGCAACGATGGTGATCATCAGCAAAAACGCGATTGTGGTCGAGCAAGAAAAAGTCGTGAGCGTGAAAGATGGCCAAATTGATGCGTCGCAAAAACTCGGTGGCGTACTCGGTAACAAAATTCCACGACTAACACGCTATTTGGGCGCACTCAGGCGGTCCAACGAGGCCGAGGCCGCCAAAAAAAGGACTCGAAGTAAAACAAATCGGCGAACTCGTAATCATTGCCGATGCAACGATCCCCTATGGACTGCTCATTCGCGTGTTCTTTAGTGCGAAGGACGCCGAGGCCGGATTCAAGCGGTTTCGGCTTGTCGTTGTCAAGCCTAGCGAAGTCCCGAAAGTGACAGAGTAACACACTAATAGGGAGTAATTTGCTCTCTGCAATCCGGCGAAACAGAGCTAGGTCTCCCGACAACCGGTTAAAGAGCTATTTGAATCGTGATAACGAGAGTTGTTCCGTTATCGCTTCAGCACATAGCGGGCGATGGGGGCGACAAACGGCACCACCGCTGCTGCCAGTAGAAACGACCCAGCAAGGCCTACGTGTGGCAGAACCGTTGAGACCCCAGCGCACCCCTGAACACCGGCCCAGGCCCCGTCTGCCGAGATCACAAACAAGCTTAACGCACCGCCAGCGATTGCAAATAATCCCCAGGTATTCAAACGAATGAGTGCAACAACACCCGTCACCGCGACACCTAAGCCCGCAATCCCCATCAACGTCATCATTGCACCATCTTTCGGCGCAAGCGCATACATCACGATCATCGGCAAACTCATACCCACGCGGGTAACCGCCTTGCCAAGCCGATGCGTTGCGTTCTCGTCCATGTGAAAACGCTCCCGCCAGTCCGACCGACCATCATACCCGCCAGCCATTTTACGCCCCCAAAGGCCCAGAGCAGCGAGTCCATGAGTCACGCCAAAAAACACAAGGACGGGCTCAAACCCCACCTGCCAAATCGAAGTGGCGGCGATGACAAGCCCCGATAGCCCCAATCCAATGCCGTACCATCTTGCCCAGAAGTACCCGGCAACGACACTAAAGTAGCCAAGACCGTACACTGCAGCGAGACCATAAAAACACCGGTCCCATTCGCCCGCTGCCAAACCGGCCAGGAGGCACACGAGTGCGTAAAATGCCAATATTGCTGCGACGATCGCCCTGCGTTCCGCGGTCATAAATCCCATACCCCCATTATAGTAGGCACGGATGGTGGATGCCACCATTGTCTTAGGAGATGGTGCCATACAGCACCTTTTGTCCCATCGCCGCGACACCGCGGACACGTGATTGACCTGAATGGCCCCGAGAAGCTAACCTACACGGCAGCCCATGTCACACATTCATTATTCTCCTAAGCACCTGTTGTTAACGGGTTTTTTGCTAGTCTGCTTTGGCCTTGTGGGTTGCGCCGGTCCCTACTCTGGCAAACCCGAGCGGCTATCGAAACCGAAACCGCGCAAACGTCCCAAAACCGCAGAGACCGCCATATCTTATGAGGAAAATTGCCGAACCAATTTTTTTGATGCCCCTGTGTCCTGGGACGCGAGTTCTGCCCGTGCGGCGCGCAATCAGGCCAAACGCGCAGATACCAAACTCGTCGCCGCAGATAGCCAGCGTGGTGTCGCCCAAGTTCGAACGTTGAAGGCGGCCCTCTCTACCCTGCGTAACGCCCTCCGAAAAGATCCGTACAGCCCTGAGGCAACATATAAGCTATCCGTCGCGTATGCACTCTTGCGCCAAAAGGGTTGCTCCGTGGCACTGTTGGGACGTCTTTTTCAGCTGACCAAACATGCCAACGTTGGTGACGAGGCAAAACGAGCAGTACAGCGCGCGGTGGGAGACCCATCATTTGGCCCGTTTCGCAAAGACGCTTTGGCCGCCTTGGGGGAGTAGGAGTAAATGACGCTATCTCACACTTCCTTTTATTTGCTTTTGCTGTGGATCGCAGCACTTTTGGTCCATTGTGGCCCCACGAAAGTTTCTCCTGCACACGACCCACGCCGGCCAAAACCAATTGGCGGAAACACTGGCCAATTTGACTGCAATCCGACCCCCAAAAATCCCCGCTCTCTGCCACCGGCGGTGCAATATCGAGATCGCGTCATCTCCGAGTCAAACAACCTCACAAGCCAGGGAAAGCGCGCGCTGCGTCGGGCACGCAGCAGATCCGCAAGCACTCGAGAAAAAGCGATACAGACCGCCACAGCGATGTTTATTAACGCGCTAGCAGCCGACCCCTACAACGTAGACGCGACCTACCACCTTGCCGCGACCTACGCCCGGGTAGGTCGCAGTCAATGCGCAGTCAATTTGCTTGATCGGCTCGCACAGCTGGGGCAATTGCGAAGTTACAAGGCTGCGGTGCGCGCTTACGCAGACCAACTATTCGGTCGAGGACGCTACCGCGACCGAATGGACTCTAACTTTCGAAAATTGCGTGGGGATCAGCGGTTTCGCGTTGTCGCACGAAAATTTCGATGATCTCTTTGGACCGTCTAGAGCAAACGCAGACGCTCCTCATCTTATTCTCAATCGGATGTGGCAGTGGATTGGGCTCGGCCACGGTTTCATCTCCCGTTCATACCCGCACAGCAGACCAACAGATGCTCTTTATTCCCGCGGGAGTGTACGTTGTCGGGTCTACACAAGAAGAGCGGGAACGTGCATATCGAGACTATCAGCGCACCGCTGGGTCAGATACAGCGCGAAAACACCGCTGGTTTGAGCGTGAGCGTGCCAGACAACGCACCCCCCTGCCCGCTTTTTCGATCGATCACGCCCTTGTCACCAATCAAAGCTACGCCGAGTTTGTCCGCGCCACGGGCCGTCTGGCCCCGAATATCGATCACGCCGCCTGGAAGCGCCAAGGGTTTATCCAGGACTACAATACCCAGGTCAAACGCTACCGTTGGCGGCGCAATAAGCCCCCCAAAGGACGCAACGATCATCCGGTCGTTCTCGTGACATGGGACGATGCCAACGCCTACTGCACTTGGCGGGGACAGATAGTCGGGCAATCCAGGCGGCTTCCAACAGCGGCCGAATATGAGGTCGCAGCCCGGGGCAAACAGGGACTCAACTACCCCTGGGGCAAGTCTTTTGACCCCACGCAGCTCAATAACGGTATTACCGGCCCCCTGGACACGACTCCGGTCTCGGCATTTGCATCCGGCGCCAGCCCTTTTGGTATGCTCGATGCTGCGGGCAACGTGTTTCAATGGACCGCAACACCTTGGCCACACAGAAACGGCGCAATGACAGTCAAGGGGTCTGCGTGGGACGACTATGCGGGCCTCGGCCGTGGCGCGGCCCAACACGGTCGCCGGTCGTGGGTACGCCATGTCCTCGTCGGGTTCCGCTGTGCCGGGCCGTACTGGGTACGGTAACTTTAGTAGTATCGTGCTTCGACGATTTAGCGAGCGTTTTTGGGTCTCAGGCTTGCGCGGAATTCAAGCAAAGCCCGATGCTGATCTTCTCGTCCCGCACAGCCTGCGACCGCGGTGATATCCAGATCGGGGAACACCGCACTTTGCGAAATCTCGCTATAGCGCTCGTCTTTTTGGAGTTGGTAGGGCTCAATAGCGCGGTGATGAAGTTTAACGCCATGCCAAGCGTTCCGATGCCTTTGGAGAAATCCCAAGCAACCAGTGTTCGGGACTGTTCTGCTGCGGAAATACGAACTTGAAATAGATGATATAGCCAATCGTAAATGCCAAACCGACGATCATCCCGGCGGTGCCAATTGGGATCTCAACTTTGCTAACATCAGACCATGGGATCGATAGGGAAATATGGTGGTCGACGACCCCGCTGGGGATAAACTTGGAATCGGGATCTACAAGTGTCACTTGTTGGTGGAGTCCCTAGGTGGGACACGCTCCCCCATAGCCCCCGCGTAACGACTCTGACAATTACACCACCAGTGTTTTCGTGCAAGCGGTCGCATGTCGCAACAACCAAACAATACTGTTGTTGACGACGCGCGCAAGTCTAGACAACTGTAGGGACATGTATGCCAAAGGATAATCCCATCCAGGAGCAGCGTCGCTGCCCCTGTGCACCTCACAAAACAGTACTTACCGTTTACATGCAGGATCTGTGATACTGGTCATCGTAGATGTCGTTCGTCCGCCGGGCAATATTGGGTGCGTTGGTGTTACTGGGATGTTCCTGCACTACCGACACCGTATTGGTCGTGGAGGTCGGTGGCGACACGAAAGCAACGTCACAGAACATCGTCGCACTGCGGTTTTTCGTTGGCGTGAAAAGAAGTGTCGAATTTGACCGGTATGCTGGCGTCAGCACGCCAAATCAAACCATCATTGGAATTGATCGGGATTTATCCACAAACCCGTATCGGTTGCTCTTGCATCCGGGCGAATTGGAAAACAACCGCTTTAAGATCGCGGTGGCAGGGCTCAATGCGGACAACGATGTCATCGGATTTGGGCACCTGAGCAACCTCGTTCGATTCTCACAGGGAGATGCACATCTATGGTCGGTCATTTTAACGGAGACGGTCGAAGGCGTCAGGATCACAAACACCGGATGTCTTTTTTTTCCTGAAGACGGAACGGAGATCGTTATCAACGCACCGGGAGACCGCGATTGCAATGAGGACACCGATAGTGTCTGTCCCCAGTGCAAAAACGTCGGGCGAATCTATTGGTCTGACTATGGAACCGGAGTCATTCAATCGGCGGATCTAGATGGAATCGTTAATCCTCCGATCGTCAGCAGTGGTCTCGACAAAAACTACGGAATGGCCTTCGATCATATTCACAACAAAGTGTATTGGGTCGACTACGGAACAGGCCTAATCGAGAGCGCAGACCCCGACGGCGAAAATCGTAACAGTGCGATAATCACCGGCGTTCCGCGCGGGGTTGCCGTCGATCCTTTCGGGAAAAAAGTATATTGGGCCGACAGTGAGCCCGGCATCATTTGGAGAGCAAACCTTGACCTGAGTGGAATCGAGTCTTGGATCGAGAACCTAGGTCGGCCCTTTGGCGTTGATTTGGACATTGATACCGGAAAAATCTACTGGGTTGACGCGGGCACCAACTCGGTCGAGCGAACAAATTTAGATGCCACTGGAGTCATTGAGCGATTGCATTCGCAAGTTGAACAACCGCGCGGTGTCGCGGTCGATCCACTGCGCAATAGAGTCTATTGGACCCAACGGGGAGGATCTGTCAATCGATCAAACTTGGACGGAAGCGATCCCGAGTTGAATATCGTCGCAGAGACCACAAGTCCTCGAGACATTGAAGTCGATGTGCTCGGCGCGAAAATATATTGGATTGATGGCGACGCTAGTTCGCTGACACGCGCGGAACTGGATGGTTCTTCGCCCACGGTCTTGATTGGCAATCTCAACAACCCACGCGGAATCGCTCTCGCCCCCTAGCGCCTTGATTATCCCGGGAGCCGGATGCGCCCGACCATGTCCTGCACTGCCTGCGGCGGCGCGGGTGTTGTGCTCGATACGATGAACGCGGTGATGAAGTTTAACGCCATGCCAAGTGTTCCGATGCCTTCTGGAGAAATCCCAAGCAACCAGTGTTCGGGGCTGTTCAGCTGTGGAAATACGAACTTGAAATAGATGATATAGCCAATCGTAAATGCCAAACCGACGATCATCCCGGCGGTTGCGCCGTAAGTGTTCACGCGCTTGGAAAAGATTCCCAGAAAAATCGCCGGAAAAAACGATGCGGCTGCGAGACCAAATGCAAAGGCGACAACCTGCGCGACAAAACCGGGTGGATTGATTCCAAAGTAACCGGCAACACACACTGCGATACCCGCGGCGATTCGCGCGGCAAGCAGTTCGCCGCGTTCGCTAATACTGGGCAGGATGGCCTTCTTGAGCAGATCGTGGGCAACCCCAGTCGAAATGACGAGCAAAAGGCCCGCCGCGGTCGAGAGCGCTGCTGCAAGTCCACCCGCGGCGACAAGCGCGATCACCCAGTTGGGTAGTTTTGCAATCTCTGGGTTTGCGAGCACCATACTGTCGGGATTGATGGTGAGTTCGTTTTCTTGGTTTGCGTTTGGGCCCAGGTATTGAATCACGCCGTCTTCGTTTGCATCGTTAAACGCAAACAGTCCGGTTTTCTCCCAATGTTTGAACCATTCGGGCCGCTCGTCATAGCTTTGATGGGGCACCTCTTGCAGGAGATTGGTTCGGGCAAAGGAGGCGACAGCAGGCGCGGTCGTATACAAAATCGCAATGAACAGCAAGGCAAATGCAGCGGATACACGGGCTGAAGATGCGCGGGCAACCGTATAAAATCGAACAATGACGTGTGGAAGCCCAGCAGTGCCAAACATCAGTGCCGCGGTAAAGAAAAACACATCGAGCCGAGACTTGCTCCCCTCGGTGTATTCGGCAAAGCCTAGCTCTCTACTGAGACCATCCAGCGTGTCCAAAAGGTATCCTCCTCCGGTCCCCTCCCCAATGACTGTGCTGCCAAATCCGAGCTGGGGTACAGGATGCCCAGTGACGTGGATCGAGATAAAAATGGCGGGGACGAGATACGCAAAAATCAAGACACAATACTGGGCAACCTGCGTATAAGTAATCCCTTTCATACCGCCCAGTACCGCATAAAAGAACACAATCAGCATGCCGACAATGACCCCAGTATCGACCTCGAGATGGAGAAATCTGGCGAATACAATGCCAACTCCCTGCATTTGCCCCGCGACATACGTGAACGACACAAACAAAGCGCAAACTACGGCAACAATGCGGGCAACTTGCGAGTAGTAGCGGTCACCGACAAAGTCTGGCACTGTAAATTTGCCAAACTTGCGCAAATACGGCGCAAGCAGCAGAGCCAGGAGCACATACCCACCCGTCCAACCCATCAGGTAGATCCCGCCGTCGCGTCCCATAAACGAAATCAAACCCGCCATCGAAATGAACGACGCCGCCGACATCCAGTCGGCGGCGGTCGCCATCCCGTTGACAACAGGTCGAACTTGCCCGCCTGCAACGTAAAAATCCCCTGTCGATCGCGCACGCGACCAAATCGCGATTCCAATATACAGCGCAAAAGAGGCGCCAACGAGAACCGCCGTCCATACTTGCACACTCATTTGGCAGTGGCCTCAGTGTTCTCGTCTGGTGCAGCTTGTGGGCGATTGGTCGCCTGATCGGCTTCAAAACGTTTGTCGAGGCGATTCATCAAAAACACGTAGACAAAGATGAGAACAACAAAGGTGAAGATCGACCCTTGCTGGGCAAACCAAAACCCCAGTTTAAAACCTGCAACCCGAATCTTGTCTAACTCGTCGACAAACAAAATCCCAGCGCCAAACGAAACGCTAAACCAGATCAGCAGCAACGTTATCACGTACTGAAGATTCTTCCGCCAATAGGCATTCTGGGCTGATGGAGTTGGCACGGGCCTCGTGAGTAGTACCCCTGGCAAGTAAATGTCAACCTAAGAGCTTGGCTCCTGGTGCCAATCGCCCGGTGATGGTTCCGGGAAGGAAACGATTTTTACGGTTGCCCATTCATTTGTAGCGCTTTGTCGATGAATTTTTGTGACCAAAAGGGTACAAATCGCGATGTAACGTGACCAAACACACAATCGCAGCCGGCGATTTGCCATGAAAGCGGTTATCCTCGCGGCTGGCATAGGCGATCGCCTTCGCCCCTTTACGGATCATTGCCCAAAGACCCTTTTGACCGTTGGCGGAATCCCGATATTACGACGAACCCTCGGGGAGCTGATCGCACGTGACTTTGGTCCGATTGTGATCGTTACCGGCTTTTTGGAGCAGCAGATTCGCGCAGCGGTGACATCATGGTTTCCGACCCACGACATCGAATTTATTTCCAATCCCCAATACGCTACAACGAACAACGCTGTTTCGCTGCTCTGTGCGGCCCCCAGCTTCGTTGGCAGCGATTTTTTCTTGCTCGACGGGGACATCGTTTTTGCAGGAGACATCCTCGATATCATGCGCAAACGCGGTCCCAATTGCCTCGCTCTTCGCACACTTGGAGAGATCGGAGCAGAAGAAATCAAAGTGCGGATCACGCCCGCAGAGCATGTGCAAGAGATCGGTAAAACCGTATCGCTCGCGGATACCGCTGGGGAGTCTATTGGGATCGAATATTTCTCGGCAACAGCATCGAGAAGCCTAGCGAATGTACTGCATACCAGGATCGGGCGAGACGGCTACGTTGATGAGTTTTATGAAGCCAGCTTTCAGCAAATGATTGATGAGGGAATCAACATCTCTGCCCTGGATATCGGTCGTCTGCATGCGATCGAAATCGATACGATAGACGATCTCACCACAGCCAACCTTAGTCTTAGGGCAGACAAAACAGCGACTTCTGCGGTCACGTATTAGTCGGTTTCCAGTTGCCGCTTACGACGCAACTGTTCGTGAATCGCCTGCCGCAGTGCTGTTCGATAGTCCTGGTTGCGATACAATACCGGTTGCGCCGCGAATCCGGGCGCCGTCGTCGGACCAAACCGGGACTCTACAGCCGCCGGGTCGTGAAGCACGCGAAGTACCCTCGGGTTTTCGTGCAAATCAACAAAGGTAACGGAAGACAATACCGGCTCCTGCGTGAGCGCTGCCCGGTACAGTGAAGTGCAAAACAGGAAGCGTCCATCGCGAGACCATCGCGGTCCCGTTTGATCCGCAAATGACTCGTCGATAATGTGCCTGCGGGCGCCTGTGTTGAGGTCCAGAACAAAGATATCGTAGTCGCCACGTTTTGGGATCGGAGCAGCAAATGCGATTTTGTCGGGATCGGTGCTCCATGCGGGCGTGATATCGACGGGCCCTTTGGTGAGTTGCCGCAGTTTTTCTCCGTTTGCCGTGATGCTCCAAAGCCGCGACTGTTTCCCATTAGCGGTGATCCGCATGAATGCGATCTGCGTTCCCTTTGGTGAAACGGTCGGACTTTCGTCGTTGTCTGGCGAATCGGTCAATTGCCTTGGTGGTGCCGCGGCCCGCGGCCCATGAGGCCCTTGGGTCAGATCGAGACGCCACAAATGAGAGCTCTTCCCCCGCTTTCGCGACACGTACACAAGCGAGGACGAGTTTAGCCAGGCTGGATGACGATCGATCGCAGCGCTCAATGTGATGCGGCGCGGCTTTGCGCCCGGCCGCGCAGCGATAATCCACAAGCTGGTAAATAGTAGGGAGTCTCGCCCCCGGGAAGATTCAAATACAATCCAGCGTCCGTCCGGAGACCATGCTGCACCCTGGTCGCGAATCGGTACCAGGCCGCCCTTGGTGAGCTCGGTGAGCCGAGCGCCTTCTTGGTCGATAAAAACAAGATGCCCCCCTCTTGCGCCCCGCTCTGTCGCAACGATCTGGGACGGAGGATTCTGTGAACCGCCCGGTGCGCGCGAGCGATCGGCAAGTTTGGGACACCCCGCCAAGAGGAATGCCGCAAACAAAATAAGCCGGTACTCGCGGGATAAAATCGGCTCCACGAGAGCCTGTTATGGCGTGGTTTCGGTTTTCCCTGATGTTGCCGGTGCTTCTGCTTCCGGGGCGCTTACGGCAGGTGCATTGGCACCAGTTGGGCGGTCGGGTTGGACCAGGGTGCCGAGATCGTCCCCGGCCATTTGGTGCCCTTTTTGCGGTTTCTCGTGGCTGAATACGATCGCGATCGTCGCGATCGTCAAAATCGCTGCAGCGACGAGGCCGAAAATCATTGCTTTTTTGCCGGTTTCGACGGTGCGTTCTTCGTAGACAACGAACGCCTGTTCCTCCGCAGCTGGCAACGAACTAAAGTCTTGGTATCGTTTCATCTCATTATCCTCCCAACGACTGCGTGCGCTACGGGGAGCCCTCTTTTGGCACTATAGCACGAAGATGAGAATCAGCCGAGGCATCGTGTATTCGCCGAACGCTCACGAAATGGCCAGATGCAGAAGAGACCGAAAATGATGGGGGATTTGGCCATTTTCACCCGTATCATGGCCATGCAGTTGGAAATGTATTCCCCTACAATTAGCCACATGGAGCCTATTTGGTTACCGTAGCAACCGATGTTCGCACCATCCCCGCCCCGTCTCCTCTGGTTCGCTTTTATGCTCTGTGTGATCCACGCAGGCGCTGCGCAGGCGGAGACGGTGCTAAAGCTTGACCGTGTACGGGCACAGCCAAGCTGGTTTCCCAACACGATGCAGTTACAGATTTATGTCAGTGCTATCCCGCTCCGCGGCCATGCCGCCGCCGTGTCTGGAGACAAACAGTGGACACTCAAACTCGGCAACACCCGAAAGCGACTACCTTACCTCGCGGGACACTACGCCAACACAAGAGATGTCCTCCACGTGATGCTCGTCATCGAAACTGCGTACGCTTATGATCCCTTGCTTGCGCGTATCACAGAGGCAGCGAAAGAATTTGTCAATCGCCTTCCCGAAACCGCACGGGTTGGCGTAATTCGCTATGGTGAGCTGGTCCACGGTCGTGGACGGCTGTCTTCGAAACAGACCGCGGTGACCAATCTCACCGACACCGACGCCGACTTAACGCCTAGCCCCAATGCCCTGATAGAAGCCGTAGGACGGGCGGTTTCTGCGCTCCGTCGTGCAAAACAAAAGCAACGTCAGGAGCCCTCAGCGGGTGGGGAGGCCATTCGACAGTTGATCATTGTCATCTCAGATGGTCACGACATCGATCCGACGCCGCAGCGCTATCGCGACGTTGCCGAGCGCGCAGATCGTCACGGAATTCGGATCCACACCCTGGGACACAGTCCCATCCGTCATCGTGCGCCGATGCTAGGGCTCGGAGAGATGAGCAAGCGCAGCCACGGGACCTTTCGCCTTGTTTTAGATACCGAGCGTAGCTTTCACTCAAACTTCCGCGTATTGTTCGACGAAATCGCCGCGCAATATGTCCTAAACTACTTTGTCCCCTACCAGCACACCGTGATCGGCCGGCGATTGCGGGTCGAAGCGCTTGGCGTCCTATCCAATAGCCTCCATGTTGGCTCTGCACAGTGCGGAGCACAGCAATGCCAACAAGAACAGTACTGCTTAGGGCGATGCCTGTCCCGCAATCTGCAACAGGGACTTGGAATTATCGTTTGGCTCGGTGCGCTCGGCACAGGATTCGCCGCTATTCTGTTATTGTACGTTGGGGTCCGTTACCTTCGCGATCGGAGGGGCGCACGGGCCTCCACTAGGAGAGCATCCATTGGTCCCGGAAGCGCCGGCGGACCGGTCCTATTTGTCATCGGTGGACCTTACCATGGCCAGACCTTTCCACTTCGCAACGGATTCGTCGTAGGAAGTGCTAAAAAAAACGGGTTTCGCGTGATGGGGGACCCAGGGGTTGCTGGCGAACATGTGCAATTTACCCTCGAGTCAAACGGGCTGTGGTACGTCACCGATCTGCAAAACACCACTGGCACCTTTGTCAATGGGGTGCGAGTCACCCGAAAACAACTTACAAGCGGCATGCTGATTCGCGTCGGCAAAACCGAGATCCGCTTTCTGTTTCAGGAGCAATGATGTCAAACGTATGGATTGCAGGTGTTCCTTTTTCATGTGGTGCCAAGGTGATTCCCTGGTTTGAAACGCCATTCTTTAGCGC
Organism: Kofleriaceae bacterium; assembly: GCA_965223575.1. GTDB lineage: Bacteria > Myxococcota_A > Polyangia > Haliangiales > Haliangiaceae > CBDCWZ01. The sequence continues at coordinate 16,744 of CBDCWZ010000074.1, forward strand.
AGTAGAGGAGCGCTGTTTAACAAAAAGCCGCGATCGCTGTGCTGGAGGAATCTACCCATACTCCGAAAAAGCCAAAAACCGCCGATCGAAGCGTTACTGGTTCCGGCCTGGACTCCCCAGGACCGCCAAGCCGGATTTGGCGGCAGCGCAGGCGCAGATTCGCCAGGTGGTTGTTCATTTTGATGGATGTCCGTCGGCGCGTACTTGTTTTCGCGTACTACACGACGAACGAGGGCTCTCCTGTCACTTTCTTATCGACAACGACGGCACGATCTATCAAACCTTGGACTTGGCGCTGATGGGCTTTCACGCCGCGGGATTCAATACATTTTCAGTGGGGATCGAGCTGTGCAATCGGGGAGATGCAAAAAAATATCCAGACTACTACGCCCGCAGGCCGGGGACACGCGATGCAACGACCTGCCGGGTCCATGGACATACGTACTTAGCCTACCAGTTCACCGACCGACAACTGTACGCAATGCGGCATCTCAGCCATTCGCTGCGCCACGCCCTGCCGAACGTACCGCTGGAGTACCCTCAAGATAGTCCGGGCCATCAGTCTTGGACCGTATTGCCCAATGCAAAACGTTACAAGGGGTACATTGGTCACTACCATCAAACCTACCGCAAGTGGGATCCAGGGCCGTTTGATTTCAAACGCTTTATTGAAGGCGTTCGCGGGCAGCTGTGCTTTCCACTTCATGCAACCAAACCGAAGAACCCCAACCAACGCCCCGAGGTCCCGCAAGATATCAAGCGGCTACAAAATCGCGTGGACGCACTCTATCGGCTCAACGAAACCAACGGTCGCGGCGGATATTTTCCCGTTGGTCCCTACGGAAACTCGCGCCTATGGCACGGGGGGATTCACTTGGATACACCGCGACACGCACCGATCTATGCCCCTTTCCCTGGCCGGCTTGTTGCTGCCCGGATGGGACCATCCGCCTCCATCGGCAGCACCAATTTCGTTTTGCTGCGACATGATATGACCATTGGAAAAGCGAGTGTCCATTTTTATTCGCTGTACTTCCACCTCAAAGACGAAACATCCTCGCGAAACAAAAAGGATCAGCCGCAATGGCTCACAACGAAATCATGGAAAACATCCCCAGCACGAAACATGCCGCGTCCCGCGGACCGCGTTGTTCTTCTCAATGAGCCTATCGAGGCAGGCGAGATCATCGGTCACGCGGGCGAAGCTGGGCCTGCGAGCGAGCAGCGCCCGCAGATCCATCTAGAAATCTTTGCAACCAAGGAAATCATGCGAGAGGTGGACCCAGGACCGCGATGGACGGTCATTGACGGCAGCATTAGTGGTCGGTTTAGCACCAACCCAGAGGTGAACCGTCCGATTGACACGTCAAAAGATGGCCTGCTGTCTCGCCGTGAACTGCTCGACTTTTTCTCGTCCAACAACCACCGCGCATTTTTGCGAAGCTTCGCAGTATTGCACGTGTCCGAGTGGTTTCCGACACCAGACTGGAGCGAGTCCCTGCGCAATGCAAAGGATTTCCAAACAACGATGACCAAAACCGAGATCCAAGATTTAGTCGACGAGCAAATCACTCCGACCTTGTGGTGGACCAAGCGCGTCGCGCGCCATGCGGGTCTTCCGCGAGATGGCTTGGTCTATCATTACAATCCGATCACCTTTCTTAAGGTGATCAACGAGAAGCTCCTGGAAGCCAATATGCTCGCCAACGTGGGTATCGGCGCTTTTCGTGCAGCGGACGCAAAATTGACGCCAACAGGAGTAACCGATGATAGAGAGGACGAATCCGGTGAGTCATTTTTTGACGAACTCGAACTTAAAGCTGGTGATGACTCTGAGGATTGGAGTCTCGAGAGGCTACGGCAGGGATTTACGACTCCATGACTAGAAGCCATACTCAACCGGACGAAATCCTACCACGCAGGACCGTTCTCATGCGGCTTGCCGCCATATTCACGATGGTTTGGCAACCTTGGTGGCGATTTCCGCTTCGAGCCGACAGTGAGAAAAAGAATCGATCGCACAAGCCACGCTGGATTGGGCACCTTTAGACCGCGTTTCTCACACCCGAGACCTTACGCACACTTGACGCTCACACGACAAAATCTTGTGAGAAATGCGGGCCCACCTCGTAGACTAATAGTAGACTATAAAGTGATGGTTTTCGTTTGTCGTATTTGGTGTACGGTTGCGATCCTGACTTACGTGCTAGCGGCAAATGCAAACGCACAACCAAGTCAGGCGGACACAGATTCGGCTTCCAGCAAACAAAATTCTAGCGAATCGCCTCAGTCCGCAAAGAAACCCAGTAAAGCCGACGTTGACGACGATATCGACGAGGACCCCACACCACCGCGGATCGTCGGAACCGAAAAACCTCCGCCCCCAAAAGCCGAACCAATCGAACCCAAACGCGGTTTGGATTATCCGATTGAGCGACATGCTCGGCCGTTGACCCTCCTTGAGCATATGCTAGAACTCCGTTTTGAGGCACCGATCGGGCTAAGCCCAGGGCGCGTCGGATTCCTCACCGGCGCGAGGTACGGACTGCGTAAGACAGTTGAGCTAGCAGCTGACTACAGTCTCGGAGTGCTCGACAGAGACGGTGGAGCCTTTGGAAAAACCTTCGTTCCAGGCGTCGTGGTTCGCATTACTGACCATCTCGGTGTTCAAGCAGCACTTCCGATCTTATTCGACCCTACGAGTTTAGGGTTGTCGCTTGGCGCACCGTTCAAAATACGTCTTTTCGACAAGCTAACTGTATTCGGTGGTCGAGATCTGGTTCGGATACGCCTAAAACGTTTTGTGCCCACGCTAGGAGATCCTCGCGCAAACGAGGCCCAGGCTGAGGCGGATGCGATCAATACCATACTATCCCGGGGGCAAATTCGTGTCATTGGTGGGGTGATCGTACAAGTCAACAAGCAGTGGTCCATTGTTGGCGAAGGTGGTGTGGTCGCTGAGGACTTTTCTAACAAAGACCCGATCGTCCCCATCTATGCTTCTGCGTACTATTCTCCTAATGGATGGCTGGATCTTGGCGGCAGGCTGGGGTTTGACGATCTCGGGACTGCTGACGATAGCTTCACGATCGGAATTCTTGCTGCGATGCGTTTATAAGCATTCTTCCATCGTCATCACGGCATACCATATTGATTTCTGTGGCCAGGCACTGGCGATTCTAGGGGTTTCGGGCTAGCGTCTGGCCATGAATACGCTCGCCAATTATCCGACCCAGCCTCGGGCCATCAAGCGCCTAAAGCGAGCGCTATCGAGCCGCCGGATTGCCCACGCGTATTTGTTTTGTGGCACCGCTCAAGCGGACACCTACGGGGTTGGCCTTGCCCTCGCTGCGGCACTCAATTGTTCCGAGGACCCTTTGGGCTGTGGCAAGTGTATATCGTGCAGAAAGATCGCCGATGGGATTCATCCCGACGTCATTACTTTGCAAACGGAGGGGACAGCGCAGGTCATTCCCATTGCGACGATCCGCAATCAGGTCAGTGCGAGACTCGGCGGTCGCCCCAATGAAGGGAAAGCGCGAATATTTCTGATCCGAGAGGCGACAACACTACTTGGCCCTGCCGCAAATGCCCTGCTAAAAACCCTTGAAGAGCCCCCCGAGGATACTCACTTTGTTCTGGCAACGCGAGCTCCCGAACAACTTTTGCCCACCATTCGTAGCCGGTGTCAACAGTTTGTGTTTGCGAGTTCAACCAGCGGAGAAGAAGAACCGCAAGACGGTGACGAGCAAACCAAGCAACAAATCGCTGACGCCATCGCAAGCTTGCATCTCGCGATGACAACCGAAACCTTAGCGTCCAGGCTGCAGGCGGCACAAGAGGTCGGCAGCGACCGCAGCATCGCACTTGCCGCTTTACGCGCTTATGGCCGGCAAATCCGAGAGCAGGCGCTTACGGCGTTTCAAGACGGGGATCGGGCTCGGGCAGTGAAGCTCGCCAAGGCCGGACATGTTTTGCTCACCGCTGAGACGCCACTAACAGAACACAATTGCCATCCCCAATTGACGATTGAAGGCTTGCTGCAAACAGCTCAGCCTGTTTCGCCGCATCCGTCTCGCTATGGAACAGCCCCCCGGGTGCGCTCATGACGGAGCCCAAAGAACCAAAACCCACGCAAAAATCGCGACGACGTAGACGCCGCCGGCCTCGCAACCAGAGCCCGGACCGCCAGTCATCAACCCAGACAGTCGAGCAACGTCCCCAACCTACAGAAACATCGCGAAGATCAGGCAAGCAGCGCGATCTGCGAACGCCCCTACAAAATGACAACGAGGCATCTGGTAGCGACCGGCGGAGGCGACGCAGAAAACGCAAACGCACCGCCATGGGAGGTGTGGGAAGCGCTCTTGAAAAAACACAGGCTCCGGAGAGACCGGATACCGACACTCTTGGTGTCCGGCAACAGCGTGCCCTCACCGAAAATGTGAGCGCACGTGCGTACACCGAGCCCGGTTGGACAACGCCGGAGGACGGGCTCCTCGAGGGTGAAAACGACGAGCAACTCTACATTTCGGCGCCCAATGCGACCGGTGCAGATGAGCCTGCGCCCAATATTGAGTTAGCTCCCGATCTGCCCTCGGAGAGCGACGAAGATACCGACTATGATTCGCCCCTAGCGCAAGCGATGCAAGATAAGATTTGTAATGTCGTCGGAGTCAAAGTGGACTCTGTGGGTCGAGCAAAGTGGTATAATGGCGGTGACAAGGTGTATGCTGTTGGCGATCCGGTCATTGTTGAAAATGACCGCGGCACTCGCTTTGGGCTGGTCGTGATCCCGTCCGTTCGCAAACCGTCCCCCACCCTGCGAAAAGTCCTTCGCCACGCGAATCGCAGCGATCTCCAAGCGAGACAACGCGCCGAGGAGCGAGCGCAATCTGTGCTGCAAACAGCTCGAGAGTGTGTTCGGGCTCGCGGGATGCCGATTAAGATCTTTCGAGTTGATGCCACCGGTTCTAAGAGCAAGTTGCGAATCTATTTTAGCTCGGAAGAGCGAGTTGACTATCGCGACCTCGTCGGTGAACTATCGCGCGTCCTCCATGCCCGCGTCGAGATGCGCCAAACGGGGGTTCGAGACGAAGCGAAAATCGCCGGGGGCATAGGCTCTTGCGGCCGAGAGCTGTGTTGCACCACGTGGTTGCCCGAGTTTGTCCCGGTCTCGATCAAAATGGTTAAAGATCAAGGCCTCGTTCTCAATCCTGCCAAGGTTTCTGGCCAATGCGGTCGCTTAAAATGCTGTCTCGTGTATGAACAAGAAACCTATGCGCGACTCCGCAAAGGACTACCCAAACTCGGAAAACGAGTCGTGACCGAGTTTGGCGAGGGCCGGATCGTTGAGGTCGACGTACTAAAACAGCAGGTTCGCGTATCTCTTGTTCAGGGCGAATCTCGAACATTAACCGCCGACCAAGTGAAACCGATGTTTCCGTCGCAACCGCCACGCAAGCCCAAACGCGACGCAGCCCCCAAATAACGAAAAGCAGCCTCCTGATTACGGATACCCCACCCGATGCCACCTTATTACATCTCAACGCCGATCTACTACGTCAATGACGCCCCCCATCTGGGACACGCATACACAACAATATTAGCGGATACCCTCGCCCGGTTTCACGCATGTCTGGACCACAAAGACAATACATTTTTTCTCACTGGGACGGACGAACACGGACAAAAAATCCAGCAGGCAGCAGCACAACAAAATGTGACACCACAGGCGCTGGCGGATTCTGTCGTCACTCGCTTCCAAGATACTTGGGCGAAACTCGGCATTCGAAACGACGATTTTATTCGCACGACCCAAGAGCGACACAAAGCAGTTGCAGCGGACTTCTGGCGCCGCCTTGTTGCAGCTGGGGATATCTATCTAGACAAGTACAACGGCTGGTACTGCGTTGCGTGCGAGGCGTTTTACCCGCAATCACAACTTGCCCCAGGCGATCTGTGCCCAACGCACAAAACCGCTGCGCAATGGATCTCCGAGCCATCCTATTTTTTTCGCATGAGCAAGTATCAGGATGCGCTGCTGGCGCACATCGAGGCCAACCCCAATTTTATTCGCCCCGAATCGTACCGAAACGAAATCCTGTCATTTGTCCGCAATGGTCTTCGTGACCTATCGGTCAGTCGAAACTCATTCTCATGGGGGATCCCAGTCCCCGACGATACCAAACACGTCATCTATGTTTGGATCGATGCACTGGTCAACTATATTTCTGCGCTCGGGGGAATCGGAACGCCGCAGTATGATGAGTATTGGCCCGCCAATTGCCATCTCATCGGCAAAGACATTCTCAGGTTCCATGCAGTGTATTGGCCTTGCATATTGCTTGCGGCGGGACTTCCTTTACCACAGACGATTTTGACCCACGGTTGGTGGACGGTTCGTGGCGAAAAAATATCGAAATCACTTCCCGCAACCCGCGTAGACCCAAACCAGCTTGCCGAGGATATCGGCGCCGACTCGCTGCGCTACTTTTTATTGCGCGAAGTTCCCCTGGGGCTGGATGGTGACTTTTCTTACGAGAGTCTGATTGCTCGGTACAATGCAGATCTGGCCAATGATTTAGGAAACCTGGTGAGTAGAGTGATCGCGATGGCAAATAAATATTGTTCGGGCTCCGTCCCACCCAGGTGCGATGACCAAGCCGAGATCCATACTGCATTGACGCAAACCGTCATGCAATGCGCCCAAAAAGCGTCCGAAGACTTCCTCGAATACCGGCCTTCTCGCGCACTAGAGCACATTTGGCGAGCGATCTCAGAAACCAACCGCTATGTGGACAGCACAAAGCCATGGTCGCTCGCCAAAGATTCGAGCAACCAGCCCGAGCTATTCCAGACCATGCGGACGGCATTGGAGGCGCTAAATGCGATCGCACAAATGATCGCTCCGATCATGCCGACCAAGGCCACTGCATTGCTGGTTCAACTCGGGTTTTCTGACCAGCAAGCAAATGTGCATCGGTGGCCTGGCGCCCCACAATCCCTAGATTTGAAACAACAAGCCAAGCTTCGCCCTGGCCCCCCTCTGTTTCCCCGCATTGACGACAAGCGCAAAACCGAGCTCCTCGATCGATGGATCCCGGCAGATGCGAAAACACCGGCGCGAGCCCCAGCCCCCTCGCGACCCCAAATCAACTTTGACGAATTTGCCAAGATAGATTTTCGTGTGGGCCAGATTACTGCAGCAGAAAAAATACCAAAGACTTCAAAACTGCTCAAAGTCCAGATTGATATTGGCGCCCCCAAACCTCGCCAGGTTGTCGCCGGTATCGCTGAAGCGTACAGCCCCGCAGAGCTTGTCGGACGCAAAGTTATCTTTGTCGCAAACCTCAAACCGGCAAAGATTCGTGGCGTACAGTCTGAGGGCATGATTCTCGCAGCCGGGGACCAATCGATCTTAGGCCTTTCGACGATTGACACGGATGTTCCGGTAGGCACTTCAGTCCGATAAATGCGTCACCAAAGATGGCAATCGCTATAACAATGAATACTATAATATTCCCCCTATGAGTCTACAGCTGGACGAAAACCGACGGGCTGTTCGCATCCAACTCAATGTCCCTACCGTCACGGTTCCGATTCCACAAACAGATGTGAATCTCCACGAAAACTTGCGCAAGGTGTATCAACGCGTTGAAGCAAACACAAAGGATGTAGGGTCCAGATTCCCGGGGGTCGTTCGCGATCTTTCCACCAACGGTGCGTACATCTCAGGGCATGCGCTCCCATTGCTCACCCGGATTCACTTTACCTTTGCACTCGACAGCGTTGGCCAAATAGACGTCGTTGCCTGGACGATGTGGCGCCGCATTGCAGATTGCGAAATCCCGCGAGCAGACGGCTCGGTTACCCAACTGCCGATGGGATTCGGCGTGCTTTTCGAGGCAATATCGCTCGATGCACGGATCGCAATTCACAATCTCGTTACCAACGCCGACTAGGGAGTGTCCCTAATTATGCCAGTGCCTCCAGATAAACACATGGAATTGCAGGGAAGGCGTGAGGAGGGAACATAGTTGTCCTACGTGACCGACGAGCAACGCTCCCTGCGGTTTCAGGTGCCTATCTGGTGGTACATTCATAATAGGGACACCCCCTAGGCTGTGAACTCATGGATGGGAAACACTACCAACTGCGGCCTCGCTATGCAGGGCTGTCGTATTTGGCCCTAGCGGTCAGCATCTCGTTTGGCGTGCTGGCGCTGAGTTTTAATTTGTCGCCGCAGGTTCGCAATGTCGCATTGGGGATCTGTGTCGTCGGGCTCGGTTTGGCAGTGGCCTATCAATTGTCTCCGGTTCGCCGACTGCAAGTTGTCGTTTCTCCCCAAGGGATAGGGCTACAGTCTGGAGAGCACCAACGATTTTTCCTGCCCTGGAGTCAGGTCAAACAAGTCATTGCATCACCACAGACCTCAACTTGCTACGTGGATGGCGGCAGCAGCGAGCACAGCATTATCGTTCCAGGGGTAGGCGCACCTGCCCCTTACGACATCGTGAACAAACTCGAACTGTACAAGGAGATTCTCCGATATACGCCGGAGTCGGCGATTCGGTATGTAGAGTCATTAGAGACCTCAAAAGAACCATGTTCAGACGCGATTGAAGATGGCTAAGTTGCCATCATATCACTCATTTTTACCTTCCCTTGACACGTGATGCATTGGTCGGTACAAGAGCGCCTCGACAAAGTCTAACGTATCAATATTGTTAACATCAGTTTTTGGAGTGATGGGATGGCAATGCGCATGGGCCTTTTGGGCCGAAAACTCGGAATGAGCCAAGTCTTTGCAGACGACGGTGAACGGATCCCGGTTACCGTAATTCAGACGGGCCCCTGCGTCGTGGTTGGAAAACGGACCGTGGAACAGGACGGGTATTCGAGCCTATTGCTCGGGTTTGAAGAAAAGCCAGATCGCCTGACCAATAAACCCGAAATCGAATTCTTTAAAAAGGCGAAGGTAAAGCCGCAACGCAAACTCCAGGAGTTTCGGCTGCCCAGCGAAGACGTTGAGAAATACGAAATTGGCCAAGAGCTCAAGGCGAGTGACGTGTTTGAGCAAGGCGCTCCTATCGACGTGACAGGTACCAGCAAGGGGAAGGGATTTCAGGGCGTCATCAAACGCTGGGGAATGTCGGGAACCAAGATGAGCCATGGTGTCCATGAGGTGTACCGCCATGGTGGTTCTATTGGCTGCCGTTTGACGCCCGGGCATGTCTTTAAGGGCAAGCACATGGCGGGTCAAATGGGCAATGAGCGGGTCACGACCCAAAATTTGCAACTCGTGCAGATTTTGGACGATGACAACTGCGTGCTCGTCCGCGGCAGCGTCCCTGGCGCCAAAAATTCGTATGTCACAGTCAGAAACGCGACAACGAGGACCCTATACAAACGAGTCGGTATGGGCTCAAGTGAAGAGCGCTCCAAAAACCCACTCAAGGCATCCAAAAAGGCTGCAGCTGGGCGATAGGCTCGCCGATAGCTGGTTGCATTAAGCGTGGGTCGTACCTTATCGGATCGCCGTAACCGCCGGGATGAATATTTCCGGCGGGCCCGGCAGACCGGGTTTCGTGCGCGCGCCGTCTTTAAACTCGAAGACATCGACAGCCGCCTCAACCTCATCCAGCGCGGCGACCGGGTCCTGGACCTCGGCTGTAGCCCCGGCTCCTGGCTACAGTATTGTGCCGCAAAAGTAGGCCCTCGTGGCAAGCTGGTTGGCATCGATTGTATCGCCGTCGATCCGCCGATCGCCAATGCTCGCCATATTCTCGGCGACGTGCTCGAGACCTCCCCGCAAGACCTTCTCGGAGAGCTGCATCACTTTGACGTGGTCCTGTCGGATATGGCTCCAAACACCAGTGGGATTCGCCACGTCGACCAGGCTCGCTCTGAGGTCCTGTTTGAGCGCGCCCTTGGGATCGCCCGGCACACCCTATGCCCGGGGGGACATTTTCTGGCAAAGCTGTTTCAAGGCCCAGAGTTTCCGGCGCTCATCAAACAATGCCGACAGTTATTTGATCACGTCAAGATTATCAAGCCCACAGGAAGCCGTAGCCAGTCTATCGAGCAATACATCGTCGGCCGCGGATATCGCGGCGACGCGCGTACATCCTAATAGGAGTTCAGCAGAATGCTGTCTCCGGGAACTTTGCAGGCACTGGCGACGTAGAATTGATAGTCCATATTGGGCAGAAGCGCTGTCGCCGATTTTTTGTAGCGCAGCTTCTTCTTCGATGTTTCTGTATCTCCGGGGATCCTCTCGTAAAGATGGCCATTTTTGTCAGGATTGCACCCGTTCCATTGCAATTCTTTAAACACATCTCCGACCGTTAGGTTTGTTTCCCAGCGCCGTTGTACGTGACTCCATCGCCCGGCCTCAAAGCGAGCACTCTCTAGCCGAAACATGATCGCGTCGGCGCTGACCAGTTTGCTCCCATGGGTGAGGCGAACAAAAATATCGTCCTGTTCAGAAAACGCGAATGTCCCGAGGAGCACCCATTGCCCGCGTTGTTTGCGTTGGTCGATACCAGAGATAGTGTCGCCATCTTGCGGATCTCTATTGAAGTAAGCGTCCTGATTTCGATAAATATCAAACTGTGCATTGGTCGTCGTGCCCGTGCTCCACCACGCGTAAAACGAGTACGTGCCTGCTCGGGGCAACTTGGGCCGAAACAGCGCTTCGCTCCGTTCGGGCAAAAGCCGCGTACTTGCTCTAGACTTGCCGCGAAACCCATTGGCATCCCTAACCCTGGTACTCCATGCACCCGCTGGTGTCGTCGAAAACCCCGGGTCCTGATCATCAACGATGACAACATTGGCCATATCCAGGGGCGAAAACTCTGCAGCGCCGATATCCGCGGCATGACCGGCAATACGCGCTTGACCGCGCTGATCCCCACCCTCGCGGTCCGGCGTTAAATGGTTCGCTCCGCGATCAATTGCTTTACTGCCGGGGAAAGGAACCAACATCGGAAAGCCCGATACGGTTTTTAAAGTGTTTGGCAATCCAGCATACCCCCTATCCGTATTCCCCCGGACAATGTCATCTCGGCCGAGCGGCGTCCTCAAATGCGTCCTAGAAACGAGATTGTGCCCACGAGATGTGATCGGCCCAATCAGGTCTAGCCCTTTGTTCTCTGCAATCAGTGAGTTACTGATAAATACCTCTTTATCGATCAACGCAGACCATGTGGGGACATGCCAGATACCACCGCTCTGATTCCGGCCAATTGTGACATTGACAAACACACCCTGTCCGCCTCGCAGATAAACGCCTCCCCCCTGACCGAAGGGGCCGTCCTCGCGTCTCGCACTATTTTTCGCGATGGTGCTGTTCGTCACCGTGAGTCCGCCAACTGGCACAAACTTGCCACTGGCACGGTCCCGAAAAGCCGTTCGCCGGTTGTATATACCACCCCCCACGGAGGCGACATTGTTCACAATAGAGCTATTGGAGATTGTTAACCTTCCGCCAACATTATAAACGCCTCCCCCTTTTCCCCTACTGGTGTTGCCTTGGATAACGCAGGATTCAATCGTGAGCGTCGAGGCTAGGTTCTGAATGCCGCCGCCCTCTAGCCCGGAAACACCGCCCATCACTGTCACCCCCTCAAGGAGGTTCATGCCTTCGCCTTCTGTTTGACGAAATGTGATCACTCGGTCACCGATGTCCTCCGCTCGAATCCTGGTCCGACCCGGGCCCTGACCAACAATCGTGACCCCATCGGGGTCCTTCGCAACCAAATCTCCCCAGTGTTCAGAAGTCCCACCAAACCGATTTGATGTTGTGAGCGAATAGGTCCCCCGCCCCAATTGAATCACCTGATGTCCCTTCTGCTCATTCGCCTTGATGACCGCTTCTCGCAGGGATGTCTCGTTCGACAACCTGCTGTCTTTCGTCGTCGTCACGGTGATAACAGGTTCAAATACGGGGTCCATTTCCTGAGCGGGGACGATGCCCATATCCACCATCATCACTGCAACAAAAATCCCAACCGGGAGACCATTCGTTTTCGCAAATTGCATAACTCTATTCTCTCTTCTCATTTGGGGAAACACACCAACGCAAGACTTCAGCTTGCGTGCAACATTCCGGTGATAATGGCATTCTTTCGATGCCAAAAGAGAACGGCGGATGTTTATCCGTATACAAGATTGTTCAATTTGTATTCTTGTCCTTCACGCGCAAAAAAGGGGGCGGCTCTGCAAGGCAAACCTCCCCAAGAAAGAACGCAACCAACAGTTACGAATCAGGTTTGCGAGTACGTTTCGGAAGTTCAGAGACGAAAGCAGCTTAGGGAAAGACAATTGGGTTACTGTATGTCCCGCATAGACAGCCGTCTAGGTACAACATTGATTCCGCGGTTTTTTAGGCCATCTGTGACTAGACTACGTACGAGCGGCGGAGGAACTATATTGCCAAAATTTCTGAAGTTCACATTGGATGTCCAGATAGGATTCCAGGTACCATCCGATTCCTTGAGAAGAGTGAAGGCAGCATCACCAGCCTGCTCCCCGCCCATTCGGAGTTGTACGTCCCTATGTCCCCCTCTTCTTGGTATTGCCCCTCTTACAGTTGAACCATCGGCCCAAGTGATCACCTTGACTCCTCCGGGATGCCCCGGATGCAACCCCAAGATCTCCATTTCGTCTAACTATTCCAATGACCGCGCTTTTGTCGCTGAGCTGTGCGGATAAATTCCGAAAAGTATCCAAATCTACTGACCTTGCAGCCTCGTCTGGGTCTGGTATTGAATCCCAAGCTCGAATGCTTCTTGAGTCCCCTGTCGAGTTGATGGTTCTCGAAACCTGTCGTATTTTTCTGAGTTTGTTGATTTTAGAAACAAAGCCGGCACCTACAAGCGACACACCAGTCCCAATCAAAGCCGATTTCGCGAACTTACCAATTCCAAATTCCTGCCCAGTAGCTCTAGCAATTCCAGCGTCCACAGAAGCATCGGTGAAACCTTCTAGAGCAGATTTGCCTACCCAGATGGCAGCAGCAGTGAGCGTAATGGCCGCCATTCCGGACGGGTCTAACTTGTCTATCGGACTATTCTGCGAATACGCATAGCCATTGAGTCCCACGCCTTGCTGCAGTGGAAACGACGGATCAGCAGAGATAAATCTCCCAATTGCCGGATCGTAGTAACGCGCAACCAAGTAGGTAAGCCCAGATTCGTCTTGGTGTTCACCAATATACCCCACCGCCTCTTTATGAGCGGTGGTAAGTTTGTCAAACGGCTTGCCAAACGGCGCATAGTTCATGCGTTGCACCTGCTCGCCCTTATCGTTGGTGATCATCCGCACCGAGCCGCGGATATCGGTGTGGAACCAATAGGTTTTTGCCGCGTGACCTTTGGGGGTGACCGTCTTGGCCACCAGCTGACCGACAGCACGGATATACTTGGTCACGGTTCCATCAGTGATTTCGTAGCCATCGCCAAGGTACAAGGTCATGGAGCCATTGGGGCGCACGAGCTTGATCCGCTCGCCGGCGTGGTTGTAGGCCATCCGGGTAATGCGATCGGCGCCGCCAGTGTTTTGGGGTGGAGCTGTAATGCTCACCAGGCGGTGCTCACCATCATAGTCCAAAACCGTTTGGTCACGCTGAATCATGTTGCCAACCGCGTCATAGTCGTAGCTGTGCGCGCCAGCATTACGCACAGCATGGGGGCGTTGGGGATCATAAATGTAACAGCCGACGTGCGAGTGGGCGGTAATATTGCCGATCGCATCATAGTAGTAACTGCGCGTTTCCTCGGGGCACGAGCGACACCTCGCGGTGGAGAGTCGATCTAAGGCATCGTAAGTATAGCTCCAGTCCTCGCGCGCAAACAGATTGTTGGTGCCGGTACCGGCGTGTTCGCGGGTAATGCGGCCCTTGATATCACGGCTATAGCCAATGGCTCGTATCCGATTTTGCGGATCCAGATAATAAGAAGTAGCTCCGTGTTTGATCTTGTGAATGTGAATCGCATCCGTCCACCCGCGGCGCGTGTCTTCGAAGCGCTGGGAGCCGACGTGAATTCCATAGATACGGCTCGGTACTCCGCTGGAATGATAGACGATGTCACGCAGAATACCGGGAATGCTGGCGAGGCGACCGGCGGCGTCGTATCCCAGGGGCCCCAGGCGGGTGTCGTCGGGATAGGTGGTGGTCAACAGGCGTCCGCCGGCGTCGTAGGTCCACGAAAAATGATAGTCAGTATTATCGACGGTGCGGATCTCGTGGGCAAGGCGTCCTGCGGCGTCGTAGTTGAAGGTTTTGGACATGCCTTGGGGGTCATCGATCGAGGTCAAGCGGCCACGGTTAAAGAAACCTTTCTGTGGGGTATCGTAGTAAAACGTATAGGTGCGCGCTTGGGGCTTGCCGGGGTGCACGCTGCGGGTTTTTACGCGAGAAAAATCGTCATAGGTCCACTTGATAACGCCTTTGGCGTCGGACCGAGTATGGAGTTGGCCACTATCGTAGTAGCGCGAGAGGATCAGGCCACGATTGGGGTCAACCTCTTCGATGCGTCGTCCCAAAGAATCAGTGAGATAGGTCCATGTATTGTTTTTCGCGTCGATGATGTGGGACAGGTTGCCGCGCGAATCATAGCGATAGTGAGTTTTGATCACAGAAGCGTCAAGAAAATCGATTCCAATGACCTGCTGGTCGCGAATATCCATGTAGTCGATGTGCTGATGCTCACGACTTTTGTCCGGCTTTTGCGGGTCATAAAATAGTTCGTTGCGAAACAGCTTCCACGCCAAGACTTGGGGTTGGCCCTGAAGCGTCACACTCGCTAGGCCATAGTGCTGAGTGACTTTTGTGTCATCGGATTGGACTCGTTGGCTGGGCCGACCCAAGGCGTCATAGGTGGTCTCGGTATAGCGCGGCGTGGCGTTGGCAAAATGGGGACGCGATTGCCGGGCGACTTGCCCCCGGGGCGTATATTCGGTTTCGGTGACCAACACTTGTCTGGCCGAGATTCTGTGCGCCGCGGCTTTTTGCTCGGTTTGCCACACTTGATTGACGCCATTGACATACTGCTTACGCCAAATCACCGAGCCATTGGGGCCTGGGGTTTCGGTTTCGATATGGCGGCGATGGGGGTCTTCGCAGGGGTTTCGTTTGTCGCCGGTCTTGCAGTACTTGGTTCGAGTGAAGCCACCCAGAGGGGTTTCTATCAACGTGGGTCGACAAAAATCATCGTAGACGGTTTTGGTGACTTGACCATTTTCATCAACACCGCGGGTGGGCGCCCGGCACACCAGATCCCAATCGTGCCATGGAGTGGTTTGGGTCGTTCGCTGTTTACTTTGGTCGGCACTTCGCAGCTCAGTGATAGTAGGGTATTGATGAAACACCGGGTCATAGCCGGTCAAACTCCATTGCCCATTGGGGCTTTGCACAGCGTAGGGCAGTCCGTACACGTAATAGGTCCGAGTCGTAAGAAATCGGTTTTCGGTGTTGAGCCAATCTCGGTTGGTCGTCACGAGCCCGAGCTTTACTGTTGTCGCTTTTTCGCCGGTCTCGTAGTCATACAGGAAGGTTTGGTGGTGGAGTTTGGTCTGGCGATCTTTGCCGTAGACAATGCGCTGACTGGGAAAACTCACCAGGTATTTTTCTTTGTTGTATGCGTATTCGGTGACGGTTTCTCGTTCATCGCCTGCTACCGCGTAGTCACCGTGATCTCGCTCTTGTAGCAAATTGCCGTACCTGTCATAGCTTGATTTCCGGCAGGCGCGCACATGGGGTTGGTCAAGCTTAAGTTCGCCAAGCGCACGAATCGTCCATTTTCCGCGCAGCGGATAGGCATTGGCGGCCCATACTTCACATCGCGACACGTAGCGGCGGCGAAAGACCTTGGGTGACTTGGATGACGCCGGGTCGAATTCATACTCCGAGGTACTGACTTTGTGAATCCCGGTGTAGGTGTGGATCGTGGCGCGCAGTAGTTTGCCGTTGCCGTCGCGATAATGGGTCTCCCGGGGGCGAAGCAACTTGTAGTACGCGCCATTGGCCGTGGCACCAACGACCCAGCCTGGACTTGCGACATACTCGCTCCAGGTTTCGGTATAGGCGCATTTGTCTTGGCCCGTGTTTTCGCACGGCAAGAAGGTTTTGCTGTTAGCAAATCCGGCAAAGCGCCAGCGATATGTATCAAAGCGACCCCCTTCGTACTCGTAGCGGGTCACCGCTTGATTGCCGCGGCCATCGTGGACAATCATTTTCGAGACGGTATGGTGACTGACCCGGCCGCCATTGTTCGGCCAATGAGCAGCCGGAGTGTATTCAAATTCAGTGATGCTACCGTAGCCGTTGTGAAACTGGGTCAACAGGTCCAGCGGGGCGTTGTTTTTCAGATAGCTTGGTGCGCCGCCGAAGGATTGCATATCGCCGAGGCCATCACCGGAAAAGTCAGCGATGGGAGTGGGACGATCCAGCGCAAGCTTGCCCCAGTCCATTCGGTTTTTCGAATCAAAGCCCGGCTCTCGCCGACCAAAGGCGTAGACGACCCCCGAGGCATTGCCGGATTCTTGGCCGATCGAATCGGCACGCCCATCGCCGTTCAAGTCGCCAAAGGACAGGTTGTGGCTGTAGGGAATCGACTGGCCACTATCGAGGAATTTGGTGCCAGTGTTGTAAGCGAGCCTAACAACCTTATCTTCCTTCCAGTACAAATCCGGCAAGCCATCCCCGTTGGCATCCTGGAGCCAATAGACATCGAGCATTCCAGCGGTTTGGTTCACCTTGGGGTAGAGCACGGGGGCGCTTGTCAACCAAGTCTGCGGCGGAGCAAACATGCCGCCTTGGTTAATAGCGACATTCCACACTGTACGCTCCAGGTTGGTGTACAACAAATCATCTAAGCCATCGCCAGTCAGGTCGATCAAGCGAACCCAGTAGGTACTGGGCACCCAGGTTGATTTGTTGTAGAAAATCGTAGGCGGAAGCGGCTCGTAGGGCGCGACATCGATGGGAAGCGAGCTTAGGTTTTGACCATCGATTACCTTGTACCTGTTGTTTACGCTATCAATAAACAGGTAGTCAATTTGCCCCGGCTTGAGAACACTGCCAGTGAATACTTGCCGCTCCACCTTTCTCAGGGATCTGCGAGCTGGATTGTGCACATAAGGCAAATGCTTGATGGTCTTCTCTGTTCCGACCCCCGAATCCCCCATTTGTATAGCGAACGAGCGACTGTTGATACCAGCGATCGTGCTCCCGGTGATCCCGTATGCCGAGGCGTACCCCGAGCAATCGCGTGGGCCGCCCGGGGGGTTGAATAAAACTGACTCCTCGGAGCGCCGGCGTTGAGGGAACGACCTTATATTCTTTGCCATTGCTGAGTGCAACATGATGATCTTCGCCCCATCGATCACTGGTGAACAAAATATCAACAATTCCATCTCTGTTGAGGTCCGCTTGTTGTGGGGCTTGGATTCCATTGGCATAGGGCAACGGTACGTGCAACATTCGCTTGCGTTTGGCCTGTTGTTCAGATTGGTAAAGCAGGGTGATGTTCGGCAGCTTATTGGTATCTGTTTTGCCATACCGGAACACCCGTTTGAGCAGAGACCGTCCGGTGATCGGGGACACAACATACTTGAGGCGATAGTCGCGCGCGCGGCCGACGAGCCCATCCGCCTCACCCAAAGGACCGGGTTGGGTTCCGACCCGGACGGTAATACGGGTAAGGCGATGGGTCTGTTTGCCGAGCTGCTCGCGCCCCAGAGCAAAGGTCTCGACGTCGTGCTTTGGCCGGAGCTTGCGGATGAGCTTGACGGTCACGCCATTGTAGTGAACTGCCTTGGGATAGCATTCCAGCGTCACCTTTGCATCGCCTGGCTCTTGCTCGCACCCCCAACGGTAGTGGACCACCCGACCGTGGACATCTTCGACTTTGGTCAATCCCCAGCGGTAGGTATGGGTTGTGCCGTCTTCCGTATAAACCTGAAAAATCGGTGCATAGGTGGATTGGGTTCCATCGCGTTGGGTGATTTGCCAGGTTCCGGCGTCAGTTTTGGAAATGCGAACAAAGCTGGGCTCTTCGGCGGTAGTATGGGTACCGCCAAAGTAACTGCTTCGGACCAACAGTTGTCCATCTAAAAAGTAGCGGTCAGAGTCCTGAGTCGCATTCCAGGTCGGAACGCCGCGGCGCCAGCCGCGTTGTTCAATGGCGCTAAAGCCCTGGAGCTGCCAGCCGACGCCAACAAAGCCATTGTGTAGGCTGGGACTGTAACGCAGACTTAGCTTTGGCTCGAGCCCATGATAGTCGGGGACTTGGATGGCAATGCCGAGATTGCTCCGGCCTGTCGAGGGATCGATGGCAACCTCTCGGGCTTGCTGCTGATCGACCGTTTCTTCTTGGGAACCGGTTCCTTGGGAATGGGCCGGGGCCCAGCACACGACAACAACGAGTGCGAGCAAGCACTGCGAGTAGCGGATGTTTTTGCAAAGTAGAGTCATATAAGGTCGAGGGGTTGGCCGGCGGTTAAAACTGGGCGATACAGACACCGGCCCCGTCACATCGGCCTGCTTTGGCGCAAGTCAACGGCGCGGGCTGCATGCAAGGTGTCCCCGCGGGTTCATAAACGACGTCGCAGTATGGCGTGCCATCTCCCCGCGAGAACGGCCTTCCATCATCGGGCTGTGAATAGGTTGCACATGGGGATTTTTTTTCTTCGCAGGCTTGCGGGATTCCTTTGCAGTCTCCGCTAGTGTTGCGGTGATCAGAGTGAGTACCGAGATCAAAATCGTCGCAAAGTTCTCCAGCACGAAGACTGGGAGCCGTGCTGGCACGTTGACTCGTTTTTGGGATTCGGCGGGCCCGCATGCTTGCCGAGTACGTGCTTGCCGAGTGTTTGGATGCTGTGGCGCTTTGGGGTTTCCGCATGCGACTTTTGATGTCCGTTGGGTCGATGACGCGCACGAAGAGTTCGCCATCATGCTCGCAACTGCTGCCGGGCAAACTTGCTCGAGCCCGAAAGACAATATGATCCCCTTCGATCTCAGGGACTTTCCAAATTGCCGATACCGCCCCGCTTCCATCTTCGGCAGCCATATCGGCAAGCGCAGTCGCCTCGGGCATCGGTACCCAGGAGATTGGACTTGCCTCAGGACGAACAGAATACAGCAAATCAACCAGAGTCTCCTTTACCGAGTCGCCATAGATATCGACGCTGACTTTGACAGTGCCGCCCTGCCCGATCGCGGTCTTGGTTGGCTTCCCCTCAGCATCTACAGAGATCACCGTAATCCGACGAACCTGCCCTGGAGCAACCTCCTCTTCAAGACAGGAATCAGAGAGAGGTCGCTCCGGGGCGTAGCCGTCCATCAAAAGATCATCGGTAGTGCAGATCTGGCTGGGCGCGTCGCATCCCATGGCTTCAATGCCGCCAAGTTGCTTTTCTTCCGCCACGGTGGCGGCCGAAGACAGAGCACCGAGCTCGGCTGTCTCCAAGCCCTCGTCGCACCCCATAAGGGGAACGAGCCCAATCGCAGCTAGGACTAGTGGGAAATAAAGAGGGATCAAAAATTTAGGCATAAATTCAGGCATTTGGACGCACTGCAAATTCCATTACGTATTTAATATTTCACAATTAATGGCATTTCCTGATACAAAAGGAAGAGGTTGCAACTATTATCTGTATACAAAACTGATGATTTTGTATTCTTAAAATCGAATATTGCTATATAAATTAAGTTTGCTATCTCTATAGAAACGAATACCTGTATACATGACGATTCAAAGAGACATATTCGAATACACAGACTATCGGGCATTCCTGCGCGACTACTACAAGCGACTCAAAGGGCGCGGATTCTCGTTCCGCGCCTTCTCCCAGCGCGCCGGGCTGGGCTCGCCAAACTATTTAAAGCTCGTGATTGATAACAAGCGCAACCTATCGGGTGACATGGCCGAGCGCTTTGCTACGGCATGCAATCTCGAGGGTGAACACGCGCGCTTCTTCGTGACCCTTGTCCGATACAATCAAGCCAAGGATAGCGTCACCCGACTCCGCGAAGAGCGCAGACTCTATACCTTTACCAAGTACCGACGGGTCCACCAACTTCGCTCCGAACTCACCGACTACTATACGACTTGGTTTGTTCCCGTCGTCCGCGAACTCGCGGTGCGGAGGGACTTTGAACATGATCCAAAGTGGATTGCGCGGCAGATTCGTCCGCGCATCACTGTGACCCAGGCCAAACGAGCTCTCTCCATTCTCGATCGAACGGGAATGCTGATTCAAGATCAAAACGGAAAATGGGTGCAAGCAGATCCACTCGTGAGCACGCCCCAAGAAATCCCAAGCCCGGCCGTCGCCGCATTTCATCGGGCAATGATGGATCTGGCAAGCCAAGCCATCGACACCGTGGATCGCGCCGATCGGGATCTTTCGTCCCTCACGCTATGTGTGCCAAACAAGCAAATTGCCGAGATCAAATCTCGCATTCAGGATTTTCG
The DNA here is from genome assembly GCA_965223575.1 of Kofleriaceae bacterium. GTDB lineage: Bacteria > Myxococcota_A > Polyangia > Haliangiales > Haliangiaceae > CBDCWZ01. The sequence continues at coordinate 37,227 of CBDCWZ010000074.1, forward strand.
CCGCGAGCTTCTCAAGTTTAGTACGACGGGCGAAGACCCGGGACAGGTCGTCCAGCTCAATATGCAGTTTTTCCCGGTATCAAAACCACCCTCTGTACCCAAAACGCCGGACAAAGATGACACCCCATGATGATCCAACGCAGCCCGCTATTCTCTGTATGCCTAGCTTTCAGCAGCGCTTTATGTGGATGCGCGGGGACCGAAACCGGGAACCCAATTATCGACACCAAGAAGATCGAGCTGATCAATGACGGCGAGAACTATCGCATCACCGGGGCTGAGGGAGCTGTTTCTGAGGATTCTGAGATCATCGCCACCGATGTGTGGGGAAAGAGTGACCCGCAGCAAATCCAAGTTCTCGCATCACAACCGTTTTCGTTATCCCTCCCCATCACCGACGAATCCTCAAATTTTCGCGTCTATGCCCAAAACGAATTTGGCAGGTCAAGTGCGATACGCCTTGGCGAGCGAGATGCGCATGTGTGCTTTATTTATATGGGATCAGACGAGCTCGAGGTGGGAACACTAGAGCCAACCCAAGGTGGTACAACGATCACGACAGTTGTCGTGCGCAATATCTGTGGTTCTAGTACCGAAGCACCAGGCGCCGAATTTCGATTTGCGACGGCGGGACTTTCATTTGAATCGAGCGCCACTGTAGACGGCGATGAAGCGGAAATTGTCTATCGCATCATCGCCGACGACACTATCGCGGATTTCGATGATATTCTTCTGATCGGTGTCGACAGTACCCCCATTGACAAGGTCGCTTCAGTTGGCTTTTGGGGCGACATCGCCCGCTAACAACAGACTTCTATTTTGCGGAGTTCCCTCAGCGGGACATCGCCGCGTACCCAGCCCCCGACCTCCGACTGGTTTCGGAATATTTGAGCAAGCGAATGTCCGCATATACGAGTGCGTAGTGTTCGCCTCGTTTGGTGTCAATGATCGCAGCTTCTTGCTTGAGCTCAACGGAGACAACTTGGTGAATGGTGAGCGATTCGTCCCCCACAGCCGCAAATATGGTGACATCAAGACCAGTGGGGATCGTGATCGTGTTGCCGGTACGCTCTGCTTTGGCATGGTCTGATAATATCTCGGACAATGTTTGGCTGGTCATTGCCCATAGAGTACGTCAAACCGTCACTATTGTGAATGTTTGTCCGAGACCAAAAACCAGATACACTAGCCCCCTCTCGAGCCCTTGCCAGTGACGATCTCCCACCCATACACGCGTCCATCGTATTTGACCCTAGCGATATCCCTGCTCCTAGCCCTCGTCGCCTTTGACTGGAGTGGTAAAGTATTTCAGGAAGCGGAGCGTCTCGATGATCCGGATCCCAAAGTGCGCGTAGCCGCCGTACAAAAACTACAGACCTACGCCCCCAAGCTCGTCCTGCCGTTTTTGCAAAGGGCGCTACGGGATCCACATCCCTCGGTGCAAAGCGCTGCTGCAGCCGCACTTGCAAAGCACCGAGCAAAAGAAATCGTGCCAGTATTGATTGATTGGCTGCAGGGCACCGAGGTGTCGCGACGTGCCGC
>CBDCWZ010000075.1:0-20237 GCA_965223575.1 Kofleriaceae bacterium
CAAAACTCACTTTCTTGCATCACACGTCTCGATAAAATTCATCCAGTCCAGCAAAACCCGGCACAAGAGCTGAGTCTTGCGCAAGCAACGAACGCTCGCGAAGCAGGCCACATGCGGCTGCCCGTGCATCCTCCGTGGCGCTCCCTGGACGAACATCAACTAGCTCAAACATCTCTTCTGCATCGCCTATGAGACTCAAATTACTTTTGTAGTTTACCCACCAAGAAAGGTACCCCGCGATCCAACGCCGAACCCCCACCGTCAAATCGCCTAAGGGTTCCATGTCGCGCTCGTTTAGGCGCGATGCGTGAGGAGGAGACTCCCAGGTGTAGTCGAGATCAGGCCGAAGGACCATCGGAGAACCGTAACTACTACCATCATTCCGCTTATATTGCTTTGGTCGACGTCGATATTCGATTGCCGTTCCCGGGGTCTCAATTGGTGCTAGCAATTCTTGTCTGCTGAGCGTAAGCATCTCCTGGATTGACCAATCCAGCGCCAATCCGCCTCCACGTCTCCATTGACGCGGGTCTTCATTGTCGCCCATACACGACATTCAGCACGAAGCCTAGCACATGTCTTGAATTGGATAAATCAGTATAGTGCAGGAGCATGTGTTGCGCGGCAACTTCACTGCCTACACTTCGCAGCTCAGCGAGAAGTTCATCGGAAATCTCGTTGAGATTCTTAACAATACCTTTCTTCGCCGGATCGAGTTTTTTTCCGAATATCATAATTTTTCTCTTTCTGCTGACGAGTCATGAGGACGCCGCGCTCTAACGCTAATAGGTAGAAATGCGCCTGGGACTCCTTCGTATCGTTTTCCATCGATCATGACCGAACCTACATTCTCTAATCCCCATTCTACTTCGAACTGCGAAAACCCTTGCTTGATTCTATGCTGTCCAAAGGATATCTCCCGGATCGCAAGATTTGCGATCTGTTGAGGGCTGAGATCATCTCGTTCGGCGCTAATCCGAACGAATTCCTTCTGGAAGTTTTTTAGATTTCCCCATGCTATCTGGCCGTCAAGATTCGGAACTTCACGCTTAAACGTATCTCTATATAACTTCATTGCCCTTTTAAGTGACTCCGTGGTCCATGAGAAACCATCTGCTTTGAGCGGGGGTGGATCTGCCTGAATAGGCTTATCCGTATTCCAATTCTTGAGAAACCGCCCGGGCTCACGTGGGGTGAGAGTCATCTCTGGTCCGCGTCCAGGGCCATCAACATGAATATAACAGAAACCATGTCCTGATTTTCGATCATAGAGCATCCAGGCGGCAGTCCCGGCAGAGACATTCATTTTCACTTGTACCTCTGCGATGTTTTCTCGACGTACCAGCGTGCTCTCGGGAGGCCCATCGGCATTTCTCTTGAGATTCTTGGTTTGCCGAGTGCCCTCGTCTGGTTGATCACTTTCGCTTCGCCTTTGCCTCGGTGTGGGCGTGTCAGGGGTTGCATCCTCTCTATTTGGTCCCCCGGGCTCGGTTGCACCCCGCGTTTTGGAAGCGGTCTGAGGACCAACCCTCCCCCCCTGCTTCCGCACCTGCTTGGCGCGCGCCATCAGCGTGCCGCCAATTTGCATGCCCAGGCTTGCCAGCTGTTGCCCGACGAGTTTCATTACCAAAGCGCGGCGCATGCCCTCGGGCATCTCGGGATCGATGGCTCTGATCGTATCGAGAAACTGGCCACCGGCGACGGCGACGCCAAGGCCGTCTGCGCCAAGTCCCATGATGAGCAGGCCCTTGCCAACGGCCATGGCGCGGTGAGCTGTGGCGGTGGCTTTGCCGGCTCCGGTCATGGCAGTGGCGGCGACCTGTCCAATCCCGATCACGCTGCCGACGACATTGACCAAGTCGGAGGCCGAGGCCCAGTCGAGGCGAAGGGTGCCGCTTGTCCCTCGGTCTATCAGACGGTACGCCGAGGGCACAGCGCCGACGATGCTCACGGGGACCAGAATGGATAGGCTGGCGCCACCGGTGAAGGGGGCGGCGGCAATGGCGACGGTCGAGGCCAGGGATGCGCCGGCTTCGATGCCTTCCATGGCGATGCCGAGCAGGTCTGCGTTGATGCGCTCGGTGCGGTAGGTTGGCTTTTGGGTTTTGTCTTGTGGGGGAATGCGCAGGGTGATGTAACCGCGGCCGTAGCGGTTGGGCTTTTTGAGCATGTCGACAATCGCGGCGGCGATGGCGTCTTCGCGGTTTGTTTTGGCGGGTCCGGTCTCGTCGGCGCCGTCTTTGGTGGTCAGGTCTGAGACGTAGTAGACAAACTCTCCTTCACCTGCTGTCTTGCGAAATACTTCTAATACCAGGTTGAGCTCGGTCCCGGTATCGCCGACGAAGGTAGCGGGTACCTGAAACATCGGCTCGAGGGGCTTTGCGTCTTTGTTCTGTTTTTCTTGGTTTTTGTGGCGACTGCTTCGTTTGGCGAGAATGATGTCAATCTCGTTGATGCGTTGCTCGATCTGCTGGATTTGGTTTGCGTTGGCCTGTTTGTCGGCGCGTAGCGCAGACAGGGTCTGGGTATGGGCGGCGCGCTGATGCTGGAGCACTTGCTCGTATGAGCCGTAGAGGCCGCGCTCGAGGTGTGTTTTTTGCTGGGCGAGCTGGGTGCGTTGGTCGGGGGATAGATTGGGGTCGCTCAGCTTTTTGGTAATCGTCGCCAGTTGCTTCACCGCGGCGGCCTCGCGGAGGCCCTTGTCGGCCATGCGCTGTTTAGACATGTCTTCGGCCGAGCGAACCCACAACGGGAGCCAGGCGACACTGGGGGCTCGATGCCATTGGGCGTCTTCGCTCGGTGTCGAAGTGACGGTGCAGCGAACGATAAACAGCCCCTGGCCACTGAGGGGAATCGTCTTCTCGTCGCGCGCCGCGGTGGTCGCTTCGACGGCAGTAGAAATCACGGCGCCTACGGTCGCCAGGCTCCGCGACACGGCGGCGAGTCCCCTGGCACCTACCGCCAGTGGTCCCAAGGCGAGCTCAAGGTTGCCAAAGGTATTGGCCACCTCGGCGCTGTCTTCGTCGTAGTAGTCCATTTGGCGGGCGACGCGTTGGGACACGACATCGGCCCAAGAAGCCGACCGGCTTGGTCCTATGTGCGGAGTGTGGCTCGGGGTATCGTTCGCGTCAGTGGTCGCTGCTTGGCCGCGGTTTGGCCTGCCAGCGAGGGGGACGCGGATGACCTCCCAATAGTAGTGATTGACGAAGCTGGCTGAGACCGCCTCGAGGGTGGTCGGAAAGGTCAGCGCCATGGAGAAGTGGTGCTCGGCACCGGCGACTTTGTAGAGCGGCGGCTGGAGCCGCGGGTAGCTGGTCATGCGAGACGGGACCGCTGGCGCATTGGCGCGGCTGGGGGCATCTCGTATCGTGATATCCCCCTGGGGCCTGCGGCCGTAGTTGGCAAACACCGCCTCGCTTGCCCCCGACAACAGCCGAAGTCGCGCCTGGTGGCCTGCCTCGCCGGGCTGGGTGGCTACCATTGCAAGGCCAGGACCAGTGGTGGCCTGTTGCATCACGGTGAGCACCCAACGAAGATGGACTCGCGTATCCTCGCCGACCACAGCAAGCTTAGCCCCCTGCTCTTCTCCTTCTGGCGTTTCCGGTGCTGCTGGCAGCAAAAACATGGCGCGATACATGGGGTGGGCGGTCAAGTCTGGATCTCTGCGTATCGCATTGATCACCAGCGCATGAGGCCGCAGGACATCGCCAATGTGTTTGGCTTGGGCAATGACTTCGTTTTGCGTGTCGCCGCTGTCGAGATATCGCTGCAGCGTCTTGTTGAAGCGATCTAAAAGTGCGCCGCGATCGATCATACACAGGCGATAGAGGCTCTTGTCGTACCACTTGGGCAGCGCCGGGACGGCGTGGTCGCGCACCCACTGGTAGCTATCGTTGGCGCCCTTCAGTTGCTGGAGGGTGGCAATTTGCTCGGGCTGTATGGTTAGCGCAAGGCGGCGTTGTTTGAGAAACGCAATCAGGTGGAGGGCGACGGCCGGGCCTAGGTCGACGGGGGTTACCGCTTCGTTTTGTACGGCTTTGCCTCCCGCAAGGCTGCCGTACACGTTGATCCCTTCGGGTTGCGATGCGAGATGAGCCAATGCCTCGCGCGCCAGGGTGGCCGAGTAGCCAGTCTGAATGAGTGCGAAGGTCGCGCCAGCAACAAACTGAAGCGTTTTGTCAACGTTGGCGATGTACTGGGTGCGCTCGCCTGCGGGCGTAAACAAAAGCCCGGTATGGCGGACGACGTACCGCAGATCCATCGGCGTTACGATCAGTTCGTCGGACAGAGCAGTCCGCCCTTCGTCGCGAGCCGAAGCGGTCGCCAGTGCGGCCGTTGGCCGTGCAAAGGACTGGCCAGAAGAAAATGCCGTGCCGATAAACGCTGCTTCAGCCTCGGCTGCAACGCCGCCATCAGTGGCCTGCGTCCCCTGATGTTGCCATTGGGACACATGGCTGAGTTCGTGGGCGATCAGGGCGCGACCGCGCGGGCTACGGGGGTCAAATGATGTCGGATTGAGATAGATGTCGCGCGCCTCCATCAGGCCGGCCGTGCCTGCGCCGGCGGTCCGCTGCATGGCAAGGTCATCGACATGCACCTCGATGGGACCAGAGATTCCGAGAGGGCCCAAAAGCGACGCGACGATGTGCCCGGTTTGCTCGGCCCGCAGCGGATTCGAATCGTAGACGGCCAGCTGCCGTTGGTGATGCTCTTCGGCGATCGTCTGCGTCCGAGTGCGTTTGCCGGGGGCCAGTCCCGGCAATCGCCCCCGCCATCGCGTGGGATTGCCATAGCGCACCTCCGTGCGGGTGCGTTTTCCCGGCGTGATCGCATTGTGTTTGCTCGCCGGCGACTGCTGGCGTGGCTCGGTGTCCTCCCAATGATAGTGGTGATTGGCGCGCTCGAGATCGCGGCGTCCGTGGACGCTATCGAGCCAAAGCTGTGCATCTTCGATCGACAGGCCAAATCGCTCGGCAAGCTCGATCACCTCTTGGTGTGCTGCCGCGTCGGCGGGGTTGTCGATGCTGGTGCGAAAGGACTTCACGATAGAACACGGGCGTTGGACGCACGTTGGGCGGTGCCCCACGACGACCAATCATTCAGGCTGCTGTCGCTGCCGAGTTACTACGACTCTAGCGAGCAAACATCCCCGCGCCTACCGAGATTCTCGCCAAAGAAACGACATTTTTTGCGACTGCATTCTTCGTGCCGTCCATTTTCAGGAATTCTCGGACAGAGCAATTCATGCAAGTCGAGAATGACCGCGAAGACACTTCAGACAAAACAACGAAAACCGGACGCTTTTCGCACATTCTCGGACGGATCTCCTGCTATTGCCTCCGTCGATGTCCCTGCACGGCCGCGCACCCTCATTCCGGCTGTCAAAACCAACGCGTTGTTTTTGACGCCAACATTACGAAAACAGCGCATTGTTTTCGCTGCCTCCGTCGGTTGCCCCCTGTATCAGGGTGTTGCCGGGGATGTGGAATGTAAATTTTGCTTCTAAATCGCGCGTTTCACGGTTGCGCCCACTGTTTTCGTGTTGCACGTGTATCATCGATCACGCATAGCCGGATCCATTGTACAATTACGAAGACTTGGAAGCCCCCCAAAGAACATTGGCGATTGGTGAGCGACGGGTTACACTAGACAGTGTATGAATGAGCACCTCGCCGAATTGATGAAGCTTCCGACCAATGATCGCGCCCGCGCTGCGCGTAAACTTCTTGATAGTCTTGATGACCAGGAAGAACGGATAGATTTTGATGAGGCCTGGGGTCAAGAACTGGCTCGTCGCGTTCAAGGCATCGTTGACGGTACGATGCAAACGATAGACGGCGCAGAAGCTCGGAAACGTGTACTCGCCAGGCTCGCAGCGTTACGAGAGGCATGAAATATCGCTTTGCCGCGCCTGCACTGGATGAGTACGAGCGCGCTGCAGAATATTATGAAAACTGTGAAGCTGGCCTAGGTACCGAGTTCGTTCGGGCCGTAGATGAAGAAATCGCCTTTGTACTTGAGTTCCCGAAGGCCAGCCCTCGAATATCGACACCGGTCCCCTGGATTGTGCGCAAACGTCTACTTCGACGGTTTCCCATTGCACTTTGTTATGTCGTCAAAAATGACACTGCTGTTACCATTATTGCTGTCGCTCATGGCAACCGACGACCTGGGTACTGGCTTCGCCGACTACACGAACTATGATCTAGATCGGCGCAGAATCCGTCGCCACATCGGCTAGCTTTAGTCATAACACTTTCTCCCATTACCATGAATTGGTGGTTATACCACCACCAATAGTTGGTAAATATGTCAGTCGATAAAACCCATAGTCTGTTCGGTAGCTCCCGACGAACAGCCATCATGATTCTGCTTCGGTTGTTGGAGACCAGCTATCCATCGGAATTGGCACGGCTGCTCCCCTATTTTCTGTTCAGAAAATTGTTGAAGCATTGGAATCAGAAGGCGTTGTTGTCAGCAACAAAATTGGAAACACCAGGCAGGTCCGTTTCAATCCCCGTTATGTCTGCAGCAAAGAGCTTCGAGCTTTGCTCTGGAAACTCGGACAAAATGACATTAAGATTCAGCGAGCCGCCGCAAAGAAGCGACGAAGGCCACGACGCAAAGGTAAACCTGGGTGACGATCTCCAAAGATAGCTCTCTCGTCGATGTCGCCTTTGCAGTGTGCACTGCTCTGGACCGAATAGGGATAACAGCAGTACTAACGGGCGGCAGCGCAGCAACGTACTATGCACCCGAAGCCTACCAGTCGATGGATATCGATTTCGTGATAGCCTTTCGTTGTCGCGATAGGTTGGCTGCGTTTCTATTCTGGAATGATTTTTCCGGCCTTGAGCAAGCATTGGCCGTTTTTGCTGCCCACAGCGACGCAATAGACCTCAGACATATCGAAGCGTGGTGTAAACGGGAAAAACAACGAGAAAAATTCCATCTTTTTAGCAACAGAGTTCATGGGCTACAGCCATAGCTGTCAAAAACATTACACGCCGACCCACGTGAGTTGGCTCAATCAGGCGGAGATCGAAATCAGCGTTTTCGCTGCGCAATGTCTCGGCAGGAGGCGAATCGCAGCTTTGTGATTGCCCTGACGGCAAATGCTTGATTGAAAACCGGACAATTTTGCGATTTCTCGGACGAACCTCAGTCAAAAATTCGCTACTCCAAGGTCGAATTTGCTTGCCAATGTCGTGAGCATTCGTACACTTTCCATCCTTGCGAACGCCAAACTCCAATGGACCCCAAACAACAATACTTTCCCTATGAACTCCGTTCTGACCATTACCAGATATTTGGCTCTTGTTAGTGCCCTGATAGCCGGGATTCCCAGCATTGGTTGCGGGACTTCAGAGAACTCCTCGTTTTGTGACGCTGAAAACGTTTGCCGTGTCAAGAAATTCTATTGTGACGTAAAAGGAGAGCTGGGGTTGGCCAACGCGTGTGTAGCGCGACCGGCTTGCCAAACAGGGTGTGGGGGGCAAGCCCCGGTTTGCGAAGCTACCGACGGCTTGTGCCGAAACTGCCGACCGGGCATTGACGGTGATAAAGAGTGCACAGCGTTGGATCCAAATGCACCGATGTGCGCGGCATCCGGCGAATGTCTCGCATGCGGCCAAGCCGCCGATGGAGACGCGCGGTGTGCCGCACTAAGTTCTGAGGCGCCCTATTGCTTGGGGCAAGCCTGCGTCCAATGCCGAACTGACGACGACTGTAGTCAATCCGAAAATTTGGTTTGTGGGGACGACCATACGTGTCAAGAGTGCCGCGAGCATACCGATTGTACCGGCCCCAATCATGCGGGGATCTGTATGCCAACAACATCAGAGTGCGTGTTAAAGCAGCAAGTGATCTACGTCGATCAAGCCCAGTCTAAGGACAAATCTGCCGACTGCGGAACCGCTCTCGGACAAGACGCATGCGAGACCATTGGCCAAGCGTTGGCACGCCTACAAGCAGACCCCAGCAAGTCAACAATCAAAATCGCGTTTGGTGTGTATGAGGAGACACTTGTAATCGACAATCTTGAAGTCTTTATGGTTGGCGAACACAAGGACAACAGGTCGCCAGAGCAAACGATGTTGCAATCGCTAAAAGACGATAGCTCGGCGATTGAAGTCACGGGAGGAGCACAGCTCGTGGTCGACACGATGATGATTCAAGGCAAAAGTCGCGGATTTCAATGTGACGACGCGCAGCTATCAATGCATTATACGACGATTCTTGGCGCTGGCCGTGGCATCAACGCATCGGGATGCCACGTTGTGGTCAAGGACTCTACGATTTCCAACAATCATTTTGGCGTCCATGCCTTCGCCACTGCCATTACGATCCAGGACACAACGGTGTCCGGACATAGAGGAAACGCCGTTTTTGGCCATTTTGATAGTACTGTCACGATACAAGGGGCGGATATTCACGATAACGCCGGCCTTGGCATTTTTTTCCATAGCGGAGGCGATCTCATCGTCAAAAACTCTATGATCTACAAAAATGTGGACGGCGGCATTCAAGTCAGTTCCAGCAATTTTGCGATCACAAACAATTTCATTGTCCGCAATGGTCACCACAACGCGGATAGCACGGGGAGTTTTGTCGGCGGTGTATCGCTTGCAAACGATTCCCAAATGCCCCGCCAAATCTTTGCTTTCAATACCGTCGTGCAAAATCGGTCCCAAAAATTGTTGCCAGCAAAATCCGGCGTCTCCTGCCGAACCGAAGAACCAATGATAGCGGAGGGCAATATCGTTTACGGCGGCGTTGGCGGATCAAGTGCGTCTGGCAACCGCAACTGCTTTTGGTCCTATTCCAATATTGAGGGCGGTATCGAGGGCAGCACTGACAGGCTGGGCAATATCGATGCAGATCCGCGATTTGTAGATCCAGACAACGATACCTTCCAAGCAAAAAATTATACCTTAACCGCTGACTCTCCTTGCATCGACCAAGCAAATCCAAACGCTACATTGACCACCGACTTTGAAGGAACGAAGCGCCCCACCCTCGGCAAAACGGAGCTTCGCTCAGACATTGGTGCGGATGAGTATGAAGGTAAAACGCAAGAATAGCGAATTTGACCCGAAAACGCTTAAACCGATCCAATCTCCTAATCACCGACGAGGAGGACATCTCCTCCGTACAACTGGCAACAGCGCTTGGGATGAACCAAGCGCAGGCATACCGAGCCGTTCGGCGGGGCGAAAGAAGCCGCATCATCACGATCATCCACGGCAAACTACGGGTTTGACCAGGCCGCCAGTCTGTATCAACAGGCGCTAGACATCGCAAAACAGTTGGATGACGAGCCATCCATTCGTCCCATTCGTCGCGACGAACTCTACGTTCTCCTCGCAGAATCTCTCGTCAACGCCGGACGGGGCCCAGAGGCAGCACAAGCTTTCGAACGCTCGTCGCATGGCGTCTCCCGAGCACTCGCTGCGAAGCGCAAACAACGCGCGGCAGACCAACTGCTCCGTTGCGGTCATATCGATGCAGGAATCACAGCGATGATTCCTGCCCTGCGTGCATTTGGACTGCCCACGCCACAAACTCCGATATCCAGTTTGCTGACCTGCATGATGAAACGCCTCAAACTCAAACTGCGCCACAAAGACCTATCCTGGACACCGAACGATGCCCCAGACCCGCATGACATCGAGCGAATCGACCTGGCCTGGAACACAGCGATAGGACTGCTCAACGTCGACCATGTGCGCGGTTTTCTCTACCAAACCTGCAGTCTATCACTCGCGCTGTCCGCTGGCGATCCCTTTCGCATCGCACGATCCTTGATCGCCGAGGCCGTCTCACTCACAGCACTTGGAGGCGACCCAAAGACCGTCGACGCGATGATTCACCAAGCCAAACAGATCTCCGACCAACTCCAATCCCCTTACCTCAATGCATTTCTGATCATGCTTACCGGATCCGTTCTATTTTTTCGCGGCCAGTGGCAGCAAGCATATGACCTGCACGTCCATGCGGGCAAACTATTTAAGACGATACCACAAGACGTATCCTGGGAGCTGGCGACCTCCGATCTCGTATCTCGCGGCGCACAGCTCTACGTCGGGCTAGACGACCAATCCTTGGAAGAAATCGAATCCAGCATTGCGCGGGCACAATCTCGCGGTAACCGATACCACGCTGCGACCAACCAGTCGGGAATCACAAACATCGCTTGGGTCATGGACGACAACATCGCGCAGGCGCGGCGGCAAACCCAAGAATCAGTTCGCAGCTGGTCGCAGAAGGGATTTCATCTGCAACATTATTTCGACGTCATCGCCACCACACAAATCGAACTATACGCGGGAAACGGACAAGCCGCCTATCAGCACATTCGCAGTCGCTGGCAATCCATACAAACGTCCCAGCTATTGCGCGCTGGGATCAACCGAGCCCAAAGCGCCGAACAACTCGCTCGTGCAGCGCTCGGCTGCATTGTCTCAGCCGGGGACACCTCTCGCGATATTCATAGAGCCGCATACCAAGACGCACGCCGATGCACCAGACTGCTGAGAAAACAAAGCCTGACTTAGCCGCGCGCCTACGCCCAATTCATCGCTGCTCAGCTTGCATACCTGTCCGGTAACCCCGAGGCCGTCTATCAGTTTGACCACGCAGCGCAATCCCTCGCCGCATGCAACATGCGATTCCAAACGACCGCCGCCCTCGCCTGCAGCGATTGGCTCACGTACAACACCGTTCGCGACCAAACCCTCCGCGCACCGTGCCTCAGCAACGTCAAAAAGCCGCTCCAATTTCTTGCGATCTTCGCCCCAGTACTCAGACGCATGATGCCGATCTGACGCTCAATCCTCAAAAATCTCAGCCGCCGAGGTTGCTACGATTGCTTTTTGCAGCCACTGCTCCAAAATATCTACATCAGAACAGCGATTCACTCGAGCTCGCACTTCCTCAGCAATAATGATCCCTCGAGTCTGCAATACCGCAAAAATCGCGCGAATCGTCCCCTCTGCGCGACCGTCTTGTGGCCCTTCTTCTCGACCGACTCGTCGGCCTTCTTATGTTCGGTAACGGAGCCTGGTATTAGCGTACTGCCGGCCGATGGTTTTCTCCAATTATCCTATTCCCGACTACTGAAGATAACCGCTTGAAAAAAGTGAATTGACGCTCAAAACGAACCCGTAGCATATCAACAAATAACCTGCTAGAATTTAGTACCATAGAGTAAGAGTCGAAAGAAACATCAAATGGTTGTGACCGTTGGTAAAGTTGTTGATGGAAAAATTGAAGTTGACAGTCAACTCCCTGAAGGAAAAACAGTCGGAGTTATCATCAACGATAATGACTCTGAGGGGTTCGATTTACCGAGTGACGATGAAGCAGAACTCCTCGACCGACTTCAATCTACCAATGCTGGACACGTTATTGACGGTGACGAGCACTTAAGCAAACTACGCGCTGAACTGTGACTCGCATTCTCCGTATCAAGCTGAACCTTCGTGCACAACGCGAAATTGATGCGATTCAAGACTGGTGGCTGGAGAATCGACCTGCAGGCGCCAAGTCTTTTTCTTGATGAGCTTGAATCAGTTGATGGTAAATCTCAGACGGGTAGTGAAAGTCACCTCGGATGACAGCGATCCCACCCTCTCCGTTCTTGTCCTCAGTCACCGCAAATGGCGCAAAATTCCCATCTTGAGGGTTCATCTGCTCTCGTGCGATGGTCACAGCGTCGGTAACGAGCTTCTCAAATCCTGAGGCATCCCTGCCGAGAAGGCTAGCAGAAACGCCCGGCGACGCAACCGTTCTCGACGACAACGAAAACCGGACGCTTTCACACATTCTCGGACGCGACGACTAATAAGGACGCTGCTTCCCGATATTCCCGCCCGGACTGTAGTTACATACTATCGTGCTCGGATATTTGAGACCCGAGCATTGCGATATCCCACAACCGACCCGGAGGGTGTCCCGCCAGACAATTTGGGTATAGTGACCACAAACCTTTCCAGAGGCGCACGTGTTTGAGCCATAATCGTAATCACTCTTTTCCGACGCCCAAGACCGTACCGCCCCGCCCGCTGTCGCCGTCCCACTAGACGCGTACACATTCTCCCCGACGTAGCCGGGATAGTCATTGCTGCGCCCCGGATTGTGATCGATCAATCCCGCAGGCCCCTCATTGTCTGTGCAGGTCTCTGCCCAAACCTGAGCAATCGCAGCCAGCTCCGCATCCCAAACTAGCGGCCCAACCCCAACCTCTTGGCGCACCTTATTGTGCTCGGCCGTCATGCCTGCCAGCACCGCGGGCTCATCATCGCCACCCTGCCCATTGCCAGGCGACTCATCGGAGTCCTCGTCGCCATCACCGTTGGCGTTGATCTCCGTGGGATCCTCCAAATCGCAACTGATTACTGCGGGCACTGCAAAAACCAAAGCAAGGCAAAACAGACGGCACATACTTATACGATGACATAGCAAACGCGACCAGCAAGGAGATTCTACCTGTGCGTTGACGCAGCTACAGTAGACAAACTGATTACCAACTGGCGTAACTAGCGAGCACTTAAAGATTGGAAATTTACACCCAAGAATTTTCCCTCTCCGTGTTCCGCGGAACTCACAGCGACCTGTAATATGACAAGAATCACTGCATTTATTTTGCCTTCTTCGGAACAGGCAAAGGCACAACGGGCGGCGCCGACTCTACCACGGGCAATGGTCTTGGGACTTCTGCTGGTGGGTCCACCAATCCCCGCTTCCATCATTTGGGAAACCAGCAAACAACTCATCCAGTCTTTGAGTTTGCAGGCACGGCGAAACAAAAAGCGAGCATGGGCCGCGTCTCCATCCCTCGCTTGATGCTCCTTGAGCCCAGCCAGATAGCACGCATCACCCGCGCCTTGCTGACAAGCGTGCAAACATGCTGCGTTGTCATCTCGGGAACACGCCACGAGGTCTTCAGCAAGAGAACGTACGTCACCTCCGTCGCGGCGATTGTAGCTTACGATGAATACACAGACGAGAAAAACGAAAACGATTATGCCGTCGAGTCGCACAAAGAAGCACGAAGCTATCACACAGCACAACCCGAGGCATACCCTGATCGAACGCTTCGAAGTCCCTCGTGAGAACAACGGAAATTTTTCCCTATAAATGAGTTATCTCCCTGGACAGTGCACGTTTCATGGTAACTGTTCAGGCCAGCAAAAAGTCTGATCATTTCGATCACTTGCGGGCGCGAAAAAAATAAAAGTTCCATCGAGAACGAGAACGTGATCTACATGGAGAGGTGAACGCGGAGCAACGCATCGCCGAGTTGGAAGCGGCCTTGGCCGAGCGGGATACGCGGATAGCGCAGCTGGAGCGGCAAGTGGCCTCGTAGCTGGAAGAGGTGAAGATTCTCACCGAGAAGCTCAACCAGAATTCTCGGAACTCGCACAAACCGCCGTCCAGTGACCCGCCCGGCGCGGGTGCGAAATCGACGCAACGCGACAATCAAACCGGAAGACGAAAATCAGGTCGTAAGCGCGGCGGACAGCGTGGACACAAGGGGCATCATCGCCAGTTGGTACCACCGGAGCAGGTGGACGACTTCGTGGATTCGTTTCCGAACCAGTGCAACGACTGTTTTGCGTCGTTACCGCAGGTGAATGACCCAGATGCGAGTCGGTATCAGGTCACCGAAGTGCCGCCAGTTATCCCCCATATCACCGAGTACCGTTTGCATGCTGTGACCTGCACGTGTGGTCATCGGACGCGCGCATCTGAGGATACGGTGCCGGCATCTCCGTTTGGGCCACGACTTCACAGCTTGGTTGCCCTGTTGACGGGAGTGTATCATCTCAGCCGTCGCAAGGCGTGCACACTCTTGTCGGACATGGTCGGCGTTCGGATTTCGGTCGGCGCCGTGAGCAACGTGGAAGCTCGTGTGTCCGAGGCAGTCAAGCCGGCTGTTGAGCAAGCATGGGAACAAGCCAAGTTCGCCAAGGTCAAGCATACCGATAGCACCGGGTGGCTGTGTGTCGGCAAAACGATGGCGCTTTGGGTGATCGCCACAGCGGCGGTCACGGTGTACAAAATTGTCTCCAATGGCAGTCAAAAAACGCTTCGGCCGCTATTCGGTTCCCTCAAGGGGATCTCCGATCGAGCGAGTGTGTTGACCTTCTGGGCTATGGAACGGCGACAAATTTGTTGGGCCCATTTGATTCGAAAATTTGTTGCGTTGGCCCGTTTCCCCCGGCTCCGCGACGATCGCCGCATACAGTTTCGCGGTCAGTGCCTGGATCGCCGAGCGGTCTCGTTTCCCCATCGGTTTGGCGACAACCGCCTTTGCACTACAAGCTGACGCGTTCTTCGCTACAGGATGCACACAACCAACCGCGCGCTCAACTGCCACCCGTACCGCTTCCTGGCTCGCAAGCAGGTATTCTTGAACCGCTACTTCGATTTGTTGTTCTAGTTTTTGTTCCAATGTCATGCCGCCCGTTGTGCCATCACAGGGGCGTCACTGCAATTCAGGGGGTGAACAGTTACCAGACAACGGCCAACGAAACGGAAATTCACGGCATGGGAGACAACGGTACCAACGAGATATTCGACGACGACGCTATAGCCTGGCAGAACCAGACCAAATTCGAGGATAACTTAACCAAAGGATCTGGGCCGATGTGCGTCGTGAAGCTCTCTGCGAACGGCTGGGTGAGCACGGCCCCCTCGCTACGTTGCCCAGCCGCTACGACCGCTTGCTGCGGTCTAGTATCTTTCGGTGTTGTCAGGGAACGGTTGCTTCCGCGACAGCCGGATCTCCATGGGACCCAAGACATATGAGCGCCAGAAGTATGGTTGAACCTGTCTTGTGCTCGACTGTCCCTGCTGGGATATCTATTTGCCGGATCCCGATCGGCAGGTCGTCCGTGCTATTCACGAGCGTGCAAAAAGTTGCGTTTGTCGTCGTCCAGGACGCATGAGTTTCTGAAGCAACGAATGTGTTGATGAGAACCGACTTAGGATGGTAATGCCGGCCGGCATCAACCTGCTCTTTCGTCTTTCCATCAATTTCTGTCTCAGTCTTGCCATCTACGCGGGTCGAAAGTTGCTTCCAAGAAACCTTGGAAAACGCTGTCTCTGCGCGGATATTCGCCCCGTGGTCGATACATTCTTTCCCATCACTGGTATCGAGATACACTTGCCCACTCGCATAGGGGATATCGAAGGGATCGTCTTGCAAATGGACAACATTGTCGCCTTCAATAGTTTGAGCGACACACGAGTACCCGACTTGAAACCCAGTTGGGCTTTCGCATTCGCACAACGCGGGAACTCCAAAGGCACGTTGCTTGTCGCACATGTCGAACCCCGAACTACCAAAGATCACAGAATTTACAAACTCAACAGGCGTTCGCGAATCGCTAAACACGCCACCGCCACCGCAATCGGCTATGTTAGCGTGGAAGGTACTGTTGACGACAAGCGCATTTGCACTAGCCGCCACATAGATAGCACCTCCTTTCGATGCGCGATTTTTCGAAAAAGTAATATTTGCGAGAACAGGAACAACACCTCCAGAAAGGGATATCCCCCCTCCAGTAGCGCCAAAATTGTTAGCCGATGCTTTGTTGAGAGAGAACGTACTACCGAGTACAACAGTTGCGGAATCGCTATTATACAGCCCCGCTCCGCTACTTCTTGGAGAATAATCGGATTTATTTCGATGAAATGTAGTATTCGCCAACACCGGGGAAGATTTTGTATTGTACATACCACCCCCCTGGTTAGCATTGTTGCGATGGAACACTACCTTGGTAACGATGGGTGAAGACTCGCGATTGTACATACCGCCACCCTGTCCTAAAAGGGACACATCAATCACCCCATTGTTATGAAAAATAATATTGGAAACAGTCGGAGAAACTCCTTCGTTGAGCATGCCGGCACCTTTGTTGATGGATGCATCTATAACAAGTGTTCCTCCTCCGACGATAACAAAACCGTCGATCGTCGAGTGGTTTGCACCAACGACAACGTGATCAGCACGTCGGTCACCATCAAGAACAGAAAGGACGCCCTTGCGGTGAAGTCGTTGCGTCTCGTTGCCAGCAAATCCCCCATAGACAGACACCCACTCCTTCATCGTGATGACGGGATCATGGCCCTGACCAGAATAGTTCCCCTCAGCGACCCAAACTTCTTGACCTGGGTGTGCCGACGATACCGCTTGCAAAATATTTGAATAGGCGCGTTCCCAAGAAGTCCCATCTCCTCCTTCCGGGGCATCGTCATCAACGTAGATAGCGCGATTGTTTTGGCAAGCGTCTTCTGGCTCCAAACGATCGTTGCCGTCATTGTCGCGCCGTGATGCATCGCAGATCCCATCATTGTCAGTATCTGGATCATTCGGATCTGTTTCTCCAGCGGATTTATCAAAAACGCCATCGCGATTTATGTCTTCCTGCCCGTCCGACAGACCATCGTCGTCACTATCGGAGTCGCGAGGATTCGTTTCGCCCAACTCTGGGTTCCATTTACGGTCGCTATTTGCATCTTCAATATTGTCGTCGATTCCGTCGTTATCCGTGTCAGATGTAGTCGGATCAGTTTCATTGTTCTCCTTATCATAGCGCCCGTTATGATTGCTGTCTTCGACGCCGTCGGCAATCCCATCGCCATCCGTATCAGTACGACTCGGATTGAGCTCGCCCATTTCGGGTTCGTAGTCTCCGTTGTGATTGGCGTCTTCAACACCATCTGGGATCCCATCGCTGTCGGAATCTATCTCATTTGGGTCGGTTTCGCCCGCTGCCAAATCGACAACGCCATCATGATCACTATCTTCCAGGCCATCGGCAACTCCGTCTCCGTCACTATCAGGATTTGTAGGATCGGTTTCACCATCGTCTTTATTCCAAATTCGATTGCGGTTTCGATCTTCGAGGCCATCGGGAATGCCATCGCCATCGGTGTCCTCTGCACGAGGGTTCAGTTCTTCGTTAGCAGGCTCGTAAACTCCGTTTTGATTACTATCTTCGACACCGTCATCAAAACCATCGTTGTCGGTATCCGGACTTTTCGGATCAGTTTCCCCCAGATCGAACTGACCATTTTTGTTCGCATCTTCAATTCCATCCAAAATACCATCGGCGTCTGTGTCCGACATTCTGGGATTGGTTTCATTTTCATCTTGAACGCCGTTTTGATTACTATCTTCCTTTCCATCCGGAACCCCATCGCGATCGCTATCGTCGTCAAGGGGGTCAGTTTCATCGTCGTCTACAGTTCGATTTTTGTTGCGGTCCTCAAGTGCGTCAGAAAGCAGGTCGTTGTCGCTATCTGGGTTTCTGGGATCGGTTTCATTTTGGTCCACGATTCCATTCTTATTGGCATCCTCGTGGCCGTCATCTAGACCATCACCATCAGAGTCTATTTTTCTCGGATCGGTTTCGCCATCGTCAACCTGCCCGTTTCGGTTTGTATCCTCTACACCATCTTCTAGACCGTCGTTGTCAGTGTCTGGATTATTAGGATCGGTTTCGCCGTCATCCACAATTCCATTTTTGTTGGCATCCTCAATATGGTTCGCAATGCCATCTTCATCCTGATCCAAAACGGGTGGCACGGCGTCACAAGAAACTGCAAGCAGGATGGCGAAAGAAAGTGGGAGGGCCTTGAAGCTCATCGTATCACTAAAATGCGTCAGTACTGGACTGACCAAATCTACCGGGATGGGGTCTCGCTGGCAACCAATAGATCTTTCATGATACAGATAACTAAATCTCGGACGTAATTCCCATTTCTCGGACACTCCCGATACTTTGCACCTAATTTGCCATCATTCTTCATTCCCAACTCCCATCGCTAAAATCTGCCTTATCCCCCTCAAGAGCGGCCCTAGCCCGTTGAATGCAAGCGTTTGACCACACGTGTGTGCTTTTAATGACGCCTTTTCGGTGCCTTTCGATGTAATTCTGGTGCCTTTTGATGCAATTTTGGTGCCTTTTGATGTAATTTTGGTGCCTTTTGATGTAATTTTGGTGCCTTTCTTGAGCGAAATATCGTTCAAAACCAATCGAATCGATTCATATGTTTGGTGAATTCATGAGTGGAACTCCAGAAACAAAACTGCAAGCCATCAAGGCAACTGTCAGTCAGCATCCAAATGGAGTTGCCCTCTCCACGATCGCAAAGGATTTTCCAGGTGTTAGTCGTAGGACCCTACAAAACCGGCTAAGGCGGTTGGTCGATCGTGGCCGACTACGGCGGCAGGGAGTTGGCAGGGGCGCGAGGTACTTCGTGCCGGAAGCAACACAGATGAATCCCGCCCAACCATCGCCCGTGAGCGATGGATTGGCAGCTTCAATTCCACTATCTACTGCTGCCCAAGAGATTTGCATAGGCCTTTCCCAACCGGTCGCGAATCGCACTCACGTTGGGTACGATCGTTCATTTTTGGACAACTACCATCCAAACCAAACGTTCTATTTGTCAAAAGTCCAACGCACACATCTTTTGGCCAAGGGAAAAAGCGACATGCAATGGGCAACGGCAGGAACCTATGCACGGAACATTTTGGGGCGATTGCTGATCGACTTGTCGTGGAACTCAAGCCGCTTGGAGGGAAACACCTACTCGTTACTCGAAACGCAACGCCTAATCGAGCGCGGCCTGGTGGCGGAAGAAAAAGACAGTCGAGAAACAGCCATGATTCAAAACCACAAAACCGCGATAGAGTTTCTCGTCGAATACGCTGGAGAAACCGGCTTTAAACCACGAACAATTCTCAATCTTCATGCGACTCTTTCCGATGGCTTATTACCAGATCCCCAAGCAGAGGGGCGTTTGAGGCATATTCCCGTTGGGATCGCGGGTTCTGTATTCACACCTCTGGTAGGCCCGCAGATCATCGAAGAATGCTTTCATTCGTTGCTGTCAAAAGTTGCATCCATTGAAGATCCTTTTGAACAGGCACTATTTGTCTTGGTGCAGTTGCCCTATCTGCAACCCTTTGATGATGTAAACAAACGGGTTTCGCGTTTAGCATGCAATATCCCATTCATCACTGCGAACTTGTCACCGATCTCTTTTATAGACGTCCCCCAAGAGCTATATGTACAAGGGACTTTTGGGGTCTACGAAACAAAACGCATCGAACTTCTGCGCGAAGTTTTCATTTGGGCATACGAACGCTCCGCACGAAATTACGCTGCCCAGCGTCAGTCTCTCGGGCAACCCGATGCCTTTCGTTTACGCCACCGACAACACCTTCAAACACTCGTCAACAAAATTATCCGCGAACGCCTCACAAACCAGACCGCAGCGAAGACAATCCGGCGATGGGCCACAGAGAACGTATCGGCCAATGAACAAGAACAATTTGTTATGCTGGCAGAAAGAGAACTGCTCGGTGTTGGCGACAACAACTTCGCTCGCTACCGGGTACGTCTATCTGAATACTATGCATGGCGTCAAGCGCGGGAAGAAAATGGGTAGGTCACCAGGCAACCGCTTTAGCGTAGACCAGTCGATATCCTCGCAAAGTTGCTTGGGCAACACCGCCTGCAACTCACCGAAGCAACATCCATGCCGACATATCCGACCCGTACAGTCCGAAAAAAGCGAAACAACAGATTTACACGGAAGGCGACGCAATCCGCGTCTTTGTTGAAGGAAATTTCGCATACACCCACCCCATGCCTCCATTTCACTTTCCCCTAACTTTGTCGAGGAAAAGACGGGCTCAATCGTTGAATACACCGTGGGCTGGACCAGCCCATATCCTGGCGCCGAACATATCCACTGCACAGTCACCAATGGCAATTGCAAAGTTCTCAGCATGGACCAAACGAAGCAGACCGCGAGTATTGCTTGGCAACTGCCCTCTACCCCTGGGGACTACGAGATCGCCATAGCAGCAAGTAGGTACCGCTATTACTCAATTGCCCGCGATCCGCCTCATCGGCTCCACAGCAAGATCGTTCCATAGAAATCGAAGCTTTCTCCAAAGTCCCGGTGTTGCCACCGCAACCCCATGGTCGCGCGAAAACAACACCGTCTTCGGCAACCTCAATGCGCCAAACGTCACTTCCCCACTGGCACACGTCCCCCAAGGCGCACCATAGCCCATTCCACCTAAAGATCGCCTGCTGGCATAAAAACCCCGCGATTCAAACAACTTGCCACCAGCGCCATTGCCATACCCCAAACCCACTCGCCCACCCACCCAATCCCGTTCAGCCCTACCCCGATCCGGTCCCCCC
>CBDCWZ010000076.1:0-63102 GCA_965223575.1 Kofleriaceae bacterium
TCAGCCATCGGGATCACCCAAGCATTGCCGTCTCGGCGCGCGTTGTAGCCAAACACCTCCAAAATCTCCACACCCGCGCAGCTCGGTCGTAAACGGACTTCGGTCGCGGTCGCAACGGTTCCCTGGATGTTCTTGAGCTCGCCATGAAAAACCCCCTCGAGATCATCGGCGTTTTGCACAAAATAATACTGGCCACGACCATTCTCAGCGAGCGTCTCCATCAAATCCTCGTTGTAGTCAACGCCGAGCCCGACCGTGGTAATACGGATCCCGCGGTTCGCCGCCCGCTGGGCGTAATTGGCAAGAGTATTCATATTGGTGATTCCATGGTTTGCGCGGCCATCCGAGAGCAGCAAGATCCGATTTACCCCTTGCCTGCCAAGATGCTCAATCAGCTGCTGTCTTCCCAACTCCAGTCCACCATGCAAATTGGTCCCGCCGCCGACACCGACCCGACGGATGCGAACCTTTGCACGCGTCTTGCCGACTGCATTCATCGTCGTCGTGGGAAGAATCACCCGCGCCGAATTTTCGTATTCGACAATCGAGACCCGATCCGCTGCGGACAGCCGTTGGATCATTCCCTCCGCCGCCCGCTTCGCCTGGGCGATCTTGTCGCCCCGCATCGAGCCCGATCGATCGATAACAATCGCGAGACTCAGCGGTGGCCGCTTTGTTTGCGCCACCGGAGCGACATTGAGACCAACCGCAACATACATGTCGGCCGGGCTACCCTCTAAGACCTTGCTGCTAGACAGCGCCCCGACAACGGTCCCATGAGCAAATGGCGCCGCTGCGACCGCCGGCGAGGCATCATCGGTACACTGATCATCATCCGGCAAGATCATATTCACCGGCTTTACCGACTTTGCATCCGCTACCTGTGTATGGTACCCGACCACCCCAACGGTAGCGATCAACCCCGCCACCGACCCAACAATCACCGCTGTATTCCAATTCATGAGTATCCCCTTTGCACGTTGCATAAGGGCTACTAACGCGGCCCAATCCCCAACGGGTCTAAAGCAGAGTTACATTTGACCGCGAGTTATTTCGCCGCTGCGGGGGTGCAGTCGAGAATATTTGTTTTCGACCACAGCCAAGGTGACTGTTCGTCTGTGTCGGCGTCGACATTTATATTAATCATATTAGACATATACACAATCTACTGAAATTTTTCCCATTGAAATTGACGTTAATTTTAGATGGTAAACATTTGAAATATCCGTTACTATAATACAGTAATAATGGAACGTAAATCTCAAAAGACCCTAAAGGAGTGGTTTGAGCAACACGACCGCAGACCACTCATCATCCGCGGGGCCCGCCAAGTGGGAAAAACATGGCTTGTCCGCACGTTAGCAAAAGCACATGGGGCTGGATTAGTCGAGTTGAACTTCGAGCGAAATCCAGAACTCAAATCCTTTTTTCGCGACAACAATCCAAAGGTTGTTCTTCAGGGACTTGAGCAATTTATCGGAAACGCCATCGACGCGGACCGAGACGTACTTTTTTTGGATGAGATCCAAGCGGCTCCCGAACTCCTTGCAAAGCTTCGTTGGTTTGCCGAAGAACTACCTACGCTCCGAGTAATCGCTGCGGGGTCTTTGCTGGACTTTGCCCTAAAGGAACACAGTTTTAGCATGCCGGTTGGACGAATCGGATACCACTATCTAGAACCGATGTCTTTTGAGGAGTTCCTTCTCGCATTGGGAGAAAAACAACTCAACCAGGCTTTGGCATCACTAGACCTACAACAACATCTGCCATCACCGATTCATGAAAAACTCATGCAACACTTCAAAGTATATCGCTTCGTTGGAGGAATGCCCGCCTCGGTTGCGAGTTTTGCAAAAACTCGGTCATATGTATCGACAAGCCAAATCCAACACGATCTCCTCGCCACCTACCGGGACGATTTTCACAAATACCGCACGCGAATTTCTCACGATCGACTCGATACCGTCATGCGGGCAGTTCCCTTGCTGTTGGGGAAAGCATTCAAATACCGTCAAGTAAACCCGGAGATACCATCCGCCTCACTGAAGCGATCGCTTGAATTGTTAGCAAATGCTCGCGTGTGCCACCTCGTTAGAGCAACCGCAGCCAACGGAGTCCCATTAGCAGCCGAAGTGCGAACATCTCCATTCAAGGCCATTTTTCTCGATGTTGGATTGGTCAGCGCGATGCTTGGGTTGGTCCTGCACCGACAAACCGAAGCGCGCGTCCCGCTCGCAAACGAAGGCGCACTTGCAGAGCAAGTTGTCGGCCAGTTGTTGCGAACTATCGAACCTTCCTTCCGCGAACCATCACTGCACTATTGGGCGCGTCAACAACACGGATCAGAGGCCGAAGTGGACTATGTCATTGCTCACGGAGGAAGCGTAATCCCGATCGAAGTGAAAGCGGGGCGTACAGGAACGTTGCGATCGTTACATTCCTTCATGTTTAGAAAGAAGCGCCCCTTCGCAATTCGAATCAATGGAGACCAAGCCTCGAAGGTAAAAGTAGATACGAAAACAAACACTGGAGATCAAATCCAATACCAACTGTTGTCGATCCCTTTTTATCTGATTGAGCAACTACCACGACTGATTGAAAAACATCGCGAGTCCGATTGAAGGCTCCAGGTTGCAGTCGGGGAGTTCCGTTCCCCCTACATGTGCCCACAGCTATTTCGGGCACAACCCCGACGGCTGCAAAACAATGCTTCGCCATGGCGGTATGGGATCGTAATGTGAAGTTATCGTGGGCAGTTTTTTTCCCTGGCATGCTGCATGTATCGGTGTTGTCGCTTTGACAAGCTGCAATCCACACGGCGTTGGCTTTTCCCAAGCCGCGTCTCCTGGAGATCTGTCGTTTGGTCCCGCGCCGCGGCAGGCCTACGATGAGATCGTTCATGCCCAGTGTGGTGCCAAACACCTAAGCGATGACGGAGCTGCCGGCTTCGTGCGGCGCCCCTATGTCCAATCGATCACCGATACCGCAGCGCAAATCGTGTGGACATCCGATGTGGTCGCAGAATACGCAGTCAACGTGCGGCAGGCAGGGACCAATATTACGGAGAGGCACCGGTTGTAAAAACTGACTCGGCGTATAGCCAAACACCGCAATACCACGCGTCCATTCAAGACCTGGCACCCGCCACTGTATACTGCTTTGAGATTCACACAAACGGCGCGCAATGGCTCGGGCCAACGGGATTTGTCACAGCGCCGCAGGCAGGCTCCCCCGAACCGGTCCGAATGATAGCGATAGGTGACCTTGGCGACCCAACCGCCGATCAGCGGAAAGTGCTACGCCAGGTAAAAAACGTCGCCCACGACTTCATCGCCATCGCCGGGGACGTTGCCTATGACGACGGAACCTTGCAGCAATTCAACAACAACTTTTTTAAGCCCTACGACGATGTGCTCATGCACATCCCCGCTTTCCCCGCTATAGGCAACCACGACAACAGGACGGACAACGCTGGCCCCTACCGCGAAGTGTTTCGCCTCCCCGACAATCAGACCGGCAGCGGTGTGGAGCGATGGTATTCCTTTGACTGGGGGATGGTCCATGCCGTTGTCCTGTCACTCGAAGCATGGCTATCCGATTGCGCCCGCAAATCGTCGTACACAATCCAGCGAAAGATCGCACCCTACGGGGTGCGGCTATGGAGCGAGGCATTCCCGCGATCACCGTCGAGGTGGGAAACCCCCAACTGTTTCAGCCTCGATACGTCAAAGCAACCCGAAAGGGCATTCGCGATATCATTGCCTTCGACGCCAACATGCTTCCCAAAAAACGCTCGGGAACCCAAGTACCAAAACCTATGTTTTGTGCAAGCTCCACATGGATATACACGGATCGGGGAGGACTTCTTGATGTACCCCCGGACGTTGCCGAGGAAGTAAGTGAGGGACAACCGATTGCGTTGGTACGCAACGCGTTCGGAGATCCATCCGCGAGTATGTTGCACCCCCATGCCGGTTGTCGTTATTGGAAAGAGCGTAAACCCAGTCGGCCCTACGGGATCCCGGATTCTTCACCTTGGTCGTAAGATGGCCTCCGAAGACTTCACCCAACTTCGCTGACCTCACAAGGGTGTGACGGCAGTTAGTACCATAATGCCCCTCATGTGGCGGAAAGCTACACGACATCACGACCGTATCGCGGAACAACCGATGAATATTCCGGCACAAATGATGCATATCGCGTATTCGCGGTGCCCCACAGCCGGGCCATATCAACTCTCTTGCTAAGGAATCAAACGATGAAAACACTAAAACACCTTATTCTCTGCCTAGTCGCATCAGCACTATGCATCCTCGCCACACCCCACCAAGCAACCGCACAACCGGACGACACCGCAGAAGAGACCAAAGAGAAGAAAGTAAAAAGGACCAAAAAGAAGGCCAAGAAAAAGACCAAAAGAGTCAAGAAAACCAAGAAAGCAAAGAAAAGGTCTACAAAGAAGAAGGCAAAAAAGAAGGCAGAATAGTCAAACACAACGTGCTGTGCGAGGCACCTGCAAGGTGCCTCGTACAAGTCATCAAACTACGCAGACTACACCCATCAACTCTTGGAGAACAACATGGAAAAACTGTACTTGATAGCAACGGTACTGGTGGCGATCGCCCTTGGGGGTGCGTGTAAATCATCGAACAATACCGCCCAACCCAACGATGTACAAAAAGCAACAACCCCCAAAAAAGACGTCCCGACGACGCAAAAACAAAACAGTAATCAGACCAAGACAGTACCCCCCACCGTTCCTGCCAAACCGTCGGAGCCGCATGAATCAGGCGAGGAAGACAATGCGGATGAGGAGGATGACGAGGATGACGAGCCAGAGGAAACTGACGAACCAATCGACGACGAAGAACAGTATGAGTAATGGGCGTCTACTTTGTCGCGCACCCGTTTCTCTCCCCCAACAGCTTTAGATAGTTCATCAAATAGCAAGGCTGCCTCACTATTTGATGATCCCAAACCAGCGATCATTTCTATTACCGAGGTTAGCTGCCGAGAAAACAGAGGCATCGCTACTTCTTCCTCTTTCGTCGCGCCTCGCGGATCACGTGGTCCTTGAGGAGATAGTCAAATCCCGCTTTCTGCAAGCGGCGAATAAGCTCATCCTTGCTTTGTCGGAACGACGCTGCCGTAGCGTCAAGGTTCCAGTTGTGTTCGGCCAACTTTGACAGCAAGAAGGCGCGGCGTGCTAGAGGGCAGAGCTGCCCTGCAACGGCTGTTTCGGAACCAACGGATCGAGATTGTATCTCCTTAGAAGGAGGGATCTATGTGGCCCGCTCAGCGCTTCTGCCGGAGATGCTATTGGCCGAAAACGAAACCGCCGACCCCACAATAGATGAGAATCAGCGTTGTTTCTGAGGGTAGCGGGGACCCGCTTTGCGTCCAATATATTCAATCCTTTCGAGCACTTCGCTCAACCGTTTGAGATCCAGCTTGCAGCTTAACCGAAGTAGGTGTGGCTACCCACGTCCAGGAGCGCTAAGATCACATATGGCCATTAGCCGGAAAGAACTCCACAATCTCGTTGAAGAGTTGCCAAGAAGCGAAACTTCAGCTGCTCACCGATACCTCAAATCTCTCCGCGACAACGGCGAAGATTTGGAACGCGCGCGTTTGTTGGATGCTATTAACGAAGGGTTGTCCGATATTGAGCAAGGTCGCTTTGTTGAAGACGCTGACCTCGACAAGGAATTTGGATCCGTCGAGGGTGCTTAAATGCGACTCGTCTGGTCGGAACGAGCTCTAAGTGACCTCCGCGAGATCCTGCCGAGGATAATCCCAAAGCCGCTAGAAACTGGATTGGCAGGCTTCGAAAACGGGCGAGGCAAGCAACCCAAGCACCTTACTCTGGCAGGATAGTGCCCGAAATCAATCGGGAAGATGTGCGAGAGCTTTTCCTTGGAACGTATCGGATCATCTACACAGTGAAAGACAGCTTTGTAGCTGTCTTGACCGTTATGGAAGGTCATCATCTGTTGGATCCAAAACTTGTTGACGTCGACTAACAACGTCGGCCAGTGAACTTTGAGCTGGTGGCCGATAGCTAGCATCCGCACAAGGGATGGGCGCAATATTCGAAACGCAAAAACGTAGACCGTCCCATCCCTGTCTTCCAATATATTCAATCCTTTCGAGTACTCTGCTCAACCGTTTGAGGTTCAACTCACCCCCGAGTGTCCACAATATTTCACTCGGATGACGTTTGATACATCGCCCCTTTTCAGAAACACAGTTTGTTTTGCCTGCGCACCATTTGTCGACGCACTAGCAGGCACTGGAACGTTGTCAAGGGCACTTTTCCACGCATTATCACCTTGCCGGAGGTACTTATAAATGCAATATTTATAAAATGTGCCGTAATGACTCTGCGGGGTCCAATGCAATTCCGCCTCAACTTCAGCGAAAACATTGGTGGACAACGCTGATTTCGCTCGCCATGCTAGTCGGCTGTGGCGGCGATGGTGAGGAGTTTGTTCCGCCAGATCTATTTGCAAACGACGCTCTGATCAGCGATGGGATGTGGCCGTACGATAGATTCCCGGTTGACCGAGTAGAAAAGGTCTACGGCATTACAGTAACCGACTCCTGGTTAGATAACCTTCGCACTGCTGCGATAAATATTAATGGCTTCTCGGGCGCTTTCGTTTCTCAAGATGGGTTGGTCGCTAGTAGCTATAGCGCAATACGGTTCTGCGTACAGCGGCTCGCAAATCAGGGGACCAACTACTTTGACACCGGCTATCTCGCTAGCAAGCGTGATGATGAAATCAAATGTCCCGATTGGGGCGCTAGCATTACTGTGAACATCGAGAACGTCACTGAAGTACTCGATGGGTTACCGGAAGATCAGAGACAACAACGTTACGATGAGCTCACCGAAGAGTGTGAGCAAACAGAGGGCATTACCTGCACACAGGTGACGTTCTTCAACGATACTTTTCGTTACCTTTATCATCAACGCACCTACAGCGATGTAAGACTCGTGATGGTCCCCGAACTCGACGCCGGAAACTTCGGCTTTTCTGTTGATGATTACCAATATCCGCGCCATTCTTTCAACGTGGCGTTCGTCAGAGTCTACCAGGAGGATGGCAGACCCGTGACCCCAAAGCACCATCTCCGTTGGAGCACTGACGGACCATCGGAGCAAGGGGAACCCGTATTTGCAACGGGGTTTGGTAGCGTCCCTTGGCGGCTCACTTCAGCAGCCGATGACGAATTCCGGGCGCAGATTGTGCTCCCGACGGAAGCCAAGATAGACAAGGTTATCCAGGATACGAATATCGATTTTGCGACACAATCGGAGGCTGAAAATTTCTTTTTAACAAGCGAACTCCGTAGTTGGGAATCATTCATCCGGAGACAAAATGGACTGGCTGCCGACCTTGCTCGCAAAGACCTTATCGACGCCGCTGCAGAACGTGAAAAGAACATCATCGATGCTATCAATGCAGACTTCGGGCTGACCAAATTTGATGGTATTTTCGATGCATGGCGCCGTTATCGCCGAGATATTTCTGATACAGAGCCCCGTGCAATTTTGATACGCAATGGTCTACGAGGAGTGTATTATTCTGTCGCCGATCAGATTGTCAGAGGGAACAAGAATATAAAAACTGGTCCATTATTTGAGGCTCGCGAAGAGACCTTTCTCATCACGCTCCAAGAGGAGTTGCTCATCGCGCTACTCACTCTTATCAGAGATGAGCTGGGTACAGAGGATCCCTTCTTCCAAGACTTGCTCAATGGCGAAACGATACAAGAAGTCGCAAGCGCAGCTGCCAACGATCAAACCGTTATCGATCCTATCGAGCGGGCGAAACTCATTGGACTTAGCGACACTCAACTCGGACAACAAGGCGGCCGGATGATTCAGCTAGCTCTAGTGGAGAAAAAACACCGAGGCCTGCGCAGTGATGAAGTGAAAGTATTTCGCGATGCCAATCCAAAGGCGGATTTTGACTCAATCAGTGAAGCATATTACGCAGTGCGCGGCGACCTCCAAGCACCCGAAACAGACGGCACGATTCGACTTTCGTTCGGCCTGACCTATGGCTACCAGGAAGACGATGGAGACGTCACACCATGGCAAACAACCTTTTCTGGAATGCTGGACAAGGCTGATTCTGACAATGACAACTATGCCCTACCAAGGCGCTGGACTGAGTCTGATCTCGATCCCGAGACACCGATAAACTTTGTCTCCACCCACGAAGACGTAGGCAAAATCATTGTCAACGCTTCACAAGAACTCATTGGCATTGGCTTCGACTCAAACCAGTACTCGTTTGCACGCGAACACTTTGCTACGATTCCAAAGGCTCGCTCTATCGCGGTGCACTCGCTGGGTATCTTACGGATATTGTGCACGGTCTACAAAGCGAAAAGCCTCGTCGACGAAATCCTTGGCAAAGAATCCTCTTGCGAAGAGATATAGCAAAGCCAATCGAAAGGCACGTTTCCAATAGTTGGTCTACCAATCAGACAACAATTCGTCTAACTTCACGATTCGATGAAGGTCAGAACTTTCTCTATTGTATATTGTTTGGCGTTGGGCAATATCGATCCGATACAAATGCCGCCATCTTCGGATGACCTACTTGTGCGTTAATTTTCCTACGCTTGGTATTAATGAACGAAACGCAGATCCAGTAGCGGCTCCCCTTTGCGCGTGCGGCCGGTCAATTGGGTCCACAAACCCACACCCTTCCGCCTATTCTGCCAGTCATAAAAAGAGGCTTTAAGTCGTATGAATTCATAGTCTTACACACAGTTTTGCATTGCCGTAAGTTGCTACTTATGACATACTAGTTAGTTAGCTAGGACGCTACGACGATTCCGGCGTATCCGACAACTCTTTGGTAGTCGCCAAACGCTTGTCCACTCGTCGAGTAGTCGATGAGTCGAGGAAAAGAAGTTGTGCGTTTTTGCGCCGAAGAAAGCATAGCGATAGCTGGTATGTATCCGCACATTGTAATGTGATGAGTTCGGATTGCGTGATGGAGGCCTTGTGGATCGAAATCGAGGATTGGCTTAAGCGCCAGTTGGTCTTGTCTCCGAGTTTCTTTCTCGGGGAGATAGTGGCTCATGTCGCTAGACGCCACGACGAGCACTTCATCGTCAACTTGGTTGATGGCAGAAGTCAGAGCGTTGTGCATGTGCATGTGCATGTGCATGTGCATGTGCATGTGCATGTGCATAGCAGTCTTGTTTGCCGCCTCTCTCTTTCTGGCAAACTGGGCCCCCACCGCAAACAACATCGGCTGGGTCATCGGCTTCCCTGGCCGTATCGCACAGCACATCCTCGGTCCCATTGTCGAGATCAACACCCTCGGCGGTGCTATCAAACATACCGTATTTCAGACCCTCAACCTGCTATTTTTATACTTCATTGCCAGTCTCACACTGCGCCAAAGCCGTACCAAATACGAAGCGCGGCAGGCAAAAACCGCCAATTCGCAACGAGAACTCGCAAACAACGTTAGAGCTGACAGCCCGGTGAAGTAGGTTGTTAAAAAAGATCGCTGTCAACTTCACGCGGGGACGTAGCATTTTCCATATTTTCAACAACAAACTCCACCACGGGTATCGCACTGGCATGGGCAATACTCGCGTTGGGTTCTTCGTTAACAACATTTGGATCTAGGGCCTGTCTTCAAAATGTCGGTGTAAAAAAACTGGATCAAATCGATCGGTTGGAGTCGGCGGTTGCCAAGAAGTTGCGTCGCGGGTTTTGCTTTGATCTACGTTGGGGATGCGACGTCATGAATTGCGCGAGGACGAGTGGGAGCGCATCGCGCATCTACTTCCGCCAGAGCGGTCTGGAAAGAAGGGGCGGCCAGCGAAGCTGTCCAACCGGATGTTCCTGAACGCGATCTTCTACATCGCGAAAACGGGTGTTCCCTGGCGTGACTTGCCGGAACATTTCGGTCCATGGAAAACGGTCCATACGCGCTTCACGCGATGGAATAAGAGTGGTGTCCTTCAGCGGATACTGAGTGAATTGAGAGGTGATGCGGACAACGAGTCCAACATGATCGATGGTTCTTACGCCAAGGCGCATCAGGATGCCGCCGGCGGAAAAGGGGGGCCCAGGCCCAGCATATTGGACGCTCTCGCGGAGGCCTTACCACAAAGATCCACGCTCTCGTGGACGGGCTCGGTAATCCGATCTACATCGGACTCACGGCCGGCAACGTCCATGATGTCTCCGTAGCACCAGAGCTCATTAAGGAAGCCAACGGCGAGAAGCTCATCGCCGATAAAGCCTACGACTCAGACAAGCTCGTCGAGCAAGTCCAAGAGAAAGGAATGACCGCGGTCATTCCTTCAAAGTCAAACCGGAAACACCAGCGGACGATCGATCGGCACGTCTACAAGGAGCGTCACCTCGTCGAGAACTTCTTCTGCAAGATCAAGCGATACCGGCGAGTCGCGACGCGCTACGAGAAGACGGCCACCAACTTCCTGGGATTCGTGCTCTTCGCGGCGATCCGAGTCTGGCTCGCATGATTATTTTGAAGACAGGCCCTAGTTTGTATACCTTTAGATTATTATCCTCACGAAACTCCGTCAGTACATTCCACACATCAACGAAAACGAAAAGGTGGGCCGTTGACGACACACCGTCGGGAATCGTGCAGGTATTGGTCCATGGACCGAGAGTCCCAGTAAAACCAAGCACCGGTTCGGTACACATCACGACGTGACCACCTTCTTCGGACGGAAGCAAAAACCCAACCTCAGGCAATTCGGTTGCGGGGTGTGCTTCAAAGTGACCAGCCAGTTCATAAGATATGGTAATTTGATTTCCTTGTTTTGAGGCCGTCACCGCTAACACGCGAAGCTCAGGCGCAGGAAGACTATTATTGAATTCATTGGACTCAGCATAGTCACCAGTTTCGTCAAACTGATTTGATAGCATCCACATCTCAAATTTGAATTTTTTCTTCATAGCCATGTATCTCCATTGGCCATAGTGCCAGTTATCCAACTTGCATCCAGACCGTGTAGCGCCGCTACATAGGGGTCGAAAGATACCATCAAAAGATACAGAAAAGGTCAGTAAAAAACCGAGCAAATTCAGAATTTGAGCGTGGGAAATGCCGCAGGGTGCTGTTGCCAGGTATTGGCAAAATCCCATGTGTCTAATGGCGAGTTGGTAGAACGATAGAGCCAACCCATATCGGCTTCCTGGAGGGCCTTGGCCACGCCATCGAGATTTGTGCATTGGTCACAGGTCCCAGTACTATCGAACACACTGCTTCCCGTCGAACTGCCAGCTCCACGAATTGGCCCCACCGAGCTGGGAGAACCTCCCACCGCAAAAACGGGGCCAACTGCAAATGCGTTGTCAA
The DNA here is from genome assembly GCA_965223575.1 of Kofleriaceae bacterium. Classification (GTDB taxonomy): domain Bacteria; phylum Myxococcota_A; class Polyangia; order Haliangiales; family Haliangiaceae; genus CBDCWZ01. The sequence goes on from CBDCWZ010000076.1 coordinate 11,376, forward strand.
TCGTGCCATTTCCAGACGTTTCCACGCCATACAAACCACCGACCTGACCACTTCCTTCTACACGAGCTGTTGAGTAGCAACTTTGAACAGTTGGCCGGAAACTTCTTCCCAGCAACCCACCTACCTGGGTATTGCCAATAATTGTTCCCGTGACATAGCTATCTAAAATGGCTCCATGGCTGAAATTTCCTACGAAACCAGCGACTTGCTGATCTGCCGTAATCATAACGTTATCTAATGCAATGTTCTTAATAATTGTATGTTCGGCGGAGCCAAACAGCCCAATGTCGTCTGAGGGTGACGTGATCGTCAAGTTTGAGATCACCTTGCCGTTGCCATCAAAGCTTCCGAAAAACTGCGTGGTTGCGTCGCCGATCACATTGTATGGATTTGCACCGCTAAATGCCACCATATCGACCGAGCTCATCATTCTATAGTGTTTGTCACGCCAGTTTATCGGCGTCGATCCAATCTCTTGTAGCTGTTCTGCAGTACAAATTAGATACGGACTCTCGACCGTTCCGAGACCAAGGGCTCCACTGCTCAACACATCGATTTGATGATCCAAACATGACCCCCAAGTAGCGAGGTCGAGAAACTGTGGATTGAGTACAGGGTAACCATTGGCAATGGCATTCCAGGTGTTTATCAAATCCCAGTTTGCAAGCGGCTCCTTGTCGGATTCGTAAAACCAGTTTCCATCGGTACCGAGAAAATCAATTGCGATTCCATCTGCATTGCAAGAACCTCCAACCCCACTGTTGGTACATATTGCATTGCTGTCATAATACGCATTCGATAGAGCGCCGTCGCCAACAATCGGGCCACAGCGACTGTCACCACTATCACAAGTGACCTGCCCAGTGGCAAAACTGTTGACAATCCCCGCGCCACTATCATCTACAGACCCCACTAACCCCCCAACCTCGGACGTATTCGTATTGACGTTGCCGGTCGCAAATGAGTTCGCCAGGATACTGTTTTGCACCGCACCCACAAGGCCACCGTAGGATCCCCCGAGCGGCGATGTCGTTACGTTGATATTTCCACTTGCAAAACAGTCTGCAACACGTGCACTACCCACCATAAGCCCAACAAGGCCACCAAAGTAGCGTTGGCCAGTCCCAGTGATCGTTGCTGCCGAAGATGAACTGCTGACAATAGCCCCATTCGCAACGGTTCCAACCAAACCGCCCACTAGAACTCCGCTTCCATTCACCGTCCCAGTCGAGTGAGTGTTCATGACGACAGCGCCATGCTCAAGAACACCGACCAATGCAGCAACATGGGTATCACCACGAACGTCGACGTTCGTTACCATCACGTTTTTGATCACCGCCCGAGATCCCTTAACGCGGCCAAACAGCGCCACGTCTGACGCAGAACTGTTGTCATACGTAAATCCATCGATCACGTTTCCATTGCCATCAAAAGTCCCGACAAACTTGCTCGTCGGATTCCCGATGGGTGTATAGTTCGTTTCGTCGAACCCTGATAAGTCTATAGAATCAATAAGTCGGTAACTACTGCTCCAATCAGAAGAGCTATTGCCAATACTAACGAACTGAGCAGCCGTACAGATCAAAAACGGTGCTTCGTTGGTCCCAAGCCCAGCCATGGTATGGTCGCTTGCGTCGGCATTGCCGTCACATTCAAATGCAGCACACACCTTCGTGGCGTCACAATAAGTGGAGATGCAATCTGAGTTGGTATTGCAGGGGTCCTGCAGCGAACAACCCGCGCAGCTACCTCCACAATCTACGGCCGATTCATCACCGTTTTGGATTCCGTCAAAGCAAGTGGGGACTGGATCGAAGCCAATCCGGCCACACGAAAGCGCTACTATCCCTATGGATACATAAAAAACTCTAAGCAAACAATGTTATTCTATTGCGCTGCAATGAACTTGTACAAGATATGTTATTGTTACCCATTGTAGGCGATGTAGGTGGGATCTCTACAGCTTCTCACTGCCAATTTTAAAAGACAAAAGAGACAGATGGAAACATGTGGATATTTGCGATCACAGGCGTTCTAAGCCTGGCAGGCATAGGGCACCTATGGATCAAGCACCATCGGGATCGCACCTTCAAACGCTTACTTTGGAGCCTAATCTTGCTTATCCCTGGGTTGGGACTCCTCTTGTATGGATGCTTATATCATCCACCCAATGCTCAAGCCACATCGATGCAATGTGACGAAACCTCGTCCACTTATGGTGCCGAACTTTGACTAGGCGTTTCCGCTAACGCTCTGACTCGGGTATAGGTTGTGGTACGACCCAATCGCCATTTTCAGTGAACTACCTGTGCCTGTTCCGCCACCGGCGCCCACTCAACGACGTAGGTATTGATCGGTGGCCTACCATGTTCATCGGTTTCGCCCCCATAATAGTTGCTTCCGGCGGAAATCGCTCCAATGCTCGGCCTGGGACCAGCGAGAAATTTGGGCAGAGGAGAATCCCAGTATGTGATGGCCCCCCATGAATGATCTAAGATGTTATTGAAACTGATACGCTCCGTAAGGATACCCCAAATGCGGACGCCCTCTCGGTAGTTCGCTTGAATCTCATTATGCTCGATAACGACGTTGTTGTTCGCGCTATTTGAATTGAACGAAAGATCAATCCCCGCACCATCCATGGTCATGCCTGATTGCGAAAGAAATCGATTCGGAGCTCCGTTACGTGCGATTCGATTGCCCTGGACCAAAAAAGTAGCTATTGCCACTGCCCCAGATTCCATACATTCCGTTGTCGTAAATCCGGTTGCCTTTGATCTCAACGTACCTGTCCGCGGTTCCCTGTAAGCGCTGGAGCTCCATTCCTTGGGAGCCATTGTTAAATGCCTCGTTATTGATTGCTTTCACATATGTTGGACCGCTCAACCGAAGTCCTCCAGACCCAAACCATTGTGGCCCCGTATTCGCTCGCTGTAGTAAATACACCTTGCTGCGGGTAACTCCGAATCGTAACTGACAACGACTTTCTTTTTTGCCAGGGCTTGAACCGCATCCTGGTATTCGAGAAAGAAATTGTAGTCTTCAAAACTGGGAAACCCCTTGAACACTTCACCATCTGGAAAGTTCTCAGGACTATAAGCGGAACCAAACACCCGATCTCCGTCTTCCCAGAGCGCATACGTAACAACCTGCACATTTGGATCATCCTGTTCGATCAATCGTTTGAACGCAGCAACGGCTGGGACACTAGAACCGCCAGGTTCGTCGAGCACCCGCATGACCTGAATCGCGGCGTCTGGAGCATACCCGTAAGCACCGCGAACTCCTTGTCCGATGAGCATACTGGCAATGTGTGTTCCGTGGCCAAGGCGATCCTGAATGTCCTGCGCAGCAGAACCGGGAACAAAGTTTTCACTAGGAAAAAGGTTTGAAAATTACCTCAAATTGCGCGCAGGAGCCGATGTTGTATTGTGAACTCAGTACTTTCATGAATCCCTTATCGAAACCTTGTCGTTAAAACGCGATTTCACTCAACTCCATATGGATGAGCGCAGTATCCGTATCTATGGATCGGATCCTCAACGTAGTGGTCAGGAGGGCGTTTCGACGATAAATATTTCGTTCTCTTCCTCGTCACTGGTAAGCGAGATATGCGTTTCCTTAACGTCAGCGACCACGATTGCAAAATACCGTCGTCCTGAGAGGGAAAGACGTCACGAATACGTAATCGCCAGTCTCCAGCTGAGCTCTCACCTTGAAAATCCGTCGCAATTGTCGAGATAACGAAATCATCCTCGGAGTCGTTGTCAGATGGCACCAGGAGCACAGCACGAGTTCCCGCTGGCGATATGAGAACCACTTCGAGATCTCCTCGAGAGGGATGCTCGATATTGATATCGAGTTTTATCAGATCGACGAGACCAAGTGGTGGAAGTGTTATTGTTGATTCAATTTGCGGACTGTTGCGACTGGGAACGCGGAGTGGCTTATTAGTTGCGTTAGCAACATATTGAAGGCATCGCGGCATCCCATTCAGGTGGTCAGCGATCCACGGCGAGAACCATGAGATCCGCGCAAACGAATCCGGGAGAGATGGAGCTTCACAGTTTGTAGGTCCAAAGCTGCTTGCGCCAATTAGTAGCGGATCCATGCCATCGGCGAGTTCAACAGTCAGCGGGCCACCACTGTCGCCATTGCATGTCCCCATCCTTCCTCTCCCCCCAGCCGCAATTAAATCGTTACCCCGTAAACGACCCGTTAGATTTTCGATCTCGACATTGGATCGAACGGGCAAAGTGACTTTTTGAAGATCTTCCGAGATGGGTCCACCGGTCGCGGTGTACCCCCACCCACTCGCTACAACGAGGGTACGTTGCACGATGGGGCCATGCTCTTTTGTGGCAAAGTCAATCGTGTCCACTTTGCCCCCTAGGATGAATGGGGACTCAAGCCGGATCAGCGCAATATCTTTCCCTTCGCGGATTGCGTCTCTGTAACCAGGAAACACAACGATACGCTGGGGAAAGCGAATTTGGCCAAGAGTTTCCGAAGAAGAGAGCGTTTGAATCCCAGCAACTACCCGAAAAACGTCGAGAGACATCTTGTCGACACAATGAGCTGCTGTGAGTACCCAGTCCTGTTTGAGAATGGCTCCACCGCAAAAATGAAAGCCATCACGATATTGCAGTGAAACCTGCCATGGCATTTCAGCAATATCTTCTACCGGATCGCCACCTACGATTTCTTGAACACTTTCACCCAACTCAGCAGGCTCCTCAACACAAGCAAAAAGCATCGTGAGGACAACAATGGACACCAACATCCTGTTTGCTACAACATAACATCTAAACATCATTTGGCTCGCTGCTGCTCAATTCGGCCAAGAGTCAATTCTGAAGCCGAGCTAAATGGCACTATAGTCAGCAATTGTTTGCTTGCAACAAAAATCGTCCGGCGATGGAAATAAGACCACACATCAATTCGCATCATAAGTACCAGCCTCCATTTTGGAAGAGTGATTTCACATTTTGAAATAGTCGCTACACTTAGTGCTCTACCTATTTCTGAAAATTGGAACACATGTAGATAGTCGGACAACTGCTTGCGAAGATGCAGGAAATCTATTAATCGTTATGAGGACCTGCTGCAGACAATAACTAGGTGACTGGTGTTAAACAGACTTCGAAGCGAAAATTTGCCAGGTGCGTTGATAACGCGCACAATATGTAGACGCGTATTGAAATACGGGGCTACATCTTGTGGCGTGTTAGCGACGTGCATGGCGAATTTGCAGCCGGAGGATGTTTAACACCAGTCACCTAGGTGACTGGTGTTTTTTGTCGTACCGAAAGATCGACAAAGTGAATGGAATTTGATCTTCTTTAGTAATGACGCAGGGTTTACCTCCAAAGCAGGGAAGTTTGTTGACCTCTGGCGCATCGTATTGCCGTTCTCGTTTGTCTGAGGCATCGATCTATTCTCTCTTGTATCGAGAAGGTCATCGATTGTTTCCCGACGAAATGTTCTCGGATCTATTTACGAAACGTGGTCGTCGGTCGATTCCTTCTCGGATCGTGGCGATTGTGATGGTTCTGCAACGAGTAGAAGGGCTCAGTGATCGGGAGGCCGTGGATCGATTCAGCTATGATTTGCGTTGGAAGTATGCGGCTGGGGGTCTGGATTCCGATTATCCTGGTTTTGTCCATACGGTTCTTGTTGACATGCGTGAGCGGCTTCGCCAGTCTGCATCTCCAAATCGGATTTTCGAAGCGGTGTTAGAGGTATGCCGGCAGGCCGGACTGGTCGGTCGCAAACGTGTGATGGATTCGACGTGTCTGTATGATGCCGTTGCGACCCAAGATACGGTGACGCTGATACGGTCTGCAATACGCGGCTTGTTGCGGGTTCTGGACGCAGAGCAATCTGCTTGTGTTCGTGCTGTTCTTCGTCGCGACGATCCCTACGAAACTCCTGGCAAACCGAGTTGTGCGTGGGACGACAAGGCTGCTCAGGAATCCCTTATCGATGCACTGGCCCAAGACGCCCACGCAGCTCTCGTATCTATGGAGGGTCGCCCATATGGTTCGGAGGTCGCTCAAGCGATGGCACTACTGGCAACGGTGGTCGGGCAGGATTTAGAACAGAGGGAAGATGGGACCTATCGCATTGTGAAGCGAGTCGCTCCGGACCGAGTGATTTCGACTGTGGATCCGGAAGCGCGCCATGGACGCAAGACGGGGGCTCGTGGATTTGACGGATATAAAGGCCATATCTCGATCGATCCAGACTCTGAAGTGATCGTGGCAAGCGATGTCACAGCGGGAAACGTGGGCGATGGACAAGCCGCAACGCAATTGCTCGAAGAAGCGATCGAACAAACGCAGGCAGCGCCCCAGGACAACGCTCGTGTCGCGGTGTTTGGTGATGCCTCCTATGGGGCAGCGGATATCGTTGAAACGCTAGAAAAGGCAGGGATTGAAGCCAACGTAAAGGTCCAAGAGCCATCGCCCCCCAGCAAAGGATTGTTTGCTAAGAGCGCATTCAAGATTGATTTAAACGAGCAAACCGTTCGCTGTCCACAGGGGATTGTCGTACCGATCAAACCCCGAAAGGGACCCGAGCGCATGGGTATGGCATCGTTTGAGTCGCACTGTCACGACTGTCCACTGAAACCAAAATGCACAACTTCGAAAACCGGACGCTTGGTCCGAATCCACACCAAAGAGGCAACGTTGCAGCGCTCACGACTTCACCAACGGAACGAAAAATGGAAACGGGATTATCGTTCTACTCGCCCCAAGGTAGAGCGAAAAATCGCTCACCTCATGCAACGCAGACACGGAGGACGCCGGGCACGAGTGCGCGGGTGCGACAGGGTCAGAGAGGATTTTTCCTTACTTTGTGCTGCGACCAATCTTAAGAGACTGGCAAAGCTCGCCGTAGGCTCCAAAAATGGCGCCTGGGCCATTCTCGACCGGATGCTGCCCCTGATCGCCCTTCTTATTTCCGGTCTGGGCTACGCCTGGCGCGAAATGACCAGGCGAGTCATCCAAACACCAGAGTGCGAAAACAACCGGCGAAACCTATTTTTCTACCCGCTACCTTCAGAAACACCGTATTTAACACCAGCCACCTAGGTGACTGGTGTTAAACATCCTCCGGCTGCAAATTCACCATGTACGTCGCTAACACGCCACAAGATGTAGCCCCGTATTTCAATACGCGTCTACATATTGTGCGCGTTATCAACGCACCTGGCGAATTTTCGCTTCGAAGTCTGTTTGACACCAGCCACCTAGAGCGGCGATCAGTTTGAATTCCCCTCAAACACGGTGTTTCGGCGCCTTTTTGGATGGGCTCGTTGCTGCGCTCCTCCCAATACTTCAGTATCGTGCCGAAAGGGACCATGGCCGATCACTTAAGGGGCTAGCCACCTAAGGTTCCTAGAGTACTCGCGATTCTGGTTCTGGACCGAGAGGATTTGGGTTCGTAGGCCATCGCAAAGACTGCATGGAATAGTTTGTGTTGTAGGTATCGCCAGTGTTGCATGTTGATTTTCAGAAGAGCTGAGAACGCAGGTGTTTCTCATCTGCTTTGAGTCGCATTAAAACATGGGCTTGATTGCTGAGCGCTCGTTTGTATACAGAACGGCTATAGAAGCCCAAATCAAGTGCATAGCGCTGCAAAATCACCAAGGTTATTGCGATTGCGCGAATTGGGCGTGGCTACTTCTTGGGCTGCAACGGAGCAACGTCAAACTTGCCCTCCATACGCACGTAGATGATGCACTCGGAGCCCGCTTCGCACGAGACCTGATGCATCGACTCTCCTTTTGAGCTGAAATAACTGCCCGGCTCCATGGTCTTGACATTGGTCTCGCCGGGCACCTGGTACTTGAGTCGACCTTGGATCACCACAGCGCGGAATGTCGAGCCGTGGCTGCGCATCATTCCAGTGAATCCCGCCGGTAGCTTGACAAGGGTTCCACTGGACTGGTCGTCTTGTTGGTTGCCCCAAAGAAGGGCTAACTTTGGTCCATTAACATCGGCCGGCGTTCCAGGCTGATCGATCCAAACGATGTTCGACTCGTCCACGTTGATCGGCTTTTCTTTGCTATGAAACGCCTTTGCGACAGGAAGGACGAGATACGGTCCTTCTTCAATCTCTATGTACGCCAGTGTGTTGCTACCCTTGGCAGCGGTAATATGCACGCCTCCTTTTGGCTGCGTCCAGAAAGAGCCTGGAGGCATCCACATATCATCGGCATTTGGATCATCATTGTGAATGAGGCCACGAATGACCACACCGCGGTAGGAGACGTTGTGGAGATGAGGGGGCGACTTGAAGCCATCTTTTGGCTTTAACAGAAAGCCTGTCGGGCCAGAACCGTTGCGATCGCCCCAAAGGGTGGCAGCCCGCGGGGCTTTGTCGCCGCGGGCGGGGTTAAGCCATTGCCACTCAACATCGGATGTCAAGACAACTGTATAGGCTGGTTTGGCTGCGGTGGACGTTGGCTTGGCGGCTGGGGGCCGCGATTTGCGAGCTCCTGCAAGCAGTTAAGACGAGAGCAAGTGCGAGTAATGGAAACGTTTTCATATAAATTTTTCTCGATCTGAAATTGAGGTCTAATGAACGGTTGCGATGATCTCGTCCATGGTCTGCATAAGGCCCTCACCACTGCCTATAGAGTGACCACCACTTTGCCGACAGTTCGGCCCGATTCGATTTGCCGATGAGCAGCAGCCATTTGTTCAAACGAGAAGGTTTTGGATACATGAGCTTTCAAATCCTCCGGTTCGTAGTAGTTCCTTGAGGGCATTCATATCTTCGCCGTTTGATTGAACCATAACAAATTCAAGGGCCACCTTGCGCTGCGTCGCTGTGGCCTTTAGATCATGCGAGAACTCCGGAGTGGGAAGGGATACAATTGCGCCGCCATCCTTTACAACTTGTAGGGAGTTTTTCAGTACTTCTCCACCCATGCCGTCCAGAACAAAGTCGATGTCTCTGACAACCTCTTCAAATTTCTGTTGGCGGTAGTCAATGTGCTCATCCGCACCGAGCGACATCACGAAATCCTTGTTCTTGGCCGAACAGGTCGACACAACATGAGCGCCGATATTTTTGGCGATCTGGATTGCGAAATGACCAACCCCACCGGAACCAGCATGAATGAGCACACGGTCATCCTGTTTGATGCGGGGCTGCAGAACCTGCAGGGCTGTCAGGGCGGCCAGTGTGGTAGCCGCAGCTTCTTCAAACGATGTATTTGCGGGTATTTTGGCTAGATGACTTTCTGGAGCCGATACGAATTCCGCATACCCCTTTCCATGGCCCGGAAAGTTGATCATGCCGAACACCTTGTCGCCGGGTTCGAACAGGGTGGCGTTCTCTCCAACAGCTGATACTGTGCCGGCAATGTCCCAGCCGAGAATGACCGGACGTTGATCTCCAACAATCATCTTGAGGAGAGCCTCCATGGATCTCACCTTCACATCGACGGGGTTAAATGCTGACTGTCTTTACTTCAATCAATACTTCGTTTGGTTTTGGAATAGGTCGATCGATCTCTGTTAAAATGAGATTTTCAATTCCACCGACGTCATTCAGTATATGTGCTTTCATGAGGTTCTCCTTTTTCGAGGAACTGGGGCACTATCCTATGCCAGGAAATGATGGTTTTAACTAGTGTGCAAATCGTCGGCAGTTGCGCGTTACCGCCAAGAGTCTTCAACAACTCTATCATCGTCTGCATGACGGCGCTGGTGTGTTCGGTATTCAGTGCCGCTGGATTCGGAGATGTGAATGCGCCCCGAGTCGTTGTCGAAATACTTGCCCGACGCATCGGCGAACGAGGCATCTAGTGCGGCTCTGCATAGGATTTTCGGCGCCGATCCTCAGGTCGTTGCCGGCCACGCCAAATCCTTCTTTCACCATCTTCGACGCCAGAAGCGATCCCGGGTTTACTGCCACGACTACGGGCCCCCCAGTTAACTCCCTTTGCGAGTTCCCGAGACCAGATAGTAATGGCAAGCTTGCTCTGGGCATAGGCGCCCATGTCATCCTCCAGCTTGCTTCGCCCGGCCCATGGCATCGACATCCACTCGTGCCTGCGCGGCCGATGATAGTTCACGATGCGGCCGGTCGTCTGAATAATTGGCAATAGGCGCCGGGTTAGAACATAGGGCGCAAGTGTATTGACGACAAATCGGACATCAAGTCCTTCTGGCGTTGTAGGATGCGGCGTTTTTAGGACGCCTGCGTTATTGATCAGGACATCGAGATGACTGTGCTGTTCCAGGATCTGCGTGGCCATCGCCTCGACATCGGCTACGCGCGATAGGTCGGCGACATAGGCTTCAGAGTCTCCACCGACCTCGGTGGCTGTGGCCTTGAGTTTTGAGGGTGTTCCGGCCATGCAAGAGGATCTTGTGGCCCTGCGACGCAAGCATCTTTGCGGTCATCTTGCCGATTCCGTCGGTCGATCCAGTGATAAAGATGAATCTTTGACATTGTGTACCTCCTAATTCGTGAATTGCGGTAGCAGGTCGTCTGCGAGACGCCTTAGTGTGGTTTTGATGTCTGTCCTATTGAACCGAAGGTTGACGCGCCCTATGAAGATGTGCTGATGCACATCCCCGTCTTTCCCTCGATCGGCAACCATGACAATGCCACAGATCGCGCTGGGCCCTACCGAGAAGTGTTCAGCCTGCCCGACAATCACACCGAAGAGGTCTAGAACGATGGTATTCCTACGACTGGGCATGGTTCATGTCGTCGTTCTCGATTCTGAATTGATCCGCCAATCTCAGATCGAATGGCTAGAACAGGACTCCCTCGCGACGCAAAAGCGATGGAAAGTCGTCGTTCTCCATCGGCCTCCGTACTCTTCGGGCAAACACGGATCCGCCGCAGATATCCAGACTACCTTTTCTCCGATTTTCGAATCTCATGGTGTGCAGCTCGTATTCGCGGGCCACGATCATCACTATTATGAACGCACGTTCCCGCAATCCGGCGTTACTTACGTTGTCACAGGTGCGGGCGGGCGCGGCACGCGGGAAGTCGGAAGCTCGAGCCTTCACTGCGTATGCCGCGCGGGTCGCGCACTTCGTGTACGGCGTGTTTGAATCCGACGTCGCGACCTTCTACGCAATCGATGCCACTGGCGAAACCTTTGATACGTTTCAGCTAGCGCTTTAGACACTCGTCGCGCTCTTCAGTTTGCATCGCCGCCAACGCTGCTAGCGTTAAGCTGTTCTACGTGTTGGATCTCGACGATTTCTCCGCGACCAGTGACAAACGACCACAAAGGAAACTCAACCGACGCAACCACATAGCATTGGGCTGCCATTCTCCCCTGGACGGTCATCTCCACATGGTGGTGCAGCGGCAGAAAAGCGCTTCCGTCCAGATCAACAACCATGCCACCAGCGCAGTCCGAAGGAACCTCTATCGCGGAATCCGGACCCTTTAAGTGCAGCCAGCGCTCCACGTGCACGGTTGCGACGCGCTTGGCTCTCGAGACAGAATACCGGCCAACCATTAATAACACCCCGAAAACTAGCACCAAACTCACGACAAGGGTCCCGAGAATAGAAACTCTGGTGTTCACAACGGACTACTCTGTGCAAATGGTGCGCCAACTGTTCCCATCGGGTCACGCCGCCATTACGAAAAGCAGACGCGCAGAGATTGACGTGTCAGAATACGCTTCCTAAAGCACTTGTGACCCCGATCGACAACCCGTTGAACATCGCCATCATTGGCTGTGGTACCGCCGGTCCGGCATCGGCCGCGTTTCTCGCCCGCGATGGCCACGATGTCACCCTATTTGAACAGGCGCCGGCATTGGGCGCCGTGGGAGCAGGGTTTCTACTCCAACCAACGGGCATGTCTGTTCTAACTGAGCTCGATGCCCTTCCTTACATCTTGGAGCACGGCGCACCGATCGAACGGCTGCGGTGTCTGACTCGCGGGGGCAGACGGTTACTCGACCTCGCCTATCGAGATATTGACTCAATGGGGTACGCTCTGGGCATTCACCGAGCGACTTTTCTGGAAGCACTCATGCAGGTAGTTTCGCAAACCACGGCCCGCGTCATATTTGATACGGAGATTGAGTCCCTGCACGCCGACACCCAAACCGTGGTCCCTCGCGACCAAAGGCGGCGACCGCCACGGTCCTTTTGATCTCGTGATCGTTGCGTCAGGCGCGCGTTCGCCGGTCCGAGAAACCTACCATCCAAGATCGCGCGCAAGCATCCTACCCGTGGGGTGCACTTTGGTTTGTCGGCCACGACGAGGAAGGCGTGTTTGATGCGGAACTCCACCAGGTTGTTAATGGAACCCGACAGATGCTCGGTTTTTTGCCAACAGGTCGTTCTCCTGGTTCGACAACGCCGCTCGCGAGCTTGTTCTGGAGCATGCCCCGCGATGCGTTTGCCTCCCTCGTTGCCAGTCCGCTGTCGGCATGGAAGCAGCAAGTAGCTCGACTATCTTCCCGCGCGCACATCCTTCTCGATCAAATTGACAGTTTTGAACAGGTCGCGTTTGCCAGCTACTACGACGTGCGCATGTCGCCGTGGCACCATGGTCGGGTCGTTTTTGTCGGCGATGCAGCCCATGCGACCAGCCCTCAATTGGGCCAAGGGGCAAACCTCGCCCTGATCGACGCGTGGACCTTAGCGCAAAGTCTTGCCGAGCATCACAATGTCGCAGCCGCCCTATCTTCCTATACGCAACGCCGAACCCACCACGTCCGCTACTATCAATGGGCATCCCGCTGGCTGACACCGTTTTTTCAATCATCGATCCGCATGCTCGGTCCGATTCGCGACTTGGGGTTTTCGATTGCCCATCACATCCCACCCGTTCGTCGCCAAATGATTCGCACGATGGCCGGACTCAAGCAGGGACTGGCGCGCCGCTCCTTGCCCTACCCACAACTCAGCTTACCTCCGGCGAGCGACTCTACCTGATCGCATAAGGGTGGAGTCGACGATAGATTGCCGCATAGAGCGCATCCACACGAACAGACAACCAGCTAGGCACCGCGGCCCCGGTGAGTTCAACAGGGACACCACCATTGACCCACTCGTAGGCCTGTCCCCAAATTTTCACCCGCAGTGGTTTTTCGCGCGACACAACGATGTCAAAACGTGCGTAATACTTGCGCCGATCGCTGCCAACCGACTGACTGGCAAACCGGATCGGATGACGTGCGGTCCGAACCGTACGCGTGGCGGCGTCTTCGTTGAACTGCGGGTAGCGCTCGCGAACCGAAGCCAGGACCGCATTGTAAACGGTTGCAAACTCAGCCTGATACGCGGCAGTACGGCCACGACGGGCATCGGGTTATGGCTGGATCGCACTGGTACCGTATCTGTACGCTTTGGCACTGTCGCGATTATTTCGGTGCAACGCACACTCAAATGGAATCGCTGGAGTCACGTCGCTATCAGCTACGATGGAGAAAGACTATCCTTGCTTGTCGATGGCCGCCTTCGCGGGACAGCGGATTGGGCGGGAGATGTCGCCGTGACCAGAGATGTTCTGATTGGCTTTACAACGATAGACGAAAACCAGTCCTATCACGGAAGCCTTGACGGCATCGCTTTGTTCGATCACGGGCTACAAACGGTAGCGTGAATAGACTAAAAGACGAGACACAGCCACCCGCTGACTCGATCCTCGGGTTCCCCAATCTCGTTGCTTACTATCGGCTTGATGGCGATGCATCTGACCACGGAAATGTCCACAACGGAAAGGCGATATCCGCGCTGCCTCGGTCCTTTGGCCGGAACCGCGGTTCTTATGAGTTTGATGGTGACGGGGACCATATTGAGGTTGCCCATTCGTCCCAATTCAACTTGAAGACGTTTACGATTGCGGCGTGGATCCGGCCCATTACCGGCAAATCCTGGTTTCATCGCCACACGATCGTCGGCAAAGGACAAGGGACAACGACCTACGTCCCCGGCCCTTGCTACTATTGGTTCTATCGCCACCGCAAATCTTGCCCGTCCTGGGCTCGCATCTATTCAAGAGATCACAGGGGAACAACACCGGTCAACATCGCGGTCCAACGAGGCCACGTTTATGTTTACTATGGCCCCGGCAGTGGATCGTGGCAACTCAGCGCACACAACGTGATCGACACCAATGAATGGTCGCACGTCGTCACCAGCTACGATGGATCGACGCTGAACATCTATGTCAACGGCGAGCTCAAGAGCTCGCGGCCGGCGCCGCCGCCGCCGTTTAATAGGAGCAACTTAACCATTGGGCGCCTCGCAGATCAACACGACTTTCGCGGTCTCATCGACGACGTCGCCATCGTCGGCCATGCCCTACTCCCGTCCGAAATTCGTAGACTATTCAATCGCGCTCCGCGCCGGCCGCCCAGCTATGGCAGACACACGATGCTAGAGGGCGCTCCTGGAGCTCGCCAGCTCATCGGCAGAAGATCGGGCACCCCGCTCCCTAACCAAGTTTTCTTCGACGAACAATCTGAGGGGCCAATTCTACATGCCGAGTTCCAATCCCTACAAGCGACCATCATCTACCGGCCTGGGCCCCACTTGCAGCGATTGCGGATCACAGGCAAGCCTCGTCCCCGTCAGCCCGTCTTCATATTGGAGAGTCTGACCGAGACACTCGATAACATCACCGAGAAACCAGCCAGAACGGTGTCGACCGCAAGTTTTTACATTTCCAGTAGCCGCCGACGCAACGAGACCATCTTTGGCATCGCGCCCGATGGTGGGAACATTCAAAAGCGCTATTTCTATGATAGCCCGCGCGGTTCGGGGTAAATATTTGTCGAAACCAGGTCGCACAAAGAAACCGACGATGAGGCCGTCACGACCGGGCTCGTCGGCGTCGACAAATTTGATTATATAGAAAAAGCGCCCTGGGGCATTGGCAAACCATTGCCTTCCGGCAAAGATGGATTCGCGCTGGTAGTCGCGGGTGCCCCCCCTGAAGAAGCAAACCGAAGGCTTGTTCGAATCGCGGCAGACGGTACCCCCCAGGATTTGGACGTCGTGTTCGATGAGGCAGTGCAGGGGAAGCTCCAATCGATTCTCTGGGGCGATTCGCTGTTGGATCCCATCGAGCTCAACTATCTTGATCGAAACAGCGGCGAGCCGCGCGACGCAGTGATTCGTGTCATTGACACCCACTACGGTCGTCCCAGTGTGTTTGAAACAGTATTTTTTGCCGGCGCAGGCGATCACCGCGGACCCGCCGTCGTCACCCGCTATGGCATCAAAGGCCTCCAGAAGCAGATCCACAGCGTTTCCAACGAGGCCGACGGCGTCACCTTTGTGTACCACTACCACGTTAGGACCGTAACCGTCGTCGCATCCAAACCGGGAAACGGCGCTTGGGTTGATATTGAGACCTACTCCACGGATCGCACGCAGCCCTGGGGACTCGGCGAAAAAATCACCGACAGCGACCAGGACGGCATCATCGACGCTAACGATATTGTGGTTAGCAAGCCTTCGCTGCTCGACGTATCCGAGGGAGACGATGTCGGCGCGACAGTCGCAACCGACGACGATACACTATTGCTCGGCGCAGCTGGCAACGATGCCGGCATGGTGCATGTCATGCGTCGGGACGAAAACAGCGCACAGTGGGAGCACGAAGCAACTTTGCTTCCTCGCCACGCAACCAACTCACAGGGAGTGGCAATTTTTGGCGAGATGGCCGTCATCACCGAGCGAACAGATGGAGAGCTGGGCGGCAGAATGCACCGGTTTGAGTATTGGTCTCGCTCGCAACGATGGACGAAGCCCCGATACGATGCAAAGACCACTATTTCGACTCACTACCCCATCGACCAAACCGCTGCGATGCCGGTTGCCACGGACGGTGTGCAAATCTTCGTAGGCGTGCCCTCCGAGGACCCAAACTACATGGGTGTTGTCGCGACGTACAAACCTGTACGAATCCGCAATCCTCATTATCGAAAACCACCATTCCCTCGTAATCAGTACAACCCCAACATCAATCAGCTGAGCAGGTACATTACGATTCTCGACCGAACCGACTATGAACCGGACGAAAATGACCATGCCATGTTTGGAACCAGCGTTGACCTAGACAACGGGATTCTCGTCATTGGCGCTCGCGGGGGAAGTGCATACGCATTCGCCGGCCCCGAGGGGCAAAAGCTCACACCGCGCGATGAAAGCAGCGGGTTCGGCGCCGATGTTTCGATCGATGCAAACCAAATCTACGTCGCTGACAGCTACGGCTCTGTGACGATATTCCGTCCTGTCCCTGCTCCGAGCGATCCCCGGAAAAAGCCATGGACCCAAGTCGATCGAGTCATCGTCGGCGCTCCCCCCACGATGGGGAAGCTCCCATCACCGTATCGGGGACATCCGATCAAATGATCATCGGCGCTCCGTTTGGGACCCATGGCAGCATGGACTCGGGATTCCTTCAAACCCATCAGATCCAGCCAGCGACAAACGACTGACGATCTAAGAGCGTCGGAGGCAGCAAAGACTGCTCAATATTCGTCGCATAAATTTGTTTGACAGTAATCAGAAAAAAGCGTTAAATCTCGGATCATGATTCCGAGGTGTTGCAATCTATCAAAATCAAATAGCTTTTTTCTGTTCGGGGCGAGGGGGACAGGGAAAACCACGCTACTAAGTCAACAGTTCAGCCCCGATGACTCGCTCGTCTTCGATCTTCTCGACATTGATCTATATGACGAGCTTCTTTTGGACCCAGGCAGATTTAGAGCAATGATTCATGCACCTGGGCGCAGTGACCAAAAAGTTATTGTTGATGAAGTGCAAAAACTACCAAAATTATTGGATGTGGTGCACGCGGAAATTCAAAGGACCAAGCGACAGTTTATTCTAACTGGATCGAGCAGCCGAAGACTCAAACAAAGTGGAGTCAACTTATTGGCTGGCCGAGCTTGGGTTTACAATTTGTATCCGTTTACGTGGCAAGAATTGGGTGACCAATTTAGTCTCAAAAAATATTTGGAATGGGGAACACTCCCCGAAGCTATCCTTGCTGAATCCAATGAACATGCAAAAGAGTATTTGACGGCCTATGTCAGTACTTATTTGCAAAAAGAAATTCAGCAAGAACAATGGGTAAGAAAATTGACTCCTTTTCGAAGGTTCTTAGCTGTCGCCGCACAAATGAATGGTCAAATCGTTAACAAAAGTAAAATAGCCAGAGAAGTAGGTGTGGATGATGTAACGATAGCTAACTATTTTGAAATACTAGAAGATACCTTAGTTGGCCTTATGCTGCCGGCTTATCATTCTTCTATTCGTAAGTCGCAAAGACAAGGACCCAAGTTCTACTTCATAGACCCTGGGATAAAACGTGCACTGGAAAAGACATTGACGGTTGAGTTGCTACCGCAAACAAGTGCATGGGGGGACGCTTTTGAGCATTGGTTGTTTTTAGAGATTTACAAAATGACTTCTTATAGGAGGCTAGACTGGAGTTTTTCGTACGTAAGAACGAAAGATGATGTTGAAATCGATCTTGTTGTAACCAGACCAGGTCAGAAAAAGTTATTAATAGAAATAAAGTCAAAAACTAGAGTTCAAGAGAGTGATGCCAAAGCATTAGAAAGTCTAGGTCATGATTTGGATCCAGATGCCGAGAAATGGCTCATCTCGTGTGATCCGCTGGAGCAATCTTTTGGAAAAACCCGTGCTGTTTCTTGGCAAACAGCATTAACAGATCTATTCGGCTGAGCACCCACGCCCTAGTTTTGCCAGGTCAGAACCTGCTATGGGAGAGAGCCTCCGTCATTGGCTCCATGGACCGCCGCTAAACGCATGAAATTCTTGCGCGGGAGTAAGTATTCAATCTGCCCTGTAGAATCCGTCTGAGTTGTCGTATGGTCCCGGCCCTTCTATGCCCCGCCGTAGCCAGCCTGAGCCAGACATCATCGAAGTCAAAGGTGCTCGAGAACACAACCTCAAGGTCGATACGCTCGAGATTCCCAAGAAGCAACTGGTTGTCATTACCGGGGTTTCGGGCTCGGGAAAATCCTCGCTGGCATTTGACACTCTCTACGCCGAGGGGCAGCGGCGCTATGTCGAGTCGCTGTCTGCCTATGCCCGGCAGTTTTTGGGGCAAATGGAAAAGCCACAATACGATGCCCGGCAGTTTTTGGGGCAAATGGAAAAGCCACAATACGACCACATTCGCGGTCTGTCACCGACCATTGCGATCCAGCAGAAAAGCGCATCGTCCAATCCTCGCTCTACGGTGGGCACCGTCACTGAGATTTACGACTACTTGCGGGTACTCTACGCCCGCGTCGGCGAGCAGCGCTGTCACCAATGCGGCGGCCCGGTCAGTGCGCGATCTGCCAATGAGATCGTCAACGAGCTTGCGAGCCTGCCGAGCAAAACCAAGGTATCGATCTTGGCCCCTAAGGTCGACAATCGCAAAGGGGAGTTTCGCGACCTACTCAAAGATGCCCGCGCATCGGGCTACGCGCGGGTTCAGTGCATGTGCATAACTCTGGATGCACCTGAGCCCAGTCATCGCAACTACTTTGGTGGTTCTGTCGCGATTTCCGGGAACATCGCCGCAATCGGTGCACCAAGAACCTGGGACGACAAAATCGGCACCGGGACTGTCTACCTCTATCAGCAGAATGACAGCAACCAATGGTCGCTTTTGCAGTCGGTCACCGCAAGCGATGGATTGCCACGAGATCGCTTTGGCTACGATGTTGCTATCAGCGCCAATAATCTTGTCGTGGGCGCAATTGGTACGGATAATCCCGTCCATGCCATCTCACGCATGGACTTTACAGGCTCCCTCGGCAGAAGCGCCGGCTCCGTTTATATGTTTCAGATAAATCGCATAACAGGATGCGGATACTTGCCATCATCACGTCACTCATACTACCCAGCTATTTATTGCTAGGATGCAATGAAGGCGATCCGCAAAAGGGGCTACTGCAAACACCCTCGGTGTACATGCCCGCGGATGACACAATGATTGACTCACCCGTCCTTGTTACCGGCACAGGCGTCGCCGGGGCCACTATGAACGTCTCGGTGACTCTGCAGCAAACAGAGATTGGGGCAACTTCGGTCGTCGCTGATGGGAACGGAAACTACAGCGCCATCGTTTCGTTCCCACCTCAACCAAAGGGAACAATCTTGCTCATCTGTGTTACACAAGAGACGGACGACGCCATCTCGCCAGTCGCCGTTGTTACAGTCCCGCAAGGCGACGAATTCGCTGCGCCCACCATTGCGACACCGGCAAAAGACGACCGTGTCCGCTCCCCGCTAACGGTAACGGGGCACGGTGAGGTCGGCCTGACCATGATGGTCGATGTCCTCGAGCAAGCCACAATCGTCGGTTCGGCGGAGGGACATGTTGATAATAACGGCGAGTTTCGTGTCGATGTCCCCTACAATGCCGATTCGAACTCTTTACTCACAGTTCGAGCCTACCAAAGCGACAAGTCTAGAATGTCAGCTCCCGCGACCGTTGTCGTGCTCCAACCTCTGCTCGCCGAATAAAACGCCATCGAACAAATGCGGTTCGATGACTAAAGGTGCCCAGACAATTCGCCTCGCTCAGGCACAGCCAGTTATCCGCGGGAAAACACCCTCCCGTTGAACGTCATTGCACCCGCCGAGATCGTGGCGCACTCCATGCTGTTGATGATGTAACGCTCTCCTCCTTGGAACGGCGCAAAATGGTTGAGTATGTCACGGGCCAAAAATACGTCGAGCACGTCTTCTAGAAATTTTGGGTGACGGATCGCTTCGGCAAGAGTTGGATACCCCATCTTCGCTAGCGCAGACGGCTCATCGTCCAGCCGATCGTCCAGTCGCGTCTCTTCGACAAGTTCCGCGAACGACTCCGAAAACTCATCGACCAAAACTTCCAACGGAGCAATCAACGAATACGGGCGAACAACAAGATTGTCACCCTCGAACCTTCCCCAATTGAGCCCGTCATTTGTACCAACCTCCCCTGCCCCTACTGTAGAACCATCTATGCGAATATCAACCATGTGTCCGAATAGACTACCACAGGAAATCCGGGTCGCGCGTGGTACAAATAATCCTGTGGATCGACCATTCAGGCGAAAAATACGAAGACTGCGCAAAGTTTATCACACGTCGTTCATTTTGACGCTTTGCATGTTATTTGCAGCGTGCCTGGCCGCGTCGAGACAGTATGATTTGCTCGTCTATATTTTCCTGTCTTCCATATTCCCGTCGTTTTTTGTCGGCATCACAACACAGGCTCTCGCCTTCCGCAGTCGATGCCCAAAATGCAACCAACATTTCTTCACACGAACCACATCACTCCAAAGCACTTGGGCAGGATTTCCCACAGAGACAAGTTGCCAAAACTGCACATTTTCATTCTAGCGATGCTGCGTGATTAGGTGCATAGCAACCGCGCAAAATCTCCGTAGACCTGAAGCAAAAGGCTGCCAACCAACTGCTGCGCAGCGGCCATATCGATGAGGGGCTCAAAGCGATGACTGAGTCTCTGCGTGCCTACGGGTTTTCGATGCCCAAGACACCAAGCGCATGTCTGCGCGAACTTCTTGTCCAGCGTGCTCTACTCGTGCACAGGCATGCGGATTTCACAGCGTTTCAAGTACGTGATGCCGACGACGACGAACTGGCCCGCATTGACGTCGTATGGAATGCAATGTTGGGAACAATCTTAGTCGACCACTTCCTTGGTTCACTGTTTCACACCTACACACTCTCGCTTTCCCTCAAATCAGGGGATCTTTTTCGTATTGGAAGATCTCTGGCAATGGAAGCCTATAGCGCGACACAACTTGGCGAAAAACACGAATATGTCGATCATTTACTCACGAAAGTGGAAGATATCGCTGAACGGACAAACGATCGCTACTTGATAGCCTTCCATAAACTGGTGCAAGCAGCTGTCATGCTATTCCGCGGCCAATGGATTCAATCTTATCAGTTTTGTACATCTAGCAGACAAACTGATAAGCGACCTTTCACTGGACGTTTCTTGGGAGCGGGCAACCGCAAAATTGAACCTTCGAACAACGCAATTCTGGATAGGACTCCCCGGCGAGTCTTTGCAAGAGATCGAAGCCTCTGCAGCTCGTGCTCTGTCTCGTGGCAACCTCTATGCGGCGAACGCGGAGCGAACGGGTAACGCAAATCTCGCCTGGCTGATAGCGAACAACCCCGAAGAAGCGCGTAGCCAAACGCAAGATGCCATGCGCGACTGGTCTCAAGAAGGTTTTTTCATTCAACATCAATTCGATCTTTTCGCAACGGCAAATATCGAATTGTATATCGGAAACGGGATAGCAGCCCATACGTATATCAAAGACCGTTGGACACCACTGCGGCACTCCCGTATGCTACGTGCTACGTTCAACCGCATTACCATGATGGATGTATTCGCCCGCACCGCCCTCGGCGCCACCTATTCCGGCGACACCTCCGCGCTGCGTGACGCCAAAAAAGCCGCCGCACGCCTCGGCAACGAATCATCAGGCTGGGCCCGTGCACTGGCAAAACTAATCCGCGCGCAAATCGCCTACTTCACAAACGCCTCCGACACCATCGACCGTTTCGAACACGCCGCCCAAGCTTTGACACAATGCGACATGCGCTATCAAACTACCGCCGCCCTCGCCTGCCACGACTGGCTCACACGCGAGGCCATCCACCCCGACACTCTGGGTGCACCGTGCCTAAAGGATGTCAAAAAGCCAATCCAGTTTTTGACTGTCTTCGCACCGGCACTCCGGCCCATGGTCGGGCTTTAATGGGGCACCGCCAACATCCGCCGGTGTTTTTTGTCGCCGACGTTTTGGGTATTGCCATAGCCGCAACGCAAGGCCGGCGATGATGACTCCCTTGCCCTGGCTACACCTTTCTTTGTCGCGCTGAATCTCTCGGTGCAAGAGTCGCTCTGATGCTTTTGAGGGTCCGCTTGCAATGTTACCGCAAGCGGGACAAGTGCCGTCGGGCTTTGTTAAGACGTTTTTGTCACAAGTATTGCATTTGGTTAGGTCCATGGTCGGATCAGTTCTTCCTGGGTGACGATTTGGCTGCCGTCGTAGGCATTGGATAGGTCGCAGTTGATGAAGCGAACGTTTTCGCGGATGTCTGGAGTTCCTTGGACACCGTGAAACGCGCAGTTTTCGAATGTGGTGCCTTTGAGTCGTAAGCCGTCCAGGTTTGCGTTGCGGAAGTCGCAATTTTTGAAGTGGGCGTTTATGGCGGTGCCGGCGTTTAGATCGAGTCTTCTACCGTCATCACTCCTGCTCAGATCTGCGTTGCGGAAGATACATCTCGTCACTTGGCAACCATCCCATTTTGAATCAACGGCTGACACTGAGGGGAATCCCACATTCTCTAGAATTGCTTCGCGGATCTTTAGTCCTTCAAGCTGGGAGTTGTCAAAACGAGAGTGTTGAATATGTGCAGACTCAAATGCAGCCAGCCGCAAATCGGAACGAGAAAATGAACAGCCATCAATATTGGCTCCTCGAAAACGCCCCCTAACCAGCTCACAGTCTACAAACTGACACCGAATAAGCTGCGCCTCCTCAAACCCTACCCCACTCGCAACCGCATTCGAAATATCGCAGTCAACGAAGCTTGAGGCGTCAAGGACCATATCGATTTCTGCGTCTCGGAGGTTTTTCCCTTCCACGACCATTCGTCCAGGCCCCGTGCGATGACGGTCGAGCCAGTGCAGATGCGCCCGCTCGTGAGCTTCGTCAAAGTATGATGCCCAAGAAGAAATATGACTCCAATCTTCGCTCATTGCTTTGCCCCTTTGACACTCACTCGATCACCAGAACGCACATTGTCGCCATATTCAGCGGCCCACTGTTTTAGTTGTTTGATCGTAAAACGGTGCTTCTGAGCCGTTGACAAGTCACTCCATCGGATCTCTTTACCTTCGATTCGGAGAAATTTTTCGTTTTTTGCAAACTCCTGGAGAATTTCGCTCGCCCGTTGATACTCTTTAGTTAGATTTGTATTCATCACCCCATGCCCATCAGTGCTCAACACGGTCTTTGCACCGTAGTATAGCTGATACAGTAGCGGATGCTCCTGCAGGGTACCGATCGACCCCGTCGCTTTGTTACTACCGATATTTGCCTCGATGATCACACCGAGCTCCGCCATCGTCTTTACCTGGGCTGGGGTGGCGTGAGTGGCGTGGCCAAATCTAATGATGACGCCGTCGGCTTTTGCCATTGCGGGTGAATAGCCCATTTCGGTGAGGGTATCGATAAGTGCTTGGAGGTTTTTTCGGGCAACTTCGACATGGGAGAGCTGGGGTGCTGGGCCGCTTTTGGGGACGTAGCCTTCGCCGACGTGGGGGCGAAAGACCAAGGGACGGCCGCGTTGTAGGGATGCGAGTTTCAGCATGCTGTATAGCTCTTTGAAGTTGGCGCGTCCGGCCTCGGTAAATACAAAGCTTTCGGCGTCGGCGACATCGATGCCCATGACGTCTTTTCTCGACAAGATTTTTTGCAAGGTGGCGCGGTTTTTTGCGAGCCATCCTTGGCTGGCCTTGGTGCCGGGGGATCCTTCGGCGAGCACTTTGGTGTTTACCATGGCGAGAAACCGCAAGTCAGTGTCCAGGCCTTCGCGGTTGAGGCCTTCGCGAATCTTGGTGACCATGCCTTCGGGTAGGCGCTTATTGAGTTTGTTGACGGATACCGATTGCTCGGAGTAGCGAATGCCATCTCGGGCAAGCTCACGCATGGCATCGGCGGTAAAGTTTTGGTAGGTGTTTGCGTTTTTGTCGATGTAGCGTTTGATCAGCTCGTCGCGCAGCTCGTAAGGTTGGTCAAATGGGGTGTCTTTGCCGGCGCGAAGCATTTTGCGCAAGGCGTTTTTGGCGACGTCGAGACGGACTTCAAGCGGGGCATCCTTCATAGATGCAAGTTGAGATTTTGCGGTTTGGGCCGCGTTCCACACGTCGGGGGTTCCCTGGCGAATGGCAGGAGTATCTTTTGCGACTTGGTAGGCGATTTCGAAGGTGCGCAATGCATCGCCATGGCCGATCCGGGTGACGAAGTAGTCAATGCCGGGAATGCCCAGCAGGTGATTGTGCAGCTCGATTTGCGCGTGGGGCTTTTGGCCGAGGCGCTTTTGAATCTCGGC
Source organism: Kofleriaceae bacterium (assembly GCA_965223575.1). Taxonomy (GTDB): domain Bacteria; phylum Myxococcota_A; class Polyangia; order Haliangiales; family Haliangiaceae; genus CBDCWZ01. The sequence continues at coordinate 35,507 of CBDCWZ010000076.1, forward strand.
TTCGGCGAGGTTGGCGCGCAGGGATGCGCGTTTGGTGGTTTCGAAGCGACGCGGGGTTGGGTCTCGGTCGATTTGCAGCTCGGTTTCGCTACGTACGGACGGATCGTAGCGGCGAAGTCGCCGCGCCGGCTGCGCGGGCGGATCGAGCTGGGACAAAAAGTCGGATGTTTGGCCTTTGGGAAGGTTTGTGCCAGCAGGTCTTGCCGGTCCGATTTGTTCGGTAATGGTAAACCCAGCGCCTGGATGAATCCCGGGGCGAGGCACGGCCGTCGGGCTGGTGGGAAATACGTGCATTTGGCGACCGCCAGTGATCGGATCGGTGACAGCTACTTGACTGATCGGGTCAACCACTTCGACGACGCGGGCGCCCTGGCTGCGAAACATCGCAGCGACAGATTGATAGGACTGGGGTGGCACCTGAAAGCTGTTGCCGCCGACGTGGGTGAGGTCTGCCATCAGGCGGGTTGTGTATGCTTGCTCTAGGCTGGTGGCAATGCCTTCCGCTCGCGTGGTAATTTGGTTGATTTGTTTTTGGGTTAATCCATCTGCCCTGGCTTTGTGTGGATTGGCCGCGTATTCTCGGAGTTGTTCGAGGCGAAGGATTTCTGCCTCGAGGTGTGCCTTTTGTGCTTCGAGCAATAGCTCGGCCGCTTTGTGGTCCTTTCCACGGCTGGCTTCGACGCGCAACCGAAGCTCGGTCACCTGCTGGTAGAGGTTATCAGCGCGCTGCATCGTTTTGCCCGGTTCGCCGCGGAAGCGCATCTTTCGTATGCCTGCCCGGGTGAGAAACGATCCGATAGAGACCGCTACGAGAAAGTAGAAGGTATCCTTGGAGATTTTGAGAATTTCGTCTTGGCTGAGTGCTTCGCCGGTCGTGTGCTTTTTTTCGAGTTGGGCCGTCGCGAGTGCAGTGGCGTTCAGCGCAACAAATTGGGTCACAACAAGGCCGAGCTTTCCACCGGCGGACGCGGCTCGTATGCCCAAAAGGGCTGTGTAGGCCTGGGATACACCGCGAAGCATGCCAAACATGGCGAGGTTGTGGGCAAAGTGTTTGACTGCGCCGGTGATCGACGGATCGTTGTCGACGAAAAAGTACGACATTGCGGTGAAGGCACCGGCTTCAAACAGGATGGTTCCGGCGACGCCGAGCTCCAGCGCTGCCCCGGCGCCGCCGGTGGCAATCGCGATGCCAACCATAGCGGCAAACTCGGTGATATGGTCGTTTTTTTGGTGTTCGCGTACGACATCTTGGACATCGCGCAGGTAGCGACGCCACCGTTTTGAACTGCTCTTTTCCTTGAGCTGCTGTTGCGCTTTGTCTTTGTCTCCGTATTTCCACTCGAGGTAAATGGCGTGCCACTCGCGGTTGAGCTTGTGGCCCGAGTCCATTTTTTCTTTGAGAAGATCGTTGCCGCCGCCCCAGGTGGCGCGGATTTGTCCCGCGAACGATAGGCTGTCATAGAGTTGACGCCATGCCGCGTCGATTTGGTCCATGTTAAATAGGACCGAGACGCCCGTTTCGAGCTCTCCGAGTTCGGCGAGAACTTGCTTAAGCATCGCCTGAGCGGCTTCGGGGTTTTGCAGCAGAACCTCGCGCAGGTACGCGATTTTTTCGCGAATGGCCTGCTCTTGCACCTCGACTTTGTCGAGGCCGTAGGATTCGCGCTTAGATTCACCCCCAACGCCGGATTTGTTGGTGTGTACGTGGGCAATGGTCTTGCGAAGCTGAGCAAGAAGATTCTCCATCAGCACGATCGGCAACATGGCCAGTCGCCGGTTGGCTTGGCGGGCAAGCTCCGCTCCCGTCTGCGCGAGATCCGATTGCAACGCGGCTTTCACAAATAAGAACGCCACATTGGAAATCGCTTTGGACGCTCCGGGCCATGATGCATATACGGCTATCTGCGATACCGCGTAGCTGGATGCGGTGGCAATCTCGGACAACGTGGCGAGCTGGGCGCGCGCTTGCGCGTTCCATAGGGCGAGTTTGTCGGGGGTGGTTTCTTTTTTTAGGCTGGCTGCACGGGCAATGATTTGTTGACGAAAGCCCTCAATCCTGGCGAGGGCGACTTTGGTGCCAGGTGCAGCGGGCTGCATTTCGCCGGTCCCGCGATGATCAATCCTGATATAGGGGCGGCGTGCTGCCGTCGCGAGTTTGAAAATGTTGTTGCGGATTTGGTGGGTGAGCTGCGCGGCAGCCGAATAGCGATTGGCTAGTGCTGCTGCAGTTGGATCGTTGACGGGTTTGGCCGCGGCAGCCTGGCTTTCGACGGCGCGCTCATTTGCGACCGCCGTGGAGCCCAGGGTCGCTGGTGGCGGCGATTGTAGCGCGAACTGGGTGCCAAACCTCGGCGCGGGAAACGCGGCGCTATATTGCGAAACCTCCCCAGCGGTAAACTCGTCGTTGTTGCCGGATAGAGTTAAAGACTGCGGCTGTGGCCCCCCGGAGGCGACGTGCGCATCTGTGTTGGGGGGTGGACTTGGGGGCCAATTGGTACTAGCGGCAGATGATAGCGGCGGTCGAAACGTCGGCTGCGGTGTGATGGCACGAGTACTGCCCTCGTACTTGGGTGCAAAGCGGTAATCCTGTGGCATCGGCTGGTCGAATGACTGTTGCCGGGGCGCGATATACATGGGCGCGGTGCCCGACAGCAAGTATGCTTTGTATTGGGTGCCGTACAACTCTTGGGCTACTTCTTCGCGCGTAGCGTCCTTGGGGTGTGCAATCTCAACCCACGTTTGATCAAAAGCGGGCGGGTCAAATCGCAGTTTGAGGGTGACCGGACGAAGCGGCCCCACAAACGCGCCCGCTTGAAACGTTTTGACATTAAACAACAGCTTACCGACCATAGCACGGGAGACATAAGCATCCATCGGGTGGGTTCGCGGAATGAGCGCAACGTTCACAGGAGGCGGGGGATTGTTTTGGTCTGCGACAGTATTGCGGGCAAGCGATAACGCACCATAGCGACTCGCCATGCGCGGTAGTGACGCGAGGAGCGTTTGGGTGATCGCAGTGCGGATCCCATACGATATCTCCGGGGACCAGTCTGGATCACCCTGGGTTCTGCCCTTGAGAACTTGGCGACCGCGTTGAATGGCGTCAAACAGCGATGTCGGCGCCATAAGCGAGGCGATCTCCGTCCAGCTACCACGGAGCTGTGCAGCGATTGCAGTCAAAAATGAAGTTGAGTCGCCTCCGCGAAACGACACGCCGGGGGGCAATCTGGTGAGATTGATTTTGACAATCTTGGCGCGTAGCTCACGAAGCAGTCGATCTTGGTGGTCGACGAACCAATCGCCTGGCTCGGTGAACATCTGAAAGTCGGACTGCGTCGATTCGTCATTCGCTTGGGAGAGAGTAGCAGCGTCGGTAGCCGGTTTGCGTTGCACGTTCTGCGTGCTTGCGGAGTCGCCCGTTTTTGATTGGTTCGTCGCACGGCCGAGGAGCGCTTGCGCGGATTCACCACGCACGACCGCATCGGCAGCGCGATCGGCCTGTTGCTCATAGCGATCGCTTGATTCTCCAAATCCGCCTTTGAATTGCACGCCTTGGCGTTGCTGGATCGTGTGGGCCGCTTCGTGGGCTGCTGTATGCAGAGAGGGGGGACCACGAAAAGCGACGTGATTCCCAGTAGCGTACGCTTCGGCGCCAATCGCTTTCGCGGCCGAAGCGGCGCGGTCATCTACATGAGCGGTGATCGCCGATACATCATGGTGACCAAACGAAGCCTGTATTTGATCAAGATAGGGGAGCGGCTGCCCAGATCCTTGCACGCCGCTTTGCGCAATTGAGTGGGCATCGCTTGCGTTGTCTGCGGTTGCCAATTGTGACCAGTCCAGGGGTGTTGGACGTCCGACCGGGATAGGATATTGGGTTGTATCGAGCCGTACCGCTTGGCAACCCGTGTTCGCTTGCCGACAGCGATACCAGCACCAGTAGATGTCGCTTTCCCGATCCTCGAGTCGTTTTCTGTTGACTTATTGCCCTTCACTGGTTGCCCTAGGACTTACCCCCAGGTCCCTTGTATCGCAGATTCCCCGGGGAGGTAAGGCCTCTCGGTCTTGTACGTTGCCAGTGCACGCGACGTTCCGTATTATTTTGCTTCGATGGGCAAAGTGTTGAAATAGAAGTTGGCCATCATAACTGTTTTGTCCGAAAATTCTCAATATCGTACGGCATGCAGATTGCAACACCGTTAGAGAGTCTCGGCGAGCTTTACAACGGCGCCCCCCGCCGGAATCACTGGAGTTCGCCCGAAGCTGTTGGCACCTCTGACATTCCTCCCCTTCTTATTATTATACTAACTCAATCTCGTTACCGAAGTGCGTTAACGCCGCCTGAAGAAATTTATCCGCTAACCCTTTTTGCGCAAAGTGGATAACAACCTTCTCGAAGCGACCCTCGCCATCCGCCACAAGGCCATCAACTCGAGTAACTTTTGCAAACCCTCTTAGGGTTACAATCGCATCGATGCCAAACCCCTTTTTCTTGTTCATTAGTATGACTTGCTCGGTATTTTCCATTCTTTCACCTTCTTCTGGTTGGACTATCCCGTTTTCAGCCATACCTTTTTCAGGTCGTTGACATCACACTCCCTCTCGAATCTCAACATTGGAGCCCGTCTCGGTATCGCCGTCCTGCCAATTTTGTCCGCCGTAGAAGATCCGCAAGATCAAGACTCGCTTGTCTTCCACAACAAACGCAATTGCTACACGCTTCTCGAAGCCTACAACCCGCAAACCAGGACGAATATCCTCGCGAAGATGCCGCGCTCGGAGGCAACGTCGAAGCCAAGGCAATATGCTTCGATACGCTCTAGGTAGGAAAGTGCGATATCGTGACCTGCGGCTTTGGATAACCAATCATACAGGCCATGGAGGTCGTGGGTTGCGTCCTCGTGGAACGCAACGGTTCGATTTTTCACTTTTGCTGTTTTTTCGTAGCCGCGCCATGCTTGGCGCGGATTTGATCGAAGGCGTCGCCCACGGACAGGATCTTTCCACGTCCTTCTATAGCAGCGTCGTAAGTCTCGGCAACCTCTGTGTCAAGCCATCGCTCCACCGCGTCGTTGCGGTCCTGCAGTGCGCGGAGTCCGGCTCGGACAACTTCGCTACCACTAGCAAATTGGCCGGATTTAACCTGTTCATCAATGAAGGTCGATTGCTCCTCGGGTAGGTTGAAAGTGCGTTTGTGGGTCGCTGACATCGTGTTAATGGTAGCACGAGAAGTATGACCAATTCATACCGAATTTAATAAACATATTGAACTTCAAGCAGTTATGGATGTCGCTTTACCTACTAAAAAACCGGGACATCGCCAACATCCGCGGGTGTTTTTTTGTCTCCGACATTTTCGGTGTTGCCATAGCCAAGCGGACCATCTTTCCCGACTCCCCAGCAACGTATCGCACCGCTCGTAATAATCGCACAGGTATGAAAACCGCCGGCTGCGATAGAGACTACTTTTTCACCAATGGGGACATCTCCGCCTGACCCGGGGGGCGTGTCTTCGCCATAACTCTCGGTGTTCCCATAGCCGAGGACGCCGAAGCGCCCCTCTCCCCAACAACGCACAGCTCCAGTCGTCAAAAGCACGCATACGTGTGAACTACCAGCGGCGACTTCCCGTGCCTTTCCACCAACATCCAGATAACCAACCTGACGGGGAGTTCTGATCCCTGGGCTCTCATGCGCAGACTGAAACGGGTACGGTTTAATGTAAAAGTTATCTTCCCCTAAAACACTGGTCCCCCCACCCCAACACTGCACGCCTCCATCCTCAAGTACAACGCAAACATGATCGTACCACCCAGAGATTTGGGTAGCTTTCGCGCTTAGGTGCACGTCCTCATGCATATACGGGAGAATTTTGTAGCGCTCGTCGTCGCGACCAAAAATGGCCCCCCAGCAGCGAACTCCCCCAGTCGTAAGGAGTGCGCACCCAGAACCAATCAGTGCTACGGACACCACTGGCGCCCCCATCAAAATGTCTCCACGCTCCTTCGGAAACTCATCATCGCCGACAGAATCTTCGTCACCGTATCCTAGGCCATTTTCGCCGCCCTCCCCCCAGCAGCGCATCTTGCCGTTGGCCGTAATGCCACAGGTCTCATCGCTGCCGGTTTGGATCTTCGCTAACGGAACACCAACCGGCACAGGTCCCATTTGCCGAGGTGTTTCGTCATCGCCAATGTCGTTTTCATTGCCATAGCCGAGCCTACCGTGCCGCCCCTTCCCCCAACACCGCGCACTGCGATCTTCCAATACCGCGCAAGTATGTTCATCCCCCGCTGAGATCTGTACAGCGCGCCCCCCGAGATCAACGTCACCGCCCGCGCCCGCTGGCTCATCATCGCCAATCGTCTTGGTATTACCGTACCCAAGCTGACCATTGGCCCCGGATCCCCAGCAACGAACCGTCCCAATATCCGTAAGAACACACGTATGGCTCAGACCTGCAGTAACCTGCACAATTCGAGGATGTCGCGTTTTCGCTGCAACCGGCTCGGGACGCTTGGTGGTACTTCCGAGCGTTGGAGATACGGTCTGCTGCCGCACTGCCCGCGTCTCCACACAGGATAGCTCCAACGTCACAAGAAGGATCGCAAGCGCCACAACATAAACGGTTTTTCCCTCCATCACTTTTTAATTTTCTCCATCGCCTCTTTGTCCTCAAAGTGCATATAATCTTTGTCCTGCTCCCAATTCCCACCCCAACTCCATCCGGCAGCACGAAATACCTTTAGCAGACTCTCATGAATTGGCACCATGCCCTTGAGAGTCTCATCCCGTTTGTCAACCTTGTCCTCAACTACCGCTCCCCGGACCCAAGCGTCAATCATGGTCCAGTGGGCAGAAATGAACTGAAGTTCCTTTTTTACCTTCGCATCCTTGCCCGCCGCGATCGCATCGTCAATGTCCGCAAGTTCGACTACCTTGACCTCCGTGCCGAGCAGACCCGCCACATAAATCGGAAACTGGGTCTCAAACGCCTTGGATGCGGCCAAAACCGTTTCGTCCGTCGCTTTTGCTATATCGTATTTGGTAAACGAAGAATCCGTCTTGATCACCCTCTCCGCAAACGCCAAAATCGCTTGGTGCCCCGGGTTCTTCTTTTTGAAATGATGATTCTGCATCGTAGGCCCGTGGTAGTTCACGTCAACCGCGCACCCCGTCGAATGGTTACTATAACCGCCCGATGAAGTGGTTCGATACGCATAACCACCCATCACGACAATCGAGTCAACAACCTCCTTCTGCTCTTCTTCCGGCAACTTGGCAAACTCGGCGTTGGTCGCATCCACCCGCGGCACGACAAGCTCGTTGACTGTCACTCGCCTTGTGAGCAGGGTAACGGTTTTCGTTTTCTTCGCTTTGTCTGGATCGATCCCTTTGCTTTCCCACACGGTATCGACGTTCTTCTTGTTCCAGCGATTCACTTTTAGGTTGACCGACGCTTCTGTAGACGCCTTATCACTGACTATTGCGGCTGTCTTCCGGTATCGATCCTGAGGCGCTGCTGCCGTTGGGGTAACGGTAATCTTGTAGCGCTTGTGCCGCTCAATCGTGATATCGGTGCTAACCGTTCGAGGACCTGTTTCGGCGGAACCATCGCTATCGGTAACGACTCCGGTCGCTGAAGCGACGGTCTTCCACCGTTCTTTTTTGCTTTTGCGCTCTTGTGCCTCCACCTTAATCGTAGCCGACAAGTCTCCCCCAAACCTTCCGTTCACCGTTACCTTTACCGTGGCGGAAGTCGGTGTTGCGCCGGGACTGGCTGCGGGCGCGGGCGCCGCTGTTGGTGTCCCGGCCGCAGCTACCTGTTGCACTACGCCCGGTCCCGCACCAGCCTCCGCCGACTTATCGCCATCCTGTGGTGCTAGCATCGCTCGCCAATCAAACGGATCGGGCATTCCTGACTTCCCTGGTCGCTCCGACTGCTGAGACTCCCCCGGTGCCAACTCACCCCACTCATTCCAGTCCAGGGGCTCGGCGTTCTGTGCCGCCGGTGCACCGCGATAGCGCTCGGCGGCGGCCATGTTCGATTTTCCCGGCGCCAAGCCCCGCGACTGGCTCCTGGGAACATCCCCATCGTCTCGTCCTGGTCCTCTTTTTAATCTCAACCAAAACTCCTTGCTGCTTGCTCCCGCAATGCTTTACAGACTGTTGCCTCCATTCTACGACAAATTTCCCGCAATGTTCCCCACGGAGAACCTCATGCTGCGCTGGCAGCGGTGTTCGTGATAGCAAGGCCGGCCTGCAACTCTAGCGACCATTTATGGAAGCGTGGATCGCAACGACGCGGAATTGACCGGATTTCCCAAGAGAAAGAATGAACACGGCTCGCAACGTCAAAAACTACCGCAAACTGTCTCTCCTTGTTCATGCAGCGAGCTTCTGCTCAAAAGCTCCACGATCTGATGTTCATTAGGGCAGCCTATCCGTAGGGGTCCAGGATGATTTTCGGACGTTTTTCACACATTCCCGGACGCATGAGGGGGGGGTGAGCATATGGAACGTGCTTATTCTTTCCCATGGCACTTTCGTCCCGCTTTCGCCGTAGTATTGTAAGGGCCAGTCGGTCCTCGACGAGCCATAAGCGGGATCAAACTCATGAAGTATTTGCTTCTATCCATTGTCATTTTAGGCTGTTCATCGGCAGGCCCCAGGACGCTCAAAGTGTCGAAGGTGCCCTGTATTAAGAAAACAAAAACGACGCCAGAGGATACTGTGGTCATCACCGAGATTCACGGCCCTAACGCCTGTGAAAAGGCGTTGACAACGTTTATGGAAACGCATCCCGAGACACGGATTGCCGGCATCGCACCGATTTTGACTCCTAGCATCCATGTCGGACTAAAGGATGGCATTTATGTTGAGGAGGGCACGCAGCACTTATTAGTGACACACACGGACGAGAAAGGCCCATGGCCACAGGCAAAAGAGTTGAGAGTTGGATTCTTCTTGTGCGAAAAAGCAGGACAAAAAGGATGGAGGGGAAAATGGTGTCAATCTGCACTCGAGGAAGTCGACATCTGGCTGCCGGGAAATGCGATATTGGTCCCAATTGCATACAAACAGCACGGCATGCCGTTGCAAACAACGGAAATCATGCACCTTGACTATCGCGATCACCCCAGCGCAAAAATCCTCCGTGGTCAATCAATAGCTCCAGACTAACTCTTACCCACCCGGCCGCTCTCCAGACATTCGAGTCTTAGCCGCTAGCAACTGTTGGAGTCTGATTCCCCAGTCGTTGGCCAACTCGGAAAATATCATATGGCAAAACTCAAGCGATCCGATCGCATTCGGTAGATTTATTGCCTCCCACTTTTGATGATACAATGCAATTCCGTAGCCAACCCCAGCGGCTGCGCTATAGGGGGGACGAGGATTGGCAGTCCTGTCAACGATGATATTAAGCTTGCCAACTACGTGCTCAACAATGGGAATCGCAGCGATGAACCCAGCGATCTTTGCTTTGCTGGTCGAATCTCCTGACGCAACCTGCCCTGCTTCTATGGCAGCATCATCGTAGGCGTCGCGCCGGGTTGACAACCCAACACGAAGCTCTGCGATTGCTGCCTCTACAAGCGCTATCGCAACGCTCATTGCTTGTTTCGACTTCCCCAAGCGCGCCTGCAATTCGTCTGCCTTCTTGTTCTTCATGGTAGCATGAGCAGTGGCGAGTTTTGCTTTGGCAATTTGGATTCGCTCATCTGGAAAGACATCGAGGATCATGGTCGCTACCGAGCCAACCGATCCAAGGCCAGTCATCTGTATTAGAGTACCCACACCACCTGTTTTTGTAATCCCTTCGTCTGCCAATCCGGCGAGCTTACTAATACCACCGAGCAAACCAAACAATTGTTTGGCCCCATCGACCTCGGCTTGCAACCTGCCGATCTCGGCATTCGCCTCACTGGCTTGCGACTGCGCCTTTGAATGCGCAATCGCAGCGGCTGCCGCTTCGATTCCTCTTTTCGCACTAACCACCTTTGCAGACGCAGCCTTTACCTTTTTCATCGCAGCTACGAGTCGATCGTCTTCGGCGCTTGCGCCACGAAATCTGCGCTCTATCGTACCTTGGCCCCGCTCCTGCGCATTGCGTACACTGTCGATTGCCCGTTGATCTGACCGTGTGGTATTGAGAGAGTGGTCACTGCGAAATAAGCTACCAACAGTAGCTCCACCCCGTTTGGGGAGCTGCTGGTACTCGGCAGATGACGTAAGGGTCTCGGTCGACTTGCTGGTATCACGAAGAAATCCCAGGGCCCTTAGCTCATTGCTTTTTTCTGCATGAAAGTAGGCGTTGATTTCGGGGGCTGCGGCTTCTTGTTTGGTCTGTACATACTGGGCAGCATCTCGGTAGGCCTGCCATTTGTTTTGCCGCCCGGTCATCTTGAGCGGGTTTGTGAGCACCTTTCCCGAATAGTCAAATGGGTCTGGCATCTCGCTGCGGTGATGGGCCAGGGGCTGCTCGATCTTTGTGTTTGGCGGCGGTGGGCATGTCGCAGATGGAAGCACTGGCTGGACAACGAAGGGGTCAGTTAGACCGGTCCATTTTACTTGGCGGTTCCAATTGACTTCGTTCTCGTCCTCGGGATCACGCCAGGGGTCTGGTCGCGTCGGATGACTTGGTTTTGTATTGGAGGGTAAATTTGACGGATCGTTGAAGGTGCTCCAATCCGGTCCGGCCGGCTTCTCTCCGACGTGGCGTACACCGCCGAGGCTTGCGGTCCGGGTTCTCTTTCCGGGTGCTAGCCCCCTATATCCTGGTCCGAATGCATCGTTAAGGGGGCCTTTTCCTGGATGTTTGGTTTTCATCATCTGGCTCATTTCTGGCTAGTGTGAAGCCAGTCGCGCGTTTGCGTGCTGGCTGCGACACGTGAAGATCGTGCGCCGATTAGTACCGCGCTGCCCCCAAAAAGGTTCCTGCAACAGGATAGTTTTTCAACACTCCTATTTCAATCGTCCGGCCTACCCCCGTTTTCGTCCGAAACGGAGGCTTCAGCTGCCCATTTATCCCAATGCGCCCTTCGTTTCTGTCCGGGAAATCGGAAATTCCGTCCGAGAATCCAGCAACCATAAAATGATGTCGATTTTCTCTAAGACACGCAAGCGATGGCCGTTGGCCTGGGCGGACAACAAAGGCACAAAAGCTTGTCAGCTCTTCGTGATACATCGCCTTGCATGGCAGCAACGCCCTCCACGCCGCATGATGGATTGTTTAAGAAAACATTCGGCGATCCGCAGCATGCAGTTGGAGAGCTTAGGACTTTTCTCCCAGAGCGAATTGCTCAACGGATGTGCATAGCAATATTTGGCATGGAAAATGACTTGGCCGGCAGGGGTGTATATAATCTAGGAGATCTCAACAGCGATGGTGCTGACGATTTGTTGGTCTTGGCGCCCGGTTTGAGTCCCATAACTTCCCTTGGTCGCGCCTATATTGTGTATTCGCCGTACATCAACATGTTCGACATCGAATCACAGGCTGCGGCCGTACTCGAAGGTGAAACCAGTGGTGAGCGTTTTCCAACCGATGTCGCGGTTCTGGGGGATGTTGATGGAGATGGTAAAACCGACCTCGCATTCGGATCGAACGCAGGGAACGACAAGCGCGCAGCGGTCTATTTTGTAACTGGAGCGGTACGGGGGATCAGCGCTGTTACAACAGTGGCAACAAAGACCTACTTTGGAGATCGATTGGCTCCGGATGAGCGTGACCGGAAAGGTTTTCGAGCAAGCCTTGCTGTGGGGGACTTTGATGGCGATGGTGCGATCGATATCGCTGTCAGCGATGTCGGGGCACAAACGACCTATGTTCTGCCAAACCGCTTTTTTAATTGGGCCACGAACGTTCGGCCATGAAGGGTGGGATCTTTCTGGATGAGCTTTCGCGCGTCAAAAGGTCTAACGTTGCTCGGCGACAAAACGTTGACGAAAAATCCCCAGTTTGCGCATTTTGCTCTGGAGCGTCGCAGGATGTAAGTCGAGAATGGCCGCTGCACCATCTTTGCCATAGATTTTTCCATTCGCCTTTGCAAGTGCGCTCTCAATGCACGCGCGCGTCGCCGACTCCAGGGTCGTTGTGATTGGCCTTGTCGCCTGCTTCGTCTGACGCTTCGTACTCGCAATGTCGGGCAAAACGAGTGTTTTCCCACCTCCGGTAATCAGTGCAGCCTCGAGAAGATTGGCGAGCTCGCGGATGTTCCCGGGCCAGGAGTGACGGCGCAGTTTTGTCAGTATCGATCGACTGATGGGCGGCACTGGACAATCTAACCGTGAGGCAATGCGCTGGAGCAAAGTAGTGGTCAAGATCGGCAAGTCTTCCAGTCGATCGCGTAGTGGTGCGATCTCTATCGGGTATACACTTAGTCGATAAAATAGGTCTTCGCGAAACGAGCCGTCTCGGACCATTTCTGCAAGTGGTCGGTTTGTTGCCGCGATAATCCTCACATCTACTTTTACTGTCTTTTCGCCACCGACTTTGAAGAACTCACCCTCTTGGAGCACACGGAGCAGCTTTACCTGGGTGGTTAGCGGGAGGTCGCCGACCTCGTCTAATAGTAGGGTGCCTCTATCGGCACGCTCAAAAATACCGGAATGTTTGCGTTCTGCGCCGGTAAATGCACCTTGTTCATGACCAAAGAGTTCACTCTCAATCAGGTGCTCCGGGAGTGCACCGCAATTGATTTGCAAAAATGTCCGGTTTGCGCGATTGGACAGGGCGTGAATATCTCGCGCGAGAACTTCCTTGCCACTCCCTGACTCGCCAGTAATCAAGACTGGCGTCGTGAATCGGGCGACGAGTCGTGATTGCTCTACGGCTGCTCGCATTTTGGGACTGCGAGCAGTTGCGGAGGTAGACGTCTGTGCGAGACGAACAAGGTCGGTTCTTAGATCTCGATTCGCGGCGTGCGCGCGGCGCGATACATTTGCGACGCGCTGGACAACGCTCTGATTCTGCAACCCGGCTGCAATAATGTTGTCTAGGAGCTGAAGAAAATCTGGTGTGCCCATCCCGGTCAGTTGGGTGTCGGGTGGAAACGACAGTGCAACATAACTGTCACCCAACATGGCAATCGGCAGCCGGACGTTCAGTGATGTCGATGTCCGGCTCATTACTGGCGTCATTACGCAATCTGTAGGCAAGTTTCGATTGTTTGATTCCTGGATAAGCCACGCGTCATTCCTCCGAGTTGCGAGCAGTGTTGCGCCGCTTTCCATCCTGCAACGCAGGGAGCGCAGCGGAACGTACCCCGACATTGTTTCCGCAAGTGCTCTCACAATTGCCTTGGGCGTATGGGCGCCAGCAAGTGCGTTGACAAGCTCAGCGGCGAGGCGAAATTGTTGGTCCAATGTGCTTGTAGTCTATCACTGATATACAATGAAACAGTTTTATTTAGTGAATAATAAATGAGATATCAGTGATATGAGAAAATGCAGCTAGCAAAATCAGCTAATTAAAGAATGGTACACAACATGCAATCTCTTCCTGATTTGGACGAAAACAGGAGCGAAGTACTATGACCTACGTAATCACGAACCCTTGCGTCGCGACCTGCGACACAGCCTGCGTAGATGTTTGCCCATGCAACTGCATCCATGGACCCGTGTCCCTCGAGGCGATCCGAGACGTAAAGGCCGATGAACGAGGGCAAACATTCCCCAAAATACAATTGTTTATCGATCCTGAGGAGTGCATTGATTGTGGAGCCTGCCTGCCCGAGTGTCCCGTGGAAGCGATTTTCCAAGAAAACGACGTTCCCGAGGAATACACAGACGATATTCTTCGCAACGCGGAGTTTTTCAGAGGTAAAGGGTAGGCAGACCTTTCATGACGTCTCCCATTACCATTTTCCCTTCACGGGGATTCGTCGTCCACTAAGCCAGTCGCGGATGTTTCTTTTGCTCAGGATTTTGCCGACGACTCGATATTTGCTCGTCACGATGGGGGTTGCATATTTCGCCGGTTCGTCAATGACATTTTCGGTTTCATAGGAAGCATGAACGAAGCGGAGATCGGATTCTGTTTGGACGAGAAACCCAACGTGAAAGTCTAAACCGATGATAAACAATCCGGGCCCCATCTCTCTTACCGACCTGAGAAAGCGCTGCATGCTCGCATTGGAGTACTTGCGGACACGTTTTCCCGATACAAAGGTAGCAATGATAAGTTGCGATGGTTGTCTTTGCAGCTTTTTGACGCGGATGTTAAATCCCATGTCACGCAGGACTGTGCCGACAAAGGTTCCACAGTTAATGTGGCCAACCAAGGGGGTATCGGTTTGGGGGACGCCAAGCGCCCATCGTGTCCCTAGCCAGTAGCGAGAGATTTGTGCAAACGATGCGAGGGCGTGTTTTTCAAATTGATCTGTTTGCCAGAGGAACCGGCTGTGTTGCTGCCATTGCTCGGATAACCGGGTGCGTTTCAGGTTGACCGCTTGCTTTGCACCTTGATAGGTGATTTCTGCGGGAGCTGCTTCTTTAGTTTGTGGGTTGGCAGAGGCAAAAATGGGGAGTCGTTTGGTCGGCGCAGATGCGAGAGCCTCTGATTCTGGCGACGCAGTAATGCACACACTCGTTAGCGCTAGCGTCATGACAAACCTGAGCATGTATTATGAAACGATTGGCTAGCTGGTTTCGATCTACAATCCACCAATGATGCCCATTTGCCCAAGCTTGCCGAGGTTAGTGCATAGCCGGGACCGCAGAAACAGGTGGCGAGGTGGTCGTTACTATTTCTGGAGATGGACTCGAGATCGTAGGCACGACGGGAAAAGGGCCCAACGAAACAGCGAGGCCTAATAAGTCGGCGACAAAACCAGGGAATGCTGATGACCAAGCGCTCTATAAGTCATTTTTAAAGGCAGTGAATCGATCCCGCGGTGGGATCAAGAAGTGTTATCAACGAGCATTAAAAGCAGATAGTTCGCTGCAGGCACGGACAATTTCGATGAAGATTAAGGTTAAGTACAATGTTGCGGGGCAGGTTACCGGGACCGGTTTTTCTCCGCGGATCAGTAGCAAATTTGATTCGTGCATGAGTTCGATTACCAAGCGGTGGGAAACTGCCTGCGCCACCTCGTCCGGTGTCTTTTCGCGCGCCGGTGACGTTGACGCCGCAGTAAGACACTCACAACACTCACAACAAGGCGGCGGCGGATTGCATGCAAGAAAACCAGGAACCAGAGACTGACGGTTACGTATCGGTTGGTGCGTCGCAGGACAGCGATTTGACACCAACGCCTCTTCCCGCCGCCGATCGTCCCTGGGCAGAGTGGGAGCGAAGTCGAAGAGGAAGAGCACACGACCAGTACGCGTCGGCGCAGGTTAGCGGTTGACGCCGTGTCGGTGCTTCGTCGATTTGCCAACGAGGCGACCAAAATAGGAATTGGAGAGCCCAATCGCGAGGAGGGGACTGGCGATGCGGATGATGATTCCCCCACTGGTGAGCGCAAATACGCGGCACCTGTGATTCGACAGCGCGAGCACGACGCTTTGGATGATGAGACCCAGGACTACGGAACCCCAGAAGAGGGAGGTACGGCGCTTTTGGGCGGAGGGGGGCGGTCTCATGACAGGCTCACTGTGATCCGCGCTTTTGAGCGCTCGTTTGCCAGGACGATCAGCTCTTTGGCTCCAGATGGAAGCGCCATCGATGCTCCGTTGACCGTTTTTGCGGATCTCCCAGACGAAGTACTCCAGGAGATGACCAAGAAAATGATCTTTCGCACCTTTGAGCCGGGTGAGGTGATCCTCGAGGAGGGAGCGCTTGGCGATTCGTGCTTTGTGATCATTGGTGGTGCGGTACGGGTGTTGAAGCAAGACTCTCAACGTCTCCACTCGCCGCCGATTGAAGTTGCGCGTCTCGGAGATGGCGGATTGTTTGGTGAATTTGGTGCGCTCTCCGATCGCCGTCGCCATGCGACTGTTGAGGCAGTGACCGAGTGTCAGATTTATGAGATTCCCCGGCCAGTGCTGCGAGAGCTTGTCGCAAGCTTTCCGGGGGTAAAGCCGATTCTCAACAGTTACTATCGGGAGCGGTTGCTTGCGACCTTGCTGAGAACAGCGCCATTGTTTCGGCTATTGCCTGAGGATAGTCGGGGGCATTTGCTGTCCATGTTTGAGCCGCATTTGTGCGATGTGGGGGACGTACTGATTGATGAAGGGGAGCCATCGACGGGGCTACATCTGATCATTCGCGGTGCAGTAGATGTGACAAAACGTTTTGTCCACAAAGAAAACATCCGGCTGGCGACTCTCAGTGAGGGCGACTACTTTGGAGAAATATCGCTGCTCGAGGGCACCGAGGCGTACGCATCGGTTGTGCCGACCGGACCGACGGAGTTGGCGGTGCTTCGCCCCAAAGGATTTTATGACATTGTCTCGACGAATCCGAGTCTTTGGGATGCGCTAAAGCGAGAAGCTGCGCGGCGTACCGAGGTGATGGAGCGAATGCTCGCGAACCATTGCGCCTGACAAGTAAGTACTCGCGTGGTTTTACCAAGCCACATCGAGTTGCCCTGGTTTCCTTATGAAACCAGGGCATGATTCTATCTATGTGGGTGCTCAAAAGATGCTTCGCTTACTCAGAGTGAATAGCACTCCCCAATATCAAGACCACTGAGGCGACTTGGCACGATGTTATTGTTCTCATTTCGTTCCGTTACGCTGTCTTGGTAATCTACATCAACATAAACCGTTTTCGGATCGGTACAGTCAATTCCATGGAATTCTTCATGGATCCAAAAGCAGTCATCTGCAGCAAGATAACTTTTTGTCGTCACCTTTGCAGGGCGTCGGGGGTGTGTGATGGTCCTGTCCCGCTCAACATCAATTGTCTCCCTCCACTCGGGGAATACCACGATAGTTCCGTCGGGATTGACCCATGTGACTGCAAAGTTCCGGGCCGTACCGTTTCCTTGATTGCAGATTTGTGCATAAAAGTAGTCTATATCGCGTGAGAATCGAGAGACAACCAAGTCGGGACGTCTTGGTCGTAGCAATATACTATTTTCTGGAACCTCGCACGCTTTGGAGATAAAGAATCGATACTCCAATCTTGGGTTGAGCAAATAATTCATCTCTACATTGTAACCTACCCTTAGCTTGTTATTCGGGTTGGTTTTTGTTCCCGGCTTTCTAAAATATAGAAACGCTCCCCTCGTCTTTGGGCAATGCTCATCGATTTCATCTACCAGATCTTGAACGACCCGACCCTGTCCTGGCGGCTGGGTACCATGCCATCCCGCTTGTAATCGTATCGTGTGGGTTGCATTCGAAGATCCTGATTCCAATTGACCCAATTCTGCTTCCGAAATATCGCAAGCGACGGCTAGGAAACCGCTCAATGCGGCAATAATCACAATTGAACAACTATCATCAAATTTGGCTATGCGTTTTTTGGTCATGAGTACAGCGTGACATGAAATTTATTTTCGCCCACAGTTGGAATGTTTAGTTCGAAGAATCCACCGTTCTTTTCGTTTTCTCGCCGAAAACAAATTGATACGTTCGTAAACAACAAGACTGAATTTTTTTCACCTACATGTCGCCTACATTCAATTTTTGTCCAGTTAAATAGGTTTACGTTTGTACTTTTCAAGAATTTCTAGCGACTTCTTCGTAGGATAAGCTCGATCTCTCGTTTCGGAATCGCGCGACCGATCCTAAGACCACGGTACAAGGCGAAACAAGGGAGCGAACTATCCAAGGGTAAAGCCGGTTCTCAACAATTACTACCGGGAACGGTTGCTTGCGACCCATTGCGCCCGACCTAGTGCTCGCCCTGTTTTTGTTCCCTACGGTATCGGGTACGCTCACCGATGCGCGTGGTCTGGGCTCAGGTCCTCGCGCGCTAAGGTGGATGCAAAATACGCGAGAGGTTTCGGTGTTTTTCAAAGGTGGGAGGTGCGCTGCGGATTCACCCAGACCACGCGCACGGGCGCGCGAACGGGTGGGGGCATAAATAGGCTGAGTAAATATACCCGCGGTAGGGTTGAAGATCGCGGTTCGCGTATTAAAAGGTGTGGAGCATTCCGTCGGTGGGTGTGGTTTGGGTGAATCGGCAGCGCATCTCTTACCATCGCAAAACGCCCTACTTCTTGCGTGTTTTGCACTCGCCTTCGCGCGCGAGGACCTGAGCCCAAACCACACCCACCGACGGAATGCGGTTGATCTCGTCTGGCGGTGCATGGGATGCGGTTGGTTTCGTGCAGAGGGTGGACGGGTTGCGGTGGGTCTAGATCGTGAAATTAGGAGTACGAGTAGAACCCGCGGCCGGATTTTCGACCGAGCCAACCGGCGGCGACGTATTGGCGGAGCAGGGGGCAAGGGCGGTATTTGTCTTCGCCGAGTTGGTGGTGGAGGACTTCGGCAATCGACAGGCAGGTGTCTAGGCCGATGAGGTCGGCGAGAGCCAGGGGGCCCATGGGGTGGTTGAGGCCTAGGGTTGCGCCCGCGTCGATGTCTGCGGCGGTTCCGATACCTTCGTAGAGGGCAAAGCAGGCTTCGTTGATAAACGGGATTAGGATTCGGTTGACGATAAATCCAGGGGTGTCACGGGACGTAATCGTTGTTTTGCCCAGGAGCTCGGGTGCATAACGATCTGCTCATTGCATTCTGGTTTTGCTGTGATTTCGATTTGTAGTTTCTGGTGTTTGGTCCGGACCTTATCCCGCGATGATGTGAATCATCTGATACGGTCGGCGGGACCCGCGTCT
Organism: Kofleriaceae bacterium; assembly: GCA_965223575.1. Taxonomy (GTDB): domain Bacteria; phylum Myxococcota_A; class Polyangia; order Haliangiales; family Haliangiaceae; genus CBDCWZ01. Next base: position 54,241 of record CBDCWZ010000076.1, read on the forward strand.
GAAATCGATTGGTTACGTCCCAATGTGGCTTGGTCCCGCGTTTGCATTGACCGGCGGCATGGATCTTCAACATGTAACGATACTTGGATTGGCGCTTGCTACCACAGCAGGCAGCGCGTTTGCCGACCACGAGGGGCCGGATTGCAACTACATAACGCGTTGGGAAGGGCCGAATGCGACGGATATCTCATTGCATTCTTCCGCTGGCAGCTATCTTGTACGGTGGGAGAACACCGAAGACCGTCGCATGTATAGTGCGACCGTTGATCGCGATGGCACAATCGAAGATCAACAAAAGGATGTTTCAACACAACAGCTGGTTGGCGGCGCAGATGGGTACTTGACATTCGCAAGCTGGTTTGAGCGCCCAAACAGGAGCATACGTTTGGATCGACTCGACCGCTTCGGCAAGCAATCCTACAGCCATAGCATCCCGATATCCGAGGACTTCCCGCATCACACAAAAGTCGTCGCGGAATTTACCGGTGAAAGCTTTGTCGTAGCGTGGGTGGATGGTGCTACAGCGCAGCATGAGATAAGAACAGCTATTGTTAGCGCAGATGGTCGCACCGTTTCGACGACAACCCTGCTTTCCAATATCGATCATCTCCACACGGTTCAAAGAACGGGCGACGTTATCTGGGTGCTTGCGTCTCGAGACTCAAATCTGCTCGGCCTACGATTGGACGTAAATGGCAATTCATTGGACTCAACCCCCGTCGTGATTGCATCAAATCTCGACACCACTGACGCAGACCTACGGGACCACATGCTGATTTCTGGAGCTCACAGCGATGAGGCCCTCGTCATCATCCCAACCCTAGACAAACCGCTCGATGAATACTACGGAGCCGGTTACGTTCTCGCGGCCGAGGGCGTACGTGTTGGCCCTTCCGCTATTGGGCACGAGTTTAAATCACACTACACTATTGCCCCACGCCCCGATCAAGATGGCTATGCGTTGTTGATTCAGTATCGTCAGGATTTGTTTTTCAGTGTGGATGGCATACTAGAAACAGACAGCCAACTACCGGATCTTCTTACTCGTAATGACCATGCTGTCACCGTAGACGACGGCGTTTTGGTGGTTGTTAGCAAAACGACCGAGACCAACGATGATGAGAGGACCACAACCGTGGCTTTGCGCAAATACGACGACGCTGCTGGTACAACAATCTCCGAGGTTGTTTCCCTGACGCAGCACGAGGAGGGAGAGTTGGACTGTCCGGCTGCAGGTGACGTCGTTGAAGGAGCCGTCGGGTGCACGACCTCGAATCGCCAAAGCTCTGTCTGGGTGGTGCTCGCTGTGGCTTGTTGCTTCGGTCTACGCCGAAGGCGTCTTGGAACACACAGGGACGGTGTTAGGGTTTGCAGGGTTTGATCCAAATATGCTCAACCCTACAAACCCTAATACCGTCCCTGATCTTCTCGTTTCGGGGACAGGATCACCGTTGGATTCAGGAGCGATATCAACATGCTCGGAGTACACGCGTGCAAAGTCGCGTTATTCACGCCTTTCACAACGTTTATTGGAAATTTGCACGAGTGTAGCCCTAGTCGTTTAGAATTGCTGGGGGCTCCTTCCCATCGGTGTACAACTTCCGGACGAGTTGCGCGATCTGGGGATCTGTCGCATACAAAACGCCGCGATGATTCATATACGTCGAATCGGCGCGATTCAGATCCAAAGGCTGGCCGTGAATGTCAGTGGCAACGGCGCCGGCTTCGGCGAATAGACACGCTGTGGCAGCGAAGTCCCACAGACTGCCGCCACCACGTGTTTGCTTGGGATACTTGAAGTAACATGCAGGCGCATTATCCAGAGCACGGCATGCATTCATTACCGCGCCGGCACCAAGGTTGATTGCGACGTCGTCGTTTGTCGCGTGTAGGGAATCGAGGACCGCTTGATACATCGGATCGGTCTGAAAGCTGCGATCGAAAAACACCGATAGCGTTTTCGACTCGGATCGGATTGGTGCGCGGGGTGCGCCATCGGTGAACACGCCATGCCCGGCGACGGCATGATGCACCGTGCCCGAAGTCGGATCGCAAACCACGCCGATAACGGGCGTGCCCGCCCGCGACACGAGCGCGATGGATACCGCGAATCCGGGGGTGCCTTCTACAAATGGCAGAGTTCCGTCCAAAGGATCGATGCACCAGAAGTATTGCTTCGTAAGGCGCTGCTTGGTGTCAGGCGTTTCTTCGGACAAAACACCCAAGTCGTAGTGCGAAATGGAGGGCGCGAGTGCATCGAGAATCATGCACTCGGACTCGCGGTCAACATCGGTTACCACTAACGACGCGGCGCTTGTTGCCCCAGCCTTTTCCTCAACGACGCTGGGCCGCGCGTTGGCGATGAATGCGCCAGCAGCGCGCGCCGCGCTGCATGCGCGCTCGCTGAGCGCTGCGAGATCAGAACTGGTGAGCGTCACAAGGTAGCCAACACTTCCCGCGCGAGGCGTTCGCTGTACCGATGGATTTTCCAGTGGCCCGGGCTCCAGCCTTGTAGGAATCGGTAGAAGTCAGTCCACGCCACAGGGTACAGCGCTCGCCAGTCGCGCTCGAGCGCCGCAAAGTTGACGTCGCTTCTCGTAGTAGCAATGGCTCGTTCCAACACGTCGAAGTAGTAGCGGAGCAGCTCCTGTTCGAGGCGCTCGCAATCTTCTTCATCCAAACAGCTGCTTACAAAATAGGCGACGTCTTTCATGCCGCATCCGCCGCCCACGTACTGGAAGTCGACGGCTGCGACGCTTCCCTGGCTGAAGCAGAAATTGGCTAGCTTGGCGTCGCCATGCACGAACGTTTTGAATGGCGTCGCGGAGAGTCGACGGTCGATCTCGGCTGCGTGTGTCTTGAGCGGGCTATCAGCCAGCACCGCCAGCTCGTCAGGCCGGGTGGCGAGGTGCCAATACGTACCGGCTGGCCAAAGTCTGTCTGGCTTTTGCCCGAGAAACGTCGCATGAAAGTGAGCCAACCACGACAAGCACATCTGCATGTGCGTTTGCGTGGCGTGTGTATACCGCCCACCAAATCCGGCAACGTCAAGGTCTTCGAGCAGGATCACGACTTCGTCGTTTACGTCGTCGACCGCGATGCATTTCGGCACGCGACACGCTGCACTGCACTGTATTGCATACTGCTGGTACCAGCTCATTTCCACTTGATACGACCGCACCTTGCGTTCGTGTGAGCGATTCGAATTCCAGCCGCGCGGGTGCGCCGCCTCGGTCGGCCATCGCACGTGTTTGACGATGACGGTCGGCGAAGTACTTCCCCGCAAGCAACACCGCAGCAATTTTCCGTAGCCGCCCCACAACGTCTGTACCAGGTCTGCGCGCACCACCTCGGCTTGCATTGCGTTGGCGATACGCGAGGTGATGGCACGGGGCAACTCCACACCGCAACGTATCACAATTACCTGGGTTCGCCCGACAGAAAAATGGGGGCCGCGTTTCGGAAAAATGGTGAAAAAACAGTAATTGGGGGACGGTGTGGACCTACCCCGAAAAGTAGTCAGTCAGTTGACTCGTTTCTCATATCGTCTTGGGGTGGCGTAATCAAGATAAGTGTGTGGTCGGATGGGATTATAAAGCGGTCGATATACCAAATCACATCGGGTTTCTTGGGTTCCACTCCCCAAACCCAAGGAACCCGAGCTCCGTCCCCTCGTCCCTCGTCCCCACGCCTTGCGCTGGTGTCGCGCCTTGGTGGACTGAAGTTGTGAATACCTGACACATCTGCCACCAAGGTCGCAGGCGAAAACCCATGACTTTGTAGATTGAGCGACCTGGTGAGGCGAGCTTGACTGAAAAATTCCATGCGATGGTCCTCCTAGACATCGCCTGTGAAACACGCGGAATGAATCCGCACGAAGGGAATCCCCTCGGACTCAGATGAGTGACCATTCCAATTGTCTACTAATACAAACTAATTGTATTTGCAATATACTTGTGATAGCAAACATCTTGCCGATATAATGACCGTCTTTGATTGAGTGACAAAGCATGCAAACAATTCATCTAAGCCTCGAAGCGATCATGATAGCGTTTGGCCTGGGCGCACTCCATGCCCTCGAACCAGGCCACGGAAAAACAGCCCTTGTTGCTTATATGGTGGGGCCGCGAGCTCGTCCCTTTCACGCGCTGTGTGTCGGAATCATCAGCGCTCTCACTCACAGCGCGTCTGTTCTTCTCATCGCACTCTTTGTCCACCATTCGAGTAATGCCCTGGGACATTCGCACGGAGAGCACGCCATCATTGGGTGGATAAGTAGTATTTCGCTTTTGGCTATTGGTTTCTACTTGTTGCTTCGCTCTTTTCGTGAACACGCGCCAAAGCACACCTGCTGCGGTGACGTTCATGCCTCGAGCCACCGTGAAGAGCGGCTTTCCCTGACCGCTCTCATGGGTGTTTCTGTAGGCTTGTATCCCTGCCCAACCGCTATCGCTGCTTATCTTGCAGCGTCGAGTAGCGGCGATGTCTCCGCGGGCTATTTGGGTGTGTTGTTCTATGCCGTAGGGATCGCCACAGCGATCAGTACAGCGGGGTTGGTAGCGATATGGTTTTCGCGACGGTTGCAACTCCAAAACCGATGGTCCGCGAAATTTCTGAGGCACATTGGGTTGGTTCAGGCTATCGTTATCATTGCGATAGCGGTTCATCTGCTACCAAACCTCTCATAGGCCGCTGGATCAATGGTGTATCCCTCGATGCCAGACCCAAAAACGCCTTTTGTTCGCATCGACTTGCAAAAGCAAACGAATAGCGTATATGGTTCTTGCAAGTAACTTGCAAGAATGCATTTCCAACGATAATTGCTGCCGGGATCCAGCTGAGGGGTCTCCTGCCCGGGATCCCGATGGCCGCCAACCTCACCCAACCTTCGCCTCGTCTGGGTCGTCCAATGGGGCGCGCATCGATCGTTTCGGTGCAATTGCGGGTGGCCTCTGTGCTGTGCATTGCGCTGTTTGCGCATTCCTCCCAGTTGCCTTCGCCGCCTTGGGGCTAGGATTCTTTGTTGGTCACGAGGCAGAGTGGATATTCACACTGGTCGCTATCACGTTCGCAGTAGCTGCTTTGGTCAGCACCTGGCGCCGCCACCGGTCGGCCCTTCCGGTGGTATTACTGCTACTGGGCATCGCGGGACTGTTTGCATCACGAGGTCTTGAGATGACCTCGGCCGATCACAAGGATCACCACGCGGAAGCCAAACACCTAGCGTCGCATTTGCACGCTGATGCACAAGATTCACATACGCCAGCGTCAAGTGCAATTGCGAGTCCGAGTAATTTACATTTCGCAGGTACCACGGTGGGCGTTGCAGCGGGCCTTCTCTTGCTCGCTGGGCATCTCGTCAACCTACGCGCCGTACGCCGACGTGTCCCCACCAGGGGGTGTCCCGATTAAAAAACACCACCAGACAATCCCATGAAATTCCATGCGTCGTTGCGCCTCAGTTGCGTAGGAAAACTATGCGCCCTCACCGCTGGGCCAATCGGGACACCCCCTAGTCCATGAACTTGGACTGGTTGATTATCGGTGGCGGGATTCACGGCACGCATATCGCTGCACGTTTGATCGGCGACGCCGGCGTTGCCCCCGAACGACTGCGCATCGTGGACCCGGCAGACCGCCTCCTTTCGCAATGGCGTAGGTGCACGGAGATTACTGGGATGACCCACCTGCGATCCCCCTCGGTGCATCACCTCGATCTGAACGCGATGTCACTTCAACGGTTCGCAGGCAAGCGAAAAACACGGAAACGTGGGCTGTTCGCGCCTCCCTATAACCGGCCCGCGCTCACGCTGTTCAATGCCCATTGCGACCATGTGGTGAAGACCTTCGGACTTGCAGATCTTCACATCCAAGAACGTGCAACATCATGCTTGATTGATTGCGATGGGGTTCGCGTTGGGCTTTCCGGCGCACGCGAGCTCGCGTCCAGCAACGTCGTTCTTGCTCTGGGTTCGAGCGAGCAACCCGCGTGGCCAACGTGGGCCCCTCAAAATCACAACAGAGTGCACCACGTATTCGAATCAGGTTTTGGGGGATGGCCGTTACGACCGGAAACGGTCGCGGTGATTGGGGGCGGCATTAGCGCAAGCCAAGTCGCCCTTCGCATGCAGAAACAAGGGCATCAGGTTCATCTCATTTCTCGGCACAGCCTTCGGCGGCATCAGTTCGACAGCGACCCGGGGTGGCTAGGCCCCAAATACATGACCGCATTTCAACGCAAGCGAGACCTAGATCTCCGTCGCAAAGCGATTACCGAAGCTCGTCACCGAGGTTCGGTGCCACCCGATATCCATCGCGCATTGCGTCGAGCCATTTCACGAGGATCTCTCCAGTGGCACGAGAGCGAGATCAAAGCGCTACACGCGTGCAGAGATGGGCTGGAGCTCAGACTATGCGATGGAGTGGTAAACGTGGAGCGTGTGCTACTCGCGACAGGATTTGCATCTCATCGCCCAGGCGGTGCAATGGTGGATCAGCTGGTCACTTCGGCAGCGCTTCCTTGTGCGGGATGCGGCTATCCCATCGTAGACTCGGCGCTCAGGTGGCATCCCCGCATTTACGTCTCCGGGCCCCTCGCCGAGCTCGAGCTTGGACCTGCCTCGCGAAACATTGCTGGAGCAAGACAAGCCGGCAATCGACTTGTCGCTTCGCTCCGCTCTCAGAGGCCCACATCACGCACCAAGAGCACAAAAACAGCATAGGGGCGCGGTCAATGGTTGGTCGGGATGCGGACTTCTGGGTATTGCGGAGCGTGGGATGTCCGTTCCACATGGGGTGGCAGCCTATTCAGCGTGAAGCGGTCCATGATCGTCGCAATGACCATCGTGGGGATGGTGCAAATGACCGTCGACAAGATAGTCAACGTGATCGCCATGCGGAACAGCCTCGTGTCCACAACCAGGTGCATGAGCATGAGCCGCATCGTGACCGCCGCAAACATGGTCCGGTGTGCAGTCCGCCGGATTGGTTCCGTTCACATCGATCGCGTGCTCATCAACATGATCTTCGTGTAAATGGTGCAAATGTCCGTCGTGAAGGTAGTCAATATGATCGCCATGTTTGACGGCAATATGGCCACAATTGGCCCCGTGTTCGTGGTCGTGGTCGGCGTGCTTGTCGCAGTTCATTGTTTATCTCCTCGTTTTGGAAACAGGTGTGGAACCTCCTAGATGGAGGGGCATGCCTCAGAGCCAGTTCCAACAGCTGAAACACATGGTCATCGGCAAGTCGATAGTAATGATGCCGCTCTTCGCGGCGACGTGTTACCAGGCCCTCGCGGGCCAGAATCTGTAAACGGTTAGAGGTGGTGGTCACCGCCTCTCCAAGGTGCTCCGCGAGACCTGTTACACAAGCTTCCCCATCGCGCAAACACTCGAGAAGTCGAAGACGCTCCGGCGCCCCCGCCGCTTTGAACATATCGGCGGCGCGCTGCAAATGCGCCTCGGACAGATGCTCGTGTTTAGGTCGCTTGTGATTCCCTCGACGCATACTCCCTTATTCCACAAATCCATGGAATAAGCAAATTAAATCTTGCTTGGTATTCGAAACCTGGGATCACAAATACAATCACCCTGTCAAGTTTTTTTTCAGATTCTTGACCATTTGGGATCGATTTCGGGAATCGTCACGGCAACTGTAAGAGTTCGGGCCCCTGCCGCGTCAGCATGATCATACGCCCCCGAATTCGGAGGAGCCAGGAGAGAGAATCAATGAAAAAAGACTGCAAATGCCCATGCAACCAATGCCCAAGCCCTTGTTCGTGCGAATGCGCGGTTCCCGGAGATAACAGTTGCTGCTGCGGTAAAATATGTACCTGCGCCGCTGATTGTGGCTGCGATGCTACCTGCGGCTGTGCCAACGCAAACAAGTAAGCTATTCTTGTCTATATGGCCAGTGAGGGGAAAGGGCGGCCGAAGGCCAAAGTCGTCGCTCAGGCACTTGACGCCCATGCGCTAGAACTTCGGCGCTTCGTTGTCAGGCGGGTTCCTGCCACCTACGTCGATGACGTTTTGCAATCGGCAGCGATGCACGCGATTGAGCGCTCCGGATCACTAAACGATCCGGGGCGTGTGGTTTCGTGGCTCTACCGCATCCACCGCAACGTTATGACCGACACGTTGCGCAAGCGAGCAAGGCGAGAGCGGGTGCTAAACAGGGACGCGCCTTTGCCCCCATTGGACGCAGGTACCACCGCGGCCGATGCCCCGTGCCGCTGCAGCTTTGTCCAGGCCCGAAGCTTGAAGCCCACCTACTTGGCAGTACTGCGCCTGGTTGACGCCGGCGATACTTCGCTCGTTGAGGCGGCTAACATCCTAGGCATCTCGACCAACAACGCGACGGTTCGACTTCACCGTGCAAGAAAGGCGTTGCGGAGCACAATGCTCGACCACTGTGGCGTACAGAGTGCCCAAGACTGCGCTGACTGCCGCTGCGTTTACGATGGGTGTTGCGCCGCCTGACCTGATTGGTGAAAGGCCCGGCCCCCCTACGGCTCTGCAGTATTGGCATGAATCCGCCAGTCTCCCAGCGGTGGTCATGCCGATTCCTCTGACATCTGAAGCTCTGGAAACGGGTTCTCGAGCTTCGCCCAATCCCTACTGTCACAGAGGCGAGGTGCTCATCGAGCAGACACGCATCAAGACCAGCCCGTATCGCCGCCTCGTCCATCTCCTGTCCGATAAACACGAGCTGCTGTGTCCGATCGCCAAAGCGTGGATGCCAGTCCAGTCGCTGGTCGGGGCGCTGTCCCTCCGGATGTCCCCAGCGATCGTGCGGCACCGCAGCCCACCACATGCCAGAGGGACTCACGTTGCTGACCCCGCCGGCTTGTGCCCACTCGTA
>CBDCWZ010000077.1:0-181413 GCA_965223575.1 Kofleriaceae bacterium
ATTTGCCGACAACCTTTGTGAATGCGGGAATCGGGCTTGACGAGATGGAGGTGGTGTCATTTGCGGATAGAGTGCTCCTCGGTATCGAAGACGTTGACAGCGAACTTATGGGCTTCACGCGTGACCACGCTGCAGACAAACACCTTGAGGTTCTGGAACAACAGCCCACATCCCTGTCTTTCAAAGTAAGAAGACTAAACTCGAAAGTACGGAACTTTTTTCAAGGGAGATACAATTCCAACCACCCAATACGATCCGCCGCATCAATGGCGGTTTCCACCACGGTCAATATCTATGTAACCAATTTTTCGGATAGGGTTCTAGGTGCTATTGACGATAGCATCACGATCGCTGATCCGGAAACCCCAACAATGGGGAGAGCTGTGGCATTTGCGTCAGTGTTTTCTGGGCTCGTCTTTCGAAAGAGATTGGTAAAAAAGAATGACGGTTCAGTGGAGGAAATCAACGAGCGGGTGAAGCTGACAGTCGAAGGGACCAAAAGGGAGAAATCGGATGTGTTTAGGGTGCAATCTGCAAAGTTTGAATCGGACACAACCGAGCCAACGTTAGAGCAAATTGCCAAGGTTGTTGGCGAGGAGACACAGAGAGGCGAATATTTTACTCGCGACTCCATTGGACGTACATGGTTTGAAAATTCTGACCGAGTCCCACGACAGGTTAGCTATAGAGACGGTCTTCGTAATATTCCTCAAGTATCTGGAATTCAAAAATAAGTTGGGGGCAGTCTGCGTTTTTGAATTTTGACTAATACAGAAATTAAAGGCCTACACAATAGCGCTCGCCTCGCGCGGCAGCGGACGTACAAATGAGAGAAACACGAACAACCAATCACGCGACAACTACAGTAGTCATCAGCTTGTTCGCTTTCGTGGCCTGCAGTGACGGCGTCTTTGATGTCGCGACAGTCACCTCTGTCTCGACCGTTATCCAGGTCGATCAAGCAGGCAGTCAGCGGTTGGGGCCGTCTTATGATTTGAGCGATGCCGAAAAAATTACTGGGGACGGTCTACGTTTTTACGTTTTTGAATTTTGACTAATACAGAAATTAAAGGCCTACACAATAGCGCTCGCCTCGCGCGGCAGCGGACGTACAATGAGAGAAACACGAACAACGAATTATGCGACAGCTACGGTAGTCATCAGCTTATTCGCTTTCATGGCCTGCAGTGACGGCGTTTACGATGTTGCGACCGTTACCTCTGCCTCGACTGTTATCCAGGTCGATCAAGCAGGCAGCCAGCGGTTGGGGCCGTCTTATGAATTGAGCGATGCCGAGCGCGTTCTGTTTGCCAACCCAGGTCGGAATTCGTCCGGATACTCGACAACCGATTTGCATCGATTTTTGTCGGGAACGCGGTTTCCCAACTGGAAGACCGTTGATGTCAAGCCGCGCGGAAACGGTGGATCCTCAGGGCCGACGGCCCTGGCCTATTTTACCGAATCCTGGGAAGTACGGTTTACCCAAGAGATCCAAGATTTGGCAGCCGCGCTCGATTACGATGCGGCCAAGCTCTACAACTGGGTGCATAACCACATCGAATATGAACCCTACGACAAATGCCGCAAAGGCGGCCAGGTGACCTATCTCAGCCGCCGCGGCAACGAGTGCGATCAATCCTCGCTTTTGATCGCACTGCTGCGCATCTCGGGATATCCCGCTCGCTATCGCCGTGCGCGCTTTTCCAAAGGTCCCAACTGGCTTGTCGAGACGGTTTATGTCGAGGTGTGGACGCACAATACCCCCTACCACGATACAGCGGTCCGCGGCATCGCCCCTGCGGACCAGGGTATCTGGTATCCGCTGGTTCCGTGGCTCAAAACCTATGAGGTTCTCGACCGCGGACTCGATTTGTTTCCGGCCAATGACGAAGGGGCTATGACCGCCCCCGCAGCATTGGACGGCTTTGCCGACCGCTATCTGCAAACTGTATCCACGATGACAGCACTTGAGGTGTTTTCTCACGAGCTCCTCGACGAAATCAGAGCGCAAGAAGATAGCAGTGTGGATTCCCTCGGCCAAGTTCCCCGCAGGCATCAGATTGTCCGCCGCACTTCGCGTTTGTTGCCGCGGTCGTTGCCGACGACGGTTCGTTGGGACCTTACCGGCAGCAATCGCAGCAACACCAGTGACATCCAGGATCAGGAGCGGGTGTGGATCGATTTTCGCTTTGTCGGTGCCAATGGCACGCAGATCGGGGATGTGTATCGCGCTTATTTGCCCCGTATGGCGGGGCATGCATTTTACTTCTCTCTCTCGTCCGATAGACAGATCCACGCCAAAGTGCGCGCCCATGGCGCCAACACCCTTGAGACAACAATCGGCTCTATCTCGCGAAACGAAGGGGCATTGCGGCTCCAGTTCAAAACCGCGGGCCAAAACTACTTTACGCCAACCCCAGACCATAGCTTGTTGTTTTCGAACGGGCACGACCTTAGCGGCCTTGTCCCGGGAACGACCATTGGTGTGGCCGTTGATAATCTCGCGACCTCGAGTGAAGTGGTGTCGCGGTTGCGCACGCAATTGACCCGGCAAATTGCCCAGACAGGCCGTCCTTCGTTTGCCTGGCTGGCGAGTTTTGTCGCGCTAGACTATGCCCGCCGCGTGCATGAAACGCGAACCCGCGTGGAGGCGCTGATGCATGTGCACGACGATCGCAATCGCCGCAAGGTCTACTTCGCTGTCTTGCGCGACACCGATGTGCAAAGCGAGGATACACCGTTTGCCTGGGTTCCGCGTGTGACCATACACGCGGTTGGACTTCAGTCTGTTAGCAATATGGGGAGGTGGAAACGTCATGTTTCGCCGTGGGATTCCACTCTGGATGTGCCTCCGTTTGTATCGTTTACACCTGCCGCCCACGAGTTGTTTTCTACGGTGATAGGATACACCGGATCCCACCATGAATCTAAAGTCATTGAAGACTGGATTTATACCGATGCCATGAGTACAACTGCAGGCCTTCTTAAAGCCAAGGACCAAGACATCGAAGTCCATCGGCTTACGAAAGAAGAAAACCTCGATGCGCAAGGCCGTGTGTTTTTTGTGCCTCACAATGGCTCAGAAGGTCGTGTTTACTTGGACCAAGCGTTTAGCGTAAACGTAGCAAACCACATTGCCGTGCGTCTGAAATCTCCGGGTGTAGACTCGATGCTTCTTCCCGTTGCGCCCATCACACTCAACAATGGAGCACGATACCTCGTCTATGAGGCCACCGGGTTAGGTTATCGAATTCTAAATCTCGATGAGTTCCAGCAATTTAACGGGGGGCAGGGGGGCGAATTGCTGATAGCACAAACCTATAGCCTGTTTGCGAAAGATGGGATGGCGTTTCGCGACTTAGACGAGAACGACTCTGGAACTGTTACCGTGTTTGGAACAGGAAACGCAATCTTATCAATCGAGGGTCGTGCAGGCTGGAAAGATTACGAATTTGGAACAGGCAAAGACTGGCGTATTACGTTTGTGTTGCAAAACGGTAAAGTGGAAGAAATCGCCGACATTACCGAGTTTGATACGCAAAATGTATTTATCCCCAGGGAGCAGGAGATTTTTGTTCGATTCGCCGGTGACCCGTCGATTCCTGCTGTGTTTTTGGGAGAGGTAGACAATATCGTAGATGGAGCACCTCCTCCTATTGTAGATGGAGCACCTCCTTCTATCGAACCGGTAACGCCTACCGAGCCGAAGGCGCCGGTCGAGCCTAGAGCACCTCCTTCTATTGAGCCCGGAGCGCCGGTCGAGCCCGGAGCGCCGGTCGAGCCCGGAGCGCCGGTCGAACCCAGAGCACCAGGAGCTCCAGGAGATTTCGATGAATTTGAGTCTCCTATAGAGCTTGGTCATACGCCCTCGATTGAAGACCCTGAGCAAGTCGCTACGGTTACCGCCGCAGCAAATCACACCGTGAACGAAACGAGAGTCGAGGTGACCACCAACGACCAAACGCAAACCATACGCGATACTCCCGAACAAAAAACCGGCGGAAGGCGACCGGTGTATGGCGGTGACCCAGTCGATTTGGTCACCGGCGAGTTTTATGCCCAAGAGTCCGCCGACATCGTGTTGCGATCACGCGCGGGTCTGACCCTATCCATTACTCGCCGTTATCGCAGCCGCATCATCTACAATGGTCCGTTTGGCTACGGCTGGAGCTGGAACCACAGCGAGACCCTTGTCGCCGAGCCTACATCCAACGATTTGATTTACTACGACGCCTATCGCACCCCTTATCGACTGACGTCAACCGGCAGTGGGACTTATCGCGCTCCGGTAGGCGTATTGCTCAAGACAAAAATTGACGGAAATACCTACCGCATGGTCGATGCCCAGGGCAATGTGCGGGTATTTGCCAAGGCAAGTGGTGTGTTATTGCGTAAGCAGGACAGAAACGGCAACGGATTGACCTTTGGGTATGATGGTTTCTCTGGCCGATTGGTGAAAATCCGTGACGACCTCGGTCAGTCGCTTCACTTTGCCTACAACGACAATGGCAAAGTCATCCGTGTAAGTGATTTGACCGGGCGCTCGGTTTCGTATCAGTACGATGGGGACGACCTGATCGAGTTTCGCGATGCAGCGGGCAAGACGTTTCGGACCTACGCCTATTGGAAGGACCAAAAACGGGATCTGAACAACCACAACATGAAGCAATACACCCTGCCCAGCGGGGATACATTGTTTCTCTACTATTATGCCAACGATCGGGTATCGCACCACATTGCCTCGGGGGCCAATGGCAAGCCCGATCCGGCAAAGCGATTTGATTTTTTCTACAGTCCGATTAACCAGCAGGCGTGGACCGAAAACGAACTGGGCCAGGTGCGCAAGATCCATTGGAACGACAGCCTCGATGTCACCCAAGTGGTTGAGCCCGATGGCTCGATTGAATATCGCGAGTACGACGATTTTCATAACATGACCGCGCGGGTGGATCGGTCGGGGCGTCGCAGCGAGTTTGATTACGATACGGGCGGCTGCAATACCAGCAGGAAAAATCCGCTGAATTGCCGCAACGTATTGGAGGTGCGTCGTTTTCTTGACGCTGATGATGCACAGCCCTTCGCGACCGCTCACTACGAATACAGCAATCATGAATATCACCCGGGAGCGGGACGATTTGATGACCGCGGGGCCGATCAAGTCGTTGCCATTGTCGACGATGCGGGTTACCAGACGACCTTCACCTACGACGAAAAGGCAAACCTGCACACGCGCGGCCAATCTCTCGCCTTCGCGCCGCAATCAATGCCCGATGTGTTTGTCCTCGATGAAAGTGGAAAGCCCAAGAGACAGCGCGCACCGGCAAGTGGGATTCGCCGCCATGAGGTCGAATTTACCTACGATGGCTGGGGCAATCTGACCGAAATCCAGCAGCAGGGCAGCGCCGGGCGACTCGCACACGCGACGTTTTCGTATGACCTACTGGGTTTGGTACTGGTGCGCAGCACAAACGCGAATCGAACCGTGAGCTATACCTATGATCCCCAGCACCGCCCGACTGGCATCGCCGATGATTTGGGCCCGGTTTGGGGCCGCAGCTATGATGTCGCCGGTCGCCTGGTGCAATCCACCGATGCCGCCGGTGAAATCACCACCTATGCGCATAACGCAAACGGGCAGGTGACCAAACATACCGCGCCCGATGGCGAAACGTGGCGGTTTGTGTATGGCGAGGCGCGCGACGTCGTCAGCGGCCGGCCTCTTGTCGCGCGGATCGATCCGCTTGAGAATCGCGAAAGCTACGAATACGACCGGGTTGGGAATATCGTCAAGATCATCGCGCCTAATGGTCACAAGCATGGCCACAAGCAGACGGGCGAGTACACCGGCGACTATCAAACCCAGATCGACCACGATGACCAACAGCGACCGGTTCGCGTGACCCAAGCCAATGGCGACGTTGTCACGACGCAATACAATGGCGTCGGCCAAATCGTGTCGCAAACCCAGCCGAATCAAAGCACCACCCAAGTTACGTACGACGGCTTGGGCCGCATGGTGACGCAAACCGATGGCCTCGGACAAACGACGTTCTTCCGCTATGGAAACGACCCATCCGATCCCAAATCGACCTACTACGAAGTCGCCGCCCCCAATGGGAAGCTGGCACACAAGCTCGGCGTTGTTCACATCGAGACGCCGCAAGGGCTCACTGCGCGGCAAGAGTATGATGTGCGTGGGCTGCTGGTTCGCCAAGTGCAATACGAGAGCGATCGAGATGACCCCGTGCTAGCAGGTGAACTCGACGAAGATCTTGGCGACGCGCGCGTGATTCGTTTTGAATACGACGAACTTGGCCGTATGGTTCGCAGTATCGATGCCCAGGGAACCGCTCTATACCGCAGCTACGATGCCCAGGGGAATGTGACATTAGAAACGATCACCACCCGCGATGACCAGGGCAGAGAGACAGTCCAAACCTTTACCACCTACCAATATGACTTGCGCAATCGGATGATTCGTCAGACCGATGCGCTGGGCCACACCCGGCACTATGACTACGATCTGCGCGGCCAGCTCGTGGCCATCACCAATGCCCTCGGTCACACCACCAAGATGGACTATAACAGTCTGGGGCAGCCTGTGCAGGTCACCGATGCCCATCAGGGCAAAACCCGCTATCGCTACGATGCCGCCGGGCGACTCACCAGTGTGGTCAATCCCCTCGGGCAAACGCACTCGTTTGGCTACGACAAAAACGGCAACCGCACCAGCGAAACCAATCCCCACGGGAGCACCACCACCTATGCCTATGATTTTATCGATCGCTTGGCGGGGATCAAAAATGCCCTCGGCGAATCGGTGGATGTTTGGTTTGACGCCAAGGCGAACCAAAGTGTGGTCGTGGATCCCTT
The DNA here is from genome assembly GCA_965223575.1 of Kofleriaceae bacterium. Classification (GTDB taxonomy): domain Bacteria; phylum Myxococcota_A; class Polyangia; order Haliangiales; family Haliangiaceae; genus CBDCWZ01. The sequence continues at coordinate 6,874 of CBDCWZ010000077.1, forward strand.
GGGCAACCAAGCCACTGTCAGCTTTGACCCCATCTATCGACCGACGCAACGGACCGATGCGTTTGGTCGCACAACGACGATCGACTATCACAACCACGGGCGGTCTGTCATTCAAACCGACCCCATGGGATATGAAACCAAGCTCGAATACGACCCGTTTGGCCAATTGCAGGCGGCCACTGATCCCAACAAAGGGGTTCGGCAATATGACTACAATGCATCGGGGCGCCTTTTGACCGAGACACTCTCGCCCCCCGACGGCCCCAAGGTAGTAGAAGCGGACTATACCCATGGTCTGTTTGGCGCCACAAAGAGCACGACCGGAGATCAGACGCTCACCCGCACTTACGATGCCCTCGGTCGCCTGGAGGGCGTTTCGCAACACAATCAAACCTTGACCGAGTTTTCCTACGACGCCCTGGGCAAGATCACCTATGCCGCCTCGTGGAAAGGCGGCGAAATCCTCCATGAAACCGAAATGGAATACGATGCCCTCGGCCGGCGCATCGCCGAAGTCCAAGATGGCATTCGCATCGAGATGCACTACGACGACCTGGGCAATCTCACTGGCGTTGACTACCCCCGGGCACCCGTGGGAAGCGGTTTGGAGATCACGCGCACGTTTACCCCGGGTGGTTTGCTCGAGAGCATTTCCGACCAACATGGCGACATTGTCGATTATGAGCACGATGCATTGGGGCGAATCGTAGCCGAGGAGCTCGCGACGCAAACCCCGGTCCGCATCGATATCACCTACGATGCCTTGGGCCGCGAAACCGGACGAACCTTTTATTACGTCACTGATGACGAGACACGGACTTTGGGGCACGTGCAACTCGACTATGCAAACGGTCCGAACCCCGTGTCCAAAATCACCTCCGATCACTGGATGTCCCATGCCGAGTACACCTACGCCTACGATGACAATGACCGACTCATTCATGCCACTCTGTCGCCAGCCAACGAAGAAACCGACACGGGGGCATGGATTCTCGATGCCGTGGGCAATTGGCTTTCGGTGACCCATCCCGATTTACATCGAGAATTTGACTATGATCAGCACAATCGCATCCGCGGGTTTTCGTACGACGATCGCGGTAATTTGCTCCAAGACGAAGACAATACCTACCGCTACAACGCGCTGAACCAGCTAGTTGCGGTAACAAACGACCGCGTCACCGTGCGTTACACCTACGACGCTGTCGGTCGGCGGATCACCGCGACAAAAACCTGGCACGACGATAACGGTACGGCACGTCAGAGGTTTGTGCGCTACATGTATCACGGTGTCAGTGTCATTGAAGAGCACCATGGGGAAAACAACAACCGCTCGATACGCACATTTGTTTATGGCCAGGCGATGGATGACCGTGTGCGTATGACCCATGATAAAGAGCACTTCTTCTACGTTAAAGATCACCAGTTTAGTCCAAGTATGTTGGTGTCTGCATTAGGTGTTCCAGTGGAATCCTACGCATACGCGCCGTTCGGTCATCCGACCGTGCGAAGTGGTCCCAAGGATTCCCCTCACCTCTCTTCTGATAGTACGGTCGGCAACCCTTACAATTTTACAGGCCGTCGTTGGGATCCGGATATCGAGCTATATCACTACCGGTTCCGCGCCTATAGTCCCAAGCATGGGCGGTTTTTGCAAACCGACCCTCTTGGGTTTCCCGATGGTTGGAACCAATATGCTTATGTGCAAAACAACCCTACGAGTTTCGTCGATCCGCTCGGCCTGACAAAACAAAACAACAACCTGCACTCGTCTCTGGACAGCGGTATGCGCGAGAACAACCGCTCATCAGATATTTCGCTTACTATTGTTGGACCAGACATCCTTCGCGGAGCCATTGGTTTAACAATTGGCGAGTCTTTGTCTTCGGGTTTTTTCGATGACGCACAGATGAGGAAAATGGTTTTGGACCGTCAAAGTTCTCAATTAGATATGCAACTCTCGGCGATTCAAGCTTGGCGAGAGAGCCGAGAGTTCGGACGGATCGCTGACGGAATATGGCAAGCTGTGCAAACAGAAGAGGGAGGGCGTCGCTTGTCCGGTGCTGGATTCGATGCTTTGCCTTTGGTCGGAGATGGAAAGGGATTGATCGAAGTTTTTACAGGGGTAGATCTCTATACGGGGGAAGAGTTAGGTAATTGGCGATGGGCAGGACTCTTTTTTCTTAGTGAGCTCAAGCATCTGAGAAAGCGTACGCCCAAGAGAATACGCGATTTTATAAAAGATCCACATTCAGTCCAGATTCCTACTGGCTGGGAAAGGATAGGTAAGGGGAGCACTATGCTTGTTTTTCGCGAAGGCAACAAAGTGCATAAGATTTTCGATCCAAAAGGGTTTATGGGGAAGTTGAGCGGAAGAGAGATGACCGAAGCTGCAGACTCCGTGGTAACCGATATCAATATCTTAAAATTGGGGTTGGGGGACAGTATCCCTAAAACTTGGATCGAATACTCAGGCGTTATTACTCAAGAACACATAGTGGGTCTTTCCAGAGATCGCCTCTCAGAAGCTGTATTACAAATCGGGAAAAAAAACGTAATAAATTTGAGCGAGAAAGGTAGAAAGACGATGATTAGATACAGGGGGCACGCCGACAGACTAGAAAAGGCATGGGTAACAGCCGGTCCCGACATCAGTAAGGAAGTCAGGTCTGGGAAGTTCTTTGATGACGCGCTGAAGACAGGCAACAACGTTTGGTTTGACTCTGATGATTTTTTGTTCGACCCATTGGGCAATCCTGTTTGGATTGACCCAATTCTTCCATTTTGATGGGGCCAGGTAGGGGGCAGACTGAAGTTGTTGTTAAATTGTTCCGAGGAAAACGCATCGAAGAATCCTAGCCCGGATCGATCACCGTAATCAGAAGAGTTGATTTAGGGTTGATCCGATTGGACAAAACCCCTACGAAGCGATGAATAAACCAATGACTCTGTTGCCCATGTCCACGGAGATTTTGTTTACCCATGTTCCAGTAGAAAAGTGTCACCTATCTACAAGACTATTCATGATTTTCGTGATCACGATGCTGATTCACTTGAACACGATAAAGAATGAGAAGGGGACGGTCTACGTTTTTACGCGTTTGAACCACCTCGACAAGGTGTGACGTTGATCAGTTATGATGCCGACTTTGCAAACGTTCGCCGTATCGGCTTAAAACTACTGGGGTAGTTTCGGATCTGATAAGCAGTTATCTTTCACTTTGCGCTGGTTGCTGGGCCATGCTTCTCCCTACTGGGCTGGTTCGCACAGGCGAGGCTGGGAGGAGATACGGAATACTTTCTCATCCAGTGTCGTGGGGTCAAAGTGTGCATCAAAGTAGACATGATCACCAAAGACTTTTAGGCCGCGTGCTTCTTCGTCACGGGGATCTGGGTGGATGGAGCTAACCTGTGTGGTCTCGCCCGTGGTTGGATCGAAAGACATGACTGGGCCGAGGTCGCCGATTTGGAGCAATCGCCCATCAAAGGCTACGAGACCATAGTATCCGCCCAGGCTGGAAACGGTGACTGCCTCGCCGGTGACTTCATCATAGCGCTGCAATATGGACGATGAAACATACAGCGAATGATTGAGCACAGCCTCTAGAGAGCTGAACACGTAAAGTTGCTTATCGACGGTAAACGATCGGAATCGTTGACGAGGCGGACGACGCTGGCGGGGTTGGGTCCCGTCAAGGAGGACAACGTAGCCAGCGATTTCGAGGGGTAGCGTCGGAAAGTGAATTTACGTGTTCAGCTCTCTAGTCCTGGTCGAAGTCCTTTCAGCAGAACAACGCTATTGGTTGTTGGATCGTACTGATATTGGTTGTCGCGGGCCGTTATCAATACACGATCTTTCACGACGTTGATCTTTGCACGAGGAAACGCTCCTCTGAACCAGCGGTTGATTTCCACGAGCTGTTGTTCTGGCGGTGCATCGATATACACTTTGTACAGTACGTCATAGTAGCGTGACCCTACGCGCACCCGTTTTATTCCGAACATGCGACCTTGAAAACAGCACTGATGATAATATCGGGTGCGTCAACAATGTGCTCTACTTTCTTGGTGGACGGATCCAGCCGATAGTATGTCATAAGTGTTCTGGAAGGGTGCAGTGCTCGAAATAGCTGCAAGCCTGGATCCGCGAGGGTGTGTTGGTCCGCGATGACCGTCCGGCGATCTATCGCTGTCATCAAGTGTTCACGAGCGCGGAGCTTGGCGATCAGCCGGTGACGCGACGCGGCCTTTGACAGGGGGCTATTGGGTTGGACTAGAGAGCTGCCGCACGAGTCATTTTTCAGGTAGCTTCATCAGTATTCGGCCCAATCTACGAGTTTGAGTTTAGCAATCCTCGAAAACTCTCGCCGATTGTGCGTAACGAGTGTCAGCCCGCGCGAAAGTGCTTGTCCCCCGATCAATGTATCAAGTGGGCCAATTGGAGTTCCCGCCCGCTCGAGGGTGGATCGAACTGTCGCGTACAAAGCAGCATCCTGCGACGTAAATTCAAGAATTTGCAGCGGTGCGAGAAAGTTTTCCAGTAAGCGGGTCGTGCGTTGTGGATGCTGGCTTTTGGCCGCGCCTGTACGCAGTTCGCATTCTGTGATCACACTTAGCGCGATGTCGGCGGGACTTTGCGCTGACATTGCCGCACGCACCGAGGCATGCTGCTTGATCGCGTAGACGCATGTGTCAGTGTCTAATAGGTAAGTCATTCTAGGATTCGGTCGGGAGGTTGCCCGCCCTGACAAGGCCGTTCAAAATCTTCATCGATTTTTGCAAACGACTCCCAATATCCTTCGGGCCATTCGTGCACAGGTTCTAAAATGACAGCATTTCCTTGTCTACGAATGTTGACGACATCCCCTTCAAAGCGAAACTCTTTGGGTAAGCGAACGGCCTGACTTCGGCCTGTCCAAAAGATTTTTGCCAAGGTATTCTGCATTCATCGCCTCAAAATAAAATGATATATATCATAGTATGTATCATTTAGCTTAATTGTCAATACTCAGTTGGAAAACAGTGGTTTTACCGAATGTTGTCGAAGGCTCGTGATACAAGCGGTGTTGGAGGATCTTTATGGCAGAAATCGCACCGTTTCGCGGTCTACTTTATAATCCACAGCGAGTCCAAGCATCGAAGGTTTTGGCCCCGCCCTATGATGTAATCGACAGCCAGGGTCGGCAGGAGTTGGCCGCTAAGGACGCAAACAATTGCGTGCGTTTGATCCTTCCCGAGGGGGATGGCGATGCAAAGTACCAGCGCGCGGCTGACACGATGCAAGCCTGGATCCGCGAAGGTGTGTTGGTTCGCGATGATCGTCCTGCGATCTATCGCTATCATCAAGTGTTCACGAGCGCGGAGCTTGGCGATCAACCGGTGACGCGGCGCGGTTTTGTCGCCGCGGTCAGGTTGGCTGATTTTTCTGAAAAGATAATTTTGCCTCACGAACGGACGTTAAAGGGGCCCAAGATCGATCGCTTGAAATTGTGGAAGGCGACGATGTCTCATGTCTCGCAAGTGTTCGGCATGTACTCGGACCCTTCAGGTGAGACGGATCGTTTGTTTGCGACCCAAGAGTCCGAGACGCCGTTTTTGGATGGTGTGACCGATGATGGGACGCGCCATCGCATCTGGCGAGTTTTTGATCGCGAAGTCATTGGCGAGCTTGCCCGTCTGATGGCACCACTAAAATTGTATATTGCCGATGGCCATCATAGATACGAAACCATGCTTGCGCTTCGCAATCATCTGCGAGAGCAAGCCGGTGGGCAGTTGGCAAGCAAGTCGGCTGGCGAGTTTGGTACGCTGTTTGTCGCAAATATGGATGATACTGGGCTTGTTGTCTTGCCCACGCATCGGCTGATTCACGGCGTGGCGGACTTTTCGTCCTCGCGCCTCATCGATTCATTGGACAAGTATTTTGAGGTTCGCGAGCTCAAGGGCGGAGCCAGCAATGCCGATGCCCTGCGCCGTGCAATCGACGAGCAAAGCGGTGGGCAACCCAGTTTTGGCATTGTGTTCCCCGGGCAACCAGATGCATGGGTTGCGAGCCTCAATGCGGGGGTAGATCTGGCGGCAGCCGGCGTCACCGGATCTCCGCCGGTACAAAGACTTGACGTTACGCTGCTTCATACGCTCGTCCTCGAGAATATTCTTGGCATCGACCGCGCCGCCCAAGAGGCCAAGACCAATATTCGGTACATCAAAGATACCGGCCAGGCATTACAGCGAGCTGCCGCCGGCGAAGGGCAAGTATGCTTTATTATGGGCTCGCCCAAACTGTCCCAGATTCGCGCGGTGTCCGACGCGGGCGACGTCATGCCGCAAAAGTCGACCTTCTTTTATCCCAAGATAGCAAGTGGGATTGTGTTTCACCCGATCGACCCCAAAGAACAGCTAGGGTAAACCTCGACATCAACACATCACCAAGCTCCAACCCCCTGGTACCATGAATTCGTACCAGTGATGTCTACTTGTTGCTGGAAGTAGAACTGACAGCGGCTGCTACGGCTTCGCGACTAATCGAAGCGTCATCAATCCTGCCATTTCCATAAGCATAACTCAGACGTTGTTGCTCCCTTTCGTGGGGAGTCATCATTCGTCTTCGAGCTTGTTCTAGAAGTGTTCTCAAGTCCTCGCTCACCTTGTGAGTGTACCTAGAGAGCTGAACACGTAAATTCACTTTCCGACGCTACCCCTCGAAATCGCTGGCTATGTTGTCCTCCTTGACGGGACCCAACCCCGCCTGCGTTGTCCGCCTCGCCAACGATTCCGATCCTTTACCGTCGATAAGCAACTTTACGTGTTCAGCTCTCTAGAACAGAAAGATTTTGTTAATGCTCCGTTTTCTTGAATCGGCTACTGCTTTGAAAGAGTCTGTATAAGTTTCTAATTTGATTGGTTTTAGCAAACAGCACACAACCGTGTTTTGGCATCTGGGGACGCTAAATAGTTAGGATCAATGCGTGCTTGACATCGCCGGGAGATCCTGTCAAAAACCGAGCGTTTCGGGCGATTGGCGATGACTTACAAAGTAAGCGAAGTGGTTGGGTTTTTAGATGCCACGCTAGATATTGGAGCGTTTCGTGACTATGGGCCCAATGGGCTACAGATCGAGGCGTCAACTGAGGTCTCTACGGTTGTCACCGGTGTATCGGCGTCGATGGAGTTATTTACCTCGGCAGCTGAGCAGAATGCCGATTTGGTGGTCGTCCACCATGGCCTGATTTGGGGGGGCGGGCTCACCCGGGTTTGCGGGGTCGACGCCAAGCGGGTGGGGGCTTTGTTTGCCAATCAGATGTCTCTTGCGGCCTACCATTTGCCGTTAGACAAGCACTCTCGTCTGGGCAATAACGCTGGTCTCTGTGATGCGCTTGGGCTTGGCGATGAGCGGGATGGATTTGGTGATGTTCGCGGCCATGCGCTCGGAGTGGCCGCTTGCTATCCGCAGCCTCTATCCCGGGATCGTTTTGTGGAACGCATCGGTGAAGGTGTCCTGGGTGGAGGGCATCCGCGGTTTGTGTTTCCCTATGGGCCCGAGCAGGTGACCCGGGTTGGGGTGTGTACTGGGGCTGCTTCAGATCTGCTGACGGCAGCCGCTGAGGCCGGGTGTGATGCTTTTGTCACGGGCGAATTGGCCGAGCGCAGCGGTGCACTGGCCCAAGAGCTCGGGATCACTCTGGTCGCGGCTGGACATTACGCAACAGAGGTCTTTGGAGTCCGGCGGTTGGCGGAGGAGTTGTCGAAACATTTTGACGATCTGCATGCAGAGTATGTTGAGGTTTCGTCGCCATTGTGACACCAACAGGGCGGAGCCTCGTGTATCAGAACCAACCAGCGGGTAGCTGGTGAAAAAGGAGTTGAGCTTGACCACACCATTTCGCGTTCTCATTAGTGATTCTATGTCCGACCGCGCTGCGCAGATTTTGGACGCTTCGCCCGCGGTAGAGGTCGATGTCCGAGCCGGGATCTCGGCTGACGAGCTCAAAACGGCGATCCATGACTATGATGGCTTGCTGGTGCGATCCCGGACGAAGGTGACCGAAGAGGTGATCAATGCCGCCAGCCGACTCCGGATTGTCGGACGGGCCGGGATTGGCGTCGACAATATTGATCTCACCGCGGCTTCTCGCAAAGGGATTCTCGTTGAGAATGCGCCCAGCGGAAACTCGGTCACGACCGCGGAGCATGCGATATGCCTGCTGTTATCGTTGGCGCGCCATATCCCCCAGGCAACTGCTTCCATGAAGGCCAGTAAGTGGGAGAAGAAGAAGTTTGAGGGGCGTGAGCTTTTGGGCAAGACCTTGGGCATCATTGGTCTGGGAAATATCGGTCGCATTGTCGCGAGTCGAGCGCAGGGGCTGCAGATGCGAGTCGTTGGTTACGACCCTTTTATCAGCAAGGACGCCGCGGAGCGGATTGGTGTGGGTCTGCTGTCACTGGATGAATTGTTCGCCAATAGTGATTTTTTGACGGTGCATACGCCCTTGACGGATGAGACTCGTGGGATTATCGGCAAAAAGGCGTTTTCACTGATGAAACCCGGGGTTCTACTCGTCAATGCCGCTCGCGGCGGGGTTGTCGACGAGGTGGCGCTTCTTGAGGCACTTGAGTCCGGCAAGGTGGCGGGAGCAGCGCTCGACGTATTTAGCAAAGAGCCCCCACCAGAGAAGGACCCATTGGTGCAACACAGTCGCGTCATCTGTACGCCACACCTCGGTGCGTCGACATCTGAGGCACAGGACAAAGTCGCAGAAGAGGTTGCCGAACAGTTGGTAGTGTATGCCGAGCGCGGGGAGGTTCGCAATGCGATCAATGTGGCGCGCATGTCGCACGAGGCGCGCGAGCAACTGGCGCCGTGGCTTGATCTCAGCAGTCGATTGGGGGCATTGCTCGGTCAGCTCGCTCGTTCGACCGGAGATGAAACTGGGTTTATTGACGACTTAACGGTTGAGGTCATTGGCGAGCCCGCCCAGGCAGGCACTGCCGCATCCACCAACGCTGCTCTCATCGGACTGATGGGCAGTTACATGGATGTGCCAATCAATGAGGTAAATGCTCCGATTGTTGCCAAAGAGCGAGGCATTACCATTAGTGAGGTGACGCGTCATCAGGATCGCGATTTCGCTTCTGCCATCTCGTTAACCTGTAGCGCTGGCGGAAGCAAACGCAGTGTAAGGGGCACGCTCTATCACGTTGGCAATCGCGTTGTGCCTCGTATCGTACAGATCGATGGATTTTTGGTCGAGGCAGATCCACAAGGGACTCTCCTTGCAGTTCGTAACCAAGATCGGCCCGGCGTGATTGGAGCGGTCGGGACGCTTCTTGGCGAACGTGAAATCAACGTGCATCGTTTGCACGTAGGGGTGGATAACCAGCAATCCGGTGCGATTGCATTGTGGAACATTGAAGACAAACTCTCGGACGAGTTATTGGCGGAGATTCGCAAGCTGCCAATGATCGAGAGTGCGCAAATCATTCGCTTGTAACCTCCCAGATGGTGGCACAACCCTCGATTCGTTTGCCCAAGGGCGTCCGCGATTTCTTGCCACGAGCAACAGCTCGGCGGCGGGAGATCGCCGGGCATTTGGTTCGCGAATTTGAGCGGTGGGGATATCGAAGGGTGATTACGCCCCAGTTTGAGTGCAACGATGTACTCGAACGGGGATTGGGAGAGAACGGACGCAAGGCTGTCTTGCGTTTTGTCGAACCAGGGAGTGGGGAGATTGTTGCTTTGCGCCCCGACATCACACCCCAGATCGCTCGAATGGTCGCGACCCGGCTCGCCGATATCGAGGGGCCGTTGCGGCTTTGTTATCAGGGAGCGGTGACCCGTCTAAACCTTGGTGTGACCCAGCCTCGCGAGATTTTGCAAGCTGGCGTTGAGCTGGTAAACGCCGAATCCCCCCACGGTGACGCCGAGCTAATTGCGGTTGCCGCGTCGGCGCTGGCGCATAGCGGTATGGAGCATATTCGGCTAGATGTTGGTCATGTTGGTATTTCGCGCCAGGCGCTGGAGCGTATTGAGGACGTAGCACGACGCGCGTTGGTGCGTGACTTGATTAACAAAAAGGATCAAGCCGGGGTCGCAAAAGCTGTTGCCGATTTGCCAAAGTCGCAACGTATTTTGCTGGAAGCGTTGCCCGATTTATATGGTCCACCGAAGGAAGTCCTAGCACGTGCTGGGCGACTTCCGCTTGCACCAGAGAATCGAGATGCGCTGTCAATGGTAGAGCAGTTGTTGTCCAACACAGAGGGCTTAATCGATCCAGAGTTGCATGCGCGACTGGGGGTCGACTTAGGGGATGTTCGCGGTTTTGAGTACTACACCGGGTTGTGGTTTCGCGGTTTTGTCGAAGGCTATGGCGGTGCAGTTTTGCGCGGAGGACGCTACGACAATCTCATCGCCCGCTATGGCCACGATACGCATGCGACAGGATTCGCTGTGGACATTGAGGCCATTGCCCAGGCGCAACGGAAACGCGGCGTCGACATGGGGCGGTTGGAAGATGCGGTTGTGATCTCGGTCAGGAAAGAAGCGCAGCGAGTGGTCGGCGCTCGTATTGCCGCGTCGTTGCGCGCTCAGGGGGTACGGGTTGCTTTGGATCCGCGCCCCTTTCCTGGTGTCATTTCGCTTTGCCAGCATGCAGAAGCTGTTGGCTTTTCTCGCGTTGTTGTCATTGGCGCCCGAAAGGCGGGGTCGTCAACTGGTGGAGAGTTAGTGAGGATCCCAACAAACGTCAATGCCCCTGTGATCGAGCCTTTGCCGACAAAGGTTTTAGACGCGGCTGTACAAGGGAGACCTAAGAGTTTGTTTCATTTGCTGGCAGTAACACAACAAAAGGGGAACTGAATGTCGGTTGTCGTTGTGGTGGGCGCCCAATGGGGCGATGAAGGAAAAGGTAAGGTCGTTGACTTATTTGCAGAGCGTTGTGATGCGGTCGTTCGTTTTGGAGGCGGCGCGAACGCAGGTCATACCCTGGTCATCGATGGTGAAACATTTGTTACCCATCTCATTCCCTCTGGCGTGTTACGGCCTGGGACAAAATGTGTCCTGGGCGGTGGGATGGTGATTGACCCCGTAAAGCTCCTAGGGGAAATTGATCATTGCAAGGGTCGTGGGTTGCTTGCCGGCGATGAGTTGCTGATTAGTGACCAGGCGCATGTTATTCTTCCTTACCACAAAGCCGTTGAGGCCGCGCGGGAGCAGACTGCAAACGCAATCGGCACAACCCGGCGCGGGATCGGGCCCTGCTATGAGGCAAAAGCGGCGCGAAACGGAGTTCGCATTCGTGACTTACTAAATCCGGCAAGGGCGAGAGAGCGGATTGGAAGCAATGTCGCAGAGATCTCGGCGATTGTTCAGTATTATGGTGGTACGCCACCGACCAAAGACGAGATCGAAACACTTTCGGCGCGCGCCGTGGAAATGGGAGAGAAGCTAAAACCCTACGTTGGGAATGTAGGGCAATTTGTTGCGCGGGAAATGGAACGCTCCGCGAACATTTTGTTTGAGGGGGCCCAAGGCACGCTGCTAGATATCGATCACGGAACGTATCCCTACGTGACTTCCGGGTCGACTATTGCTGCCGGTGCTTGTCAGGGGGTTGGGATTGGTCCCACAAAAATCGATCGAGTGATCGGGATTGCCAAGGCGTATACGACGCGTGTCGGAGCCGGACCGTTTCCAACGGAGCTTGGCGGCGCCGAAGGCGATGCCCTGCGGCAAAAAGGGGGCGAGTTTGGCGCGACGACCGGGCGACCTCGCCGATGTGGATGGTTGGATCTTCCAGCCCTGCGACTCGCCGCGCGGGTCAACGGCTTTGATTCCGTTGCAATTACCAAGCTGGATGTTTTGTCTGGACTCCCAGAGATCAAGGTCTGCACCAGCTATAAAATTGACGGGCAAGACTACGATGAGTTTCCCACAGACCTCACGGTATTAGAGTCCGCCGAACCACAATATACGACGTTTGCAGGATGGGACGTTGGGAATCAAGACATTCGGAAGATCGAGGATCTGCCAGCCCTGGCAATCGAGTATTTGCGCGCGATTGAGGGCCATTTGAAGCTTCCCCTCTGCCTTGTCTCCATCGGGCCGGATCGCAAGCAAACGATTTCAAACATCGACCCTTTTGTTCAGTAGCCCTCTTGTCTTGTTCAGTGAAGGGGCAGTAGGGGCAAAAGGGGGCTTTGGGGCCATACATGCGACATTTTTATTCCAAGTGATCTGGCCACTGTGGTGTCTAAATTCATTGAGTTGCAAGAAATAGCTGTAGTTCCTATACTATAGACTAGATGGGCCAGCTGACTCCCTACCCAGGGACCCTGGTTGTGTCTAGTAGCAAGGAAACATCAATGAAGATCGTATGCGACGCATGTTCTGCCAAGTACTCCATCGCGGATGAAAAAGTCCGCGGTAAGGTATTCAAAATTCGTTGCAAGAAGTGTCGCAATGTAATTGTTGTAAGGGGGACTGCCCTAAGCCAAGAATCCGGCGAAGAATCTGGCGAATCCAATGTTCCCAAAGAAGCTGTCGCGGTCGCCAGCGACGCTGTTTGGCACCTTGTTGTCGATCAGGAACAGAAGGGCCCTATGACGGGTAGTGAGATTCGCAATCGTTTTGGGCGCGGAGAAATCGACGGAGAGTCATATATCTGGCGTGAAGGATTCTCGGATTGGAAGCCGTTACGCGAAGTGACGGCATTTTCTGATCTTGCTTCGGCAGGTCCAGAGCCCGCACCAGCACCTGGTGTCGCAGCGGCAGATGGGGACGTTGACGAGGAGGCGTCAAGGCGTACGATGGAGCTCGGGAGTCATCCGAGTGCCGTCGCTGCCGCTGCTGCTGCAGGACTTGGCGCTCCCGAAGGTGAGTCTCAAGAGGAAGAACAGGTCTCGGTTGACCTCTTTGCCGCAACTGGCGTCGACAGCGGGGGGGCTAGCGCTGGCGAAGTCCTCGCTTCTTCTGTGAGTTCTCAGGGCTTTGCCGCCCAGGATAGTCCTGCTGCAGATCCTGCCGGGTCTTCTGATTCGCTGGCTTATCGTTCGGCGTCTTCAGCGACCGACAACCCGATATCAGTTGCTGCCAGAGATGCAAAACTAACCCGCGAGCGGAATGAGAGCTCGGTGTTGTTTTCCCTCAACAACCTCGCGGCGCTTGCTGGTAGTGATTCTGATTCGGCGGGCGGCAGCTCAGGAGCGTTCCCGGCCCAGAGTTCGGGGTCGTTTTCCAGCTCCTCCCCGCGATCGGTGAGCTCGAATTCGCCGGCCCAGGAAGGATCGGGACTGATTGATATTCGTTCCATGGCGAGCTCGTATCTTGGGGATACATCCGATCGTCCCGATCCCAGTGCGAGCGACGAACTACCAGTATTTACACAAGCTTCTTTTGCGCAACCAGCATCTGTATTACTTCCTAGTGCTCCTTCTACCCAAGGATCAAACAAAATATTATACGGAGTCATCGGGCTTTTAGGGATCGTTGCTATTTTGCTGGTGGTTGTTTTGTTGCGTGGAAGTGGTAGCGGTGATCCACAAAATCCCATAGTCGCAGCTGGGCAGGATGACGATCGCAGTCAGGCGACGCGCCCTGTTTCCAAACCGCGGTCCAATCCGGCTCTTAATTCCAATCGTGAGAACCAACCGACGACCACAGACCCAGCTGGAAACAATGCGCTCCCGAGCAAGCCAGTGAACACGAACGCCGAGCCAAAGGAAAGGCTTTCTGGAGACAGCAAGCGAGACGACAAACGTGATGCAAAAGCCCGTGAACGCGAGCGCGAAAAAGCAAAGCAAAGAGAACGTGAGCGCGAAAAAGCGAAACGCGATAATTCCGCACCTGCGACGACAAATAAAGGTTGTTTGGATGAGGTCAGTTGTTTGCTCGCAGATCGTCCGCCGTCGTGCTGTAAGAAATACGGAAAAAAGAGTACCAGTGCGAGTTCTGGGGACAAGGAGAAAGCGAGTGCAAACAGCAAACTTCCCGAGACGCTGAGCCGGAGCGATATCGCCAAGGGAATGGGCAGAGTTCGCGGTCGTGTCAGGGGATGCGGAAAACGTCACTCTGGCTCCGGTACTGTTAAGGTCTATATCAAAGTTGGTTCTAGTGGGAAGGTGAGCAGCGTATCGGTGAAGTCTTCTCCCAGCTCGTCGCTTGGCTCCTGTGTTGCCAGTGCTGTACGCAGAGCGCGTTTCCCGCGGACCCAAAAAGGTCGTGGGTTTACCTACCCATTTCGTTTCTAGACCGCTCACCGGTTGAAATGGTTCTATCTGACGCAGGGATCTTGGGCCGGGCGGAAGGCGCGAACGAGGCGCATAGCCCTAAGCCAGCTTTTGCTGTCGACAACTTTGAGCCAAAACAGCGACTTAGAGATGTTTTGGTTAGGAGTAGCCCTACGCAACGAGAGAGCAACGCTCCGATAGGCCGAGAGAACAAGTCAGATAGGATCAGATCAATCGGTGGGCGGTCTAGTCTAGCCCCTGGCCCGAAAAGGCCACTTTTGCCTTAGAGGAGAACGAGGAACAGAACCCTCAGCGAATCGGAGCATGGTGTTAGCGGTTCCGATAGGCAAAGCAGAACTTGCTCCCGTGGGAGCCGCCTACGGCGCCAAATGCAATGTGTCGCTTCTCTTCGTCACATGTGTAGTCCGGGTCTTTAATAACGACTTTGAATGCGGGGAAACCGGGACTGCTTGTGCCGTCTTCATCTGGGTCTGAGCGATAGACTTGATCTTTGTCTGGACCAACGCCGGCACGGATCTCCGCACAGTTTTCACTCAGTCGGAATTCGGTTTCGTCATTGGCAAGCTTAAAGGCGTCGCGCGTTGAGGCACAAAACCGAAGCTCCGAGCCACCACCGTCCTTTGGGACGACTGCTCTGTCCACAACCCAAATTCCAACTGCGTCGCCGTCGTTGTTTCGTAGTGGCTCTCCGTCTTTTTTGAGCACGGCCCGAAAGTGGGGGGTGTTGTAAGTAAAGTAGTGGGCCCAGTCACGGGAATCTCGCCTTCTTTCGTCGTGGATTTGGAGTCGCTTGTCCTGGTTGAAATTGACCACAGTCCAACCACCGCCTTCGGTTGTCATGTCGCAGAAGGTAGGAACCGGTTGAATATTGTTGCGACCATCAGTTCCGCACGGTCCGTCCGGGTCGATCCAATAGTGGCCATTTTTAGACTCTGGGTAATCATTGAGGATCTGCTGGCAAGACAAGCCTGGATTTGGGATGGAATCGCCGCGGCGCGTCAGAATTGTTTTTCCAGTGCCCGCAATCGCTCTTTGGCACGGAATATCAACGCGGAACGGTCGATTCTCGGTGGACTTTGTTAGGTAGGGGATCCGCCAGGATTGCGCGCTACAGGTTTGATCGACATCGTCTGGTATGTACCGGCCATCGGCATAGTCATCGATATTGTAGACCCCGTTTCCCGGATCGGTCAGGTCCAAGTTGCCGTGCAACATTTCGCGGGAAAATGTTGCAAGAGTGGGGATGACGAGGCTAGCAACAGGTAAAAGAATCACACTATCGTTGTAGCTGTCGCTTCTCGCTTCCCTTTCCCTCACCGCTGGGAACGGTAGGGTATCACCATCATCGCATACAAGTTCGCCTGCCGGAAATCCCGGTTCCCGTACGTGAGAGAACCCAGAAATATGCAGCGTCTCGGAATACTCGTCATCCAAGAGCTCAATTTTTTCCCCCCATGCCAGTGACGTATTGCACGCACTGCTACATTCGATCGGAATACTCAAGGTTGGGGCGCTGGGGTTGCTTTCAGGTTCTTCGCTCTCCCGCAGTAATTGGACCTTTGTGGCTTGGGTTAGGACAGGGACTGAAAGCGAAACACTGAGGGACCGATAGGGCGTCCCATTTTCGATGGGGACCCCGGTGATTTCGCCACCGTTTGGGATTAGATCAGCGGATCGGATGGACTGGACCGCCGGTCGCTCGACGAAGCAAGGGACCTCTAGTCGAAATGAGCTGGCTCCCGCCTCTGGGTCAAACAGCGGAGCCTGCCATTTGGGTGCTAGACAGATATCCAAGCTTCCATCTGCGGTTTTATTGTCGAACTCTGCATACGTGTCCGCTGCAAATCGGCTCGGGCGCTCTACCAAAGCGGACATCCTGCCAGTCGTGTTCCCGTGAAGTTCACTTCCACCCCAGCCGAGCACTTTGGGGATAATCAACGTCATATGGGGGGCATCGATTTGGTCGAAGGCAAACGTTTCAAGTTCTGACCAAAACGATTGGATCACCCGCGAAGGAAAATCTTCGCTCGGTAAACACATGTCGGTTGGAGCGGGTGTCTTGGGTCGAAGGTGTCGGGCGTCGCCGATACGAAGTGTTTTGCTGTGCTCGATATCATTTTTGATCTCGATATCTACCCAGTCTAAGGTCGCGTTTAATGCGTCAGTGCACTCGACTGGAACGTTCAGTATCGGTCGCTCGGGATCTTCCACAGGTACCTCTCCAGGGGCCAGTAGGTGGGTCAGCGGCGTGCCGGCAAACATGGATTGGGTCAATGCTATCTCTAATTGATCTGGCGCCCCCCGAGCGGTTGTCTCTTTGGAGGTCACAGTGTGTACTTTGGGTGGTTTGACACAGGGGATGCGGATTCGGAACGGACTCGGCCGCTCGGGGGTCCATTTTTCTCGCCGTGGCCGAAGGCATGTGTATTTGAGTGGATCTGGCGGGGTTGGGATTGTACCGTCCCACAGGTGTTCAAAGTTGCGTGGATCGATGAGCGGGCGCGTTACAAGATTGTGAGCAAATATCCAATCTGGGGTCGCTGTTAGGGATTTAGTATTCCCATGAAGGCGCCCGCCGTTCTGCGCGCGTAGTGGTGGAATGAGCACTTCTACGAACAGGCTGGGATCTATGGTATCTTCTACAAAGGCAAGTTGATCGAGGTGATTTTGGGTTTCGCCCGATGGGGCGCGAGACTGTTCGTCGCAAGTCACGAATCGCGGGCCAAGTGCTCCGTTTGTACCGCGGAGTGCCAGAACCATCGCGTAGTCTTCGCCGTCGACGTTATAAGCCTGCTCCCATGCGACCCTCGCTGTTCCCTCTTCAACTTCGCAAGCCTTGGGTGTATTGACGACAATTTGCGAATCGCTAGCCGGCTTGGGCGCCTCACCGGAACCGTATACGTGTGTATCAATTGTCGCATGCTCGACAAGACTCGAAAACCGAAACTCGACGGCATCACCATGGGTAGTAACCGACCTCATTCGTGGAAAACCATCTAGGTTGATGGCCGGTCGGACGAGGTTGCGCCACGCGACTAATTTTCCGGCACCAAGCGCCGCTGCTGCGGCGATTCGGAACTCCACGGGGTCAAAGAAATCTCCTTCTAACGATCGGGCAAGTGCCATATTGAGGTAAAAGGTGTCTCGGTCCAATGCTGTAGCGTAGCTGTCCGGCTTTGTCGTCCAATCTAGAATCGTCTCGAGGTCCTTGTTGCCGAGGAAATTCAATTCGCTTCCACTGGAACCCGCTACGATTTGAAACAATTCGGATGCGCCGCGGCCATTTTGTCGCGCAAAGCAAGTGTCGAGAATCAAAAGTCCTTTTTTGTGTGGCGCAGTCCGTTTGATGTGCTCGATCAGTTTGGGCAAGTCGACAACGATGACACATTTTGCAAATTCTGAACGTGTAACCAACACCCATTCCAAGATTCCTCTATCAACCAGGTCGGGATACTTGTCCTGATACTCGTTCCACCGTGACAGACATTGATCCGCTTCGCCCTTGTGTGAGCTTCGTGGCCATTCCCACACGTCGGAGTCAATTGCTGCGATGGCAGTGCCGTGCGTGTCAATCATCAGTCCCTGTATTCTTGGATTTTCAAGCCATTCGAGTAACTCTTGTAAGTTACTCGCACCCTCCACCTCAGCACCTTTGTTGACTTGGACGTTGTAGCCTGGAAATATTGTTTGGAGTTGTTTGAGTGTTGAGTCATATAGTCCAAACCAATCTCCGGCAAACCAATATCGAATCTGGTTGGTGTAAAGGCTTAGCGGGAGTTCCTTCTCGCGGCCAAGAGTTTCGTAGTATTCAATCGAACCGGATGCCCGATTCGACTCATCGCTCCGTGTAGACCTCGCGACATCAAGTTTTGGATCGAAGGTTGAAGCAGCTGATCGCGGGATGCTCCCATCAACTTCAATATCCTCTAGTTGAGACAATGCTCCCAGCAAGGTTGCTGCGTCTAAAACGGAATCATCGCTCAGTGCGTTGACGATATTCGCCACGGTGGAATAAGGATATCTGCGGCGAGATGAAGGTGATGCGAAAACCGAAAAGGTTTCCGAGCCGGTATTGAAGTCTTCCGATCGTACGACTCTTGCGAAATTGTAACCGACAGGACGCCCGGCAACGCGATCTTCTAGATCGCTGCGGGTTAGATCGTAATTCTCGAGGGCAGATGCAAACCGGGGGTGAGTCGGTCTTAATGTGATGGTTGGTTTTTGTGTGTCTGGATGGTTGAAAAGATCGTAGCCATCAATAACACCTTTGCCAAGGACGTTGTCGTCTAAGTACTGTGGGATTGCGAACCGAAATTCTCCTTGATTCTTGTAACGATTGTAGTAGCACGCGATATTGGCAAGGATGCCGGCTAAACTAGTATCGCGATTGTCGATCAAGCACTGCGTCACTTTTGCATCGTTCTCAGATGGCAGGTCTGCAAGCAGGACATCGTCATCCGTAGGAGTCACTGTGGTCGGTACGTCCTCATACCCGATAAACTGAACATAGATTCTGCCCTCGATAGATTTTTGCGTCGCGAGATCCATTGTTTGGATCTCTCTGCGAACCTTTGAGATCGGAGCGTAGGTGTAGGGTTGGTTCTTGTTGTTTCGGTATTCTGCGTAGTAAAAGAGTTGAGGACTATCCTGGTTTGGGAAGCCTAATACCTTGTCACCTTTTTGGTTGAACAGTACCCCGGATGTGGAGCTTTGGTTGTTGTATAGTTCTCGGACTTGCTTCTTGGCTTCGGCCGACAATGCGCGAAGATCATCGAGGCTCGCGAGTAGTATTTCCGGTAGAGCAGTCTGAAATAGATCAAGGACAAAGCGTTCGTTGCGGGCCCACGCTGACGAGCTGACAATTGCCTCGACAGAATCTAAGAATCCGCGGCACTCGCTACCGTCACATTGGCCGCTGGCGCAGTCCGAATCTTCTCTGCACGTGTCACCGGGAATGCATTTTCCACAATGAATTCCGCCGCAGTCGCGGTCGGTCTCTTTCCAGTCCTGAATTCCGTTGTCACAGGTTGTCTGATCAGGGACAAAGCAGTTCAGGTCCGTCAAGCAATCAGTTGTGGGGGCATTGCAATGACCACTGGGATCGCAGAATCCGGTGTCGCAGTCTCGGTGCACTTTGCATGTTTGGCCGACATCGCAACGGTCGCATTCGAGTCCAAAGCGAAGTGGTCCGCCGCAGTTGAGATCGGTCTCAAAACCGTTTCGCTGGTCGTCATCACAACTTCCAGGCAGGGCGCATTCGCTGCCTTTGCAATGCCCAGATGCACAATCTTGGTCGCCGTTGCAATGGTCGGTCAGTTTACAATTGCCGCCGCAGACTTCACCACAGTCTGTGTCGCTTTCGCCAAAGTCGCGAACTCCGTCCGCGCAGGTATTGGCAGGCGGGGCGGCGCAAGTCCCCTCGCCGAGTTCTGGGGGAATGTGGCAATATTGGCTGGCACAGTCGAGTCCGGTTGTGCACTTCTCCTCGAGCTCGCATGGCTGGCATTGCGATGTGCCGCCGCAGTCAGTATCGCTTTCGCCATTGTTTTGCTGCCGATCGGCACAAGACCAGGGCACGGTTGGCTGGGCAAACTCGTGTGTGTCTGGCTCTGCGGCAGAGCGGGACGTGAGTACGCGAAAAGTACGTCCGGGTTTGGGGAGTTGGTACCAATAGAACGAGGCAATGATTGTCTCGTGGCCCGGAATTTTCCTTGCGCGGATGTCACCTGAACTGATTCGGATGGGACGAATCACGTATTCGACCTGACCCCAGTGGACCACTTCCATGACTGGGTCAAAGGGCTGTGCGGTATCCAAGTGACTGCGAAATGTTACTAGATAAGTACATCGGCGACCTGCTACGGGTACATCGCATTCCCGAGATGCGTCCGTAATCGTTACCGGTTTCTGACATCGACCTTGGGCGTTGCAGAATCCCGTCAAACAATCTGTGTTTTCGCGACAGGTTTGTTCGGATCGGCATCGCGGGCAGTCGTCGTCGGCCGGGATTCTGGATCCGCCGCCGCAATTGACGTCGGATTCTTTGCCGTTTTTGAGTGTATCCTCACAGCTCGGCGCTTCGCACACACATTTGCTGTCGCGGCACATCGAAGCGACTTCCGGGCAGGCTTCGCTGTGGAAACATCGTTTTCCGTCGAGATTAAAGGAGAGGGGGAGCTCGCCTGGATTTAAGACAGTGGGTGCGCAAACCTGGAGGTCTTGATCGGGGGACGCAGAGGCGGGCCAAGTTTGCCATGTATCTACGGGTCGGTTGTATCCGTTTACATCGTCTTGGTCACCGCCCGAAATAAGCAAACGTCCATCAAGTAGCGGCGCAACCGAAAATAGGGAGCCACGTTCTAGGATCGGGTTGCCACTGCCGGTCCATGTATTGCCATTGCGTATTTGAATATTTGCGCCGTTTTCTTTGCTGAACACGGCGATTTTATTTTGCCCCGGCAACGGCAGGATCGAATGAACCTGTGTTATTGGCTGCGGTCGTTTTCCCGGCAATGGTGACCATTTCTCGGTCAGTGGATCCCAGAATTCATCGATAGGGGGTTCGATGGCTGTGACAGCGCTACTGTTTGTCATTGTTCCGCCAATCACCCAGACTTGACCGTTGGGACGCAGGATCGCGCCGTGGTCGTATCTTGCGTTACGCATGCGGGAGGGCAGCAACTTCCAAGTGTTTGTTTCTGGGTCCCATAACTCTGAGGAGGCGAGTGGCTCCCAGACCTTGATCTGTGCTGTTGGTCTGAGAATGGCGCGTCCGCCACTGACAAGCGCCTTGCCATTTGGCAGTGCCGTCAGTGTTGCATTGTGGCGACGTTGGTTGAGATAGCCGGTTGGGGTTTGCGTCCCGGTTTTGGGATCGACAATCATCGCCTCGATAGAGGTCCCCAACAGCAAGACTCGGCCATCGGCGAGGCGGATTGCATGATGCTGATTGAGCCCTCCGTCTAATTTCGGTTGTGCAAACAGATGTGAGCGCTGGGTGATCGGATCCCAAACCTCATAGGTCCTGGTGGCGCTGGTAGGGGTGATGTGGCCTTGGCCACCACTTACAAAAATTCGCCCATCTTGGAGGAGCGTTGCGTTATGGAGGTAACGTCCGGTGATCAGCTTGCCGCCTGGGCGCCATTGCGCGTGGGACGGATCCCAAATATGGACTTCGGCCCGGGCGTCTCTGCCGGTGGAATCCATGCCGCCAATGACGACGATACGTCCGTCGGGAAGCAGGGTAGAGGTATGACCTTTTAATCGATTCGGCATGAATTGTGTGGCGCCGCAATCGATACAGTAGCGCATGTCGGGGATGCCGATCAGGTTGGCGCCCGGTGTTAGCGAGTGGAAGTTGCTTTCGTGAAAACTACCATAGGGGGCCACTCTCGATATGTCCAGTCCGCACCGGTCCTGGCAGGAGCATGCCCGGGGCAGTCATTGGTGATGCGATTTCAAACATTTGTCGGTGGTTCCCGGTGACGACGAGCCAGTATCGGTGGCCAGAAGCAAGCTGGACGGGTGGTACCTCAGCGTAGCTGAGTCTCGCCTCAGATTGGACCTCAGCGATTGCCAAGGGCACGCGTTTTGGGCTCACATCGTTTTGAGGGACGCCGACTTCGTAGAGGGAAACGGTTTGCGTCCCAGCAAAGAAACCACCCAATGCGGTGACAACGACATTGTGGTCTGGAATGATCTCGTAGCTCGCTGAAAAGCTTGGCAGGTCTGACCAAGGAACCGTGATTGGCATCGGGGCCTGGATGGGACCGAGAACGGTGTGAGTCTCATGTTGCTGTTCAGAAATGGGAGTGCTACTGGTGATTGCTGTAGAGCGTTTGGAAAGCTCCTCACCGGGCGAATTGCAAGACAACAGGAGAGGCAAGCAATTGGCGAAATGGATTGTCCACAAATTGATCCAAGTACAACGTGACATCCCGCGGTTTTACTTCAATAAGGCGAACAACCGATCAGCAAAGTGTACATGCTCGTGTTTTTTCGCTTTAAGTAAACGTATCGGCGAATGTTCGAGATTTATTTAGTCATTATGAGTTTCGACTCGCAGCCAAACTGGAGACTCAATAACGCCCGATTTTCCACGGCAGAAAGGTAGCTTTAGTTCTTTGGTTTTGACTCTCGGCCGATCGACTCGGGAGGTGTACCTTTATTAGGGTCGAGAGTGCGATCTGGATCAGGTTTTTCTTCTTCCTCGGGCTTTGGTTCTGGGGCTGGTTTGGGTGGGACTGGGTCACCGTATTCTTCGCGCAATTTGGCGGTCATGCGAGAAAGCAAACGGGACTCGACGTATAAGGGGCGTTTGCGAATGTGGACAAACATTCGAACCGCATCCCGGTCCTCGTCGTCTTTGGTCCGAGCGAGTTCCATCGACCCGCGAAAGGTGCGGTCTTTTTCGCGAATTTCAAACACGATATACCCTGCGTCCTTATCTTTTTCGACAACGATATAGTGTTCGTCGATGCGTAGCAAACGAAGGGCTGTTGGCCATGCCTGTTTGAATGGATAGCTTACCGTGGATGATGATTTAGCGCTTGCGGGCTGTGTGGTGGAAATCGCAGCAAGAATGCCCAAACAAGCTAGGACGTTGAAGATAATGCGAGATGAATACATATGGACCTCTGCGGTGGTGATGTTCCGGCTAAGTTTCGCCCGGAATCTGTAAAGAGGCTATTTTTTTGCCTGGATTGCTGAGAGCGATGCGGTGGTTTTCGCGCCAATGGATTGGCGAAGCTCGCGAAACGAGACATATGGGCTCGAGATAGCGATCAAACCAATCGAAACATACCAAATGACCTGGGCGACATGCAGAACGATGGCAAACGCGAGTCCAGGACCGTAGGCGGTCGCGTTTGGCATATAGAGCGTCAGCGCCATGATCACAAACGCCTGATATTGACCGGCAAATAGGGGAGGATTGGGCAGGATGATTCCGACAGCGACAAGGGCCATGGTCGCACCGGCGCCAACAACAGACAGAGGGAGATGAAACGCTTGGGCCAGTAGCCAAACACTGAAGCCGTTCGCCGTCCAGTACACGATCGTCCATAACAAAAACATTGTGATGTTTTTTGTATCTTTAAGTGCTGCACAGCCGCGGATGATTTCGATCAATTTTTCCTGGACAAAGTTCGCCCAACGGGGGGCGTAAAGACGCATTCCGGTAATTCCGACAGCAAATCGTACTGTGGTTTGCGGCCACCGCAGCGAGGCACAGATAAACACCAATGCACAGGCAAATACGCTCAGTGCTCCGTAGGCGGCGATCATCATCCATGGTTTTTCGTAGGGGCTGCCTCGGTTTGCCCAGAACGTAAGAAATAGAAATACAGCCAGCACAAGCCCATCGATCACGCGCTCCACAGCAATGGTTCCCAGCGCTTCGCTGGCACGGATTTCTCCGCGCTTGTGGATGAGAGCAGGGCGGACGAATTCTCCGAGGCGAGCGGGAAGGACAAGGATTGCCATGAACCCGACGGATGAGATCGCCATGAGACGCATCGGCGCCACCTTTGCGCCGATGGATTGGAGTAGGTATCGCCATCGCCAACCGCGGGCGCTATGAGTTACCGCTAACAATGCCGGGTATAGGAACAGTACCGTCCAGCCAATCCCCGTGCTTAAACTCCTGAGTGTGTTTACGACTTGTTCTTGTTGGTCCGATGTTGGCCAGACAAGCCAAACATACAGGACCAAAAACGCCAGAGAGATTCCGATATGGACAACAAGACGGAGCATGGGGACGGACCTAACTTTTCAACCTTTGTAAGTCTGAACGGAGCATGGGGACGGACCTAACTTTTCAACCTTTGTAAGTCTGAATATACTAAAACACTCAGCTAGACCCCAAAGGTTGAAAAGTTAGGTCCGTCCCCTCACTCCCACTCCGGGTGGGTGCCAGAGGCAATCAGGCGCGGATTGGTATCGAGCAATCGGGTGACGTCCGCAACGCCGATCTTTTTCTCTATCCAGCGAATGCCTTCTGCAGCAATTCGGACATCCGCTAGCGAGTGCGCGTCGCTCGCGACAGCGTGAGCAAGGCCTTTTTTGAGCATGGTGCGAGCGCGCTTGTTCCGTTTGCGGCCGTGATATCCGGCGATGGCGCCGAGATCAACCACCATTACACACTGTCCTGCGAGCTCTTCAAATAGATTGGGATGATCCCAAAGTCTATCGTAGCGCTCAGGGTGGGCTAAGACCGGAAGTTTGCCGCGCTGTTGTAACCGGAAGAGTGCTTCGGATAAGCCCGGCGGCAGCAGGTTGAGTGGCAACTCGAATAGAAAAGCATCTCCGCCGTCGTATGAGGGAATACTGTCTTCGGTGACACGCTGGTAAAATACGGTGTCCCACATATTTTCTGCCGCCAAGCCAAGGGTGAGAGCGAGGCCTTGCTCTACGATTCGTTCCGCTGTGGCTGTATACGCGTTGTGGATTGACTCCATCGAAGGGAGAAATTGACCGTCCTTCTGGTGGGGGGTCGCATATACTTTTTCAAATCCGATGTCCGATAGTCCTTGCAACATCGCCAACGATATCTCGGCACTTGCTGCACCGTCATCCAGCATGGGCAGGACATGGCTATGTAAGTCTACGAATCCCAAGGCCCAGACCACTTATCAAAGTAGTGAAGAAGGCGCAACTTGGCGAATTGGTGAGGGGGAAACCTTGTTCATATTACTGTAGAATCTGCTCCGATGTAGCCATTCGTACGTATTTGCCGGCGGTGGCGTACATTGCCACCACCGCGAGTGCGTGTTAAAACAAAGTGTTAGTTGAACTGTAACTTGTACCTGGTGTTGAGGGCGATGAGAAATGAGTGACGCTGAAAAGCGCGAAAATTCAGTGTTGTTTTCACTGCAAGAGTTGCAGCGAATTGAGCAGGATCGCGTCCAAGAGCAAGTAGACCAAGAGCGCCGGGAAAAGGAAGCAAAAATCCAGGCCGTTGAAGAGGCTGAGCGCCAGCGCCAGGCGGAAGAAGCTGCGCGGATTGCTGCGGAACGGCGGGCCCAAGAGCAGCGCGAACGAGCAGAAAAAGAAGCTGCGCATCGCCTGAAGGAGGCGGAGGCGCGTGCTCGAGTTGCCGCGGAAGCAGAGCTTGAGCGCCAACGTTTAGAGCAAGAGCTCGAATTGCGACGCCAAGAGGTTTCTCGTAAGCGTCCAACTGGACTGATTGCGATCGTAACGATTTTGGTCATTGTCGTAGGCGGTTTGGGGTTTTGGGCATATCAAAAGAGAGAACAAAAGATCGCAAGTGACCAACGCGCCGCCGAAGTGCAGGCGGAGCGGGATCGGATTGCGGAAGAGTTGCGCGAGCAAAAGCTGGAGTTGGCGAAACTCGACGGCGAACTCAAAGAAGCGAAAAATGCGATCGCAAACGCGAAGAACGAAGTCGAGCGCCAAAAAGCGCAAAAGCGCGTGGATGATCTCAAGAAGCAGATCAAATCCAAAAAGAGGCCCCGGACAAGAAAATCCAGAGGGGGCGGTGGTTCAGATCCTATCATAAAAATTACCGAAGCGTGCAAGAACAATCCACTGCACTCGAGTTGTCCAAAATAACCATCGCTTGATTTTTGTATCCCGTTGCGCCATGGTCTACTCCCCCGAGGGGGACAGATGGGTTTACTTTCGCAGCTATCTGATCAGTTATCCAATCGAGTTTCACCGTTTCGCCGGCGTCACTATCGCGCCAGGCAGCAGTACCGGGGCAATTACGTCAAACTCGCTGAGGCGCTAAGCGAGGTGATCGACTTTGATACCCTATTAGATGTCGGTTGCGGACAAGGGCTGCTGCTAGAGCCACTACTGCATCTCCATGACAAAGATGTTCATGGCGTTGAGCTCAGTGATTCTGCGCTTCCGTTTCTGCATGCGTCGCTTCGGGATCGCGTCCGGTTTGTCGATGCTTCTACGCTTCATTCAGCAGGAACGAAATACGATGTGGTTTCGTGCATCGAGGTCGCTGAGCATCTCCCCAGCCAACGTGCCGATGAGCTCATTGCATATTTGACGCAGTCTAGCCGACGTGCGGTCTATTTTACCGCAGCGATACCAAGACAGCCTGGGCATGGACATATTAACTGCCAGCCGTCTTTCTATTGGATCGATCTGTTTGACCGAAATGGATTCTCGCTTGATGTTGAGCGGACGCGCGGATTGCGCGAGCGGATTGTTGCGATGAAACCATGCTACTGGATCCCGCAGAATAGCTTGATATTTACGCCGACCATGTGATGGCGGGCTACACAGTTGGTTGGGTTGCGCGAGGTCGGGGGGATTGCTCTCTGATCACCATTCGATCTGGCTTGGGGGGTAAGCGAGGTGCTCGCGCGGGTTGGCCATTGCGGAGCCGGTCTGCAGCCCAGCGCCCTAGCCAATAGGGCCATAGAATCGGCAGCTTGACTGCGAGTAAAGTGCTGGCGAGTAATTTTTCTGCCAGGGAACGCGGCTGATAGTGGCTACTTTCAAACAGGATCCATTCGCTGGTGACCCACCATAGTAGGCCAATGTAGGCCGGATAGAGGGCCAGGAAGCGAGTCCGATGATAGTGACCGATGATATTGTGAAGGAAGACAAAGATACGGTGGGCGTATTCGCTGGTCGTCATTTGCCGTTTATCCAATCCACCATCGATATCTAAACGGCGGTGGATCGTCGCTTCGGGATCGAAGACCATGTACTCATCTACGGATTTACCACGGAGAATGCGAAAACAAAGTGAGTTTTCATCTTCGATTGTCGTGCATGGGTCCCACATCCCAAATCTTTGCAATACAGAGCGACGAATCGCCGAGTTTGTTCCATGGAGATTCTGAATCGATTGGGAGCGAACATCAACGCGAGTGCAGCATCGCTGCCACATCAAGGGCGAATAAGACAATACGCGTTTTTGCGCCCAACGCATGAATCGGTAGGGGGGCTGTTTTTCTCCGGCGAGGTGCCTGCCGGTAACCGCGAGGCATTTGGGGTCGTGAAAGTTTTTCATGAGGGCAGATAGCCACCCTGGGGATGCTGGCAGATCATCGTCATCAAGCATCACGATCACATCCCCAGTCGCAATCCGACATGCCTCATTGCGCGACTCGGGACCGCCGAGAGGCGGCCGAAATGCAATGGTGACTCGGGGATGTTTTGCAAGTGTTTCGAGTTGCTTTCGCTGAGGATCAGAGAGCGACTCCGACTGTTCAAGGATCAACAGATCAAAGTCAACATAGTCTTGGGCAAGGCACGCAGATGCCGCCTCCAGGCATGCCGAGATCCGATTGTAAGACCTTAAAACTATGGTGCTTTTGAGAGGCTCCGACATCCGCGCGCAATTCTATTACAATTCAATACCGTGGCCCACCCTATAAATCATGCTTCCGAGTAGCCATGGGAGCTGGTAGCATGATTACTATGGGGGGAATTGCAAAAGGTAAACAAGGTCGGGTACTCGCCCGGGAAGCACGCGTGCCACTTATTGTCGCTGAGCGTCCGTGTATTCTCGTCGGGATTAGTTTGGCCATGGTGATGGCGTTTGCTGGAATGGACGCGCTTTTGTGGCAGAGGGCTGCTCAGCATCAGGTTGTCGAGATCAGTCAAAATCACGAATCTCACAGGCCACGAGTCGTGGGAAAGGCGAGCTTAGAACTCGATCGCGTACGGTTTGTGAACTCGCTCTTAGAGGCAGAACGGCGCCAGCTATTGCGCGAAATTGCCGAGCTGCGGCACCTTTTGTGTGTTCGCGACGGCCAGTGTGTCGATCCCGCTGTGGGCCCGACAACGCGTCCTCCTTCAACGGGTGGGGAGTGACGATTCGATAGACCCTCGCTTGATGGCTCGTTCAAAGTACGGTACTGAATAGCTACGGTGCCATAGCCAAGTGGTAAGGCGGAGGTCTGCAAAACCTTTATTCCCCGGTTCGAATCCGGGTGGCACCTCTATTTTTTTCCGGTGTGCAAGCATATCCTCGCGTATTGGGGAGCCTTTGGGCAGGGACGAAATTAGTCCCCTGTGTTCTTGCATCAGAACTCTACTTCGATACCCTGCCTGAGTTATGGGGCTTAGTTGTGGAATCATAGGGCTGCCCAACGTGGGCAAGTCAACCATTTTTAACGCACTCACTGCGGCAGGAGCCGAGAGTGCAAATTATCCATTTTGTACCATTGATCCAAACGTCGGGCTTGTCCCTGTTCCTGATGGTCGTTTGGCACGGATTCACAAGCACATGGATACCGAGAAGGTGATCCCGGCGATCGTCGAGTTGGTCGATATTGCGGGGTTGGTAAAAGGGGCATCCAAGGGGGAGGGGCTAGGCAACAAGTTTCTCGCCAATATTCGCGAGACAAACGCGATATTGATGGTGGTACGTTGCTTTGACGATCCAAATATTGTTCATGTTGATGGTTCGGTCGACCCTTTGCGGGATCTCGATGTTATTGAGATGGAACTGGTTCTTGCTGATCTTGAGTCGATGGAGCGACGGTTTAAAAAGACCGAGTCGGCGGCAAAATCTGGAAAACCAGAGGCACGGGCCGAGTTTGATTTGGTCAAGAAGGTTCATGCGCATCTCAGTGAGGGACATGCGGGGCGCACGCTTTCAGTGGGGGATAGCGAAAAAGAGCTGTTTCGGACGTTTAATTTGCTCTCAGCCAAGCCCGTACTGTATTGCTGCAATGTTGGCGAAGAAGACTTGCCCGATGGCAATGATTGGTCGGCAAAGGTAAAAGCACGCGCGACCGAGCAAGGGTGTGGAGTGGTTCTGGTTTGCGGCAAGATCGAGGAAGAGCTCGCAGGCCTAGAAGACGAAGAGAAAACGGAGCTGCTAGCTAGTTATGGATTGTCCGAGCCAGCACTTCATACCCTAGCCCGGGAGTGTTACCAATTGCTTGGGTTGCAGACATTCTTTACTGCGGGCCCCAAAGAGATCCGCGCGTGGACGGTCAAAAAGGGGGCAACGGCTCCCCAGGCTGCAGGGGAGATTCATACTGATTTTGAGAAAGGTTTCATTCGCGCTCAGGTGTATACGCTTGAGGATTTAGAACAGCATGGCAGCGAGAAGGAGATCAAAGCAGCGGGGCGGTTGCGCGCAGAAGGAAAAGACTACGTCATGGTGGACGGGGATATCGTCCACTTTTTATTTAACGTTTAACACGGGGTACCCTCAACGACGCAACTTTGCTGCGGTATAATCGCGGTTCATGCGCGCGATCCACTCGGAGCCGATTTCTTTGGGGCACACGGCTTCACATTCGTAGTGGTTCGTGCAGTTGCCAAATCCAGCGTCATCCATTGCGGCGACCATGTTTTGGGCGCGGCGGGATCGCTCTGGCTGACCTTGTGGCAATTTGGACAAATGGGCCAATTTGGCGGCGACGAACAGCATGGCAGAGGCGTTGGGACAGGCGGCGACGCATGCGCCACAGCCGATGCATGCCGCTGCGTCCATCGCGTGGTCGGCGTCCACTTTTGGGATGAGCATCGCGTTTGCATCGACGGCGCTGCCGGTATTGGCGGAGATATATCCGCCGGCTTGAATGATCGTGTCAAACGCACTGCGATCGACGACTAAATCGCGGATCACGGGAAACGCTCGGGCACGAAATGGCTCGATGTAAATTTCGTCACCATCCTTAAATCGGCGCATATGCAACTGGCAGACAGTCGTGCCGCGGTCGGGACCATGGGGAACGCCGTCGATTGTGAGCGAACACATTCCGCAAATGCCTTCGCGACAATCGTGGTCGAATGCAATCGGCTCTTCACCGCGGAGAATCAGTGTCTCATTGAGGACGTCGAGCATCTCAAGAAATGACATGTGCTCATTTGCCTCGGTCTCATAGCGAACCATCTTGCCTGTTGCTTTGGGATCAGATTGTCGCCAGACATGCAGCGTGAGTTTCATTTGTAACTCCGTGTCGCGAGCGCGACGTTTTCGAACACCAGGGGTTCTTTGTGTAGTGTCGGGGGATTGCCGACCCCTTGGAATTCCCAGGCTCCGGTATAGGCGTATTCGTCGTCGTTGCGGACGGCCTCCCCTTCGTCGCTTTGGTGCTCGACGCGGAAGTGGGCCCCGCAGGACTCATCACGGGTGAGCGCGTCGTGGCACATGACCTCGGCGAACTCGAGAAAGTCTGCGACACGTCCGGCTTTTTCAAGGGACATATTGAGAGATTCACCACTGCCGAGAACGCTGACTTCTTTCCAGAACCGGTCGCGGAGCTCGGGGATTTTCTCCAGCGCGGTCTTCAGTCCTTGCTCGTCGCGGGACATACCGCAGTACTCCCACATGAGGTTTCCCAGTTCGCGGTGGAAATCGTCGACGGTTTGGCTTCCTTTGATGCTCAGAAAGGTGTCGAGTTTTGTCCGGACGTCCTTCTCTGCGTCGGTAAACGCAGCGTGGGTGGTGTCGATTTTGTCTTTGCGCCCGGCGAGATAGTTTCCAATCGTGTAGGGGATAACAAAGTATCCGTCTGCGAGCCCTTGCATGAGTGCACTGGCCCCCAAACGGTTTGCGCCGTGATCGGAAAAATTTGCTTCGCCAAGGACAAATAACCCTGGGATGTTGCTCATTAGGTTGTAGTCGACCCAAAGGCCCCCCATTGTATAGTGAGGGGCGGGATAGATCCGCATCGGAACCTCGTAGGGGTTTTCTGCGGTGATTTTGTTGTACATGTGGAAAAGATTGCCGTATCGCTCGCGGATCGTTGCCTCTCCAAGGCGCTGAATGGCATCGCGAAAATCGAGATAGACGCCGCGGCCTGTTTCGCCGATTCCCCGTCCGTCATCGCATACTTCTTTTGCGCTGCGTGAGGCGATATCTCTGGGGGCTAGGTTGCCAAAGCTGGGATATTTGCGCTCTAGATAGTAGTCGCGGTCCTGCTCGGGAATACTCGCGGCAGATTTTTTGCAATCGTCCGGATTTTTGGGCACCCAAATTCGCCCGTCATTTCGCAGCGACTCGGACATCAGGGTGAGCTTGGATTGGTAGTCACCGGTTACCGGAATACAGGTCGGATGAATTTGCGTATAGCAGGGATTGGCAAACGCAGCGCCTTTGCGATAGGCGCGATGGGATGCCATCACGTTGCATCCTTTTGCATTGGTCGATAGATAAAATACGTTACTATAGCCGCCCGTGGCGAGAATCACAGCATGTCCGGAGAATGATTGGATGGTACCATCGCGGAGATCTCGAGCGACAATTCCCTGAGCGTGTCCGTCGACAACGACCAGATCGAGCATTTCGCTGCGGGTAAACATCTTTACTTTGCCCGCGTTCACCATTCGGCTGAGTTGCGAATATACGCCCAAAAGCAATTGCTGCCCGGTTTGTCCCCGTGCGTAAAAGGTCCGAGACACTTGCGCGCCGCCAAAGGAGCGATTGCGCAAGACGCCGCCATATTCGCGCGCAAAGGGGACCCCCTGGGCGACACACTGGTCGATGATATTGAGGCTCACCTCGGCAAGCCGGTGCACATTGGCTTCTCGCGAGCGAAAGTCGCCCCCCTTGACAGTGTCGTAAAATAGACGGAACACACTATCGCCGTCATTTTGATAGTTTTTGGCGGCGTTGATGCCCCCTTGGGCCGCAATACTATGGGCGCGCCGTGGGCTGTCTTGGTAGCAAAGGCAAGCGACGTTGTAGCCGAGCTCTGCAAGCGTTGCCGCGGCAGCCCCGCCCGCCAAACCGCTGCCGACAATGATAATATCGTATTTGCGTTTGTTGGCGGGATTCACCAGCTTCAGATCAAACTTGTGATTTTCCCATTTCTGTTCTATTGGGCCCGAAGGCACAGAAGCATCGAGGTTCATAAGGCTCCTACCCATCCACAGACAACGGCGATGGGAATCGAGGCATAGCCAACAAACAGGATGATTGTGATCGCTTTGCCGGCGCGGCGGATGATTGGCGTATAGGTTGGATGTCGTAGGCCAAGGCTTTGGAAAAAACTCGGAATCCCATGGCCAAGATGCAAAGACAATAGCCCGACGGCGACAATGTAGAGTACGACGATCGGGATGCTTTGGAATCCGGTGACCACCATCGTGTACACGTCATGGCGGTTGCCATCGACCATGTTTTGGAACTCGGGGTTGGTGACCAGGAATGTGTAGTGAGCGAGATGATAGGCGAGAAACGACGCGATAATGATACCGCTCCATATCATTGTTCGGGCGCCGTATCCCGTCACCAAATTCTTCTTGCGTTGATAGGGGATGGGTCTGGCTGCCCGATTGGCTGCTGACACTTTGATTGCCGTGATGATGTGGACAACGACCATTACGACGAGGCCCGCGCGCGCGACCCACAAAAGCCCCCCTGGCAGATTGCGCAGGGACTCGCCGTAGGAATTCAGCGCGTCGCGCCCAAAAAAGATCAGTAGGTTGCCAAGCATATGGGCGATGACAAAACCGACGAGTCCTAACCCGGTGATCGCCATCAGGATTTTCGCCCCGATGGACGAGCGGAGAAATGCCGCCTTTTGCATACTATTCTGCTCCTCCATGAATCATCTGCGGCATTGTTGTACCGGACGGCGGCATTGTGAATCCTAGAACACCATTCAATTCGATTTGTTTTCCTGCGCAGTTGGGTTACGTAACGCTATTCAGCCGGTGCCCGCCCGCACACCGATGGGCGATGTTGGGAGCGTTGATTGGGGGGCCTTAAAGGGAAAATACCTGTCTGCGCAACGAATTCGTTTGAAACCGATTGGAATGAAACCTAAGCTTCTAGAGAGCTGAACACGTAAAGTTGCTTATCGACGGTAAACGATCGGAATCGTTGACGAGGCGGACGACGCTGGCGGGGTTGGGTCCCGTCAAGGAGGACAACGTAGCCAGCGATTTCGAGGGGTAGCGTCGGAAAGTGAATTTACGTGTTCAGCTCTCTAGGTGACTGGTGTTTTTTGTCGTACCGAAAGATCGACAAAGTGAATGGAATTTGATCTTCTTTAGTAATGACGCAGGGTTTACCTCCAAAGCAGGGAAGTTTGTTGACCTCTGGCGCATCGTATTGCCGTTCTCGTTTGTCTGAGGCATCGATCTATTCTCTCTTGTATCGAGAAGGTCATCGATTGTTTCCCGACGAAATGTTCTCGGATCTATTTACGAAACGTGGTCGTCGGTCGATTCCTTCTCGGATCGTGGCGATTGTGATGGTTCTGCAACGAGTAGAAGGGCTCAGTGATCGGGAGGCTGTGGATCGATTCAGCTATGATTTGCGTTGGAAGTATGCGGCTGGGGGCCTGGATTCCGATTATCCTGGTTTTGTCCATACGGTTCTTGTTGACATGCGTGAGCGGCTTCGCCAGTCTGCATCTCCAAATCGGATTTTCGAAGCGGTGTTAGAGGTATGCCGGCAGGCCGGACTGGTCGGTCGCAAACGTGTGATGGATTCGACGTGTCTGTATGATGCCGTTGCGACCCAAGATACGGTGACGCTGATACGGTCTGCAATACGCGGCTTGTTGCGGGGTCTGGACGCAGAGCAATCTGCTTGTGTTCGTGCTGTTCTTCGTCGCGACGATCCCTACGAAACTCCTGGCAAACCGAGTTGTGCGTGGGACGACAAGGCTGCTCAGGAATCCCTTATCGATGCACTGGCCCAAGACGCCCACGCAGCTCTCGTATCTATGGAGGGTCGCCCATATGGTTCGGAGGTCGCTCAAGCGATGGCACTACTGGCAACGGTGGTCGGGCAGGATTTAGAACAGAGGGAAGATGGGACCTATCGCATTGTGAAGCGAGTCGCTCCGGACCGAGTGATTTCGACTGTGGATCCGGAAGCGCGCCATGGACGCAAGACGGGGGCTCGTGGATTTGACGGATATAAAGGCCATATCTCGATCGATCCAGACTCTGAAGTGATCGTGGCAAGCGATGTCACAGCGGGAAACGTGGGCGATGGACAAGCCGCAACGCAATTGCTCGAAGAAGCGATCGAACAAACGCAGGCAGCGCCCCAGGACAACGCTCGTGTCGCGGTGTTTGGTGATGCCTCCTATGGGGCAGCGGATATCGTTGAAACGCTAGAAAAGGCAGGGATTGAAGCCAACGTAAAGGTCCAAGAGCCATCGCCCCCCAGCAAAGGATTGTTTGCTAAGAGCGCATTCAAGATTGATTTAAACGAGCAAACCGTTCGCTGTCCACAGGGGATTGTCGTACCGATCAAACCCCGAAAGGGACCCGAGCGCATGGGTATGGCATCGTTTGAGTCGCACTGTCACGACTGTCCACTGAAACCAAAATGCACAACTTCGAAAACCGGACGCTTGGTCCGAATCCACACCAAAGAGGCAACGTTGCAGCGCTCACGACTTCACCAACGGAACGAAAAATGGAAACGGGATTATCGTTCTACTCGCCCCAAGGTAGAGCGAAAAATCGCTCACCTCATGCAACGCAGACACGGAGGACGCCGGGCACGAGTGCGCGGGTGCGACAGGGTCAGAGAGGATTTTTCCTTACTTTGTGCTGCGACCAATCTTAAGAGACTGGCAAAGCTCGCCGTAGGCTCCAAAAATGGCGCCTGGGCCATTCTCGACCGGATGCTGCCCCTGATCGCCCTTCTTATTTCCGGTCTGGGCTACGCCTGGCGCGAAATGACCAGGCGAGTCATCCAAACACCAGAGTGCGAAAACAACCGGCGAAACCTATTTTTCTACCCGCTACCTTCAGAAACACCGTATTTAACACCAGTCACCTAGGGACGGTGTATAAACGATTCTCTCTGGTGCTGGCCGCTTCCTGCATAGCGTTCATGGGTTGCTATTCGAAAGCAAGCGTGGCGATCTCGCACGCTGTTTGGGCGGCCACGATGACTGTCTCGTTGGAAAATAAGCACATGAAGAACCGGCTTGGCAGTTTGGAGGTCAAGCCTGAAAAACAAACCGTTCCCGCCTCGGTATTAGGTCCCGATGCGTTCCTTGATTCTCGCCATGGTGCCGAGCAAACGAATGCGCCGGTATCATTGGATGCGTCTTTTTAGCACCTAAAACCGGACGCTTTTCGTCCTCTCCGGCCATTTTCGGGACAAATCGGGAAGAATCGGTATCGCAGTATTGTTTCCAGGGAATGTCCGTTTGCTGTCGGCGTATCTTTGTTGGTGGAGCTTGGGATGCAACGATACTGCGTCGCGATCGGGGGTGCAATCGCGCTGACCTCGTGCTCTCCGCCTGAGCAGGCCGAAACGAGCGTTTGCGATTCGAATATCCGCACCGGAACGCTGGTGATTACGGAAATCTTTGCGGATGCCAAAGGAGCTGATACTGCTCGAGAATGGTTTGAATTTTACAATACGAGTGCGGTGTCTGTGGATATATCGGGTTTGGTTCTAACGAGCGCACGGGAGGACGGATCCTCGCTCGCTCGACATCGGATCAGCGAAGGGAGCGTCGCGGCCAGTGACTATTTTGTCGTGGGCAATGCCGTGTCGGATGACCTCCCTGAGTATGTCGATTATTCTTATGGGGACGATTTGAACGTCGGATCTTCGCGCGGATTGCCCAATACTTCAGGCCAGATTGCGTTACGATGCAATGGCGACATCATTGATGTGGTTGTATATCAAGTGATTCGCTCTGGGGTATCGTTACAGTTTGACGGGGCTAAGAAGGCTGACGCCTTGGGAAACGATAACGCGGATGGATGGTGCGCCAGTAAGAGCCGTTTTGAAGTAGACGGCCTTGGTACGCCAGGTGTTGGCAATACAAGCTGCGATAGAGACGGGATGCCGCAGTGTCAGCAGGATGGGCAGTGGCGCCTTGTGCGATCTCCCAAGGTTGGCGACGTTGTGATTACCGAGTATATGGCTCGCCCGGCGTTGTCTCGTGGTTCGAGTGGTGAGTGGTTGGAGCTCAAGTTTTTGACTGATGTCGATGGCAACGGATTGCAGTTTGGGCGTGCGACGGCCCTATCGGGTACCGGGGAGGTTCGTGGCGAGATTTCGACTCCAGAATGTCTGATACAGCACGCGGGAAGTTATTTGGTGATAGCGGGGAGTTTGGACGCGACAAAAAATGGTGGAATTAATGAGGTCGTGGCTCCACTTGGGTTTGGGGTTATCGATCGAGATGGTGGGCTATTTGTAGCGTTTGCTGGCGAGATTTTGGATGTTGTGACCTATTCGACGCAGCGCCCGCGCGGGGTCGCAATGGCCCTCGATGGAAGTTTTCATACCCCAGCCGGGAACGACGAACCGAGGGGCTGGTGCGCAGCAATGTCACCCTATGGACTGGGAGACTTGGGAACACCCGGTCGGGACAATCCGAAGTGTGACATTGTGCCCGTTGGTCAATGTCGCGATGAAAACAGTCTCCGAGAGATTATCGCCGCGGGCCCAGGTATGGTGCGGATTAGTGAGTACATGGCGCGCCCAAACGGGATCGGAGCTGCAGATGGAGAGTGGATAGAGTTGGAAGTATTGCAACCGTTTGACCTAAACGGCTTGCAACTTGGACGAGCGGAGCCTGAGGGAGAACATGGAGACATTTTGCAGACGGTGACCGATAGCGACTGCCTCCCAGTGTCTCCTGGAGAATTCATTGTGCTCGCTAGAAATGTTGATGTTGACAGCAATGGTGGCGTAGAAGCAAACAAACGCCTAGAATTTCCCATTGTGGATAGCGCAGATGGATTGTTTATTGGCGCAGGGGGAGACGTCATTGATGTCGTTACTTGGACAGCGCAACAAAAATCAGGCCGCTCTCAGCAGCGGAATGATGAGTTCTACTGCACGACGAGTCAAACCAATGAGGTCGAGTATGCGCCCAATAACTTTGGTACTCCGGGCCACAAAAATATCTGTCCAGCAGAATAATTGGTGCTTTCCTTAGAATGCATGCCAATAATCGGTGGCGGGATGTGTTTTGGCATTCTATGCTCGTGCATTGGGAGAGAATGAATATGAAGAGCTTTACATTTATCTCAGCATTGACAGTCGTCCTCGGTTGCTCGGGGTCGGACAAAAGCAGCTTTGATGTCACGGGCGCAGTTGAAAAGGGTCCCTTTGTCCAAGGTTCAACGGTCACGATTTCTCCGTTGAATTCTGAATTTCAGCCTACAGGACAGGTGTTTACAACGCAAACCATCGACAACGAGGGACGTTTTGAGGTCACCATCACGGACGCCGATTTTGTTTCGATTGAAGGCAATGGATTCTACTATAACGAAGTCACGGGCGCTTTGTCCTCGGCGCGGTTGACTTTACGCGCGTTTTACGAGGTGACCGACCAGGATGAGCAGGAGGTGTTTTTAAACGTATTGACGCATCTTTCCTACAACCGAGTACAGGCTCTTTTGGCCGCAGATGTCGCATTTCCAGATGCGATCACACAAGCTGAAAAAGAAGTGCGCGATATTCTGCCTATTGAGGCGGCGGCCGTACCAGCGGCAACCCAACTCAACATTCTCAGCGGGCAAACCGGTAGCGAATACCTTCTGGGGATCAGTTCACTGCTCGCACAGACCGCCGCGATCGGGGCAGATACCACGCAAAACGTTGACGCGACCCTACAAGAACTCATCAACACGATCAGCTCTGGCGTCGCTACGGAAGGAGAGCTCGATCAGGAGACCAAGGACAAGCTTGCGCAAGCCGAAAAACAAATCAACATTGCCCAGGTAGAAAAAAAGCTGCAAGAGAGACTCGATCTGATCGGCTCAGATGCATCTGTTCCCAGCCTGGAAGGTGTTGTCGATTCGGAAGTGACGGGTACGGATGGTGATGACGGGGACGGGTCAGCCACCTCCGAACCTGGTGGCGAAGACCCGATCGAAGACGACCCAGAAGTGCCAACCCCCAATCCAGACGTCCCTGGGGAGCCTGGTGGTGAGGTGGATGCTGGCGTCCCCGAGATTCCGCAAGGCAAGGACTGCGCTGATAACACCGAAGTCTGCAGATGTATTGATAACGGCGATGAAGTTTGCAAGTAGCCTGCTGATGAGTGCCGGGACGGCTACGTTTCCCATGGCTTAGGTGTTAGGAACACGTGCCCGGGACGGTTTTCGTTTTTACGTTTCTCGTACTACCTGAAACCAAAAATGGCAGCCGAACCCGGAATCTATATCACCGATAAGGTCCCGCACCTGGCTTGGGCTCGATTGCGCGCAAGCGTTCCATCTCCCTGGATCGCTTACCGCGCAATTGCTTTATGGCCCATTTAAAAGCCGACTTTGGATTTGTCTCCAAATGCGTTAAGGTATCTTTTTCTTTTGCGCCTGATAGCTCAACAAACACAGCCAGCGCGTATCCGAGTGCGTCTTGGCCGAGTTCGCCGCGAACCGCTGAGCTCCAGCCAACCAGCAATCCCTCCTCATGGCGGTTGAATTCAAAGGCAGAGTTGGCAGTAAATATGCCAAACCCCAATAGTACTGCACCAAGATCAACGGTTGCTTCCCAATGCTCCTCACCGCCGGGTGGTGCAATGGATGCGGAGCCAAGCAAGTAGTGGCTAAGCGAAGTGGCAAAAGAGGCGATGAGTGCAACCGGATTGTTCGCCATCTCTGCATTGAATGGAACCGGCAGCGCTTCACCCGGAGATAGCATACCATGTCCTTCTGCCTGTAGAGTTGTTTTTGGGAAGGCTGGTCGCGGAACACTCGGCATCGGGTCATCCATCACCGCTTCGCTCTCGTCGGCAAGGACAAAGTTCCAGCCTTGACCGCGCATCGCGCAGGCATCAATGACAACCTCGAGAATGCTGTACGGATCAGGATCTGGAAAATACTCATCGATGGGGAGCGCCAGGGCAGTCTCGTCAACGGGACCAAACTCCCCAATCCACCATTCGGATGTAGAGAAAATCCAATTTGCCACCGCGTCATCAAGTTTCATACTGATTTTAACTTCCTATCTGGGATCAACAGCGCTATTTGGAGGGTGAGATTGCCTCTCGATTGTAGGCAAAGGTTGCGGCCGTTGTGAGAGCATAGTATAAAAACTA
This sequence comes from Kofleriaceae bacterium, assembly GCA_965223575.1. Taxonomy (GTDB): domain Bacteria; phylum Myxococcota_A; class Polyangia; order Haliangiales; family Haliangiaceae; genus CBDCWZ01. Next base: position 46,053 of record CBDCWZ010000077.1, read on the forward strand.
GCTGTAGTGGCAGAGAAGAATACCAAACCGCTTCTTTGGATGTTCGACTCTCTCGAGGAAGCAGACGCCGCAAATATTGAGTACTATCGGCAGTTGTCACCGTCTGATCGGGTCGAGATCGCTTTGGAACTTATGAGGCCGTACTATGAGGCTTATCCCCGATTTGAAAGAGTTTATCGAACGGCTCAACTCGGAGAGTGTCCCGTATCTAGTGATTGGCGGATGGGCTCCTTGATACCACCTGCGTAAGGATTAAGAAGGCTGCAGGTCGAATACGTTCCTAGGGCTTCTCGCTCACGCCTCGCTTGGGACTCGCCTCGCGAGCCATACTCGATCCGGTTTTTGAGATGAGATCTAGTTTGATGGTGCGATGGATTGGCTTATTGCATCGCATCGACTACGAATAGGACTTGTCAGCATTGAGCAAAAACCCATCGCGGCTGTGTTTGTTTCGCGCGCTGCAAATGACGCTGTTTCCCATCGCGGTAATGACGCTGTTTTGGAAACACCGGATCGGCATGTCGATGAGCGAAATCATGTGGATTCAGGGTGCGTTTGGCTTTGCGGTGGCGCTATTTGAATTTCCGACCGGCTACTTGGGGGATCGGATCGGTTACCGCAAGATGTTATTGTACGGGTCGCTACTGTCGGTGGTGGGATGGAGTGTCTACTCGGTCGCTTCGTCGCTCGTCTCAGTGTTGATTGCCGAGTTGGTGTTGGGCGTCGCGTTATCGATGGTGTCCGGTAGTGATTCGGCATTAATGTTTGAGTCTGTAGCGCAAAGTGGGGAGGCTGGGTGCTATCGACGCTGGGACGGACGAGCTCGCTTCTTCGGTCAGCTGGCCGAGGGACTTGCTGCACTGGTTTCCGGCGCGATGTTTGTATGGTGGTTTCGCTTGCCCTTTGTCATTGAAGCTTTGGTCTGGCTGTATGCGGCGTGGGTGGCGTTTCGCCTTGTGGAACCACAGCGTCATAAAACGATCGCCTCGGGAACCCATTTTCAGCGGACCGGTGCATTGATTCGCTATGCATTTGTGCAAAATCCGCAGTTGGCGGTGGTGATACTGATGATGATTGTGCTTGGCCTGGCAGGCTATGTCCCGGTGTGGTTGATTCCACTGTACGCAGAGGATGCGGGCGTGCCGGTAGCATGGATCGGTCCCATTTGGGCCGTCGCAAACTTTTTCGTCGCCGGAGCTGCGTTGGCCGCAGATCGAGTTGGCCGCAGACTGGGATTAATCCCAGCACTTGCCGCGTGCATTGCCCTGATCGGCATTGGCTATTTGGGTCTTGGTTGGTCCGTGGCTATCTATGGATTTGGATATTACTTTTTGATCACCATTGCTAGAGGAACCCTTGGACCCCTGCTTCAGCATGAGCAGCAGCTGCTCATTCCGTCGCAAGATCGCGCTGCCATCTTGTCGCTTCGCAGCTTGGTGTTTCGGCTTAGCTTTCTTTGTCTCGGACCGATTGTTGGTGCGTTTGTCGATACATCTGGAAGCCATGCCGTGTTCCTTGGGCTTGCCGCGATGTTCGTCACATTAAGCACCGGACTACTCATGTGGATGCGCTGTTATTCTTGGGGACGGATCTAACTTTCCCAACTTTCCGAGCTTTCAGCTCTGAAGAAAGTTGGAAAAGTTAGATCCGTCCCCTGAGCTAGCGACGCAGCGAGGTGAGCTCAGCCTCGGAGAAGAAAAAGGCGATCTCGGCGGCTGCGGTCTCGGGCGCGTCGGAGCCGTGAACGGCGTTGCGCTCGATGTTAGTTCCGTACTGTTTGCGAATTGTACCGTCGGTGGCTTCCTCTGGGTTGGTTGCCCCCATGATCTCGCGGTTTTTGCTGATCGCATTGTCGCCTTCGAGGACTTGGACGACGACGGGGCCCTCGGTCATAAAGGCGACGAGATCGTTATAAAACGGGCGCTCCTTGTGGACCGCGTAGAAGGCTTGCGCTTGCGTTTGCGTTAGCCTGACCATGCGTTGGGCGACGATGCGGAGGCCGCCTGCTTCGAGTTTTGCAACAATGCCCCCGATGACGTTTTTTGGCGACGGCGTCGGGTTTTACGATCGAAAAAGTTCGTTCAATAGCCATAGGGTGCCTTTTACAGCGCTATTCGCGGCGACACAAGAGTTTGGCAAAGGTTGTTGGTGTGGATCCCTAAGAATGTTCAGCAGTTGGTCATCATGCGCTGGGCAAATGGAATAGGAGTTCGCGTAGGACCGTTTTGCTCCCGGTACGCGAACTGAATTCGCTTTGCTTAATACCCTTATCCTTTGGAGTTTTTGATGAAAAATATCATTGCCGGTGCCTGTATCGGCCTATGCATGGCATCTCCCGCGGTCGCCCAAAACAAGATCGATATCTCGGTTCGCTCCGACCACTTTCCTGAGCTCGAAGTAAGCGTAAACGTCCGCAATGCGACCACTGGCCTTGGCGTCTACAATCTCACACCGGCGGATTTTCGGATCACTGAGGAGGGGTTTGCGCAAACGTCTACTGGGTTTGCTGCCAAGGCCCAGGGCAAAGTCGATCCGATCGACATCGTGTTTGTGTTTGACGAAACCGGGAGCATGCAGGATGAGATCAACGCGGTCCGGGACAACTCTAGGGCTTTTGTCGACAGTCTCAAGAAACTCAATATGGATTTCCGTCTCGGTCTTGTGACCTTTAGTGATCGGGTCGAAAAAGTCAAAGACTTTGTCTCCGATGTTGAGGTATTTAAAGGCTGGCTTACCGGTATTCGGGCTCGCGGCGGTGGTGACGAGCCCGAAAATGCCTTGGATGCATTGCATCGGGCGAGTCAGTTTCGGTTTCGCGAAGGGGCGAAGGTGGTCTTTATCCTAATCACCGATGCGCCGTTTCACTCGGGAAACGCTGTGACCAAGCGGCGAATGTTGCCCGTTGCCAAGAAGATCAAGCTACAAGGCATCGATATCTATCCAATTGCTGTGGATTGGGAGCGTTATCGGTGGTTGGCAAATGAAACCAACGGCACCTACTTTAATATTCTTAAACCATTCTCAGAGGTTTTGGAAGTGCTTGCGGTAAAGCTGACTGCTCAGTATCGAATTAAGTATGTCAGCACGAACTCTGCCTTTGACAACAGTTGGCGCAATGTCGATGTCTCCGCAAAGACTTGGGGGAGCGCCAAAGCGCGCTACAAGTCCAAGGCCAATATCAAGGTCTCGTCCACTCTTGTCGAGAAGAACCGCCCATCGGACGCGTACGCAGCGCAAAACATGGTGGATGGCAACAACTCCACGGCGTGGAATGAGGGCGTTAAAGGTGACGGGATTGGTCAGTGGGTCAAATTTGACTTTGACAAACCCGTCAAGCTCAGAGCCTTTCGAATTATCGCGGGCTTTGCGAAGACGCCACGAATCTTTCGTGCCAATAACCGGATCAAGAAGGCAAAGCTTGTGTTTTCAGACGGACAGACGCAGGTCATCTCGCTCAAAGATACGATGAAATTTCAGGATGTTTTGATCAATCGGGCCTTACCGACAAGCTCGCTAAAGTTACAGGTGATGTCGGTTTACCGTGGCAAAAAGTTTCGCGATACTTGCATCTCTGAAGTGGACTTTTCTTTTCACCGGTAGGGGACTATGAAAACTCTAGTCGCAGTTTGTGTGGCCGCAATTGTCGGCGGGTTCAGTTCGACGACATGGGCAAAAGAACACAAGTTTTATGGTACCGTGAGCACGATCCCAAAGTCTGTACAGGCCAAAATGTTAGGTGTCTCATGGCACAAGGGATGTCCTGTCCCAATCAGCGACTTGCGCTACCTGACGATGAGCCATTGGGACTATGAGGGCAAGGTCGTCATCGGTAAGATGATTGTCCACCGCAACGTTGCGGATGATGTTGTGTGGGCGTTTGAGCAGATGTTCGAAAATAAGTTTCCTGTCGAGCGCATGAAGTTAATCAACGAGTATGATGGCAGCGACAAAAAGTCCATTGCAGACAACAATACCTCGTCGTTTAACTGCCGCTCGGTAACTGGCAAAAAGTCATGGTCTAAGCACAGCTATGGTCGCGCGATTGACATTAACCCACGCACCAACCCCTACGTAAAGGGTGCTTACTTTGAGCCCAAAAACGCCAAAAAGTATCTCAATCGCAAGAGAAATTTCAAAGGGAGCATCAACAAAGGTGGTTTCGTCGTCCGAATCTTTACCCGATTGGGTTGGAAGTGGGGCGGTAACTGGCGCTCGCTCAAGGACTACCAGCACTTCGAAAAGCCGATCGCGAAAAAGTGACCGATTACTAGCTGCAGTCAGCTGCGTCTAACCCGTCATAGATCATGAGGTACCAGCAGGCGGACGTAGTTGTCTCGTGCGTGTCCATGCAGCCGGGGATCTCGTGAGTCGCATAGACAAAGCCGTGGTCTGCGACAAAGCGGTTCATGTCTCGCCACAAGCGATCGGCGGTGTGGCGAAACTCTGCGGCAAAGCTACTGTCTGGGCGTTTGGTTGAGAATCGTCTGAGCGCAGCAATGACGCCGGCGGTGGCTTCTAGATGGTAAATCTGCTCATGGAGCTCGTTTGGGGTGATATAGTTGTCTGCAAAGTCCCTGTTAAAGTAGTTGGCACCGAGGTAGGTTTCGCGGCAGTGTTCCTTTGGACTGACAAAGCCACGGACGCAATGTTGCAATGCCCGCCCAAGCCGGTCAGCCTGTGCGTCTGATAACGCGCTGTAGTCGATCCACCAGGATAACCAACTGGCATTGTCAACGGCGCTGTGGGGACTGCGCTGCTCGTGCGGCGTTTGCACAAGTCCAGTATAGATCCTACCGTCGTTGTCAAAGAGTTGGTTGTAGACGGCGTTTCGAATTTTGTCTGCGAGGGTTGTCCAGGGCTTGGGATGTGCGATGCCAAGTGTTTGGGAATGTTTGGCCGCGAGGTGACAGATCCCCATCAGATCGACACAGTGCTCGGTTGCCACGTTGGTGGAGCGCACATAGGCGAAGTCGTCGCCCAGGCGGCAATTCTCGAGGATGTCGTAGTAGGCGGCAGTCCCTTCCGCTTGTTGGAGTGTTTTTGTTGTCCAACCTGCGCTCACTAGGTGATCCTTGCGTACATGGTCAGAAATTCCCTTGAGGGCGCGTTGGAGTAGCCCACGGATGGCAAACTGGTGCGCGGTAGACTGGTTGCGAAATCCACTGGAAATCATGTAGTGAACCAACCCGTATAAAACCCAAGCGTTGGCACCCGTGATCAATCGAGGATCCAAAAACGAGGAGCCATCAGCTGGTGGGGAATGCACGTTGCGCGAGAAATTCCAACCACCGACAGTTTTCTGATCGTCTACCATTACCGAGACAAGGTCGCCTGCAAGTTGATTGGCAATATCACGTGCCCGATCGTCCATGCCACGTCTGGCGTATGTAGCGAGTACAAGTCCGTTGCTGTAGGCGCACATTTTCGATCCTAGCGCCTTCTTATCCGGAGTGTTGGACGCGCTTAGACGGTGCTCATATTGTACATGCAAGTCTTCATCGTACAGTGCGTCGAGCAACGCAAGCGCTGCGCTTGCGTTGTCGGTGTTTAGATTTTCGTCGATGTTATTCATCGTTGGGCCGGACCTATCTTACTAAGATATCCTTAACTCTCCATACCACCAAGACCCACCTAGGAATGGCAGCGTCAAGAGAGTATACTGGAATTGGTGTCGCGTTTCATTGCTGTTTTTGTGATCGCTGGTGCGGTCGCTGTTGCTACCGCTGCGTGCCGAGTCCCATCGGCAAGCCAGCCCGTGTGCCCCGTCGTGGAAGCGCCACCACCACCGCTTCCGATTACGGTTCCGTGCGATGATGTTCATCACGACAACAGGGGTGGAGTGAAACTGAAGCTGGCAAAGGCGAAGTTTTCCGATCTTCCCGGGTGGCAAAACGACCAGCACAGTCAAGCGGTCCCCGCACTCATTGCCTCGTGTGAACAGCTTGCCAAGTTACCCGACAGCGCAACAGTTGGCAGTGGCCCCTACGGTGGGCGGGTATGGCAGTGGTGGCGTGCCTGTACCCGCGCCAAACGACTGGCGCCCGGCGACGATGCTGCTGCGCGCAAGTTTTTTGAAAAAGAGTTTGTTCCCTACGCCGCGTACGGGACCAAGGGCAGGGTCGGCAAGATGACCGGATACTACGTCCAGGAACTGCGCGGGTCCAAGACACGCGGCGGGAAATACCAGTTTCCGCTTTACGCACGACCGCCAGATCTGCTGTCCATTCAGCTGAGTTCGTTTTTCTCAGACGGCCGCAGTCGCCGGATATGGGGTCGCGTTGATCCGAAAACCCAACGCTTTGTTCGCTATTGGACCCGGGCAGAGATCCGCAAGAAGGGCAAGGCAGAAGTCCTTTTGTGGGTTGATGATCCGGTGGATAGCTTCGCGATCGAGATTGAAGGATCTGGCAAAGCCAAGCTTCCCGACGGAACCGAAATGTGGATCAACTTCGCCGCTAAAAATGGCCGGGGGGGCAGGGGAATCGGCGAAATCATGCGCGCGATCCGCCAGGTCAAAAAGTACTATGCAGCCAGGCCCGATACCCCCGCGAACCGAAAGGCCTTGCTCAAACGGTATTTTCAGATCATCGACCTCAAACGCTCTCTGGTTTTATTCCAAGTCGAGCCCCGTGGCGGAGCGATTGGTACCCAAGATGTTGTGCTGACTCCGGGCCGCTCGCTCGCCGTCGATCGCTCGGTGATTTCGCTTTCCACTCCGATCTGGGTGGATACGACTGCACCGACAGCTCCGGGCAAAAGACACGGGCCGTGGCAGCATCTTGTGATCGCCCAGGACACCGGAGGATCGATCAAGGGACCCGTTCGAGGCGATATTTATTTTGGCGACGACCGGGACGCGGCTGCAATCGGCGGTCGCACCAACAATCGGGGACAGATGTGGCTGCTTTTGCCGCGTGGGATCCGCGTACCCACAATCCGTCCTAAAACCCCCAAGAAACGTCGCCGTGCCGTGCCACCGCCGCCGAATCAATCCCCAGCTGGGGCTGGCGAGGTATCCACCCAGCCCTCGCCGGCTGGCACAGTCAGGCCCTCACAGGCGAAGAACTAGAAGCCATCTCAAAAATGCTGCGGGCACCCATCTGCTGTGTCCTCGGGGGCTTGGCCCCCCGTTGTCGATTGGAAGGGGGGAACCGCTTCGGGGGGGCTTGCCCCGCCCGGTAGACTAAAGGGGGGGAATCTCGCTCGTCCTTGCATCTGGGGCTCCTCACTATTTTTGAGATGGCTTCTAGTTTCGGCTGGGCTCGATTCCTTCACGGGAATTCCAGTAACGAATTCGTCGTTATCGGGGACAAATTTCCTTCGGGAAAAACACCGATCGAGATGCTATGGTGCGTTCCATGAGGCGATCTGTCGGGAGTGTTATTGTAGAAGTTTCTTTGCTTTTGTTTTTGATTCTAGGTAGTTGCGGCGACTCGGATGGAATGACTGATACACATGGCGGCTACCTAGAAGGAGTCGAGGAAAAACTCATCGTCCAGGGCAACACGATCGATTTGGCCGGATTTGTAAGTACTCCGGGCGCAACCGTTGCTATCGAAGCGAAAGATGAATCTGGTGCGTTTGTCGAGATTGCCGCGGCCACGGCCGCAACCGAGCCAACCGCTGGAAAAGACACCTTTGCCTACGCGTTCTCGATCGACTCGACAGTCGTCGCGGACAAGTTTTGGCAAAATGGCAGAGCGACGGTTCGGGTAACCATGGTGGAATCCCCAGGCGAAGAGAAACTGCTGGTTTTGATCCCAAATCTCGATATCAGCGAGATCGATCTGGTCCGCGTGGCGGCCGGATGTGGCAACGGAGATCGGGACGAAGACGCTGAGGAACAGTGTGACGACGGCGAAAATGAAGCCGGAGACGGATGCGACGAACAGTGCAAGGTCGAGGCCGGTTGGCAATGGATCCTCCTAGAGGGGACGACATGCGCCGACGGCTCGTCCACTGGAATCGGCGTTCGCCGAGCCGCGAATACCGACAAACTGATGATCTACTTGCAAGAGGGCGGCGGATGCTTTGATCCGATTACCTGTCGAATTGGCACCGGGCGCTTCCGTTTCTCGGACCAGGATTTTGATGCCTGGAAGGGCAAGTATGGCGACAGGGGGATCTTTGGGCAATTTGACGATTGGAACGTGGTGTTTGTTCCTTACTGTTCTGCCGATGTGTTTGCAGGGGATAACCTGCGGCAACGTGGAGAAGTGGACTATCCCTTGGTGGTGCCTCTGGGGGCTATCACGAAGGAGGAAGAGTTTGAGTTCGCGGCAGCCCTAGTCCAACTCACATATACAAAGCCGCCTGAGATGCTTGAGCATCGCGGTAAGCGCAATTTTGAATCGTCTTTGCAGTGGATTTCATCCCATTTCTCCGGTGCCGACCGGATCGGACTTGTCGGGTCTAGCGCTGGTGGATTCGGTGCCCAGTTCAACGCGTCGAGTGTTTTGGATGCGTTTCCTAATGCCCCCGTTTCTGTTCTGAGTGATTCTGGCCTCTTGCTTGAGACGACGACGGTTAAAACCGACGAAACTGACGAAACTGACGAAACTGACGAAACCAAAGATGATTTTGGGCTTTCCGCGTGTGAGCAGGCCGAGTGGCGCAAGCTCTGGGGATTGGACAAGACCTTGCCGGAAGAAGACTCCTGTCCGGATTGTTACAAAGATACCGATGGTGACGATGTCCCCGATAGTTTGTTTGGTCTGTTTGGTTGGCTTGGAGGAAAGTACGGTGGTGCCGATTCGCGGCTCCGCGTTGGGCTAATATCCAGCACGAGCGATCGCACCATGAGGGTTTTCTTAGCCGGGGGCTATGAAGGGAAGTTGTTTGGCAGTGTCAACCACAACAATATTTGCAGCGATCACAACCAGAACGCCAACGTCGCTCTGGCTGGGGGGATTCCGTCGGCGATATACAAGGAGAACGTTTGTGAGTTGCCCCAGGCACTCGGCAGTAAACAACTAAACGCAACTAGTTTTGTCGTTGAGGGCAATCAGCACATTTTTCTTGAAGACTACGCGCAGGCACCCCAAGGTCTTACTGATTGGGTTGCTGCGTTTTTGAATGGCGACGCGGTCACCAACGATCCTCTAGGTGTGTGTCCGGTCGTCCAATAGGCTATAAATCGATACCGGCTGGCGCTACTGGCGCTGGTCTACACGAGCAAACCCTGAAAACCCGCGCACCGTCCCCCGCACCGCCCCGCACCGTTCCGCCAATTGAAATATCAGGGGGAGTAATTGGGGACTGGGGCGTTTTCCATAAATGGCTGTAATGGCGTATTGATGGCCTCGCTTAATGCAAGCAGATCCAATCTCGGACGTTTTCGAGATATTTCTCTGGAGTCGTTTGAGTTAGTGAGCGACGTTGGGTCTTCCAATCAAATCCTGGAGGAGTGTCAGCGCTCGCTCGATCTGAAGGTTGTTATGTGCGAGTTCATGTTCCCGCATGCGAATAACACAAGGACTGGTAAGGCTTGCGAACATCGTGCGCGCAATGCGGCTTGCTTCTGAAACTATTGGTTCATCACGATTTTGTCGATGCAGCTCCTCAACCGTTGTTTTCTCAGCTTCGGTGAGCATGGCCAAGATTCTGTATACATCAAGGGCGTGGTGGCGTCCAAACTGTTTGTCCTCATCCTTAATCCGGTCCTTGCTCGCATGTAGTTTCATGAGCAGAAAGGAAAAGGGATTTAGGATCCGGACTTCGACCCCCTGCACTTCTAGGCAAAGCGGTGTAGTTTCGAGAGCTATTGCTTCGACGGTCAGATAAGCGTGCAACTCTACCTTTATTTTTGGGCGGACCCGCGGCTTTTTAATCTTTGCTTTCGCCTGCAGGGTGGGATCGAGCGGCCCCGTTAGGAGTTCTATTGTTACTTCACCGTGGTCGAAAGTGCGCTTGAAGTGCATGAATTCCACGCCTTGAACAGGCTTGTAGTGGAGGCGATCGAGAATCTTGCGCAGGGCGTCCATGTGTCTGTGCTCGACCACAATCTCAGAGGGAAGAAACACATCGAGGTCTGGAGTCCCCCGTGGGCGGGGCCACGCTGACACTGGTAGAAAAGTCCTTTCTTTGCTGTCCAGTAAATGGAGTTGCTTGATGTAGAGGCCATATCCTCCTCCGAGGAAGAGGTTTATTTTGGCGTTGGTTGCTTCGCGAAAAAACTCGACCAGCGAAGTCTCCAGGTGGTTCATTGTGCAACCTCTTGTAGCAGTCTGTATTTTAGCGTCGATGCAACCTCGCGGCTTCTTTTGTCGCCCAATTCGAGCTCCAGCCAAGTTTGTATGGGCGACGCGAGAACCCGGTTGTTCTGCCGTCGCCGATTAAAGTAGACCCGTGGGTCGTTGGTTTGAAGTAGTTCCAAGTTAGGGAAATGAGGATCCGATGAGAACTCAATATCGGTATGGGCTAGTAGATCCTCTGGATTGCATGAGCAATAAAACGAGGAGATCGGCTCCGCCGCAAATACTGTCTGGTATCGGGCGGATGAGATCCCCGTTAGACATAACTCCGCACTTGCCTCTTCCGCTGCGGTTACCATTTTCTGATGAATTTGCGGCTCGAGTATCTTCGCCTTAACTCGCAGGTTGCTACGGATCTTAGGTGGTTTGTAACCATTTCTTAGTTTGCTGAATAACTTCTCAGGTTGGAGCAGGCGAATCCCTACCGTCTCACGGACAATCACAAGGTCTTCCTCCAGTTGGCGGAGTGACTTCGAAACGGTTGCCAGGGAGATTGCCCCACCGCTGGACACGATGAACTCTTGGATGTCCGATACTCGCTTAAACGACGAGTTAACGGCGAACGCTCGCGCGACTAGCGAAGCCACTCCACGATAAGCGTTACGGAGAGGGTCTGCCGTTCGGAAGCGGTTACGATTTCCGCTGCGAACGACAAGCCACTGCTGTGGGACTTGGATGATTCCGTTTCCGCAGAGGTCGATTGCGCTAATTCCTAGTCGCTCCACCTCAGCGATTGATGAGGCGGAGAGGTAGGGAACAATCACAAGCGGCTGTGAGCCAGGAAAATCATACGCAACACTTTTGGCTCGTTCGGCAGCGGCCGCGAGGACCTGCGATGTTGCCCGCGCCTTAACATCAGCAACAAACCGATATCCTTGTTTTCCCTTCCACGAGATGTTGTATGCCGCGTCCACTATGGGCGCTTTAAGCTTGATGGGCTGAAAGGTTAGTGGGGCGAAGGTAAGTCCTTCGCGCTCGATCTGCTCGAGAATTTCTCTTTCTGTAGCCATATTTTCGTCGTAACGAAACTTTCAAGATCCTGAAAGTAATCATAATTCAATATATTTCTCTTATCAAGATATTTTCAGGATCCCGAAAATATTATTTACAAGAAAATTTCATCATAACTAGCTGTAATTACTTGTGTGCAGAAGAGGTCAGAGCACAGTTTTGTCCAAGCTCGTTGTTGCTAGCATTGCGGGGGCGCAATTGCGATGCAAGAGCATGTTGGCTGAAGACGTCCTCCCGCTCCTGCCTTTTTGTCTGCGCTCCTGTCTTATGTCTAAAAGAGGGGGCTCGATTGATCGGATGCTGTGCAGCTACACTTTTTACAGCTCTTGCAGCTCGTGCGTTTCGAGCAGTCTGGAGAAGCGATAGATCCCAGTAGCGTGTTGATCGGAGAAGTGGATCGAGACGCCGTAGTTTCCGACCAATTCCATATGGGTCACTGTGATGTCTTTGGGAATGGTGTTTGGATCGAGCAGTCGCTCACCGGTAAATTCTGATTTGCAACTTGCGCAGTGACACATGTTGCGCAAAGTCCAGGCAGAAATGGTCTGGGTGTTGTCTTCATCCCAGACAAACTGGACTTCTGCGCGGCCAAGGCCAATGATTTCGAGCGGAATAGGCATGGCCACACGTGTTTCTGGCGAAAGGGGCGGTTGCTACAGGATTTTTTGCAGGGTTGTGCCCATCTCGGCGGGTGACTTTGCAACGGCGATTCCGGCAGCTTCGAGCGCCGCTATTTTCGCTGATGCAGTGCCCGATCCACCTGAGATAATGGCGCCAGCGTGGCCCATGCGTTTTCCGGGGGGAGCGGTTTGTCCGGCGATAAACGCGGCGACGGGTTTCTTGACGTTTGCTTGGATATAGCCGGCTGCTTGTTCTTCGGAAGAGCCGCCGATTTCGCCGATCATAAAGATGGCTGCGGTGTCTGGATCTTCGTTGAATAGCCGGATGCAGTCGATAAAGTCGAGGCCTTTGACTGGGTCGCCACCGATGCCAATCGCCGTGGACTGGCCGATGCCCAGCGCTGTGAGCTGGTGGACGATCTCGTAGGTGAGGGTCCCTGAGCGCGAGACGACGCCGACGTTGCCGGGGGTGTGAATGTAGCCGGGCATGATGCCGATTTTGCACTGGCCGGGGGTGATGATGCCGGGGCAGTTGGGGCCGCACAAAACGGTATCGGGATATTGCGTCGCAAGCAGCGTCTTGACGCGAACCATATCCCGGGTCGGAACGCCCTCGGTGATTGCAATGATCAGTTTGATGCCACTAGCAGCGGCTTCCATCATCGCGTCTGCCGCAAACGGTGGCGGGACGTAAATGACCGAGGCATTGGCGCCGGTCTCGCGTACGGCCTGCTCACAGGTGTCAAATACAGGAATCCCCTCGAGCCCCTTGACTGTGGTGCCACGTTTGCCAGGGGTCACACCGGCAACGATGTTGGTGCCATACTCGCGGGCTTGGATTGTGTGAAAGGCGCCCGCGGACCCTGTCATCCCCTGGACAAGAAGTTTGGTGTGTTTTCCGATAAGGACGCTCATTGGGCTCGCTCCACTGCTTTTTTGGCACCGTCTGCCATGTCGGTAGCGCCGACGACGTCTAAACCGCTATCTGCGAGAATCTTTCTGCCAAGCTCGACGTTGGTGCCCTCGAGCCGGACGACTAATGGAACTTTGAGGCCAACGTCTTGAATCGCTGCAATGACGCCTTCGGCGATGGTGTCGCACTTCATGATGCCGCCAAAGATATTGACGAAGATACTTTTTACGTTGGGATCGGCGGTAATGATTTTAAATGCCGCGGCGACCTTCTCGGCTGTGGCGCCGCCGCCGACGTCGAGAAAGTTTGCCGGCTCTCCGCCGTAGTACTTGATGATATCCATCGTCGACATCGCCAAGCCGGCACCGTTGACCATGCATCCGATGTTGCCGCTTAGGTTAATGTAGGACAGGTCAAATTGTTTTGCCTCCACCTCGGCTGGGTCCTCCTCTGCGAGGTCTCGCCACTCGTTTAAGTCGGGGTGGCGATACAGGGCGTTATCGTCAAAGTTGATCTTGGCATCGAGGGCAAGGACACGACCATCTTTGGTAGTAACGAGGGGATTAATCTCGAGCAGCGAGCAGTCCATTTCGTCGTAGCATTTGGTGAGTCCGGCCAGAAACTTAGATAGGGCACGGACTTGTTTGCTGTCAAAGCCCAAGGCGAAGCCAAGGCGGCGGGATTGATAGTCCTGCCAACCCACCGCGGGGTCGATTTGCTCTTTGAGGATTTTCTCGGGGGTTTCGGCTGCGACGGTTTCAATTTCGACGCCGCCTTCGGTCGATGCCATGACGGTGACTCGACCGGTGTCTCGATCGAGGGTGATGCCGAGGTAAAACTCGTGGGCAATGTCGAGTCCCTGCTCAATCAGCAGGCGGCCAACCTTTTGCCCCTCGGGTCCGGTTTGATGGGTTACCAGTTGCATGCCGAAGATGTCTTTGACCGCGGCAACTGCTTCATCCCGGTTTTTGCACACGCGAACGCCGCCACCCTTGCCACGGCCACCGGCATGAATTTGCGCTTTGACAACGACGATATTGGTGCCGCTCTCTTTGGTGACGCGGTCGATGGCGGAGGTTGCTTCGTCAACTGACGTCGCAGGGACACCGATAGGGACGGGAATGTTGTAGCGGCGGAACAGTTCTTTGCCCTGATATTCGTGGATCTTCATAGATTGAGGGCTCCCACGAGCTCACGTACTGCGTCCGCAGAGTGATTGAGCAGTTTGGTCTCGTGATCGCTCAGTTTGAGCGAAAGGACTTTCTCTACGCCGTTTTTGCCAAGGACGCAGGGGACGCCGATAAACAGGTCCTGGATGCCATATTCACCGTTCAGTAGCGATGCACACGGCAGGACTCGGCGCTTGTCTTTGAGAATGGACTCGACCATGGCAACAACCGAGGAGGATGGAGCATAGAAGGCGGAGCCGGTTTTGAGAAGCGAGACGATCTCGGCGCCACCCTTGGCGGTGCGGGCGACGATGGCATCGATCCGCTCTTGAGATACGAGCTCGCGGAGCGGGATGCCTCCAATTGAGGTGTGATTGGGCAGGGGAACCATGGTGTCTCCATGGCCGCCAAGAACCATTCCGTGCACGTCCTCGACCGAGCAGCCCAGCTCGAGCGCAACAAAAGTTTTGTAGCGTGCGGTGTCGAGAATGCCAGCCATCCCGATGACCCGCTCGCGGGGAAAACCCAAGGCGGCGTAGGCGACGTGGCACATGGCATCGAGTGGGTTTGAAACAATGATGACCACGGCGTTTGGAGAGGACGTTTTGACTTGCTCGCAGACCGAGGATACGATTTTTTTGTTCGTCGCAAGCAGATCGTCGCGGCTCATGCCCGGTTTGCGGGCAATGCCGCTGGTGATAACGACGATGTCCGATCCTGCCGACTGGTCATACCCCGTGGCTCCAACGACTTTGCAATCGACCCCTTCAACTGGTGTTGCCTCCATCAAATCCAGGGCTTTTCCCTGAGGCATCCCTTCGACAATGTCGATGAGCACGACATCGGCGAGTTCTTTGGCAACAATCCAGTGGGCGGTGGTGGCGCCGACATTGCCGGCTCCGACGACGGTAACTTTATAACGGCGGGGCATGGTTCACTTGCCTTTCCTGTTTGGGGTACTGATCGTTTTAGGTTACGCTTGGTTGCCTCGGTCAAATGCTTGGGCCCGCTATCAACGCGGAGTCCTCAACCGGTGGAGAATGTACGCAAAAGGCAGACTTGCTTGAATCCAACCGAGAAACTTGTAGGTGGGGCTTAAGGTCCTAATAATAGCAAGACACACCCGCTGAGATTGCTACATGAAACCGGCGGCGCGGCGCTCTTCGAGGTATTCCACCACCGTTTGTTTCACGTCTTCGCGGAATTTGACGCTTCCCTTGGCGATCTCGCGCAGCGATGTAACCGCGGGCTTGTTATTGCACTCTATTAAGGGGGGCATTCCTCGAGACAGCTGACGTGCTCGATCAGAGGCAATGACGACAAGGGCAAAACGATTGGGGATACATTCGAGGCAATCTTCGACAGTTACACGGGCCAAGGGGGATTCCTTTCGCAGAATTGCTGCAGCGCGCGATTCTAATCGCCTGATTTCCCTTGTCAACCCACGCACGTGGATCAGTAGGGACATAGACAAAAATATGCGTTATGATTGCCAATGTGGGTGAGCTATGAGTAAAGGCAGGACGGTTCCAATTGATTGGAGTACTTTGGAGATTGCGGTTGAGCGCAATGGGCCAAATACTGAGAGTTACCTGGATTTGACCACCGGACAGGTGATTTCGATGGTCGCTGGAGATCCGGATACGCCGCTGCGCAAGCAACAGGTTGCATCCAATATTGAGAATTTTGTCCGAATTGAGCCTGCTTCATCGCGTGATCAATACCGTTGGATGGAGCGATATGTCATGTCGGTACCCGACGATGCCCTTCGGCAGCGTTTGATTATTTCCATCGACGGCAAAGGTGCATTCCGCCGGTTTAAGGATGTGTTGTTGGCATACCCAGCAGATCGCGAAAAGTGGTTTAGTTATCGCTCCGAGCATCTGCGTTGGCATATTCACAACTGGCTCAAGGACGTCGGGATTGTTCCCACCAGCCCACCGCTTTGGGGCGAAGCAACCGAGCCAGTGGAATTGCAACCCGCAGCCCCGGCAGTGCCGCCATCTGTGGAAGCGCCTGGAGAGGCATTGCGTCGCCAAGCGCGTGAGTTGATCGACGGGATTGCCGCCATCGATTTACCCAGCGCACTCGCGTTTCTCGAGTTTTTGCGTGAGCGCGGCCGGGACGCACTGCTCGGTGACGATGCGATTGAAGAGCCAGCACAGGCCGACGACGGGGACATTTCAAACGCGGATCGGCGACGGTTCGCCGGGTAAGCGTTGTCAGGAGACCACCCTACGTATCCCACAGTCCTGCTGGTAGCCATCCGCCTGGTTTACAGTTCTTGGCTTTGCGCCACCACATCTGTCACGCTATTCTTGTCAGTAGGGATTTCTGACGATGGCTGAGCGGACGCTTCTACTAAACTCGACTTATGAGCCACTACGAGTCGTTTCGTGGCAGCGCGCCGTGACGATGTTGTGCTTGGGGAAGGTGGAAGTTGTACGCAGCTACAACTCTGTTTTGCGTGCGATGTGTTGGAGTCTATCGACTCCTGCGGTGATTCGTTTGGTATCATTTGTTCGCCGGTGTCATCGGCGCCGAGTTACGTTTTCGCGGCGAAACGTGTTTGTCCGCGACGGGCACTGCTGTCAGTATTGCCACAAGACCTTTCCGGCCTCTGAACTCACGTGCGATCACGTTGTGCCGCGATCGCGTGGTGGCGGGTCTGGGTGGGATAATCTTGTTGCGGCATGTGGCCCGTGCAATCGTAAAAAGGGGAACCGGACGCCCGAGCAGGCATCGATGAAGCTCAAACGAAAGCCACAGCGCCCCGCCTATCTTCCAGCGATGGTGATGCGTTTTGGTGGCGCATGCGCACCGGAGCAGTGGCGAGACTTTTTGCCATGGAACGTTGTTGCTTCTCGATAGAATAAAACTGCTCGGCGCTCGAGTAGTGGGGATTACCTCCTACAACCGATTCTCGTAATAGTCGCTCTACAAGTCCTTTCCACTTTATCCTTACAATCTCGTCGCGTTCCTCCGAGATAATATGTGCATTCTTCTCGTTTTTCGCTCGCGGGAACAACGTGAGCTCCTGTTCTGCACCAAGTGCCACATATTTTGGTTGTGGTTACATTTACCCTCCCATCGCATGTATTCTTAGCGGTCGTGGAATAGTCTCCCGCCTTCCGCCATGACGCTGGGCATCTGGCCTGCTTAAAATAGCAGACGTTCTGATCCGAATGGAACGAGCCGCCTGAGTTCCTACAATCATCTGAGGCGGATAACTTGTCGTCGTTTTGGCTATTGTCGTCGTTTTGGCTATTGTCGTCGTTTTGGCTGTTGTCGTCGTTTTGGCTGTTGTCGTCGTTTTGGCTATTGTCGTCGTTTTGGCTATTGTCGTCGTTTTGGCTATTGTCGTCGTTTTGGCTGTTGTCGTCGTTTTGGCTGTTGTCGTCGTTTTGGCTGTTGTCGTCGTTTTGGCTGTTGTCGTCGTTTTGGCTGTTGTCGTCGTTTTGGCTGTTGTCGTTTAGGCTTTTCTCATTGCCATCATCATCTAGGTCATCCCCGGCAATTAGACCATCCTGATCAACTAGGTCATCCCCATCAACGAGACCATTGTCACCGCATGCGGAAAATATCACCATCAAAAGGATAGAAAGAATAGAAAGGAGTTTTACTAAGGAGAGAAGGGAATGATTAGACCTTGCCATGGAAGTTCCGTTTCTTCTGTTTTTAAGTATTTATGGGGTAATTGTTGTTAGAGTAAACGTTAGCCAATCATGACTTGGCGAGCAATGAAATAATGCTAGATAATTTCATTGTTAGTGAAAAACGTGAGGTAGATTATTTCCTATTCAGCTCTCTAGCCCCCCTTTGGCTCAATTCTGATGGTAAACGGATCCGAACGCTTACGGAGCACAACACCCGAAAAGCACCATCATTGCGAGCAACAAACGTGTTCGTTTTGTCCTATGCCGCGGTGCCTGGGCCTTCGAGGATCGAGTTGCTGCAGCTGCGGGTGAGACGTTAAACGTTCGATCCGTCTGGGACCCAAATCCATCCGTCCATGGCAAACACCGAGGCATCATCCTCGGGCAAGGTTTGGCCTTGCTGATGGACGAGATAGGCGGAGTAGGCGGATAGCAGTGCCTCAAAGCAGTGGTCGTTACTGAGCACCTCTTCTTTTGAAAATCGGCTGCGAGGCGAAAATTGTAGATCAGAAAGTCCGTCGATAATGCTGGCCCGCGTTTGCCATGGGTCGGCATCCCGTTTGTAGCCCTGGGCTTTGTAGGCGCCAAATAGCGCGTGTACTGTTGCGCGCGGCGACACCTCAAGCAGGGTGCGATTCAGTTGAAACCCGATCGACGTTAGGCGTTTGCGTAAGTAGGCACCACGAGAAGCGACCAAGGTTGTTCCTTTCCCCAATGTTTCTCGAGGGATAAGGCCACGGTTATAGTGGAGGTCGACTTCCGAGCAGCGCTGCCGGTAGGGCACGAGGCGGGCCCTAGAGCGCGGGATCGCTCGTTGTGAGCTCTTGGTGTGTGGTGAGGTCCGACTCGAGCCGGTAGCCTCTTGCTCAAGCGCAGTCTCTACGATGGAAGCGGCCGCCGTGCGTAGCCAGATGACCGCCGGATCGACGCAAGCAGCTTCGCCTGGGCATTGTGCAAGTGTGCACCTGACACAGGCTGGCATGGTTAGAGGAGCGTTGATTGCGACCGTCGTGTCGGCACCAAGTATTTGTAAATACTCAACTATACGATCGTCGATCCACGGTACGTTGCCTGGTCCGCGAGGTAAAACTTCTTCGACGATTGGCCCTTCCGAGCAATTGCTCAGGCGCGCAACAGCGGTTGTTTTCCCACGCGCGCCGCCCAAGTCGACACCTACATATATTTGAGCGGTTGGGGCCATCAGCTGATCTTAAGTATACAACTCCTTGCCCTGGATAGATCGTGTGCCATCATCGAAGCGTCACTATTTTGATGAATTCGATGAGATTTTGGTGTGGAATAGCCGTACTGACCGTTGCGTTGCCCGTTTCCGCCGAGGAAAACGGATCCATATTGGACAAATATGGCCTTGACAGCGTGCCGCGGATTGTCGAGGCCAAGGGGCGGATTAAGTGTCCAAAAGTCCCCTTGGTCACCTACAAGGGAGATCTGATCCGGTACCATAAACCGGTTCGCATTTACGCGGGATTTCAGCCCCGACTGCGCAAGTTTGAGCAGGTGGTGATCGAAGTCGCCGAGGAGATTTACGGCCGGGCTCCCAAGCGCATCCGCCATCTTGGAGCTTACAATTGCCGGCGAATTCGCAAATGGCCGACATTTCTAAGCGAGCACGGCCTGGGGAATGGCATTGACGTTGCTGGGTTTGATTTTGGCGCCGCTCCAAAGGGGAAGTGGGTGCCTCGTCATCTCCGTTGGTCGTTTCGCGTAGATCTCAAACGCCATTGGAAAGCTAACAATATCCACGCGCGCTTTTTGGACACCTTGGCGCGACGCTTGGTAAAGCGTCACGATATTTTTCGCGTGCTTCTAGGACCGTCATATCCTGGACATAAGAATCACTTTCACTTTGATTGTTCGCCGTGGCGTTTGGTAGATATTTGGGAAGAATCCTGAGCAAACGAATAGGGGACGGACCTAACTTTTCAACCTTTGGACGAATCGACGTTCAAAGGTTGAAAAGTTAGGTCCGTCCCCTGCTTTCTTGAGTCCCCTAATGTAGGATGCTCGCGCAAAAGCCGGGGTGGAGAAATGGTAGACTCGGGGGTCTCAAAAGCCCCTTCCCGCGAGGGAGTGCCGGTTCGAGTCCGGCCCCCGGTACCCTATGATGCAGCTTCCTATCGTAACCTCTATTAGCTTGAGTCTAGTTGTCTGTGCTTGCCAGGCAACCAAGCCGCGGCCGTCGACACCGACGCACGAGGTGGGGGACGGGTCGAGATCGGCACAGTCGTCCCGGTTGCGCGATCCCCGTGAAGTCCGGTTTGGTGCAGTAAAACAACTGACCTTTGGCGCCGAAAACGCCGAAGCGTACTGGTCGGCAGATGGCACACAGCTAATCTTTCAGACCAATCGGCCACCGTTTCAATGCGACCAAATTATGCGAATGCCCGCGGACGGCTCGAAGCCCCCCATTTTGGTGTCAACCGGGCTGGGGCGTACGACCTGCTCGTACTTTACGCACGATGATAAGCACATTCTCTACGCATCGACACATTTGTTGGCCAAAACGTGCCCAACGCCGCCAGATCGTTCGCAGGGATATGTCTGGCCGCTCGACGACTATGAGATTTTTCGGGCGCGTCCAGATGGATCTGAGCTTGTCGCGCTAACGAATTCTAAAGGGTACGACGCCGAGGCGACGGTATGTCCCATCGATGGATCGATCGTGTTTACGTCGGTTCGCGACGGAGACCTCGAGCTGTATCGCATGGACGCAGACGGCAGTAACGTGAAGCGGCTCACCCATACACCTGGGTATGATGGTGGGCCGTTTTTCTCGCCGGATTGCAAAAGCATCGTCTGGCGCGCGTCACGGCCTGAGGGGGCGGCACTGGTGGAGTACAAGCGCTTGCTCGACAAGCGTTTGTTTCGTCCCAACGTGCTTGAGATTTACGTCGCGGATGCCGATGGCTCGAATCCCAGGCGGGTTACCAACTTGGGCGTGTCATCTTTTGCTCCCTACTTTTTCCCCTCTGGGAAGCGGATTATTTTTGCAACCGACTATAAAAACAAACGCGGCAGAGAGTTTGACCTGTGGGCGGTCAATATTGACGGGACCGAGCTTGAGCGCATTACCTATACGCCGGGATTCGATGGGTTTCCTATGTTTTCTCCCGATGGGAAAAAGCTCGCCTTTTCCTCGAACCGTAACCAGGGCAAGCCCGGCGAAACGGATGTTTATGTGACGTCTTGGCAAAATGTTCCCGGGGCGATTGAAAAGCGGAGCGAGGATCGCTATTTGCAAGATGTTCGTTGGCTCGCTGCTGACGAGCGGCAGGGACGCGGACCGGGGACTGAGGGACTTGACACCGCCGCAATCTGGTTAGAAAAGCAGTTTCGCGATATCGGGCTGTCACCCGCGTTTTCGGAGGGATTTTCTCAGCCATTGGATGTTGTTGCCAGTGTGTCCGTCCATGCCGACACAAAGCTGAGCATTGCCAACCAAGCGATCCCCAAAGATCAATTTATCCCCGCTTCGTTTTCCGCAGATGTGTCGATTCGCGGCCGTACCGTATTTGTCAGACACGGCGTCGTTGCCCGAGAGCTGGGGGTAAACGACTATCGGGGTAAGAGAGTGCGCGGGAAAATCGCAGTCGCGCTGCGTTTTGGAATGGAGGATGAGTCGTTTCGGGATCCCGCAGTGCGCCGGCGATATCAGGATTTGCGCTACCGAGCGTTCATTGCCCGCGAGCGCGGTGCACGTGGACTCATTGTTGTCGACGTCCAGCGGCCAAAGGGCCATCCTTCTATACCACCTGATCTCCCCAAGCTGATCGACGATCCGCAGGGGGACGTTGGCATCCCGGTCGTAGTGATCGACTATAGCCAGGGGCAAAAGTTGCTCAAAGGAAGCCATCGAGTCGCGATGACAGTAAAGCTCGATAGGAAAATTGATCGGGTAAAAAATATTGTCGGCGTAATTCGCTCTACCCATCCACAGCGCAAACCACAGGCGCTGATCGTTGGTGCCCACTACGATCATCTCGGCTGGGGAGGATACGACTCGCGTAGCGTTGGCGTGCACGAAGTGCACAACGGAGCAGACGATAATGCTTCGGGGGTCGCGGCATTGCTTACGGTTGCGCGCGATCTATATAAAGTGCGCTCGTCACTCAAACGTGATGTCTATATTGCAGCGTTCACAGCTGAAGAGCTTGGAATCTTAGGCTCGAGCCATTTTGTTCAATACCTTCCAGAGGCGCTATCGCAGGGCAACATGTTTGCGATGCTCAATATGGATATGGTTGGCAGGATGCGAGATGGCAAGCTGAGCGTACACGGCGGCGAGTCGGCCGTGGAGTGGCCAGCCATCGTCCAAAAAGCATGTAAGGCTGCGGCAGTGACATGCGAAGTCGGCGGGAGTGGCTATGGGCCCTCGGATCACATGCCGTTTTACACCGCGGGGGTTCCGGTCCTGCATTTCACAACCGGCCCCCATCGCGACTACCACAGGCCCAATGACGACACCGAATCGATTCTCGCGACCGGGGGGATTCAAGTCGCAAACATTGTCACGTCGGTGACCCGTACGGTTGCAAACGCCACCAAGCGGCTTACGTATCGCAAGGCGACCAAACCAACCGCCACAGGCAAACGAGGCAGCTGGCGGGCATCCTTGGGTACAATTCCAAGCTATCAGGCGGGGACAAAACCGGGAGTGCTTTTAGATGATGTGGTTCCTGGGGGTGCGGCTGCACTTGCGGGACTCCAGCGCGGCGACCGCATCGTGAAACTCGCCGGCAGTAGCATTCGCTCGATCCATGACTTGATGTACATCCTACGCCAGGCGACTCCAGGACAGGTCGCTTCGATTACGGTCGTTCGTGACGGCAAACCGGTCCGGCTAAGCGTTACGTTTCAAACGCGCCGAAAAAAGCGATAGGCTGTTTTCAGGTTTCACTGAACGTGTGAGCTCAAGGCGCGAGTGAGGAGTCCTCCGCAGGTGCACGTGTTGGTACCTGTGGGGGTGATCTATTGGGCGGGGCAAGCCCCCTACCGAGCAATGCAGAGATCGCGCACGATCAGTGGAAGACGGCCTCGCTCAGATGCGGGTCGGCTTGTCGGCCTTGTTGCGCTGTTGGCTAGGATAAAAAGAGCTAAAAAAAGGATGACTAAATTTATTTGGTGATGTGAACAAAATAGTTTTCGAATAGTTGCAGTAATCTTCGAGTGCATCAATTACTGTCGGTGATTCTGCTTGCTATCAGTTTTTGCGCTGCTATTTTAACTGTGCACGGAACACGGCAGCGATCAAAACGCAACGCTGCCGGCCCGGTTGCAACCAGATTATGGGTTGCTCCGGGACTGCAACCCCGTGGTGTTCTGCCGTTGGTTTAGACTGAAAATATTGGCATAGGAGAAGAAAGATGAAACACACACATATACACTACTTAACATATCTACTTGGCGCTTTTGGAATGAGTGCGCTGATGCTCGGCTGTTCTGGCGACGGTTTTGATGAGATTCCAGACAGAGGCACTTGGACGGGATTTATCATCGATGCACGGACCGGAGAGCCGATCGACTTTGCAGAGGAAGATAGTGACCAGGATGATCCCAGCAATGGTGTTGTGTACGCATTGGTAGAGGGTGAGGTAGTGATTGCGGAGCCGTGCACGAAGGACGAGGATGCGGACGAGGAGGACGTGGACATCGATCTGACCGGATGCATGAAGATCGAAGACCTCCCCACGGCCAACGGGTTCCCGTTAGTTGTTATTCGGCCGGGTTACCATGACTTTCTTGGTCGTTTGGCTATTACTGCACACGTCTCCGCCGAGAATGATCTGGCGAGAAAAACAGCATCCCTGCACCAGAGTGTTCGGGTTTTTCCGGTCGGGGTCAACTACAATGTTGAGATTCGCACTATCGATCAAGAAGTCGTGGGTCTGGGTGTTTCAGGCGTAGACGTTCGTTGTGCTTTCAACACAACCCCCAACTTTGATGTTGTTACGGATGCTGACGGTGCAGGCCAGTTCATGGAGCCCGAGAATACCTTTGCCGAGGTTGTATCTGGGACCACAGATACGAATGGTCTTCTGGTGATCCCAGGTGACAGCCTAGTAAAAGGGGCGCAATATACCTGCCAGGCGACGAAAACAGATACGGATGGCACAATTTGGCGGATTCAAAATGGCGTCTTCGGTCAAGTTAACAGAAGAGTAAATTTCATTGTTGGCGTCTCCGCCTCGGATATTAATATCGAACTTGAGCAGGTACCAGCCGTTCTATAGCGGTACCTGCGGCAGACATCGGCAACGTTTATGATTGTTGCTGTTGTCCTTGGCCCAGTTAAATTGTGAACGCCTCCTCGTTGACAAACGAGGAGGCGTTTCGCTAGGTGCAGTGGATTGTGGTTCGATGTTGGCAGTGTCTCTGTCGCTCACTCGACATACATTGACATAATCCGTAGTCGTTTGTGCCACACCGCGCATTCATAATATCTCTTGTCCAAGAAATACCCAGGCCGCTACACTGAAAGACGACGATGGGGGGATGACTGCGGTGGGTGAGCTGAAGTTTAAGTGTGGATTTGTTGTTCGGGGGGACCGCGCTTTGTTTTCTGGTGCCAAGGGGCGGGTGACGGACCAGGGGATTCAGTTTAAGTGGGGCAAAATCGCCTATGGTGATATTGCAACGACGGAGAGTCGGAGCAATCGCTTGGTGTTGGTGTTAGCGGATGGCGCGACGTTACCCAAAAAGATCGCCAAGCGGGTAAAGGATGGGATGCTTGTCCTGGAGGTAGACTCGCCAAAGGCCGACAAACTGGAGGCGGCGATTGATCGAAACGTATCCAAGCTCGAGGCCGAGAAAAATCGCGAGCGACTCCAGGCAGAGGGGCGTGCTCATGAGTTTCGCACAACGATATGTCCTCATTGTAGTGCTACCATTGATTTATCTGAATTGCCAAACACCGACTATACCTACTGCCGCTACTGCCATACTGTTTTTCGGGAGAACCGGTTGGCGCAGGACGGTCGGCTCAAGGAAGCGAGTTATCAAACCTGTGACGAGTGCGGTTTCTTTGACCGGATTCGCAGCTATACCGAGTTTTACTTCTATTTTCTCTTAGTCATCTACGGGTTTTCCTATAAGGAACGGCATATGTGTGATAGCTGCGCGGGGCGGCTGTTTTGGAAGACCTTTGTTTTGAATTTTGTTTTTGTCTTGGGCGTGCCGGCAGCCCTGTGGCTCAAGATCAAATCGATGTTGGGTCGAGACCCAGAGCTTGCAGAGCTTGCAAAAGCCAATCGCCTCGCCCGTCGTGGCAACATCCAGGTGTTCCAACCATTGTATGATCACCTGCTAAGAATCCGGCCGGGGCATCCCGGAATTTATACAAACGCAGCGAAGGGCTTTTTAGTCGCACGTGATGCCAATAGCGCATCCACACAGCTGGAATCCGCTCTGTCCAATTGCGCGAACTATCTGCCTGCGATTCAGCTTGCAAATCAGTTGCAAGACGACTCTCAGCACTCTCGCTGACTCTGTTCCGTTATAGAGAGACTTGTACCAGGGTTCCTGGGCCATCGAGGTGTGCGACTCGCGCTTCTCCGCCGTGGGCTTGGGCGAGCTCGGCGACCAGAGACAGGCCAATCCCTGTCCCTGGCGAGTGGCTCATTTGTTGGTCGACTCGGTAAAACCGGTCAAACACGCGGAGGCGCTCATCTGGTGGGATGCCGGGGCCGTAGTCGCGCACCGAGATGGTCGGGCGGTTGTTGTCAATGAGGACGTCGACTTCGATTCGCTGGGGATCGGATCCGCTGGCGTATTTGACTGCGTTATCAACGAGGTTGACGATGATGTGTTCTACGGCTTGCGGATCAAAGTGGTGATCTGGGAAGTCCTTGTCGGTTGGGCCAAGGAGCGTAAAATGTTTCGCCTCGACGAAAGGTCGCTGTTGATTTAGGACGGATCGGACATGGGCAGTTAAATCGCCGCATTGTTTGCGTATGGCGATTTTCCCCTCTTCGATGCGCGATAGTTGGAGCACGTTGTCGACGATGCGCGATAGTCGCACCGTTTCGCTGACCAGCTCTTCGTGGACTTTGTGTTCACGGCTGGGTTCGACGAGCCCTTCGGCGAGCATCTCGGCGTGCATGCGCAGCGTTGTGAGTGGGGTGCGCAGCTCGTGAGAAACCGATGATACGAAAGCAGTTTTCTGACTGGAGAGTTGTTCTGCGTCGCGTCCAGCGCGATACACGAGCAACAGCCCAACGCCAATGATTGCCAGCAGCCCCGCCATCGCACCGGCTTGCCACAGAAGTTTTATGTTGGTTGCAATTGGGGCGATGGATTCTGGACCAAAGCAGAGACTTGCTTTACCAAGGATATCACTGATGGGAGCCTTGAGGACGCATTGCTTCGGATTCTCTGTGGTGATCACGTTTGCCGTCGCCAGAATTGGTCGCATGTTGGTGTATGATCCCCGGGAATCCATGTATTGAAAATATAGTGATGGTCCAGGAGTACGCCTTGCACCGTGACGGTTTCGTTATGGGATACAAGGCGGTAGAGAGCAAGCACATCATCTGCAAGGTGCCAGGTCATCCGCGTGTAGTCGACATCAACGGGAGGGGGTGAGGGCGGTGGATTTGTGCCTTTCTTTCGTTGTCCCTGGGGTTGCTGGGGAGGTGGCGATGCTGCCTGACTTGCTTGTGGTTCTATTTGGGCCGCTTGTGGTGGTGATTGAATTCGCCTTGTCTGGGAAGGTGAGTCCGATTGTTGCAGTTGGTTGAGTGGGACCGTTTTGCGTCGCGTTTGCGGTATTGTCCGACCGCGTTTTTGTAGGCGCTGATTGTCCCACTGACTACCGGCGTTGGCAGCCTGGATTTGTTTGGCGAGCTCATCGGATTGTACATTGAGGGCTTGTGTGATGGCCAATTTCCCCGGCTCGTTTGCAGCAGGGACAGTTTTGCTGCGCTTGCTTTGATGAAGAGTCTTAAGGGCATCAGAGTTGACGATCGAGCGGATTTTTTGGGCGCGAGAGGAGGGCTTTTTTGAGCGGGCATAAGGGGTTTTCGTCGAACCGTCGGGGTCGATCTGAAAATAGCCGATCACCCGTTTGTCATCGGGCGTCGAGGCCAGGGGGGAGACCGCAACGGGATCGGTAATCGCGAGGATGTCCTCGGGGACGTAGTAGTAGTTGTAGACATTAAACGGTCGCTGGTCTTCGCGTTTTCGCAGTTGTTCGAGCCCTTCGGTTACCGCTGCGGAGATGGCGTCGGCACTGCGCATGAGATGTTCGCGTTGTAGTTGGTCAAACATCGCTTGCTCGCGGAGGGATGCCAAAATCCATCCGGTCCCTAATAGGCAAACGGGCAGGGCGATGCCGATCGCCAACCGGATGATCCGCTGGATGTTTTTGCTGCGCTTCTTTGACGAAGGTGTCATGACGGTGCGGCACCGAGACGATAGCCGCGTCCGCGGACAGTCTGGATCAAGTCTCCACCTCCAGGAACCTGTTTTAGTTTGCCGCGCAACTGTTGAATATGGACATCGACGGTTCGAGTACGGATGCTGCCATCTTGGTATCCCCAAACTTTCTCGAGTAGTTCGGCGCGATCGATGACGCGCGGTTGTGCATGGGCCAGGTGGCCAAGCAGGGCGGCTTCCCGGGGTGTTAAAGAAACGGTTGTGGAGTCTCGAAGCACGGTGAGCGCGCCCAAATCGATCGTGATGTCTCCCCAGGCAATTGTTGTCGCGTCCTGTTGAGATATAGCCCGGCGCACGAGGCCACGCGCGCGGGCGACGAGTTCGCGAACCCCAAACGGTTTGGTTACATAATCATCGGCTCCTGCTTCCAGCGCGGTGACGACGTCATCTTCGGCGCCGCGGGCTGTAAGCATGAGGACTGGGGTCCCATCGCCGCGTGCCCGCAATTCCCGGAGCACCTCGATACCGGTCAGACTCGGCAGCATCCAGTCCAGCACGACGATTTCATAGGAAGTTTGCGACAAGCACTGCAGTGCTTGCTGGCCATCCTGTGCGCAGTCCGGTGCAAATCCAGCCTGACGAAATAGCGCAGTTAAGCCGTCGAGAATCGCCGTTTCGTCCTCGACGATGAGAATCCGTCCAAGATTTTCCATACTGTCAATCATCGCAGGTTGTTCCATGAGCGGCTAGCGCGCGTTGCTCTATTCCCAGCATTTCACAGATGCTTGGGAGCGATTGTAAATTGTCGGTAAAACCCGTCTAGAAAAGGGCTGTGCGAATTGCGGTCGCGGCCGCTGCTTGGTGTCTCGTAGAGCATCTGATTGGGAAAAAGGTGTACAGAAAGCTCAACGACTTAGCGATCAAATACGATTTGCCGTATGATAACTTTCTCCGTGAATTCAAGGAGAATTTGCGAGATATTCGCAAGCTGTGATTGTGGCAAATAGCGGTTGCCGATAACAGGACTTTCGAGGAACCGTTTCGAACGGGCCTCCATACAATGGAGGTGTAACAGCTATCTTTGCGTGGTTGGTTCTCTTAAAGAGCAAGGGCGGTTGCGTTGTGAATTGTCCTATTAAAATACGTTGTTTAGGAACGAATTGTGGTTGTGTAGGTGCACCCGGAGTATTGAGAATCTCGTGGCAGCGAACCTTACTTAGCGGAAGTGAAACCGTGTAGTGGCGAATATCTGTTTTCCGAGCGGATGTGTTTTCCGTTGACAATTTGGACCTGGGCTGCCTAGATTGCTTGCAAACAGAGGTCGGACGCGAGTTTTGGGTTGCGTGAGTCGAAGGAAAGAGAGCCACATGAAGACGATGAGACAGTATGAGTGGCTACAAGCACTGGCGGCACTATTGTTATTGGCACCGATCGCCGGATGTCCTGCGAGTGAGTCTGAAGACTGCGTTCCTAGCGAGGAAGACTGTAACGAAATCCTGGATAACGAAGAACAGTCCGCCTGCGGCGACTGCGATCCCGAGTTTTGCTTAGACGGAAAATGTGTCACTGCTGGAAGTGCATGTCCGTGTCCGACCGGATTTGATTGCAGTCCTAGACAACAATGCCACCCCCCGGAGCTTGTCGCGGCCTGTGGCGATGGCGATGAAAACGGGGCCGAAAGCGACGAGGACTGTGGCGGTGTTTGTGGGACTTGTGCCTTGGGGCAAAGGTGCAAGAACCCATCGGATTGTCTCAGTCAAAACTGCCAGGCAGGGCGATGTATACCGGGAGACCAACCGATTACTGTCGCTGCATTGCAAGAATCGGCGCAATGGCAACAGGTAGAGGGTCTCGTGGTTGATGTCGTTTCGGGCGCACTGGGGAAGACAATTGAAAACTTTAGTGAGGTGCTTAAGCTTTCCGCTAGCCAGCGCCAGGAAGTGGTCGATATCATGAAAGCAGCATCCGGCGCGATCATCGATGCGCGTAGGCTAACGCCATCGCTGACCTTGCAGGGGGATGCGTCACTTCCCCTCACGGTGTTTGGCGAGCTCAAACGAGGCGCGGATGCTGCCCCAGAGTACTACGAGTTCGCGTCCTTCCAGGCAAAGGTTACCGAGGAGCTAGCCAATGATCCCAATGTCGCAAACCAGTTCTCTGCGACTGTGTTTGCTCGTGTGGGTGCTCCGCCCGCAAAGGCTTTATCCGCACAAAAGGCTGTGTCCGAGCTCAGGTTTGAACCAGGAGATATAGTGATTGCGCGCTACACGCCGCCGGGGAAAGTCTCGGGCTGCGCGATGATTCCCCAAAGGGGGGAGCCTCTGCACCCGCTTGCTGTGCTGTCCAACGTGACCTGCCTGTACAACCAGCACAAAAATGACGATTTTCGTAAGCACATCGAGACCTATCTCGGAGATATCGTCGGTCCCGGGCAGCCGATTACCGGTTACCGGTTTGGTTGTCCAGAAGGTGAGTCTGCAAGCTTTTCGTGCGAGCCCAAGGACGCAAACTTCTTGTTAACCCTCACCCCTATCGATTCTCAGTTTGCATCTGCGTTTTCCCTTTTTGATTTGCGACATAGCGATCTGGAGAAGTTCCGCCAGGGCCAGCGGCAAACCGCAAACGGCCTGGCATCGATTCTAAGTGCACCTTCTCACCCGCTGGCCAGCGGGGATATTTCTGCGATCTTGTTGTATGCACAAGGTCAGGATACCCCACAGACCTATTCTTATTCTGCAGTACTAGACGCACTGACAGCGTTTGTCGACGCAGCGGCTGATGACCTTAGCGCCATGGAGGGATTTCTAAGTGCCCTTGGAGCTCCAGTGAGACGCAGTTCCGTGGCGTTGGGCGCACCACAAAAGTACTACAATCGATTTCGCAAAAAGGATATTGGTTTCGTTCCCTATACCGATCAGGTTCGCATTTGGTATGGGGCGGGTGGCTTGAGGCCAGAGCAGTTTGGCCAATTTGATAGGCATGCATGGCTACTGGCCCACAGCGTGCGCAAGACATTTCCCGGATACCAGATGAAAACCAACAAGATGAGGCAGCGCTTTGGCACGCAAAATCTCGATTCGTTGATCGAGTGGATGGAAGACCCTGCTGTCCAAACACTTTATCTATCCGCGCATAGGACTCTAGTGGATGATCTTCTCTATTCCGATCATTGGCTCTTTGACCCCAGCATCGACATCGGTCCCGGCCTTGCGTGCGTAGCCACGTGGAACCAGTACAAAGAACGTTACCCATTTTATTCGGATACTCGGGCGATTCGGTTTTCGTTCCGGCCAAAAACAGCCAATGAGCTTGCATCTTGTTCGACTAACGTTGTTCTCCATAAGCTACCAAAACCAAACGTAGCCCACCGAAAGGCGGTTTTGTTCGCAGATATTTCGTTTGCTGAATCTGCTTTGCTGCCGCTAAATGAGGTTGCACTAATTTTGGGCGCTTCCTCCAGGCGAGGCCCGACGTCGCTCGCCAACGAGCACGACTTATTATTTTTTTCCCATTTTGACAAATGATCCAGATGCGTTTAGCCAACTCAAAAATTCAGCGCTGAAACTGTATCGCTTATGGAACGCCCTGTCTCACTCGTTACCGGACTTGATCCCAAAGTCCGATGTCGATTCGTCAATCGATACATCGGCAGCCAATGAGGCAGGAATGCTGGAAACTTGGCAAAACATTTCGGCAGCATCGGAGAATGGCATCGAAGCATTTCCAAGGGTCGTGAGCATCGACGGGATCGGGGTGACTCCTGACGCGCCCGGGAATACGTTTATTGTTCGATTCTCCAGTCCGGTGCGAGCGCGCCGCTTGCAGATCTACAAATTTCATCACGGCGAATCGGAATGGCCCGAAGATGCGACTGGCGATGATGTGGTTATCAGTATCCCCGCCTATTGCGCGACGAGAGACTTGAAGAGTACGAGATGGGAAGTTCCAAAAGTAGACGTCGAGGGGGGTGACGTTTGCTGCTTCGATTGTCGTTGCCGGGAACCGGGGTTGGATTCGTAACCGACATCCAACGAAACCATCGCTCAACACAACATGCGATGGAGATAAAATCGCCAGCGATTTTGCTGCGGAGCAGGCGTTTGTAGCCAAGCTGAATCTTGAGAATGAGCCGATCCGAATCTACATTCCGATGCTCGATGCGCCCAACGGGAAACTCCTTCATGGAAATGACGAATCGACCGAATGGGAATGGGACAGCGAGACTGTTCAGACTGTGATGACGATCCCGGGCGAGGGGGCAGTTGAGCGTGAGTGTCGCAGGCCCAAATGGTGGCCTTGGACTCCAACTCCGAGTCCGTTTACCGTAGCGATTCCATGCGCGGAGACCAAGTTTCCAATGCTTGTCACCGAGCAAGTGCCGATGTCCGAATTGTCCGGATGCCCTGATGCGAACGGAACCTGCGAAGAAGCCAAGAAACGCGCAATAAAGACCCTTGAGAAGATCTGCAAGAATGACCATCGGGGGATCCCGGATTCGGGCCTTCCTGAGGCAGGGATCCCCGGGGCGAACACGTTTGTGCCCGGCGACGAAGCCGTTAGTGGTCGATTCTACCACTACACAGCGACAATGGACTGCCGCTTGCCTGGTATTAACCCAAAATAGGCGAGCCCCAGCGGCGGGCGCTTCTACTGCTGAAAACAGTACAAATGCGCTCTTTCCGTGCAACGTTCAGTTGTGTACGTCGTCCATCTGTGGTCGGTTTCATTTGTGCGCCCGTAGGTGAATCTGAAAGTGTCGCCAAATTCCGTTTTGGTTTCGCTCCAGCTTACACAGTCTTGACTGCTCCGGGCACCGGATCTTTCTGTTCCCGTAGCAACTCTTGCGTTGTTTACTAGTGTACCTTTTTCGCTAATATTAATAGCGATCTCCAGGGATCCGTCTATCAGATCTGTAAAATCGTTTGCGACAACCTTACCATTTAGCAATTGCCAAGGACCGCCTTTGGAACGAAATGTCGATACGGGTTCGTTGTTTTCGTCACTCATCCACGCCAGATAGAGCCCTGGTAATCCTTCCAATGTTGCCTGGCGCTGGCAGATGCTATTGGCGCCATCAACACTATCCACGCCCTCTAAGCTGGCAACTGCGTAGGTGCCAGCGGTAACAAACACGAGCCGGGTGCTTCCACAGTCGGGAAGAGCGCCGGGTGTTTCGCAGCCATCGCCACCGGCAACGTTTCGATCCCCGTTGCAATCCCCGTATCCTTGCTCGCATTGGTTATCACACTTGCTGTCGGTACAAATTGGGATGGTATTGGGGGTCGCTTGACATTGGTTTGTGCAACTGCCGCAATAACCGGGGTCAATCCGGATGTCGCGACAACTTCCATCACATATCATGAGCGGATCCGGGCAAGTTGGCGTGATGATGCAATCCCCTGCCACGCAAGCGGCGACGGTGTTTGGTGTCGCTTTGCACTGCTCGGTGCAACTACCGCAATAGTCGGGATCGACTCGGACATCGCGACAAGCTCCGTTACATGCCATCAGGGGGGGAATGCACTCCGCAATATCGACGCAATCGCCCTCACGACAAATCGCAACAGAGTCCCCTCCAGACTCACATTGTGTGGTGCAATCGCCACAATAGTTTGGGTCCAGCCGGACATCACGACACGCTCCATCGCAGGCAATCAGTGGCGGCGCGCAAGAGGAGACACATCCATCCTCGCCGGCGCAAACTTGCCCTTCAGAGCAGCTTTGTCCCTCCCCAGGGGTTAGATCAGAGGGCAAGCAGCCACCACAGCGCGTGCGATCCGTTTGAAAATCGCGGCAAATTCCGTCCCCGCAATCGGCCTGCGGCGCCGCACACAGTGCAGCCGCTGTCGTATCGACTTTGCCGCAATTGCCCAATGCCAACACAGCTATCAAAAGGCTAAAATACTTGCAGATCCGACTCATGATGCTCCATCTGTCTCATATTCATGGGAGATTTTGCAACCATAAAACACTTCCCCTATACGTGGGCTTGCAGCTATTCTTTCCCTGCCGCCGACAATTTAAGGAATTTTGCCTTTTTGCTCGGACCTCCAAGGCGCGCGTGACGAAAGAGCCTGCGAATAAAGGTTATGGAGTATCAATATGATTCAAGGCGTTTGATCATAAAACGATCTTCGACGACAAAGCAGTCGTGCGATTGCTGGGTGTAGTGGAGACCGATGAGGACTTGGTTGGAGTCAGGAATGGTCCACGCCGACACGTGACCAATACCGCGGCGGTGGAGTTGCAAGCGCTCTTCTTTGCACATCGGGTTCATGGATGCTGGGAGTGGGTTTGGCAAGCCGCCGATTCCAGGAGCTGGTCCCGAGATTTGGTTGGGGACACTGCCTCGAAACCGAATTCGCCCTGGTCCAGATTGCCGGATCATGAAATGGTGGCGGCCGGCGGCCAAATGGAGCTCCACCAGGACCAATCCATCGGGGGTGCGATTGTTCTACTTCGAGTGAGGAATCGAGACGCTCGGCCTGCGGAATCGCAAATAGCCCTTGGAATCGACCGCGGGTGAGCAGACGGTGCGCTTGCTTCACCCGTTGCCGAAACCGTTTTGGGGGTGTGGGTTTTCCGCTGCGTAGCGAGAAGTCGAGTCGCTTGAGACGCTTCCAATTGATAATTTGGTATACCGCTAAGCTGTGCCACGTATTTCCATCCAAATCTCCGGTTTGGTTGGTGGTAACGATTCGTTTACGGTCTCGCGAGATTGCGGGGAAACCTGTGCTGGTCAGCGTATCCTGAGATGAGTCCGATTGAAACAGCGGCGGTGGTGGCGAAGCCGGCGATGGGGGTCGCTCTAGATCATTTACGACTACTGTTTCATCGCGATAGAACTCATACAGCGGGCTGCATTGGGGAGCATCGGGGTTGTTGGCACGCGATGCGTGCAAGTGCGACTGCTCTGGGGATGTTCTGTGTTACGCCGAGCCCGTGTCTTGCGGCTTGCGCGGCGTCGTTGCATCCGCGTTTTTTCTCCTGGCATCGCTGCGTTGTTTGAATAAAATACCGCTTGATAACGGATTCAAAACCGCATGCTCGCTTGTCGCCTGTTTTGCAAGCGTCTCGATAGGCCCGCAGGGAGTCTCCCCGCGACATTTTTGTGCCCGTTTGACAACCGACGGGCGAAAGTCGATACCCCAAGTCAGATTCTTTATAGTTTCGGTTGCAGCCCTTTGTGAGCGCCCACCTAACTTCATTATCGTTAGACGGTATCTGGCCAAGTAAGAGTCGTGCATAGGCAACGCAGGCGTGAACTCCCTGTGCGACTTCGCCGCGATTACACGCAGACCGGATTGTCGACCTCGGGGATTTCGAGTTTGAAGTGGATGGAACCGGCTGCGGAGGATGATTGTTTTGTGTGGGCTGGGTTGGCTGTGTGTACGTCGCAGCTGCCAAGAGCCCAATCATCATCGCTTTATTATCTTACACAGTCTTTACATTGGCTCTATCAAAGTGGTGTTAGTGTTTTAAAACAATGCATGGAATTGAGCAGATTGCCAAACGAGTCTTAACCTTACTTGTCATCGTCTGGGGGGTCGGTTCCTCTGGGTGTCATGTTGCCGCTTCAGAACCGACGGCGGCCGGGCTTGGAGGGACGTCTGAACAAACGACAATTGCCGTGGATCTTGCAACACAGGCGGTGTCGGCGGATCCGCGCCTGGCGAAGGCTGCGATTGACCAGCTTCGGACCCAGGGGCCCCGCGGTTTACAGTCACTGTTGGAGGCGCACAAGGATGTTGTCAGCGTGCTCCTGGCGGACCCCACGGCCGCCAAGAAACCTCATGTCCGGCGGGTACGGCACGCGATCGATATGGTCAGCGGTCAGCGTGATGGCTTTGCGTCGGGTTTGTATTGGTATGACGATCTAGAGCAAGCCAAGGTCGCGGCCGAAGCGTGAGGGGCGGCCGATTTTATCGCTTCGCTTGCTCGGTAAGCTGACAGACGAATTCTCGTGTGCGAACAGTCGCCTGTTTCGCACGGTTTTGTATTCCAATGAGCGTGTTGCCAAGGTTCTCAAAAAGGATTTTGTTCTTCACTGGTCCACAGAGCGACCGGCACCAAAGATCACGATTGACATGGGCGATGGTCGCAAAGATTCGCAGCACGATCACAGGGAACAGTCTCCACTATGTATTGTTCGCAGATGGGACGCCGGTGGATGCGATTCCGGGGCTGTATGGTCCGATCCAATTTCTCGTCGTGCTCGGGGAGGCAAAGCGGGCTGCGCAAGATTGTCAAGCAGGGGATCGAACGGCATGTTTAGTAAAGTGGCACACAGAGAAGAGCGAAGAGATTCGCAAATGGCTGCAGGCCCGCGGGCTAAAACCTACTGTTACGACCCCACGTGGCGCCCGGGTTGCGGCGCGAGAAGCGATGAATCGAGCCACAGCAAAAGCAGTGGTAATGGAGGCGCCTATGCTGAAGTTAATCGATAGCAACTACAAGCTACCGACGCAGGACACTTGGCAGCAACTATCATCGGGATTCGATGTTGCGGTACTGGATAGTCGCAGTTCAGGCACTGATGCGGATCAAGCTCGGCGACCGATCGATCTCCGAGGTTAGGCCGGGACTGATTCGTGCGATTGCCACGGATACGGTTCGCAATCAGTACGATTTTCACTTTCACATTCACAAGCGCTTTATTGCGGGCAAAGCGGGCAATTTCGACGAATTGAACGACTATATTTACTCCGAATATTTTTCTGACCCCGCGCTCCGATCCATGGTTGGGGCTAAAAGAGGGGATGTATAGCGCAATCGAGCAATAGGAGAGCGACTCCTGATGCGCTTGTTGGCTTTCTAAGGGCATGGCAAGATAGAGTTCGATCCCTTACCCTTGGAGAAACAAATGGCGGACTTGACTCTATACCACTGCGTGAAGACCCGATCTGCAGCGATTTTATGGCTGATGGAAGAGCTTGGCGTTCCCTATGATTTGGTTCGCATTGATGTGTTTGGCGGGGAGTCGCGTAAGCCAGATTACTTGGCGATTAACCCGATGGGCAAGGTGCCTGCGATCCGTCATCGAGATGTGGTTGTCTCAGACTCCGCAGCGATTGCGCTGTATCTTGCCGAGCAGTACCCGCAGGCCAAGCTGGCGCCAGCGACAGACGATCCCGTGCGCGCATCCTATCTCCAGTGGATGGTATTTCGTACTGGGATCATGGAGCCTTGCATCACCGACAAAATGAAGCCGCGTGAGGGGTTTGACCGGGGAACGCTCGGATGGGGGGACTACGATACGATGATATCGGTGCTCCAAGCGGGCTTGAAGCGCGGGCCTTATCTGCTCGGAGAGCAATTTTCTGCGGCTGACGTGCTGGTAGGCAGTGGTATGGCCTTTGTTTTGACCTTTGGTGGACTGCCCGATCTGCCGGAGTTTACCGGTTATGTTGACCGGCTAGAGCAGCGGCCGGCGCGGCAGCGAGCAATCGCTATCGATGAATAAATCAGCTTTGGGAATGTCGTCGGCGCAGTAGTGCGCGCGTTGCAAAAAACACAGCAAGAACGCCAAGACCTGTCAAAACAAATGCCGAGTACTGCTGGGCAAAACCGACAAGTTCCGCGAACTTTAACCCCAAGATAACGC
This sequence comes from Kofleriaceae bacterium, assembly GCA_965223575.1. GTDB lineage: Bacteria > Myxococcota_A > Polyangia > Haliangiales > Haliangiaceae > CBDCWZ01. The sequence goes on from CBDCWZ010000077.1 coordinate 82,672, forward strand.
CAAGGCCGACAATGACGAGATTCCACACGAAAGCAGAGACAACGGCGTAAAATAGCACTGTTTTAGCAGACATCGATCCGGCGGCGCCTGCTGCGACAAAAACCAGTGCACGAACGCCCGGTAAAAATCGACTGACAAGCAAGTAGATGGCCCCATGGCGGCGAAATTTCTCTATCAACCCGCGAATCAGGGCGTGGCGTTTGGACTCTTCTTGATTGGTGTCACGAGCGGCGCCGAGTTTTTGTAGCCTTGTTCCGATCGCGTAGTCCAGCATGGATCCGGTGACCGAACCGACCATGACACTGCCGAACACAAAGGAGAAACTCCAGTCGTAGGCGGATATGAGTACGGCGCCAAATAGAGTGACGGTATCGCCCGGAAACGGCGGGAAAATGTATTCGATCATGGCGGACGCACCCAAGACGATCAATCCAAGCGGATGATCGTGGTGGGCAACCAAGCCCATCAGCCAGTCGACGATCCAATCAGCCGACACTATTTCCCTATGTACAAACTATGATCGTTGGGTGACTGCACAAAGAGCTATTATAGCATCCCGGGATGGGGGCTACGAACTTAGAGGAATCAATCATTCGTTTTTCCTTTTGTTCGCCGGTTTTGGATGGCATCTTTGCGATGGGGACCCAATTGTGGATGAATTGACGGAGGCGCAAAAACAGCAGCTCAAACAGGCGCTCGAAACACTAAAGCGTGAGCTTGCGCAGGCCCTCGCTGCGAATCGAGAGTCGACAAAGCCGGTGGACTTGGACGAGCCCATCGGCCGGATTTCGCGCATGGACGCGATTCAACAGCAGCACATGGCAAGCGCGAACAAGCGGCAGCTTGCCCGCCGGTTTCGGCTCGTCGGCCGGGCTTTAGCAATTGTTGACAGTGAAGACTATGGATTCTGCCGCGAGTGCGAAGAACCGATAGGGTTTCCCCGATTGCGCGTGAAGCCGGAGAGTCAATTATGCTTGGGGTGCCAGGAGGCTGCAGAGAAGTCCTAGAGCTCGGCAATCGCTTCCTGTATCGATTGCTCGCTGGCATTTTCGATCAAAGCGACTCCATCGGGAGTATCGACGATGACCGCGGGAGCCTGTCCGCACTTGTCCACGCAGTTGCGCGACTGGATGTTAAATGAGTGGTTCTCCTGGAGATCTAGCAGTTGCTCGATCCGCTCAAGAGCGCCCCACTTCTGGCATCCGCCTGCACATACGCGAAACGTGATCGGCTCGGGCAAGGAGAATTGGAGATCGGTCACGCACGCTGCGGCATACAATTGACTGCGATCGACTCCGTTGTCATCCGCGACCTCTTCAATGAGCGCAGGTGTGATCAGATCAGAGTCAGACTCTTCTACCGCGTCCTCAAGGATCGATGCGAGACGCATTAAGCGGTCCATCGGAATCGACGGATGACTTGGGGGGCGAGTGGGTCGGCTACGGCCACCGATTGTTGCTAGGCTCATAGGACTCGATAACGGAACCATTCCCGCAAGTCAACGAGGATTGACGAAATGTATGACAAAGTGTATGATATATTGTATGCGGGCAACGATTAACATTCGTGATAAGTTACTGGAAAGAGCTGACGAAATTGCTGAGCGACTTGGGGTCAGTCGCTCCAAGTTATTTCATGATGCATTAGAGCGTTATTTACAGGACCTACAAGAACACGCCCTTACAGAGCGGATGAACTCCTATCTTGAGAAACATGGCGACACTGTCGATGCTGGATTTCAGCGCTACGTGGCTCGGGCTTGGGCACGTGATATGGGCGATGACGAATGGTAGACGAATCACGCCCCCAACGTGGTGACGTTTGGTGGGCGGTTGCCGACAAAAGACGCCCTGTTGTCGTCGTGCAAGCTGAATTTCTCAATCGGAGTCGAATCGGTTGGTTGCTTGCGGTGCCGCTCACTTCAAACCTTGCGCGGGAGCAAGCACCCGGGAATGTGAGGCTTGCGCGACGTGATTCAGGTTTGGACCGAGCGTCCGTGGTCAATGTTTCGCAGGTGGCTCCATTGCCGCGAGCAGGATTTCGCCAGCGGATACGACCGTTGTCGGGCAATGTAATGGAAAAGATCGATCAGGGATTGCGTTTGGTTTTGTCTATTTAACACCGGTTCACTTCTGCTTGGACGGAGCAAGTTGCCGGGCGCGTCGGCGCACAGTCGAGCGATCGAGGCCGAGGATGGTGGCGGCTTTTGTATAGTTGTATTGATTGTCCTGCAAGACCTTGGTGAGGTACCAGTCGGAGACTTCTTGCAGGGTGCTTTGTGATCCCGCAATGTGCTCAGGGACTGAGGCAGTTTGAATCGGCGACGCAGAACGACCGCTGAGACGCGGCGGCAAACCCAACATCAAGTCTCGCAGTACGTTTTGCAGTTCGCGGACATTGCCGGGCCAGCCGTACGAGCAGGCTTCTTTACTGCGGAGCCAGGTGTCGATGTGTGCTAGTTGGGGGTGATTGGGGGAGCCGAGGTAGTTGTGGACAAATGCCATTCCGATTTCGACGATGTCCTCTGGGCGCTGGCGGAGTGCGGGAATCGAGATCACGTTGCCGGCAAGTCTTTGATAGAGATCACGGCGAAACTGGTCTTTGCAGACCATCTTGTCGAGGTTTTTGTGGGTTGCTGCAACATAGCGCAGGTCGACTGTATGCGAACGGTCGGCACCAAGTGGAAAGACTTCGTTGGTCTCAATCACCCGCAATAGTTTCACCTGGGTAGTAAAGGGCAAATCGCCCACCTCGTCGAGAAAGAAACACCCGCCGCTTGCGCTACGGAGTCGGCCGACACGGGTGTCTAGAGCACCGGTAAAGGCACCTTTGACGTGACCAAAGAGTTCGCTCTCGACAAGCGTGTCTGGGATAGCAGCTGCGTTGATCGCCGAACTTGGTGCTGCCGCGCCACTCTCATCGCCCGGGGTTGCAAGCTGGATCGCCTCGGCAAAGGACTCTTTTCCAGTGCCGGTTTCGCCCAAGACCAAAACATCGTGGTCGCGGATCACCTGTTCGAGGTCCAAGGTGTGGCGGAGGGAGTCGCCAAAACAGGCCGCCCAAGTATCTCGACGCGCGTTGTTCATGGCGCTGGAGGTGCCGCGAATTTGCATCAGGCGGTGATAGCAGCGTCCTGCTGCCATTGCGATGCGACGGTAGCTCGCAAGTGGCCGTGGGAGGTGTTTGGCTAGTTTCGCGGGAATGTCTTTAGACGTCAGGACTTTGTCCGGCTGTGTGGGATATTGGCACGCATCGCGGTGACCAATCGCCAACACGAGTAACTTTGCTTGGTCGAGATCTCTCGCGGGGCCAACCAATAGCTTCTTGAGTGTCGCGGGTACATTAAACTTGGTCATCTCCCTGTCGGGCGTTGCCAGGGCTGCATGGATCGCAAAGGGGTTACCGATCGCTGCTTCAAGAAACTTCCGAGACCAAGCCATTCCAGCATCATAAGATAGATGTAGCAGTACACCTAGGCGAAATACAGCAGTTTGTAGGAAGGGGAAATGGGTGAATGCCACCTAACTGACTAAAAATACTAGTGTGTGAATAGGTGAGTGAATTGGAATGCTGCTTGCTTATTAGGAGGTGAGAACAAAACACACCAGAGAGGAGGAGCGCAATGCTTCAGATGTATCTAGTTTGTATTGGTTTGGGAGGTACGCTGCTTGCTGCGTCTCTCTTGCTTGGCGGCGACACCGATGTCGGTGATGTCCAGTTCGATGTTGATGCGGATGTTGATGGCGAAGTTGAGATTGACGGGGATGCAGACGGATCTGTATTCGACAGCATGTTGGCGTGGTTTCCGCTGGCGTCGATGCGGTTTTGGACATTTTTCCTCGCTTTCTTCGGTATCACGGGTGCACTACTGACAGCATTTGGTGGGCGATCCATCGTAATTGGCGCGATCGCCGCAGCGGTTGGCTACGTCGCAGGGACAGGAGCGGTCGCAGTATTTCGCAGTCTGCGAAAGGGCAGTGTCGATAGTACGGCGAGCTTTTTAGATTTTGTTGGCGAGCCTGCCGAGGTGGTTGTACCGATCGCAAAAGACAAACCGGGAAAAGTGAGGGTTTGTACGGGAAATCAATATTTTGAGTTTCTCGCCGAGACTCACGACGAAGCGCAGTTTTTAATCAATCAAACCGTTTTGGTTTACGACGCAAACGATACCAGCGTCGTTGTTACGGAGTTAGGAGGAGTAAATGGATGAAATGATAATGGCTCAGTGGATTGACTCAGGACTTTGGGGGTTAATCGCAATGTTTTCAACCTTAGCGTTGCTTGGGTGCGCAATCTTTGTCATCCAGCGGTTTGTCTATATTTGTCGCCCGGATGAGATTTTGATCTTCTCGGGGCGGGAAAATGCGATGACCGATGGTCGGACGACGGGGTTCCGCGTTCTGCAGGGGGGGTGGGGATTTCGCAGGCCGATTGTCGAGACTGTCGAAAGAATGGACATCTCGCTGATATCGGTCCCGATGCAAGTGCAAGGGGCGTACTCAGATGGCGGGATTCCGCTTGCGATGCACGCGGTGGCCAACGTCAAAGTGTCGTCAAACCCCAAGCTGGTTGGCAATGCAATCGAGAGGTTTCTCGGCCGCGGGCGCGACGAGATTGCGCGCGTCGCGAAAGAGACCTTGGAGGGGCACCTGCGTGGTGTTGTCGCGACGCTAACTCCTGAGGAGGTGAATGAAGATCGCTTAAAGTTTACCAATAAACTCAGTGAGGAAGCGGAGCGAGATCTAGACAAACTGGGACTGCAATTGGACACGCTCAAAATACAACATGTGTCCGATGATCGAAGCTATCTAGATAGCATCGGGCGTAAGCGAATCGCCGAGATTCTTCGCCAAGCAGAAGTTGCAGAGTCAGATGCGGTACGAGCTGCGGAGGAGGCAGAAGCAGAGGCGCATGGGCGCGGCGAAGTTGCCCAGACCAATGCAAAGGCTGCTATTCAGGTAAAGACCAACGAGTTGCGTCACATTCAGGCAGAACTCGAGGCAAAAGCGCGCAGCGAGGAGGAGCGTGCAGAACAGGCTGCGATGCAGGCCCGTGCACATGCAGAGCAGACCCTACAGGAAATTCGGGGAGAGCTTGAGCAACTTCGGCTGGAAGCTGATGTAACTATTCCCGCCGAGATTGACCGGACTGTGCGGGAGTTAGATGCTGCAGGAAGCGCTGCTCATATTGCCGCCGATGGTGAAGCGATGGCAAACGCATTGCAGGTTGTCGCGGATGCTTGGCGAGATAGTGGAGACAGCGCAATGGACATGTATGTGCTGCAAAACCTCGAGGACATTTTTGCGCAGGTGACCGAGGCCGCAAAGCGTTTAGAGGTTGGCGAAGTCAATCTGGTGGACGCAGGGGATGGAAGCACGTTGCCTACCTATGCAAGCTCTTTTCCCGCCACGGTTGGCTCGTTGCTTAGTTCTGTGTGTGAGACCTTGGGCGTCGACATTCACCGGGTCCTTACGGGAAATAGTCAACCGAATGGCCCATCCAACGGCCAAACACAACCTTCACAACTTAGCGATGTGGCCTAGTTGGCATATCGCGTCTAAAGAACGGAGAAAGACATGACAGCATTTGTAATCATTGTTGTATTGGGACTCGCCTGTGCCACGATTGGGATCTTGGTTACTCGCTTGATCCACGTTTGTAGCCCAAATGAGGTTCTCATTTTTTACGGGCGCAGGCGACGGGCAGGGGCTCGCACGATTGGCTATCGCTTAGTCCAAGGAGGGCGTGGATTTCGCGCTCCCTTGTTTGAGAGAGTCGCGAAGTTAGATTTGACCAACATGAGCATCTATATTCGCGTTAATGGCGCTTACTCTAAGGGCGGGATTCCTCTCAATGTTGAGGGAGTCGCCAACGTTAAGATTGCTTCTACCGAGCCGGTAATCGGCAATGCAATTGAGCGATTCCTCGGAAAGAATCGCCGAAATATCGCAACGGTTGCTCGGGAGACCTTAGAGGGGAACCTGCGCGGCGTGCTCGCAACGTTGACCCCAGAGGAGGTAAACCAAGACCGCGTCAAGTTTGCGGAGAGTTTGCTAAATGAGGCGGATATGGACCTGCAGAAGCTTGGGCTGGAGCTAGACACTCTCAAGATCCAAAATGTATCCGATGACAAAGGGTACTTGGATTCGATTGGTCGGACGCAATCGGCAGACCTAATCATGAGGTCACGGGTTGCCGAGGCGGAAAACCGTGCGGTTGCGGCCGAGCGAAATGCAAAGAACGTGGAGACGCAAGAAATTGCCCGCATCGATGCCGAGATTGCCATGGCGCGCGCCGAAGCCCAGCGACGTATCGTCGACGCCCAGACGCGCAAGAATGCGATGGTGGCGGAGCAGCAGTCAGTCGTAACGTCTGCTGTTGCCCGTGCCGAGGCGGAGGTTTTAGTCCAGCGGGCCCGGCGGGAGCAGGTTCGATTGCAACTCATTGCGGACAAGATCAAACCCGCGCAAGCAAGAAAGACAAAAATGGAGGAGTCTGCACGTGGTGCAGCCTCCAAAATCATGGAGGAGGGCAAAGCAACTGCTTCGGCGTTGCGCGAAATGGGTGCGACCTGGCGAGATGCTGGGGATCACGCCAGGCAAATTGTTGTCGCGCAAAAGTTGAGCGCGCTTGTCAGTGGGTTGATGGGGACCGTGGGCGACGTTCGCGTCGACAAAGTCACGTATATAGACAAAGGACTGACGGATGGAGGCTCAAATCTCGCAGTGAACGCTGCAGTTGCATCTGAGCAGCTACGTCACACCATGGGGATTGATGTTCCCGGCATGTTAAAGGGGCTGATGGCTCCCAAGCAGTAGCTATTGAAGTGCGCGGAGTGAGAGAGAAGGACTCAGCGGGACAACCGCTGGGTCCTTTTTGTTGTGAAGCGTCAATGAAAATCGATGGTCGATGAGTTCGGGGTGACTTGCTTCCTTGTTAGGGGGAATACAAAAGTACGGCCCTATTGGTGAGAGGATTTGTTGCTTTGGTCTTCACAAGGCGAAAGTCTCGGAATGTGTTAACCAGACGAGCTGGATTCATGGTAGCTTCTGTTTGCTGTAAAATTCCTGATTGTAAAAGTCTGTTTTTGGGAGCGGCAATGAGTATTCCGGGTTGGAAGTTCGTTTTTGGCGCGATGGTTTCCGCGGGATTGGTTTTGGGCTGTTCTTCGCAATACGACAAGTCACCGCGAACTGGCGCGCTGCAACTTGCGGTTGCGCCGAGCGACACGGAAGAGTTTGATGTGACCCATATTAAGTTTGAGGTAACTGGGGATAACCAAACGATCTCTCAGACTGTTTCCGTTTCTGAACCGGTGTGGACCACGGTCCTTGCACAGGGGGAATATTCCGTACAGGCGACTCCGCAATCCGCGAGTGGCGGCCCATCGGCGGTCTGCCACGCTGACAGTATCTCCGTTGATATCAATCCCGGGGTTACGACAAAGATCAATATGATCTCGCGATGCAACCAGAACTCGCAGGGTGGTCTGTTGGGAGTGACCGTCGCATTTGAGTCGGTGGATAACCCAACCATTGATTCGCTGACGATTAAACCGGGATTTACTGTTTGCCCAGGCCGGCGCGTTGAGGCAACGGCAAACACCTCCAGTGCTGTTTCGGAATGGCAATGGTCTCTCGAGCGTAGTCCTGCTTTAGCAGATAGCAAAAACTACTGCCTGCAGGGGGAGGACTCGGCGTTGGTGTTCTCTTCGACCACCGAAGGTGACTACTCGATCCGGGTAAAAGTCATCGACAGCGACAACCAAGAGTCGTCTTTGCAGTTCCCGATTACCGTCAGCTCCGAGGCGTGCGAGCCGATCATACAGTGTCGCTTCAACCAAGACTGTGTTTGCGCTCCAGGCCCAAACGAGCCCGAATTTGCTCGCGCCGTATACATTTGGGAGTCGGATTCGTATGAGCTGCTTCGTGATGACGGGGCCAGGCAGTCCTCTCTGAACTTCTTCGCCAAACAGGGTGTGTCCACCGTGTATCTCTACGCCGATCAATTTGGCGATGAGAATCGAATCGTTGAGGCTCCGGAACAGTATCGAACCGCGATTCAAAACTTTCATGACCAGGGAATCAAAGTCTGTGCCTTGCTCGGCTCGGCGTTATTAGAGACGCCGACGTATATCCTGCCTGGAAATCATGATCTGGCCGTCGCAATGCTTGATCGTGTGATTACGTATAATGGAAACGTTGCTGGCACCGAACAGTTTGACTGCGTGAATTTATCGATTCTGCCTCATGTACTGCCAGCCTGGCAGTTTAATCGTTCGGTACTATCGATTGCATATCTTGATATGTTGGAGGCGCTTATCGAGAGAAACCGGGAGTCGGATGGGGGAATAGAAGTTGGAGTCTCGATTCCAGCTTGGTATTCGTTACCTTCGGAATTAACTGTCACGTGGGGCGGCCAAATAAAACCGTTGAGTGAACACGTGCAGGACATTAGCGATATGGTAACAGTCCTTGCTCTTCGCAATTTTGCGATGCTTGGCGTGGATACAGTTGAGGATTTGGCTAACATTGACATTACAAGTGGCCCGGTTTTGCTAGACAGTGATGGCGATGGATTGCTCGACTATATCGAGGCGCATGTGGGGACCAATCCAAACAAAATCGATTCCGATGATGACGGTCTCACTGATCATCAAGAGGTCTTGCCAGATCTTCGAGGCAGGCGACAGGTGTTGATGCTTCGGACAGATCCGAATAACCCGGATACTGACGGTGATGGTATCTTGGACGGCCATATTGATAAGGACACAGATGATCCAGAACTGCCTGTTGACAAAGATAACGACGGTTTGCCAGATGAGGCCGAGCGCCGTATTGGTACGAAAGTAGACGATGCAGACTCCGATGATGATGGCTGGGACGACTGGACGGAACTCGTCAGTGGGTGGGATCCGCTGCTTGATGATCCGGATCCAAATTCACGCATTGGCTTTCAAAGAACCGTCCCAGATCAGGATTTGGACTGGCTTTCAGATGCTTGGGAGACGTGTGCGGACGAACGTGGTGGAAGCTTTTGCATTGATCCAGAGACTGGGGAATGTGCTACGTTGGCCAACGACGACGACACGGATGATGATGGCCGCTCTGATGGTTTTGAGCGTTTCAATTCGTTCACGAACCCGTGTCTCCAAGACACAGATGGCGATGGAGATCCCTCCTCAGAGGAGCCCAAAATACGTAGAAATGATACCGACGAGATTAATATCGGGAGCTCTCCGTTATATGCGGACAGCGATGACGATGGCATTCCAGATATTAGAGAGACAGACACGTATGGAACCAATCCAGAGCTTGCCGACAGTGATGGCGATGGGTTGACTGATGTTTTGGAGATCCGTCGGCACGGTACGCTTCCACTTGTGACCGATACGGACAACGATGGTGTTACAGATGGTGATGAGGTGAACAACGGAACCTCACCTCTAACCACCGGATCCGGTCAGAACGGGCTGATCTTTGTGGCAAAACCGATCCTTGACTATGGTGAGTCGATTGGCAAGCCTGTGCATGTTGCAGTGGAGACGTTGCAGCAGGTTAGCATTCCAGATGGGCCGAGTTTGTCCACAGTCTCATTCTTCGAGGGTACCATTGCAACCATGGAGCACGTCTTTGACCTGGTCGTGGCTTACTATTCCGGTCGATCCTTTTTTAAGGGGTTTGCGATCCACGACTTCTCTGGATATATGAACCTGTCGGAAAAGTAAGCGCGGTCCACTGGCCGTAAACGATTCACGGGCGTGTGCAATAGAGACCCGGCCTGTTATCGATGCGCTTCGTAGAGAGCTCTAGAGGTGCCGCTCCCCCGTGCAAAAACGATGTATCGCCCATCTTCGGAGATCCACGGGTCGGTCTCGTCTTCACTAGTGTTTAGAGCACTCAGATCCGTCGGTGCGGGAACATCAAATGAGGCACTGAAATCGGAACGAGTTGCCTGATACAAATCGGCGCCGCCTTTTCCACCAGATCGACGAGAATCAAGATACACAGTGAGACCATCGCTGGAAAAATGAGCGCCGTTGTCCCTCGCTGCGGAGTTTAGGTTTTCTTTCATGATAGGATCGGACCATGGGTCGCCTACGGTGTCGCGCGTGGATTCGTAGATGTCGGTTGCTTCTGCTGACGCAAAAACGACTAGCATCCGCCTATTATTATCCGCGAGAATGGATGGGAATTTACTGGTACCTGGCTCAAGCTCTTCGACAATGATGGGTGGGGACCAAGGGCTGTCTCTATCCGGTCGAGTAGATCGAAAAATTCTCCATTTTCCATTGTTTCTCCTGGAGTAGTGCATGGTCTTGCAGTCGGGTGATACTTCGGGGTTGGATGCTTCAAGACCGACATTCAACTCACTTACCGGCCCGATGTTTTTCCACTGACTGGTTATAGTGTCGCGGGTTGCGGTGAAGATTTGCCCACTCCCTCCGGGTTTTCGATTGAAAAATATCTCGAGCAAATCAGAGCAAAGGGTCGGATCGTCTTCGCTTTCGCCAATGGATAGCTCCTCAACGAGAGTCGCCTCACCAAAAGGGCCTAAGGGGACTTGGTCGATAATATCGTCTGCTTCCAGGGCTTCGTCCGAGGCGGGACCAAAATTCGCGTCACACCCGTGGATGAGAGTGCTAAGGCACGTCACAGCGAGAAGTCGACCGATAGTGTTCATACACATTACCTTGACGGGAAGATGTGTGTGTGCCCACCACTATAATCTATCGAGACAAGATGACTTGCATCCTTTGAGGAATATCCTACATTGGAGTCATCAATCGATTTGAGTTTTCTCGCTAGGTTAGGGGGCAGGGGTTATGCCAATGGATCAGCCGGGCCAGTGAATGGCTACATGCCCCAGCCAATAATACAATGGACCCAATTACGGCCAGAATGGACAGTTTCATCGATCGACACATAGCACGTATGTCTGATGCGTATCGACGTGACGGATATGTAATGACATGTATGATGGGAGGCCGCGTGCCAATGAGTTGTTGCCCTTTTTGCGCGTTGATTGCAGGCTAAGAAGGTGAAAGGGGAGTGTGAGGGATTGAGCCCCCAGCTTGGGGCAGAGAATATCTAAGGAGATCAACAGATTGCCATAAATTTGGTTGGCATCATTCTCGCACCAATTGCACGTTATGAAGACCTTTTGGGAACACGTTATGAAAACCCTCATGGGTGTATTCACAACGGTGTGTGTTGTGGCTGGATCGGGATGTGGTGGAGATGAGGACCCTGCAGGCGAGCCAGTAAACTTTGAGACGCTTGTGATCTCACCAGTAGGGGAAGCGGTTCACGATGTGGATGGCCCCTTAGTCATTCACGCCTACCGGCAATCGCCCGAAGGGCCGCTTGAACTCGTTTTCTTTGCACATTCTCAAGATCCGCAGGCCAAGATTACCCGATTTGATTGGGACCTAGGCGACGATACCAGTTCGGACTTGCCACTTCTCGGCAAAGTGTACGATCAGCCAGGGACTTATGAAGTCCGCTTAACCGCAATGGTGGATGATGGCTCCGGTGTGACTGAGCAAACTGCTAAGCTCACGCTCAATGTTGCGAAACTTGCGTGGAAGGTAACGCAGTATCAACTTGATGTCGGTGAAAACTGGAAACGACATAACAGTGCCCCGCTATGTGACAATGTTGAGCTTCCCTGTGGTCCTGCCACGGTGACTCTTGAGGATGTGCCCAATGGTGTATTTGATCTAAGGCTGTATTTGCGCCACAAGAAGGCAACCAAGGACGGCGAACCCGAGCCGCGATTTTTGGTTGATGGCGAGCTGAAGGACTTTGTCCCCAAAAAGCAGCAGGATGAACCTTGGTCCTACGAGACCCTTAAAACGGTTACGATCACGGACAATCAGCTGCGCTTTATCATAGAGGATGTTGCAGATGCAGGAGTTGCATTTTCTCATGTTGCATTGCGGAGAATCGACGAGAATACGAGTGACAAAATACGGATCGGCATGGACACCGGACGTGAGGAGATGCCCCAGCCGGTCGATTTTACCATCGATTCGGCCAAGTCGATAAAATCTGCTTTTTGGGACTTTGGCGACGGCGAAAGCTCAGATCAATTGCAGCCACAACACACCTATGCATTGATGGGGCGCTACCATGTTACTCTTGCCTATGAAACCATAGATGGTGTACGCGGCGTGGCGACCGAAACGGTAACGATAGGACCGTCTAAGGTAAACTTGCCGGGTCTCAAAGACATCAAACACTTTGGATTTTGGTCTAGCGGACTCAAAAGCGCGGATGCTGTAGATTTCAATCAACGCCGCATCGCGCGTTTTAAAGACATGCACGTGACTCATTTTTGGCCCAACGGGACTCCCGGACGCGACCCGAGCATTGGAACGGGCGTAGACTTTAGTGCAAGAGAGCTGTGGTTTCGCAATGATGAGAAGGGGCAACCCAAAGACAAATGGATATTTGACCCAGAGCAGGCGATCGATGCAATGCGTGAAACCGACAAGGATAACGACGGTATCTCAGATCTAAATGGTCAGGACGGTGTTGATTGGGTCTATATGGGTCACGAAATCGGCGAGTACACCAATCATGAGCAACGGGTCAAAATGCGTGATGAGATTATTAAGTTCTTTCCCGGAACTCCTGTGCTTCCATACTATGGCAATATTCATTTGAGTTTTTTGCCGAAACGGGAACAAGTCGACAATCAAATCGGACCGGGGGAAGGGGACATCGTGTGCGTCTCGACGCAAGATCCCTTTATTATGGATGACGAGGACACGCGCAAATTCGATCCAAGAGTGGCAGTCAATGCGCTACTAAACCAAAAACGGTATGCTGTTCAGAAAGTTCCTGAGCTTCCCTATTGGGCACTCAAGCACCTTCCGGGCGAAAAGCTCGGTAGTGATCCCAAGGATGAAGAAAAGGCGGTGAAAGAAATGTGGTCTGCCGAAGAACTTCTGGACTATGCACGTGTTTTGCTGACCGTTGGTGATATCGAAGCAATGATTTTTCGTGCCTATGACCGTTGGACGTACGATTTGTCGTTCGGCGACAACGATGAAGATCCATCGCAACCTGAGTTTGGTTTTATTGAGCAGCGCCTAGCGATGAAGACCATTGGCTCGTGGATCCACCAGGCACGCAACGGGAGGCAAATCTTGATGATACGCTCACCGGAAATTGGCATGGAATTGGGAAAAACAGTCACCATTGATTACGCAATTGTCAATGTGGTCGGTCAAAAAGGTGTTCCCGTGTTTTCGCTTGACGGTGCATCTGGGCAGGTCGATAGCGATGGCGATGGGACAATGACGTTTGCCAATGTATCTCCGGGGCAACACTCCCTAAGGGCGCATATCGAGCAAAATGGCGACAAAGTAGAGGGCTCAGACGTCGAGGTAACTTTTACGACCAATGATTGATTTGCTTTCTTCGCCTACATAGATCGCGAAACTCTCCCGACTTGCAGGGTAGGGGGAATAACCAGCCCCAGGTCGTCGTTACATCGGCATGGTAGAGTGCGATGTGATTGTCGTTGGCGCAGGTCTGGCCGGTTTGGTGTGTGCACGTGAGCTGTCAAAACGTGGCCTCGTTGTTGTTTTGATCGATCGGAAACGGGGTGTTGACAAGCACGTTCATACGACAGGGATATTTGTGCGCCGAACTTTTGTCGACTTTTCACTTCCCAGTCGGTGTCTGGGGCGTCCAATTCGAGAGGTGCGACTATATTCGCCAAAGCGGCGGAAGGTCGTTTTTCGTAGCCGACGCGATGAGTTTCGGATCGGACGAATGGCTGAATTGTATCGTGATTTACTAGCCGAGGCAAAACGTAGTGGGACACTTTGGGTCCCACGTGCGGCCTTTTTGGATGCAAGTAATGGGATGGCGCAAATTGCCTGCGGTCGCCGTCGTGTGCAGATTAAGGCTCGATATATTGTCGGTGCAGATGGTGTTAACTCGAGGGTTGCCCGCAGCCTCGAGTTAGCATGCAATTCCCAGTGGATTGTTGGTGTTGAAGACGTCTTTGACGCACCATCAAACAGTGGCGAACCGCAATTGCATTGCTTTGTCGATCCAAAACTGGCTCCCGGCTATATTGCCTGGGTTGCCAACGACGGCGACGAGATCCACGTGGGTGTTGGTGGTTATCCAAGTGAATTTCAACCTGCGCAGTCGCTTGATATATTTCGCGACTCGCTCGGGGACATTGTTGACCTTCGCAAGGCGCCACGCCGGGAACGGCGTGGTGGTCGAATCCCTGTTGGCGGTTTGCTCGATCGTATCGCTTGCGAGCGCGGACTTTTGGTAGGCGACGCTTCCGGGGCGGTATCTCCGTTGACGGCCGGGGGCTTAGATCCCTGCCTACGCCAGGCGCATGCCGCAGCGATTGCGATATCTAACTATCTGCGCTACGACGATGCATGTGGCATCGAGGCCTACGCTGGTACGGCGCTGCGAGATCGGTTTTTGGTCCGGCGCGGTCTGCGGACACTGTTTGACTATGTCAAATCACCGATGGTCGCAGAATGGGCGTGTGCGTTGCTCCGTCTTCCAGGTGTTTACAACGCCGGGCAGCAAGCATTTTTTGGCCGGGGATCGTTCCCAGATGTTCAAATTCCGGATTTGAGCAATGGGGAGAGCCCGGATTTTCAATCTGGCAAATACAACCAGTATTCCCTGCAATCGAAAATCTCCGTGTGAAAACAATTCCTTTGGCGATCTTCGCACGCCTCCGTGATGTTTCCAGGTTTACGTCAGCGTTTCCGAGAAGATTGGGGAGAGTCAATCAATGCGGTCTATGAGTTGGGGGAGCATTTCAGTTGCTTTTCCTGACATTGCCAATCCGCCCGATCTGCGTGCGATATCGCCAAACGGGTTTGCGCCGATGTTGATGTCAATGATGGCTGCGCCGCGCTGCTCGGCTATGGAAACGACTTGATTCGGTAGATTTGTCGCCGCAGAGGTGCCAATGATGATCAGCAATGCGGCCTGGCGGGCTGCCTCTATACTGCTTTCGAAACGGAAGAGCGGTTCATCGTAACATTCGTCAAACCACAGTACGTGTGGTCGAGTTGGCGCTCCGCATATTGGACACACAAGGGATTTGATGTCGCTGACGGTCTCGTTTGACTTGGTTGTGAGAGGAATGTGATCGGGGATCGGCCAAATCTCCTGGCTGCAGTCTTGAGCACATCTCATATAGTCGATATTGCCGTGGATTTGGTATGTGCGTTTGCTTGAGTTTCCCGCGCGCAGGTGAAGACCGTCTACGTTTTGCGTGATGAGACGAAAACGGTCTGTTTGTTTTTCTTCGAGTTTCCGTAGCGCGTGGTGGGCGGCGTTGGGGGTTGCTGCTTGGCAAACCCCGCGGCGGTACAGGTACCACGACCAGACTTCGTTTGGCATGCGACGAAACGCCTCTCGAGTTGCCAACTCTTGCGGGTGGTAGACTGTTGAGCCCACTGTCCAGTATCCTTCTTCACCGCGAAAGGTTGGGATACCGCTTTCTGCCGAGATACCGGCACCGGTGAGTACGACAATGTGGCCGGTTTGCTGTAGCGCAGTAGCCAGTAGGGTCTGCGTCGGATCTGATGTCATGTTTTGCACTTTATACGATATTTGCTACGATGGCTTTGTGTCCAGAATCGTAGCCATTTTTGCTGCTTTGGTCGCTTTTGCATGTGCCAAAGCAGGGCAGGAAAGCGACGTAAAGCGGACGCCAAACGCGCCTCCATCGCCGACGAGCGGGATATCAAAGGAACTAACGATTCCACTCGAAATTGACGGGGTGAAGGCGACAGCGATCACGGCGGGGGTTCTCGGGGGAGTAAAGCCGGATTACTCTGATAAAACTCGACGGGCATGGCGGCTAGAGACGATCGTCGCAGCGTTTCGTCGGACCAATGCAGTTGCCGAAGTAGTGAGCGCGAATGGGACAGCAATCTTAATGCGGCCGCCAAAACAGCCCACCGATCCTCTGCCGGTCTTATCGCTTACGCGGCGTGGCGATATTGTTGCGGCTTTGGTTTCTCCTCGTGATCCCTTTCCGCAATATCATGGTCGTGGAGGACGATTGCAGCGTCCAGGCGATCCTCGGCCGCGAGCGACGTCAATAGAGTTGCTGCGTATCTATATTGAGCAACCGTCGGCGGCAGATCAGTGGCGGGCAAACGAGGTCGCTGGAAAGCAAGCAATTGGCGCACTAGAAGTTCGCATCGATGAGGAACCGCAAGTTGGGATTGAGGACAAAGTAATGGAGCGGCTTCGCACGTTGTCGATCCTTGGTGATGACGGCGAGAAACGTCCCGCTTGGTCGTTGCGCAATCTCGCACAAATCATTGTTGGCCCCAAGGGGCCGTTGGTTCGGGTACATAGCAATGACAATCAAGTAGCGACAATTGCCAAAGCAGATTGGGACAATACTGACAAGACACCAGTATTACGCGTAAACCGACGTGGGATTCTCAAGTTTCAGTGGATTGGAGAAAACGGCACGCCGACTGGTGATCGACAGATTCGAGCTGTCACGCGGATCGATTTGTCGCGGGGGGGCGCTTCCTCAGACTCTTCTGTGACTCCATCCCAGAAGGCGAATCCCAAGAAAACGCCATAACGGGCAGGGAGGCACCGTAGATGGGCGAAAAGCGGCAGGGGATGCGTTGTGTGGGCGTCATGGCAAAGGCGCCAGTTTCTGGAAAAGTTAAAACCCGGCTGTGCCCGCCACTCGATTTCGCGCAGGCTGCGACTGTCGCGTCAGCACTTTTGGAAGATACTTGGCGAGCAGTAACAAGGGATGAGGCGACTCCAGCAGTGCTTGTATTGGACGGGTCCCCAGAGGCCGTGCCCGCATCGCTTCAGATGGTCGATCGGATTGCCCAAGTAAGAGGGGACCTCGGCGAGCGGATGGAGGCAGCCGCGAAAGCGCTATTCGCGGCTGCCGAACGTGTTGTGTTAGTCGGCAGCGATATTCCCGGGATCCCGAGCCACTACTTAGATGCTGCGTTTGCCAGCCTCGAGCATTCTGATGTCGTACTAGGGCCGTCTGGAGACGGAGGATTCTATCTGATTGGGTTTTCACAATTCCAGGATGGAATGCTTGGTGGTCTGCCGTGGAGTTCAGAGGCGACACTTCGTGCCACAATTCAACAATTGGTTGCAGGTGGATTTGGCGTTGCACAAGTGGATGCATTTGATGATATTGACACAGCTTCCGATCTCCAGCGCTTGCATACCGAGGTGGTAGCTGGCACCGTAGTGGCGCCAGCTACAGCGCGATGGTTGGCGAGCTATTATGGGATTGTCAGTCATCATTCCGACGCTCAATGAGGAAAAACGCATTGATGTGTGTCTCGAGGCAACGCTCGGGATGGGTGGGATCGATGAGTGTATCGTCGTTGATGGCGGGAGTCGCGACGAAACGATCGCCAGGGCAGCCAAACATCATGGTGTTCGAGTGATATCCGCGGCACGCGGGCGGGGTCAACAATGTAATGCAGGGGCAATGCAGGCGACGCACTCAACGCTGCTATTTCTCCACGCAGATGTTACGCTTCCGCCGCATGCTGCCGCGACGATTTCGAGCACTCTTGCACAGCCGGGTACTGTTGCGGGTGCGTTTCGTACCTGGCATGTCGCTGATCATTGGCGCGGAAAGCGGCGCGCACTACTGTTGCATCTTGCCGATTTTCGCTCTCGCTATGCGAGGACTCCATACGGCGATCAAGCGATGTTCATGAGTCGGGAAGTGTTTTTTCGGGTGGGCGGATTTCCTGATATCCCCCTGATGGAGGATATTGTCCTCGGAGAGCGACTTCGCCAACTCGGCTCCATCTCCATTTGCACCGCGCATGTTGAGGTGTCGGGACGACGTTTTGAGCGTTCTCCTATACTGCAGACTCTCGCAGTCAATTTGTTTCCGGTATTGTTTCGTTTCGGGGTGTCCCCCGAGCTGCTCGCACTGCTATATAGGACTCCACGATGAGTCATTGGTATTCCGTTATTCGACGGATCCCAAATGGCTTGTGCCTCACTTTGAGAAAATGCTGTACGACAATGCATTGCTCGTGCGGGCATATCTTGATGCTTTTGCAGTAACTGGGCGAGATGAGTTCGCTGTTGTGGCTCGCGAGATTCTTCGCTATGCACAACGCAAGATGACTTCGCCACAAGGCGGATTTTATTCGGCAACGGATGCAGACAGCAAAAACGTGGCCGGGCATACGGAGGAGGGAGCGTTTTTTACTTGGACGCCGGACGAGCTGAATAAGGCGTTGGGCGAAAAGCAGAGTGCGATTGTTCGCGCCTACTATCAAGTAGAAGACAAAGGGAATTTTGAGGGTAGGACAATATTGTCTACACCCAGGCCAAGACAGGCAATCGCAACCGAGCTAAACATGTCCGTTTCAGAACTGAGGCATATTGTCTTTCTTGCCCGAGAAGTGCTCTATTCTGAGCGAGCGCGACGGCCGCCTCCTCTTTTGGATGACAAGATTCTCGCGTCGTGGAATGGGATGATGATCTCTGCCTTTGCGCATGCGGCGAGAGTGTTTGGATTGGAGACGCGTGAAGGCGCGCACTATGCGGAAGTAGCAAAACGGGCAGCAGATTTTGTGCTCACAAAGATGCAAAGGGAAGGACGGCTGTTTCGCAGCTATCGCAACGGTCAGGCTCATTTGTCAGCGTACCTGGAAGACTATGCCAACGTCGCCTGTGCGTTGATCGATTTGTTTGAGATGACCGGACAGGCGCGTTGGATGGACAGCGCAATAGCCCTGGATAGGACTCTCCAGAAACATTTTGAAGATACCAAAGGAGGAGGAGGATTTTTTTCGCGTCAGCGACGATCATGAGGCATTGCTGGTACGCGAAAAGCCTTCACGGGATGGCGTTTTTGGCATGCCTGTGTGTTGATCGTTGGCGCGCTTTTGTTGTTGAGTAGCAGCAGGAATTGCTCCCGTGCGGCGATTGTCCTTGGTCTCTTGATAGCCGCCTTGGTGCCACTATCGCTTCCAGATCTTTTCCCGGACGGCATGCTACTCCAAACGGAATCGCTGCTTAGTACAGTGCTCATTGGTATGCCCCTTCTGCTGATTTATCCGTGCAAGTGGCTGCATGATGAAACCAAGGCTCGCGTCGAAAGCTTCGCGGGATAGCGAAGATCTTTAAGGGACATGTGCCATCATTGGCTTGGACACCCTCCTTATTTTGCTGGTAGCTTTACGCGCTTAAGGACTTTGGTGATGACTTTGGCAACAGGGCATGGGTCTCCATCATGAGCTTCGCCCTGTGTCGCGCCTTGCTTCTGTGCCGCGACTAAGTGGTGATTGCGGATGGTTAGCATAGGAATATCGTAGACGTTGCAGGCAAACCAAGTTCGAAACTTTCCCTCGCCGCTCCATAGTAATTTGGGTGCGCCGGTTTTGGGCGCAAGCCAGACTGCCGCGATGACTATTTCTCGGGTGAAGTAGTCTCCGCCCTCCTCGCAATACATATCCACAGCGATCACTGGCACTGCAGGGGTTGCATCGAGGACTCTGACATAGGTATCGATTCCGGGGCTGCAGTCAACATGGAAGCTCGCCGGCATTCTAAGGGTATGGTTTTTTCCGCCTTTTGCCGTCACCAACAAATCAAATGTGACTGCTTTGGAAGTCTTGTGTACTTTTACCCGAGCGGTATGGCCCATGAGGGACACTTCTTTTTGGGGAATCGTGAGGTCCGGTAACTGGGGCACCGTATTATGGATGGGTGCGGTTCTGTCGCCAGGGGTTGGCTTCGCGGGGTTCGGCTCGGTGGCGGGGCGTTTTGGGGCGGTGGGAGCCGGCGTAGCGCTGGTGGGGACTGGCTGTACATTGGTTTGCTTCGTTTTGCTCGGGGGTGGGTCACATGCCCCGGAACAGAAAAGAACGAGGAGAAGAGCAATGATTCTCATGCAAAGAAGTTAGCACTCGCAGGGGGAAACTTCTATGCTGCACAGACTCCAAAGTATCCCGGGCTGAATAGCCCGGATGAGCTGCTATGCTGCATAGACCCCAAAGATACCAACGATAAACAGCACTGCGTAAATCCCCGAGAGATTCATCGATAGCAGGCTCATCTTATGTGAAGAAGTCATATTAGAGACAGCGTAGACGCCGTCCTTTTTCGTCATCGAGACCCCAGCGATCGGAACGCCAGCGTCAGGCGCAATGAGCGATAGGTAGGCGCGGATGAGTGGTGCGAGTTTTTTTAGATTGGGAGTAAAATGAATTGCTTGCGTGACCAATATGTTCATTTCGTTTTGGACATTTGGGCTCATATAGAAAAAGGAATTGCCGGTTGTAGGCAAGTTCGTCACGGCTTGCTTGAAGTGACTCTGTTTGGTTAGTCGGCCATCGGCATTTAGACATTCATTGAGAAATGTTTTTGTCGTGGTGAAGTAGAGGCGCTTTATTTTTGTGTCTGCGGCGACGGCGATGTTATAGATCGATAAATCACCGGGAGGTCGCATGGGCGCCGAAACGATACGCAGGGGGCCCTCTTGTACAGTGGGCATTTGCTGAAGCAATGGGACTTTGTTTAGAAGATCGGCTGCACCATCAAAGCCAAGGACGAATTCGACGTGGGGAAGCGGGATCGGAATGTCGGGGACTTGCAGACGCCGATTGGAATTGATCCGTACAATACCAAATACGCGGGTGTCGAGATGGGCGATCAGTTGCTTCCAGGTAATGGTAGCCTGTGGAATCTTTTTGTTGATCTCACGGTGCCACTCGCGTCCAGCAGCGGGATCAACACTGGCCACAATTTTTTCGATGACGTCGATCGCATTGCGAAGATTGATGTCGATTTCAAAGACAAAATCTGCGTTTGCCGGGCCCATACGGGGGACAGAAAAAGTGTGGGCTTTTCGTGTTTGAAACAGTCCTCTTGGCGGAGGCCGAAACGACAGGACCGATCGGTTGTGGAACCCTTTTTCACGGCGAATGGAGCTGAACCCCACCGCCTGGAGCCCATCTAGGCCAAGAATTTTTAGATATTTTTGCAGGTCGAGAGATTTGAGACGATCGGTGTCCCGATCCTTTGGCAGCGCTTGGATTGAGTTTGATATGAGGTCGATCAGACGCTCGAGATCGCCTTCAATGTCAACAAACGAGTAGATGGGACCACCGAGTTGGAGATGGTTATTCACTCGTTCGAAATGAGGTGATCGTTGTGAGGTGGCAACGGTTTGGCTACTGGCACAAGCGGATGCGAAAATGGCAGTGACGACCAATGGAATCTGAAAAATGTGTCGTTTCATTACAAGTACCCTTATTAATAGACAGAAACAGACCCTACGGAGTTGAGCAGTATTGCGCCAGTAAACGGCACAAAAAAACATCGGAGAATCACATTGTTGGTGATGCTATGCGCCGTGTGGGATGAGCCAGGCTGCGGTGGGGTCGCTTGGGGTAGGAAGCAATAATGGAGTGATTCCCTGCTGATCCTTGGGATCGGCATTTCCCAAATGGAATTCCATCGAGGTGCAATGGGGAAATATTCGTTCGAAGTAGGCGCGGGCGACGAGTCCAAAGCTCATGCGTGCATTAAGTTCGCACAAGGAGCGGAGTTTTCGGTTCCCCCCCTGGTCCTGGTAGATGTATCCGTCAATCGAGAAAGGGCCACGATAGCCGCGAGTCGCGAGTTTTTTTACAACAAATAGGGAAGTGTTTTTGATTTGCTCGTGATCACTGTCTGATAACCAGGTTTTTGTATCCGTATGAACAATAATGCCGCGAAATACGCCGGCGGGATGGTTGAGTAGCTGGTGCGGAGGGAAGATTTTCCAGTCTGAGTTGTTGTAAACGATTCCGCAACAACCGAAATCCGATTTTCGTTGTGCCCAGGGTTCCCATACGAGCGAAGAGTGGGTTTGAAACAGCCGCGCAAGCCGCGTGTGGGTTGGGAGATCGATATCGCAGCCCCGGCGGCGGATCCGGTCCCGGCCCGCCGCCGACCATGGGGCTTTTAGCACCCAGCCTTGATCAGGAGGAAATGTTGCTAGATGGTCTATCAGTTGGTCAATCGAGTACAGGATGCGCTCGCCTGGTAGGCTGATACCTAAATCTCGAGCAAGATCATGGGAGAAGCCGCGATGATTGCACGCCTTAGCAATTGCTGGATGAGTGGTACAGTCCCAAAGACGTTGTTGCCAAGAAGTGGTTTGGATTGGGGGAGTAGGGCGGCTGCGGCGCAGGGAGTGGGTAGTAGACGTTTCTCCCCAGGCCAAGATGTGCTGTGCAGGTGGCGGAGCACCGCCCACGATTGCGATGCTGGGAAGTGGAGCGAGGAACGGCAATCGGTTTGGGTCGATTGTGGCCGAGACCCACAACGCATCTCCTTGGTTGCCGAATACCCGCAGGGTCGTTGCGGCGGCGGCAATCCGAGTGGCAACAGTTTTGGGTAGCGGTTTCCCAGACCCATATTCGATTTCGCAATCGAGATTACCGATAAGGAGTCTATCTAGGGCTGCCACTGGGTCGTTTTGCAGGCGTTTGTGCTAAGCGTTCAATGAAGTCATCGCTCCACCCCGCACGCTTACGGCTGTTTGGGTCAAAGTTGCGACCGCGTGCACGACCAGGGCCGAGCGGCCACCGAATGCTAGCCATGTACGCTTGCCATGGCGACAAATCTGGATCCTTAAATTGGTTTAGCCAGTGCCAAGCAAAGTGGACGTGGCGAATTTCGTCGACATGGATTTGCTGGAGTAGCTTGGCCGTGATCTCGTCTTTCGTATCGCTAGCTGCTTTGGCGTAGTCCTGTGCAAAGTCTAGGTTTGCGCTTTCAAAGGTGAGTCCCATTGCGCACACAAAATCAAGTGGCGAGGCAATGCCATCAAGTTTGTTCCAAAAGTGTCCCGTTAGTGGGTAGTCGCCAAAATAGATATTAAAGTCTCGAAGTCTGCTTGCGTACAATCGGAAGTGGCGTTGCTCGTCGATTAGAATTGCCAAAAGGCCACGGCGAAACTTCTTGGGTGCTTCCGGAAACGCGAGCAGCGCCCACGCGAACAGCTCCACAGCCTGCAACTCATGGTTTGCGAGTGCGTGAAGAATCCGGGCCCGTTGACTTGGGTCGCGCATCCCGGATACGGGAGGCACTTTTACTTGGCGCGATGGAACAATGGCTAGGTTGGGGGCACGGGCTGGTGCTTCAATGCGCACAGGTGGCCCTGGATTGTCGTCGCGCAGATGGCCTGGATCGGATAACTTTGCTTGGAGGTCTCCGTGCGTAAGCAATGCCGTGGCGAAATCCCGAATCTCCATCCTCAGTTGGTGTCGTAGCAGCGTTCTCGGGCAGTGAAAAGGCGAGTGCTCGCATTTTTGCCCGTTTAATTGCCAAAACCGAGGAGAATGACAAATAGTAGATAGCTGGCGAACAGCAGGCCGCCCTCAGGCCGGCTAATCGTCCGTTGGGTTCGCATCGCGATGACTCCAAACATCGTGATCGCGACCAAAAATATCATATCGAACTGTAACTCCCCGAGAAGTCGATCTGACGTGACCCCGAGGACTCCCTCGATTGGCTGGATGAGCCCGATCACGCCCAAAATTAGGAAGATATTGAACACGTTGGATCCGATGATGTTGCCCACGGCCAAGGATTCGTGTTGCCGAATCGCGGCGATCAAGCAGGCGGCGAGCTCGGGTAGTGAGGTGCCAAGTGCGACCACGGTGAGCCCGACGACGCGCTCGCTGACACCAAAGGCTAGGGCTAATCCCTGTGCTCCGCCGACAAACAACTCTCCTCCTGTAACGAGAAATGCAAGGCCAAAAACGGTGTAGCCGATCAGACGCAACTTACCCTTTTTGCTAATACGGCGAATCTCTGTGTCTTGCTCGCTTCGCTTGCGCTTTGCGGATAACAGCGTGAGAATCGTAAACGTAAGCGCTAGAGAAAGCAAAATGGCGGCTTCCAAACGAGTGATTGTGCCATCTACAAGCACAACACCGAGTGCTATCACCGACGCCATCAGCCAAGGGAGCTCTTTGCGGATGAGATTCGCCTCGACAAGTGGTGGTCTTACAAGCGCAGTCAGTCCGAGTACGAGTGCAAGGTTGGCAATACAGGAGCCGATCACGTTGCCGAGCACAAATGGGCTCGACCCACGAATGATCGCTGCGGTGCTCACCGCCAGCTCTGGGGCAGAAGTCCCGTATGCGATGACTGTCAGGCCAATGACGAGCTCGCGCACACCAAAGGCTCGAGCGAGACCTGCAGATCCCTTGACGAGCCATTCTGCGCCGACATAGAGCACGGCTCCGCCGATTAACAACAGTCCTGCGTCGACAATAAAATTCATTTTGCCAAACTCGCTTTTTCAGGTTTTTGACTTGCAATGATTCGCTGTTGTAGCCGAGCGAGAAGCAAGACAACGAGGGCACCGGCGATAACTGCGAGGGAGACATAGGGGATACTATCTCCGATCCCGACATTGGTGGTCGGGCCAAGTTTTGGATTGTAGCCGATCTTCCACGGCCACAGTGCTCGCAACGAGCCGGCCATCAAGCCGGCGAGCATCGCCATGGTTACGTCTTTGTATCGTCTTAAGCAATAGCGCAATGCTGGGACCACTGTGATCACACCGACCACAATACCGCCGAGAAACACTGCCAGGATCGTCAAGTTGCGGTCATGTACTGCACTGGTTACAACCGTATACTGACCAATAATGACCAAAAACAGCGATCCACTAACGCCAGGCAGTAGCATGACGGCAATGGCGCCCGCGCCGCCCAAGAGTAGTAGCCAGCTCGCCGAAGTCGTTGTCTGGTGGGGCAAGCCGACGAAGATAAATGATGCGGCAGCCCCAAGGGAGGCAACAGCATAGAGATAGGGGGAGTGATTGCTGATGAATTTCCAAGGTTCGCGGATACTGGCAATCACGAGGCCAAAAAAGAACCCATAGCAGATCGGTCCCGTTTGTTGTCGCAGCAATATCCCTGGTGCATCGGTCGGGCCGACGAGCAATTTGGTCACGAGGTAGTAGGCGACGGCCAGTCCGGCTCCGAGTGGAAATAAAAAGGCGAGTGCTCGACCCAATTGGCTGCGTTTTTCGCGGGTCGCAAGTAAAAATGGAGTCCGGACAACGGTCGAAAGGGCAGCAATAAACTGATCGTAAATACCGATGATCAGAGCGATGGTCCCGCCGGAAACTCCCGGAACTGCGTCAGCACTGCCCATCAACAAACCCGACACGACAGCAAGCGGAGTTGGAAACCGGTGTGGCCCAGTCATTTGTGGCCCAGTCATTGGCACCATTTACCACGGATTGTGACTTTGGTCCTATATCGTGAGCTGCCGTTCACGTGGTGGGAGATGTGGATTGGGTTAGCGCAGTGCTTCTTGCGGGATCGCGGTTGCGGGATCGTCTGCATCGAGACGACGAGCATCGTCAAGGAGCTGATGAAGCCGCTTTGGATCGTTGCTGGAGTAGTATCCGCGGATTCGTCCAGTTTGGTCGACGAGGACAAAATGCTCCCCGTGGACAATATCGGGGACGTTGTTTGGGGAGTCTTCAGCTTGTGGGGAGTCTTTAGCTTGTGGGGAGTCTTCAGCTTGTGGGGAGTCTTCAGCTTGTGGGGAGTCTTCAGCTTGTGGGGAGTCTTCAGCTTGTGGGGAGCCTTTAGCTTGTAAGGAGTCCGGCTGGCGCTGTAGGGCGATCTTAAAGCCCGCCTCAACAACCGATTGCACATGCTCGGGATCGCCAGTTGCAAATCGCCACCGAGTGTACTGCGCCCCAAATCGATCGGCATAGGTCCGCAACCGTGTCGGCGAGTCGTATCCAGGATCGACAGAAATGGATAAGAGTTGAATGTTTGGCGAATCATTGCCGAGCTGGGTTTGAATATTTTTGGCTTTTAGTGAAAACGCCGGGCAAATGGTTTGGCAACGGGTGAAAATAAAATTGACGATTGCCACCTTGCCTTGAAAGGAACTATCGGTTACCGGCTGCCCATAGTGATCGGTCAGTTGAAACGCTGGCAGCGTCCCGTAGTGTGCCAATGGCGGTGCGGGTGGACGAAGCAACGCTCGTGCTGCAATCACGATCCCGGTGATGCCACCGGCGCACACCAGCGCAAATAGGATCAGGCGAAATTGGCGGTTTGTTCCTGGGTGGGGCAAGCGGGGAACTTAGTTCGGTTGCGGCAGGGGCGCAATCTCTAAGTTGTCGAAGGAAACCGACGAACGCCAATTATTGAAACCAAAATAGGCGTGGTTTGGGCCGCGAAGCGGGCTTGAATCCTCAAGCTCGAGAAAAGGCGTCTTCATATCGTCGACAAACCAGCTGATTTTACCGCCGTTGCGGACGATTTTCCAATGATAGGATTTTCCGACAATTACCTCGGGGCATGCGGCGGTCCGCCATTTGATTGCCGTGTTCATCGCCACGGGCAAGAATGGATCGGGAGTTATTCCACCCCCCCATAATTACAACATATCCAGTAGAGGTGTAAGCGCCCCGATCCAAAGCAAACGATTTTCCATCGCCAAACAACTCCACTTTAATATCTCCATCATCACTTGTTGACCTTGGTGTCAAACTCGATAGTGACATTATCGGGAAGTCGTTTACGCAACCAAAGCGGGTGATTCAATGCCCCCTGCACGTAGAGCGTCTCATTGACGATTTGATATCGGTCGCTGGTCGGAAAGTAGTTTTTGCCGATAGTCTTGCGATCAAATCGGTCGACCCAACGTCCGTTGATTGGTGGTGGCTCGGCCATCTTGCAGCTGCTGAGCAAGACAACCCACAGTACGAAAATCGATTTAGATCCCATCATCACCAAAGTTGCATATTTGCGTGAATGTGTTGGCAATGCAATTATTCTCGAATACGGTAGGTGCTTCTTAAAAGTAGGCAAGGGGGGTGTCCCGATTGACCCAGCGCCCCCAGACAAGTCCATGGCCAGATATAAAGACTAGCCAGGCGAGGCGCGGTGAGGACGCATAGCCCTAAGCCAGCTTTTGCTGTCGACAACTTTGAGCCAAAACAGCGACTTAGAGATGTTTTGGTTAGGAGTTGACCTATGCAACCGAGGCGCAACGACGCATGGAATTTCAGGGGCTTGTCTGGTGGTGCATTGTGAATCGGGACACCCCCCTAGTGCTGGCCCTGTGGAATCAGGAGATGCAGTCGCTCTGTACTCGGCGCTACTTCTTTCGTTACTTTTCCAACCGAGTGCCGTAGCAAGTTCTGTCAGGGCGGCAGCGTGGGCGGACCGGATCTGCAGGCTGTTTTCTTTTTCGATTTTATTTGACTGTATTGAGCTGGTGACAACGATGCCATCGACCTCATTGCGCGCGGACAAACTCACGACCCCACCATCGGGTAACGAGCGAAAACCATATAAGACCATCAGCAATACCGCAGCTTTTACATCACTGTGTGTTGCCGCAATGCGGCCCACGTTGGCGTTGGGTGACTCCACTTGCAGGCGGGTGTTTCGATAAACGGGAACAAGCCGAGCCACATCCTGCAAAACATCATGTATTTTTATGCTTTCGCAAGCAGGCCAATGAAGTTCGCTTTCTACCAGCGCTAGCAGTTCCAGGGCTGACTGGCGTGCACGACGGATGTTCTTGTCAGGCAGACTATCATCCGGACGAAGCAGATATTCCTTTACATCGTCGAGTATTGTGATCAAGATTGCGGTCAGGTTGCGGGCCCGGTGGCCTACAATGGTGGCGAGATCTTCTTGGATTGATGCGCGTGCTACCAAGCAAGGGGGGGCATTTGGGGGCATATTGGAATTCCCTGGGGGGCAAGTTATCGCGAGCAACGCACTTTCCACATTGCCTCGGCCAGGGTTGGCGTCTGACTCTTTTTTAGCAGCGATCGTATCTGCGACTTGACAGTATTCTCGCTGACACCAAGCACTTCCGCTAGCCTCTCACGAGGCGTGCCATCGCAAGCCAGCACGAGGAGTTGCATTTCTCGTTGTGTCAGTTGCCAATTTGTGGCGAACTGGTCGATACGAGACGAAATCGGTTTTTTGTCTACAGTAGCAAGCCGACACACAAAGCGGCGCAAATTGTCGGAATAATCTGGCTTACATACATATTCCGCAGCGAGTCGGTGGGCGGTGTTGATTGTACTCGCTTGACGATCGCCGGTCAGTGCAAGCATGGGAGATGTTGGATTGGTCTGCCGAAACGCCTCGAGCACTTCGAGTCCGGTCCCGTCTGGAAGGCCAATATCAACCACCGCACCAACGTGCTGCACTCCGCTGCCGATCAGTGCAATGGACTCTGCCACTGTTTCCGCCTGCTGTGTCGCAAACAGCGGCTGCAACGCGCGAACAATCGATCGCGCAATGATTGGCTCATCTTCGACGACTAAAACGGCATCTTTTGCATTGCTGTTGGTAGCGTACATCACGCCTGTAAAGAACCTCAATAAACTTGACCCAACCTGCGCGAACTTCAATGAAAGTTTATGGGCGCCACTGCGACCACACCCTGTTATAGTTGTAAGAGATCTAGATGGGAGAAGCAATACACAATCGCATCCTCGTCGTAGACGACGAGGAAGTACTCGCGGAAACACTGGGCCGGATTCTAGAACAGGCGGGCTACGACGTGGGGGTTGCCTTCCATGGGACGGCTGCACTGCAGGCTTTGCAAACGCAGGTATGGGATGCAGTTGTATTAGATCTTCATATGCCTGGCGTAGATGGAATTGCGGTTTTGCGTAATATTTCGCAGATGAATTGGCGGCCCATTGTTCTCGTCTATACGGGTGATGTGAGTGCACGTGCAGCGGTCGATGCGGTTCGAGCTGGTGCTGATGATGTTCTAGATAAGCCGCTGGATCCGAGGAAGCTGTGCGACCGATTAGGAAAACTGCTTGCGGCTAGGTCTTCATTGCCCGGGGAGTGATTCATTGTCGGTTGTGTGTTGAGCCTCACAACCTACGCAGGCGAGAAGATAAGCGAGTGTAAGTTGTAAACTCACAACGCAAACTTTTCGCGTTATTCGACGTTGTTTTTGCATGGTTTTCATCCGCCAGGGACACACTTTCACCCCAGGGGGATGAAGGTCCATGTGTGTAGAACAAAAATCTGCGAATCAACTGCGTCTGCACGAGGAGGTTGCGCATTTTCAGCCGTATTGCGTAGCCGGTGTAAGGCAAGTTTGGCGAGTTACGGGGCTTTACGATGATGGGTCGATTTTTGCAACGCGGCCAATAAAAACCAAAGGAGGGACGCATGTCGCGAGTCGAAAACCTCAATAAGATTCTTAGAGCACTGCAAAGTGGATCCCCAGACGTTGAAGCAAGCGCACTTATTTCGGAAGACGGATTGATGATTGCCAGTGCCCTTCCTCAGCATGTCGAAGAAGCGCGCGTCGCTGGCATGAGTGCTACACTGCTCAGCTTGGGCACACGAGCCGCTGGCGAATTGGAGAGAGGGGCGCTAGACGAAGTTCTGATTCGTGGCAAGGAAGGATTCGCCGTGATGCTCGACGCAGGGTCCGGAACGCTCCTCCTCGCTATGGCGAGTCGTCAGGCAAAGTTAGGGCTACTATTTCTTGATATGCGGCGTGCCGCCGACGACATCAGAAGAACATTGTAGGTTGTCATGTTTATCAGTCCCACCGCTCAAGCGAACGACAAGCTTGTTTTAATCGTCGAAGACGAAGCGGTTCTTCGGGCGTCCATGGTACGTGGTCTGCGTCGCATCCCAGGTGTAGACGTTGTGGATGCCGGAACCATAAGAGAAGCTCTCGAAATCATCGAAGCTCTACCGCCATCGTTGCTTGTGACCGATATTGACCTGCCAGATGGTTCTGGAGTTGAGATGATTGGTCAGTTGGAACATGGCGGATTTACCATTCCCGTGATTATCGTATCGGCCTACGTGGGGACCTACCGGCAACAGATTCCCTGTCGTCCGCGGCTCGATGTCTTGGACAAACCACTTCCTATTGAAGAACTTAGGAATCGAGTCAAACAGCGCTTGGGTATCGCTGGCGGTCCAGCAGATGAAGATGCAACACTTCCCTTTGCACCCATAGACTTTGTGCAGCTTGCGTGTATGGGACGGCATTCTATTACGATCCGAATTTATCGAAATGGCCGGGATATTGGCGACATTTTTGTCAACAAAGGGCAATTATGGTCAGCACGCGACAGAAAAGGTGATGGGCAGGAAGCACTGAGGCGTTTGCTTTTTATGTACGATGTTCGTGTAGCTGTGCATTCTCTGGCGGATATTAATGGTCATCCGCGTACCATTCATGGAAATTGGCAAAACGTCTTGCTGGACTCAGCGCGCATGACCGATGAAGTAAAAAAGGGGACGGCCAGTACAAGCAGTGAAGACTTCGTCAGTGAAGAAGACTATGTATGCGAAGAATTGGATTGGGGGGATACTTTCGACGAAGCTAGGACAGTATCAGAATCACCCTCTACCGCGGATACGAATCCAGAGCAAACGGATATTCAACAGCAAGTTCGATTTGAAGAGTTGTTTGATCATGGAATTGAGGCGTTACTCGCACACCGATACCGAGACGCGTTTTGTGCGTTCCGCGAGGCAAAGGAGATACGGCCAGAAGATACCAAGGTCCATGCCAACCTAGTGAGGCTTCACGAAATGGGATATGCGGATACGCCATGACTGGCCCACTCACATTCGCGTATCCTGTTTTTGGCGAAAGAACACCGCTGTGGGTATTGGCTCTACTTTTCGCCGGTGGTTTGGCAGCTGCCAGTGGAGCCACGTATGTTGCACTTCGTATGCAGGCTTCTTACTCTGATCGGAACGCGACTGTACCCCGCGATCGAACAGTTTTGCCAGGTAGTGCACCATCAACATCAACGATTGAATCATCCAATGCGGATGCCCCATCCATAGCAACAAATCGTCCCGTTACAGAACTCAGCACTCTGTTGCCCACTGATTGCGCTCCCCTATTTCGAGTGTTATTCCCCAAGGGGAGTTACGTCGTTAGCAGTGACGAGGACATTCGCCAGCGAGGTGCCATATTAAGTGGCTGGATGAAGCGGAATCTACAAGCGAATCTCATTGTTGAGGGCCACGCAAGTGCTGTTGGCGCCGAGCAGAAAAACCTAATTTTAGGCAACAAACGCGCTCAGTACATCGTTGACCTGTTGGTCGGTGAAGGCATTCCCGGTTCGCGTATTACGCCTCGTTCGTATGGCCACTATCAGCCACAGACAGGAATACAAGCGGACGCCCCCGATAATCAGCGCGTTGTACTGCGCGTCAACCCCAGTGATTCTCGTTGCCCAGCTGTAGGGAAGGACGTGTTTCCACTATGACGATTTTGATTGTATTGCTTTCGTTTGTTGCTGTCGCGACATTGCTGATATCTGGGTATATCGCAGGCGTGAAGCGAGGACGCGTGGTTCGGATGCAACTGATCGAAAACTTGCGACAACGCGATGAACAACTGCACCGGTTGCGAGCCACCAACGTGGCTACCCAGCAATACGACGAGCGAACGACCGACAGAGTGCGTGAGGAGATCGAGACCGCGTTGGCACCGTTTGCGAAGCAAGGTGCTGACAACCGCAAATTGCGACAGGAGCTGCAGACCTTGGCGAGGCAAAACTCTGATACGGGCAAGCTGCGCAGCGAGCTTCACCAGGCGCTTGCGCCTTTGATTCGTCGAGAACAAGAGTCAGAATCGTTGAGTCAGACTGTCAAGAACTTGTTGTCTCCCCTGTTAGAGCGAGAGCGATTGGGATTGCAACTCGCAACGTTAAAGATCGGATCGGGCACGCGGGGTGAGCTTCCGCAGTTGCTCACGACGATCGGAGAAAAGGCAGGATTCGCTTCAGTCTTGCTGAGCGACGAAGCTGGGTTGCCGCTCGCGAGCAGTGACGGAACATGCGATGCCGAGGAGTTGGCCGGGGTCTCTTCGTTGCTGCTAACGTTGACTGATCGGATTCGACGCAGTGGTTCGCCCGCACCAAACGCGATTGTCGTTCGTGACGAGGCAAATCAGGTCATTCTGCATCGCATTTTCCACGTCAAAGGGGAACGTTATCTGCTCACTGCTGTATCTCGGAGCAACTTTTTGTCGCCAGGAGCACTTGATCCAGCTCTTACGCCACTTGAGGGAGTCTTGATGCGGGAGGCGTGGCACTAATATGGGACTCGCCTCGCAAACGCCTATCCAAACCGGATTGCATGTTCGCAATTTGGTTCGTGTCTTGGACTCGATCGAAACTGCTTTGCTTGTCATCAATAAAGACGACACAATCTCCTTTGCAAATCCACGAGCGGGCGAAATCTTAGGACGGTCTCTCGATGAACTTGCTGATGCGAATATCGGCGCTGTCATTGCGCCCATCTCGATGCTCACCAATGGATCCAATTCCGCTACAGAGCACCGAGAAGAACTAGCGATCATCAGACCAGATGGAATACAGGCTACGATCGAATACAAGTTATCTTACGTACAACGCGATAAACATCACGACGATTCCCCGCTCTACGCGCTCGTCTTTGAGGATATTACCCAATGGGTGCAGCTGCGAGGAGAACGTGACCGTTTATTGCAGCTCGCAGCAGTGGGAGAACTCATGCCAACAATTCTCCATGAACTGAAGAATCCCCTGGCTTCGATATCGACAACAGTCGAAGTGATAGTTGAAGATCTCGGCCCCGGTGACTTGCGTGATCAGCTTCACGCAGTGTTGTGGGAGATACGACGCATGCGGTTGACGTTTGACGGAATTGGAGTTGTTGGCCGTTCGCTGCGAAATAGCCGCGTGGCGGCGGTTGACCATGCGTGTCGAGAAGCAACGCTAGTCCTTCGTGCCCGTGCGCAAGCGGCGAATGTAGCACTATCGAGTGACGTGCCAGATCTGCCGCTTTTGCCGTTTGACCCTTCAGTTGTCCGGGCGATTGTCTACAATCTGGTCGTCAACGCGATTCAGGCATGCGATGCAAACGATAGCATTTCAATCGTCGCACATTTGCAAGAAGGAGACGGCGTCTTTGCGTTGGTCGTGAGTGACACCGGCAGGGGGATGGATCCGGAGACATTGGCACGGTGTACGCAGCTATTTTACACGACCAAAACGCGAGGAAGTGGCATTGGCCTCGCTTTATGTGAACGCGCAACAAAACAGGCAGGTGGGGAACTAAAGA
The DNA here is from genome assembly GCA_965223575.1 of Kofleriaceae bacterium. Taxonomy (GTDB): domain Bacteria; phylum Myxococcota_A; class Polyangia; order Haliangiales; family Haliangiaceae; genus CBDCWZ01. The sequence continues at coordinate 115,817 of CBDCWZ010000077.1, forward strand.
TCGAATCAAAATTAGGTGAGGGGACGGTTGTTTGGGTCCGCGTGCCAATTCGAGCGTAGGCAGCAGGACTTAGGCAACACAGCGATGGAGGAAAACATGTCATCATACGCGTTATATGAACAGGGCAACCACAAGAACTTACTGCTGGAAGACTACAGTGGCGGTTTGGCAGTGCAGGCCAATCAACACCTAATTATTAGTGAAAAATCCGCAATGATTTTGGACCCAGGCGGTCACAAGGTCTACAGCAAAGTATTGACTGAGACGCTGTCTCATCTCGGTGGTGGGACGCTTACAGATATTTTCTTATCCCATCAAGATCCGGATATTGTCGCTGCGTGCAATGGGTGGTTGATGTCTACCGACGCAATCGCATGGGTATCCCAGTTGTGGGTGCGATTTGTCCCGCATTTTGGTCTCGATCGGCTCGTCGAGAATCGGCTCAAACCAATTCCCGATGAAGGGATGGTCATGGACCTAGGTGGAGCTCGATTGTTGATTCTTCCCGCTCACTTTCTCCACTCTTGTGGCAACTTTCACGTTTACGACGAAACCGCCAAGATATTGTATTCTGGGGATCTGGGTGCGTCCATTGGCATGGACTATCGCGAGGTAGCTGATTTTGACGATCACCTCCAATACATGGCCGGCTTTCATCGGCGCTACATGGCGTCAAATCGAGTGATGAGCGCCTGGGCTCGAATGGCACGCAAACTAGACATTGAGATCATTGCTCCCCAACACGGTGCTTTGTTCCGCGGCAAGGAGATGGTGAATCGGTTTATTGATTGGTGCGAGCACATCGAATGTGGTGCTGACTTGATCAGCGAATTTGAAATTCCAAGTTGATTCGAAGTCATTTTTGTAGGTTTCATCTGTAGCGCGTGTAGCCGGCGCGCGCAGGCGTAATCCTATCTACGGAAACACGTCAAAGCGTCATAGTCGTGGTAGGATCTTGATAGATGGGACAGGATATCAAGAGCGACCAGTTTGTGGATGAAGAGTTTGCTTCGTTTGCGATACGGCTCGACGATAGCCTCGAAGCGCTGGAGATCATTCTTGCCCGGTCCGATTTTGGCAGCGGTGAGCCGTCGATTGGGGCAGAACTCGAGCTATTTCTAATCGATGAAGACGGCTTTCCTCTAGCCGCAAACACGGCAGTCCAGAGCACAGCAAACGACCCCAGGGTGAGCCTCGAGCTAAACCGCTACAACCTCGAATGCAATGCTCGACCTACTCTGCTTGCAGGACATCCCTTTGCCGCACTGGGGAACGAGATTCGCGAGATGCGACAAATCGTAAATCGCGCTGCGGCAACCGTGGATGGACGGACCGCAATCACCGGAATTCTTCCAACCTTGCGAAAACAAGACCTCGGTCCCACAGCAATGACTGATCTTCCTCGCTATCGTGCGCTAGACCGTGGACTGCGACGGTTGCGCCACGGTCCGTTCAATATTCGCATCAATGGTGACGATCCTCTCGATTTATCCTGGGACGACGTTACTCTGGAGGGGGCAAATGCATCCCTGCAGCTTCATTTGCGCCAACGGCATGGGACCTTTGCTGATACCTATAATGCAGCGCAGCTTGCCACTGGACCTGTAGTAGCTGCTGCTGGCAACTCACCCGTGCTATTTGGTCATCGATTGTGGGAAGAAACACGCATTGCGTTGTTTAAACAAGCCGTCGACTCTCGTTCTGAGTTTACCAAATTGATTCATCGCGGCGCTCGCGTGTACTTTGGTGATAACTGGATCCAAGATTCTCCTCTTGAGCTATTTACGGCCAGCGTTCGCCAACATCCGCCGCTGATTCCCCAAATCGCACAGGAGGACCCGATAGAATGCGTCCGGGCTGGCAGGCTGCCAACGCTCCACGAGCTACGTTTGCACCATGGAACCGTGTGGACTTGGAACCGCGCAGTCTATGACCCTACGGATAGTGGTCATATCCGCATCGAGCTACGCGCACTACCCGCTGGGCCGTCCGAAATCGATATGCTTGCCAACGCCGCTTTTTTGATTGGGCTGGCCTTGGGCCTTCGCGACCAAATGCCCCGCATCCAGCAGGCGATGCCGTTCGCTGACGTCTGCTCCAATTTCTACCGGGCTGCCCATTTGGGTCTCGATAGTGAGCTAATCTGGCCCCACAACAATAACAATTCGGTCAGGCGCGTTCGTGCCGTGGATTTGGTTCCACAGTTGGTAGACATCGCAGCACACGGGCTGGATGCCGCAAACGTCTCCCGGCAGGATAGCGATCCGCTACTTGAGATTATTCACCAACGCGTCGCTGCGCGCCAAACGGGATCTCAATGGCAAAAGCATACCCTCGATAGTCTCTACCGCATCCATTCACGTAGCGACTCCCTGTCAATCCTACTTGAACGTTACCTCGCCCACAGCAACAGCAATCGGCCTGTGCACGAGTGGTCAATTGAGGAAAATGCGGTATGACGATTAACATCGTCGCAGTCAGTCATTGCAATTGGGGCGCCAATCCGAGGGAATTTCTCGCCTCACTCAATGGTCCCACTATCATTCGCGTCCCCGGTCGCGACCATACCCGGGTGCGCGGTGTCTCCACTTTAATCCACGGCAATGAACCTTCTGGCCTATCGGCTATTTACGAGTGGCTCCAATCAGGAGAGATTCCCGCGGTCGACACACTTATCTTCATTGGATCCGTAGCAGCCGCACTCGCGCCTCCTGGATTTGCCCATCGGTTTCTTCCCGGGCACTTAGACCTAAACCGTTGCTTCCTTCCGCCCTATGGAGATACGCCTGAGCACCAATTGGCGCAAGCCTTGCTCGATTATTTGCGGCAAGCTTCTGTCGATGCTTTGGTCGATATTCACAACAATACGGGCCATAATCCTTCCTATTCTGTAGCCAGTGGTGTCGACATACCGCGGCTTGGCATGGCGGCGTTGTTTGGTACTCGCTACATACTCAGCGATTTGCGCCTCGGCTCCCTTACCGAAGCGACCGAAGATGATTTTCCTTCGATTGCCGTCGAATGTGGTCGAGCCGGAGATCCCAACGCAGATCGAGTGGCCCTACGAGGGCTCCGTGCCTACTTGCAGTTACAAACAATCGATTTCACCGAAGTGCCCAGACTGGAGATTCTCGAGAAACCGGTTCGCGTCTCATTGCGCCCACAAGTATCTTTCGCGTTTGCAACAGCTCCGGTCGCGAACGTCTCATTTACAATCGACGACAATGTTGATCGACACAACTTTCAAGAGCTAAGACCAGGTCAACTGATCGGCTGGGTCTACGGACTCGATTGGCCAATCCAGGCTATTGGTGCAAACGGTCGCGATCGCTCCCACGAGCTATTTGTTCGCAACGGAAACAGACTCGAGACAGCGCAGCCTGTCATTCCGATCATGATGACGACCAATACCGAGATCGCCAAATCCGATTGTTTGTTCTACATTGTGCAGCGTAACGATTCATAGCTCGGAGACAGCTTGTCTGTTCAAGGTCGCTTCTCTCGACTACGCCACTCCCGAATCAATGCAATGGTGTCGTCATGAAGTCGATGACGCACAACATATGCGCCTGCACCAAACGGAATGTACCGTTTTCGTTTATGGTAACCTAGCTGTACTATGCTTTTCTAATGAACGCAACGGTATGCAAATAACATATTCATCCCCGTGTCGCTTTCAAATCTGGTCGATTTGGGCGATATTCCGAATCTACCGTTTAGCCAACTACTGGGCATTGTCTACCACGCGAGAACCATTCATGCGTAACTCATAAGAGGGGCAGTTATGGCAGAGCGAGCTGGGTTTCGAGATCGTTACTATTCCGGTGAGTTTGAAGACGCGTTGGAGCAGGATCAACTGCGAACTCCGATTAGTCCTGGAAAAAGAACCTTGACCTCTGGACTTGCAGCTCCAGAAACACTCAATGTGATTTTTCGTGTCCCCGACTTGGCAAGTGCGCAAGCCATTGCTTCTGCAGTTGACAAAATAGGGGATGGGATTCGCATCGAGCGCGACGCAAATGGTGTTGCCACGGAGGCTGAAACGGCTGTTGCAAAAGCGTCGAATTCGTCCGGACAATCCTTGCCCGAACCTGTTCGGCAAAAATTTGAGGCTTCTCTTGGTGTCGATTTGTCATCCGTCCGCGTCCACACCGGCAGCGAGTCAGCTGCCGCAGCAAAAGCAGTAGGCGCTCGTGCCTACACCATGGGCCAGGACATTCACTTTGGTGATGGGCAATATGGCACAAATGATCCGTTTGCGATACATCTCCTTGCTCACGAGGTCGCGCATACCGTACAGCAGCGGGTTGGGACTGAGAAGCGACAGAATAAGCTAGAAGTAAGCACACCGGGAGATGCTGCCGAGGTGGAGGCCGACCGGGCCGCCGATGCGATGACGTCAGGGCAGCCGTTTTCGATTTCAGCCGGCAATGCGAGCCTTGGGCGTGTAGTGCAACGAGATCCAGTTCGATACGGGCGCACCCAAGTTGTCCCCGCTTCGAGTACCGGATCCAAAAAACCAACAGCTGCGCAAAAAGCGAGTCTTCAAAGCGTACGCTCATTGGTAGAAAGCCTCGAAGGACGGGCCGACGCGACCAACGCGAATGTCAAAGCTTTTCTCGATAAAGGAATAGCGGCTGTGTCCCAGATAGAAGGACACATTAAGACAATTACTGGCAATTACGAAAAGGCGTACAAAAAGCACGAAAGTGCGCTTAAAACAATTAACCAGAATGCAAAATCGGATGAGGCTTATATCGGCATCGTCATGTCGATCGGCCTGGGGTTGGCGGCACCTTACATAGGAACAGCGTTTGGCGCTGTAAAAGCTGTGGAGGGAGGTCTAAAAGGCGCCAATGCATTCCTGACCGCATGTGGACTAGACGCGATCGAAAAGACCGCGAAGGAAGCCGCGCAGATGGCCGGCAAAGTGCAGAAATCAGCCGAAGCAGCGGCGGCCCACAAGGGCGCTCATGCTGTTCGGGGGCGTGCGGATGCGTCGCCACTCGGATCCTCTCTTCCTTCGCTCCGTAAACTGCAGTTGATCTCGCAGGTATCAAAATTAAAGGACGGAATTATCAAAGCTGGCAGTATGTCAGTGAATATGAAGCCGCTGGATAAGGCAGCTACTGCTTTAGTACGAGATATCGCTGTGTATCTTGAGCATGGTTCTGGAACGACTGTTTCTGATCCCGTTGATGTTGTCATTGCCAAGGCTACGCAGTTAACCGCAAACGGTGCTGCCGCCTATACCTGTCTTGAGAACGTCGCCAAAGGAAGCTGGGAAGGTGTCACAAAAATGGCTTCCGCGATCAAGAAAGCAGCCGCATCGGCAAGTGTAGCCAAAATGGAAGAACAGATCTGGATTAAATGGATTGCTAGCGTTCCAACATCCCAGCTCGGTCTCATTGATGAACTAGAAGGCACTTGGGTACGCGGTCCATATTTGCCCAAGCGGGTGCTCGAGATGCTGGGCCCGCATCTTGGACATTGGACCGACAAGTCTGATCTCATTTCCTTGCACGCAAATGCACAGCGTGCGCAACGGGCACAGGAACAGGTGGGAAAAGTCGGAACCTATGGTGGGGAGATCTCGGTAACAACATATCGGTATGGTCGGGTTATGGTCGGCGGAAGCGAGTTCCCCGCGAGAATTGCTCAGGTTGATCGGAACATTAGCGCGACCAATCAGGGATACGCTGAGCTCCGAGTAGCGGTTACGGGAACGTTTATCACCGGCAAGCCCGCGGGGCCTACGACGGGAATTATCGCATCGCGAGAGCGATTTGGCCTCGCTGTGCAAGCCGTAGCAAGATAATCTACGAGGCAGCATCAGGCGTTTCCGCAAACTATTTAGAGCGAGAGAGATCCAAACCGTGCCTCCAGAAGTGCACCCGCAAATTTGACGAATGTCTTCGCGGCTTACATACCCCATTCTGCAAAGCAAATGACGCCAATTGCTGTGAAGGATCGAGGCGGACCTGCGAGGGGGCGTGTTATTAATGGCGACATTTTGCAAGCGTCGATGCTTTGGTTAGCGCTCGCATTTACATGTGTCGAACCATCATAGACGGTGTGTCAGGAAGAGGACACCGAAAAGGTATCGCTAGCAATTCCCGGTACATCGGGTTGGCACGATTGGTGTATTGCTCTCCACTATGTCTCGCTACTGGCCAACCGTTTTTATCATTGGAATCGTACTTGCCTGGGATGTTGCTGATGTCTACGCACAGCCCTCTATAGAGCCGCCGCGCATCGAGGTTGCGTTTGTCGTCGACGCCACGGGGTCGATGGGATCGTATATCGCGCAGGCGCGGGCGAAGATTAAGGGGATCGCCGAAGATCTCGCGACGGGAGATCCGGCGCCGCATGTACGATTTGCACTGGTCGCGTATCGCGATCGCAGCGACGCGTTTGTGACCAAGGTTCATGCGTTCACCGATAAGATCGCTGAGATCAAGGACTATTTAGACAAGACGTCTGCCACTGGTGGCGGCGATACGCCCGAGGCGGTCTTGGAAGGGGTTCATGATGCGATCAAAAAGCTGAAATGGTCGACGACGGGAAAGGTCATCAAACTGATTTACCTGGTCGGCGACGCGCCGGCTAAGCGCTATGCCGAAACGCCCAACGAAGCCGCGTTGACGAAAATGGCGCGGGATCGGGGCATCGTGATTCATACGATTGTGTGCGGGGGCAACTCGTTGCCGACGTTTGACACGTTGGCTCTGTTATCCGAAGGGCGAACGTTCAGACTCAATCGCGTTGCGCGGGGGACCCGGATCACGGGTGGTGGACCGCGCTCTGCCGGGGCGGGGCGACCCGATAGTTTGGATCGTGCGGTGACCAGTAGTGCCAAGGCGTATTCGGAGTCGGTTGGTGTGAAATACGACGAGGCGAGTGCCACGAAGCTAACGACCCAATCCCTGCCAGTGCCAGGGGGATTTCCCTCGGGACTGTTGGGTGCCCAAGTGCGTTGGGTTCGTGATCGCGGCACTTGGGCTGATTTATGGGCGGCCCATACAAGTCTGACAAAAGATAAACCGCCGCCACCCAAGGTCGATTTTTCGACGCATGCCTTACTTGTTATGGGTGGTAGCGATGCTGGACTAGAGCTCGTTTCGTTGTCCGAGGCGGATGGCACCCAGGTCGCAAACGTTCGGCCCGGCGCTGAGGGGGTAACATTTTACCAAATTGAAGCGAGGAAAAGCCGATGATTCGCATGGACACATGGATGGTAGTTGCAGCGCCCGTATTGGTACTCGTGACTGCGTGCTCGACAACGACTCCTACTGTTGCGATCGACCAACAACTTGGGTCTGCGGATGCTGGCGTGCTACAGGAGGTATCCCCTGATGCTGCTTTTACAGTCGTCGAGCCAGCGGCTGGCATCGTAACAGGTGCACCAAACGCGACCCGCATTGGGTATGCAAGCGTCGCCACCCGAATTGAAGCTGGCATCGCAAACACTGTGGTTACCGAGGTGATTGTCAACGACCTGGATACTGAAGCGGAGATCGGCTTTGCGTTTCCGCTTCCGCGAGATGCCACCGTTACTGGCTTTGCGCATTGGGTCGATGGCAAGCGGGTCAATGCGACAGTTGCAAGCAAGGAGACAGCACGGAAGAAGTTTGAGGAGGCGGCAGCCGAAGGCAAGAAGGCTGCACTTGCCGAGGCGAACCGATACCGCATGTTTAAGATGACGCTCGCAGCTTTGCCAGCGAAGGGGCTAAGGCGGGTGGAATTATCGTATACGCAAACGGTGGAAACTCTGGGTGGATCGCGTCGCTACAACTTACCGGCGAAACGATATGACCGGGGGCCCAGTATCCTGGATGTCTCGGTCCAGGTCGCCAGTGAATCCCGGGTCAATACGATGCGTGCACCGAATCAGCCCGATGCCGCGATCACGCGCTTGGGGCACAAGGTATGGCAAATTAGATTGTCGAGGACCGGGCGCGGATTGGCTAATGATTTTGCCTTGCATTGGCAAGAGCAAACCGAGGACGTAGAGCTGAGCGCAATCTCGGTCCGTACGGAGGATGAACAACCTGGCTACGCCGTGGCTCGGTTTGCGTTTAATCGCGATCCCTTCGCCGAGACTAGGGCATCCAAAAACATTGTTATCGTTGTGGATGCGTCGTTGTCAATGGCCGGTGATCCGCTGGCACGTGCCCAGGAGCTATCCAAGAAAATATTCGATTCGGTTTCTGCGTCCGATCGCATCACGTTGGTATCGTTTTCGTCCGCAATTGAGAGTGCGGGCGAGCTCGCACCCGCCACGACCGAGCATTTACAAAAGCTAGAATACGCTGTTGCCGATCTGTATCCGCACGGTCACTCAAACCTCGCAGCCGCGATCGATACGGCACGTGATCTGCTGGCGGAAAAAGACAATCGCCTGATGGTGTTAATGACAGACGGACAGCCGACCGTGGGGCTCGGGGTGGATGGGGATATGCCCGCTTCCATCACGAAAGATTTTGCCGGGACTCGCGTCGTGATTGGCCATTTTAACTATCCGCGGCGCGGTGAGGTGTTGGAGACCTTGTTTCCGGGCGCCAGCCGCTACTTTGTACCCGATGGCGAGGCCGCAGAGCCGGTGATCGACTCTCTGGCCAAGTTAGTGACAAACCCGGTGATCGAGAGTCTCAAGATAGAAATCGAAGGCGCGATGGCAGACACGATTCACGGGAAAATCCCATCGCGTTTGGCGCTTGGCGAGCAGTTGCGGGTCGCGATGAAAATTGAGGACTCGGCGAGCGTTTCTGTGTCCGGGAAGCTTCACGGTCGAGACCTGTATTTTGACAAGACAATTGAGTTGCCAGGGGAAAATAAACCCGAGAGCAGTATTCCCACTGAGTGGGCGCGCATGAGAGTGTCTGAGCTCGAGACCGCATACAAGAAATCACCATCCTCTACCCTTGCTAGCGAAATCCGAGCGCTTGGCACATCGCACCGCATCGCAACGACACTCACGAGTTTTGTCGCGACCGACCGTCCACCGGTTGAGGACTCCCCACCGGTTGGGGACTCACTATTGCCCGATCGAATTAAACCTGGAGATCCGGAGATACGCGTGCGCGCACCGCAGTCAGCCGAAGACGTGTACGCTGTTTTGCCGTGGGGAGAAATTGTTCCGTGCACTTGGCAGGAAGATGAGGAGCTATGGCTGGGGCGCTTTTTGGTTCCGCGGGGCGTCATCGATGGGCGCTACTTTGTGCGCGTGTATACGCGCTCGCAGGGAATTACGCAGCTGCGCAGCAATCTGCAGTATCGCATCGACTCCACGCCCCCCGTGTTTGCCCTGGAGACGAGTTACACGAGCGGGACCTTGACGCTCCGCGCCCGCCCGGTTCGCACGGTTTTTGATACAACAGCAAACGGAGATAGCCTTCGTCTCGATCGCGTCGACCTCAAGCAGCTGATTGTCCAAGTCAATGAAGTCAAGATCGTTTTGGAACGCACGGGCGATATGGAGTGGACGGCCACCCGCAGCATGGAGCTTCCGAGCGGGCAACATCATATCAAGCTCGTGGCATCTGATTTTGCTGCGAACAGCTCGGTGTCCACAGCGGAGGTTACGGTTCCATGATGTCGTGGCTGCTCGGCGCCGGAACCATCGGCGATTGGTTGATGGAGCTTGTGCTTGTTGCGGCTGCTATCTCGGGAAACCTCGCCGCCGAGTGTCCGGTGCCAAACGGCAAAGAGATTGCCTCGGTTGTCACGGCCGAGGGGCAGCGGGCGACAATCGCACCCGGAGCATTATCGGTGGGGGACAAAACGTGGACGCGATGCGAGGGGTTGCCTGGAGCACACCCGATCGCTCTGAGCCCGTGGCGCCGCGGTGTTGCGATTTCGTTTCGCGAGGCGGGGTTGTTTTACTGGAATGATGCCGACGGCTTTTCGCCGATACGCGTGCCTAAGTCCAGCCCTGTCCGCGCTCTGGCCGGGGACGAGACAAACTTATGGGTTGGTACTGTAGCTGGGGGACTGTGGCGCGTGGATGCCAGCGGTGTGTTCCCAGCGGGCGAGCGCCAGCTTCGGGGAAAGCGAGTGACGGCCCTCCATATTGCCCGCGGCGGCGAACTTCATATTGGCACCGACCCGCGTGGGTGGTGGATCAAGCCGCGCGGAGGTGCGATGCGCCGACATCGGCGAAGCACGTTGGTAGGATGTTTCAGACAGATCGCAAACAAAGTGGTCCCAAGTCCTCCGGGGCCAGATTGTTTGCCCGGGGCATTGCCCTTATCGAGCTTTGCCCATGGACCGGGATTGCCCTCAACTCACGTGACCAGTCTGGTCACGCATAAAAGCGATCTATTTATAGGTCTTTTTGATGCTGGCGTTTGGAAGCAAGCACGCGGAGGGGATGCTGCCCGAGGGTTTGTATCGCTTGGTGGCCCAAAGTTTATCAACCAGCTCGTCTCGTGTCGGTCGAAGGTGTACGCGGCGACTGCAAAAGGATTGTTTGTTGCCCGGGATGCAGGGGACAGTTTTGCTGGTCTAGACCGGGTGGATCTGGGACTTAAAAGCAGTCACGTCAATGGCCTCGCATGCGGATCGCGAGGCAGACTCCTGCTGGCAACAGGAGCTGGAGTCGTAGTTTGGGATGGGGCCTACGTCAAGCAGATTGGCCAAGACGACGGGCTACCGTCGCCTATTGTCTACTCCGTTGCCGAAACCGGCGACGGTGCCATATGGGCTGGGACGCGATCGGGCGTTGCCCGGATCTCTTCGGGGCGGGTGCAACTCTATAACCAAGCCAATGGCAAGACACCGCATGACTGGATCAATGCCCTACTACCGATAGGAGACAATGTCCTTGCGGGAACCTACGACGCTGGCGCGGTACTGTTGTCCGCCGAAGCGACCTCTGCACCCGTTGCAGGATTTGACACCGCTTGGATCAACCCCAACGGCTTATTTACAGTAGGCGGCTATACACTCGCGGCGACTCTCGGCGATGGTCTTTTGGTATCCTCGGGCGGCATTCGCCACAAGATCGCCCCGCTGCCTTCCAGCGACGTGACCGCCGTCACCGTACACCAGGAACGGTTGTGGGTGGGGACCCGCGGCGGACTCGCGATATTATCGTTACAGGCGAAGTAGTCGGCGGTGCATTTTGCCCAGGCGTAGAAGCCACTTCCGCTCAACATCTACGGAGTCAATTGTGGAAAAACAATAGGTTGTAAGTAGGCATATGAATTGCTGTGTATAGCGGCCATGGGAATCAAGGTGGTTTCGTGAACATAGGGTGGCAAGAGAAGCGCGCGTTGGGCGGTGCAGAGGAGGCCTTCGATAGGACCTATCAGCGAAGCGAGACCTTTGTCATCGGACGAGTGCGGGGCTATGAGGTCAAGTTTCAGCTCCGATTTGGCGCAAGCTGGTCGGTTCAAGTTGTAACAAACCCATTTCCCTTCGCGATGTACATCAGAGAGGGTAACTACGAGTGGCAGCAGCATCGGTTTGTTTGTCATGATCCCGGTTTTGATCAGCGCTACACCGTTGATGCAGCACCGGAACCGATCGCAAACGCCACGCTCACCGATGCCCTACGCCACAGAATCATCAGTCTTTGCCCATCGCAGCTAAAACTCACACCGGGAAAAATCGAACTCACCAAAGACTATGCTTGCTATTATGCAGAAGTTGGCGACATTCGCGAAGCAATTTGTCTCGCGGTCACGGTCGCCGAACAAGCACATCGCGCCGCGCAAGACGCAGAAAAGCAAGCCTTGCGGCAATCCATATCGCGAGGGCAAAATCCGTATCGCGACAATTTTGACTCATTGATTGCAGGTACCCAGAAGCTCGAGGATCAACGTTTGATACAAACTGTGATGCAACGAAACAAGTATCATTGGCTTCGCAAGCAATTCCGCGAACCGGAGTTTTTCGTGTTTTCGGTTGTAGGATTGCTCTACATGTTTGGAGTGATCGCCAACATTTTGTTCTAGGTCAATCGTTGTGGCTCGACATAAGAAATCTTATGGAGTCATAACTGTGTCGATTTCTACGTAGATAAGACCAAGTGTCGCAATCTGAGACTCGATCTCTTCGCTGGGTGGGTCAACGATGATCTTGATATGAATGTTCACGGTTTCGCTGTCACTGGACTCCGGTTCGCCAGTGTGGCTTTGATCTTCAACAATGAGTTGAAATTGATCTCCATACTTGTCCTTCAATTGCGCGAAGACCGTCAGCGCATGATCCATCTCGCCGCCCGACTCCATGCTCCATTGTTTGTCTTGACCGAAAGTCCAGAAACCCAACTTGTCTCCTTTGCATGAGAATGCATCCGCGGACACCTCGGTAGGATATCACATGAAGTTGTATAAGTATGACGATTCATCATCGTAAGTAGCGCTGCAGCGAACAGGACCCTGTTGGTGAGGTAAACCAGATTGGCAACAAAAATCACTACCGCGCCGCGAGGCGGGAGGCTGCTGGAGAAGTCGTAGCACGTCGTCCCGATGGTCGGCCTTATGACCATATTCGCGATTTGCAAGAGGCGACACAGGGGCTCCAGCGGGTTCGACGCATCCTTGAGCGAGAGATAGACAATCCCCCCTATGACACGATGACGGAGAGGGGACTTGAGGTATTGCTACAAAAGTACTCCGAGGTACAAGCTATGATAAGCCGGCCTCGCGGATTTTTAAGCCAAATTGGCGAAGGGCGATTTCCGCCCTTTCACGAATGGCCACCGGGGAGTTAAAACAGGACAACGATGGATACCGAGGACAAACAACGTCTGCAATCCCGCTGGTTGACAGCGCAGGGCCAGCAAGCCCTAGCCAGCGCGATCGCTTCACTCAAGGCAGGAAAAGCGTTTGAGTTGGCATTGACTGGAGTTGTGTTTGTCGAGGAGGTCTACAGTGGAAAGGATTTACGTGGCGCTCCCCTTGGCGATCGCGAATTGCAAGGTGTAGATCTCCATGAGGTTGCTCTCGATTTTGCACAACTATGCAATGCTGATCTTACGAGGACGAATTTGAGGGACGCACACTTGAGCCACGTGGACTTTTCCAATGCCGTTTTGGAGCGCGCCGATTTGTCTGGATGCAAAGCCCTGTTTTCAAACTTTGGCGGGGCGGATCTCCATGACGCGAATCTGAAGCGGAGCAACCTGTCTGGTGCAAACCTTATTGGAGCAACGCTTGTCGGGGCGGACTTAGCGCAAACGGTTTTGGTCGGTGCAAAACTCGATGAGGAAACACTAGGGTATGCAACGAAGCAAGGGGCTCATTGCGCGTCCCTTGCGCCAGCCGAATCAGCAAAGTCGGTTGCGTCTGGCCGCGTGAAAGCTGGCGAAAGGCTCCCAAGCGAAGTTGAACAAGAGCTTACCGTAGCGATTGATAAGCTATTCACTGCATTTTCACAGTACCGTAAACCATCTGCTCCATCGCCGGACCTGGTGGGGATATCCCAGGCGGAACTTTTGGCATTTTACCAACAACCCGTACGCGAGATTTCGGGCGAGACACTTGCGACCTATGCCCGCAAGGCTTTAACCACATGGGGGGATGCAGACGAGTTTCGCTACTTTTTGCCGCGTATTTTCGAGCTGCTCATCAAAGGGCCAAGTGGTTGGTGCGATCCGGCACTCGTGTTTGGCAAACTGGACGCGGCCGGATGGCGAACATGGCCACAGGAGGAGCAAGTTGCTGTTCGGGGATACTTATCGGCATTGTGGGACTCGGTCCTGGAGAATTTTCCGGTGACACCCAGGGCGAGTGAAGTTTTGGAAGGGCTGTCACTCGCTAGTGAGCCGCTCGCCGAATACCTTCGTCGCTGGCGGCAGAAGTCATCAGTCACCGCGCTGGTACGCTTGGGCTGGGATCGCGTTTGAGAGTGTGTGTTTATAACACGTCAGCCAGATTGAACAAGCGCTTGGCATTTCGGGCATTTTGACAGAAGTGTCAGCATGGCACCATCCCAAGGCTCAAATCGATCTTTTGATCGATCGGGCTGACGACGTAATTTCTGTGTGTGAAATGAAATTTACCGATACTCCATTTACGATTACCAAGTCTTACGCTGAAATACTCAGCAACAAACTAGCGGTATTCGCCGAACAAACGCATACTAGAAAAACATTACATCTCGTTTTTGTAACCTCCCAAGGTGTAGCACCCAATCGGTACGCAACAGAGCTCATCGATCAAAACGTAACCATGAAAGTGCTGTTTTAGAGAGCAGACTTTTGAGGCTATTAGGACTGTGCCACGCTCAATAGGTGCGAGTGGCACGTGATAATCCCTGGTGAGTGGGCGTAATGTTGGCTAGTATGGTGTTGTGGCGACTCGAATGATATACTGCTTGCTGTTGACAGGGGGCACAATGTTGGCTTGCGCATGCAGTCCCAAGGCTCAACAAACCGTTCCAACAAGTCCTACACCCAAGCAATCATCTACCCCTGCCAGCGATTTGAAGAGTCCGGCTTTGCAAGGGATTGCAATCCGATGGGTAGCGCCAGGAGCATTTGGAAAACTCCCCAAGCTCGAGCTCGTCAATGGTTCGCACCGATCGATCTTTGTGCAGGCCCAGGGAGGTGCACTTGCCAGTGTAGAGCCGTTTTTTGACGAGCATAGTGGAAGCTCATGGGTCGGCATATGTGGTACTGGCATCGGCCCAAAAGAAGTTGCGCCGGGCAAGGCACTCTACCTTACCCAGGTCGCTGCGATGTGGGACCGCGCTCCGCTTGCGCGTGGTACGTACCGTATCAGTGTTGACTACGGCGTCCATCCTTTGCGAGACGACACGCATAGCGTCAGCATTGAAGTGAAGGTGGATGGTCCTGAGCCGAAGTGGGCCGCGGTTGTTGTTCTGACGAGATAGGCTCTTTGCCGCGGCTACGCGTGATCAGTCTCAACGAGACTGGGCACATAAAAAAACAGCCCCCCACTCGATCGAGTGGGGGGCGAAACCCAGATGCTCCCTGTTGGTTAAGATCGAGAGCAATCACAATTGGGGTTACGGAAGACCTGCAAGAGCCTCCACGACCGTAGCGGGATCAGAATACGGCAAGCCGTGAATTGCCTCATCAACTTCCTCTTCGCCAACGACTGTCACGTAGCGGTTTAGGTTGCCAACCAGGTGGAGGTGTGATGCCTCGGCCTCATCTGCGGTTACGCTGGTGTCTCCCGAAAAGCCGACGCTGAAGACGCGGACCCCTTTCCACGGATGAAATGTTTCATTTGGCAGGGATGGGCGCGAGAACTGGACATTGAGATCGGGATCAAAATAACCTGCGGTCTCTTTGCTCAAAACGATTGGCTCTGGAGCGGGTTCCAAGGCGAAGGGGGTGTTTTCGGCGAAGGTTCCATCGGCGAGTAGCCAGTTGGTATCGAAGAAGAAAGGAGAGAATTGAATCACGTCGCCCAGTTCTGCATTTGTGGTGTCGAGGAACCCCAGTCCGAGGGGTGGATCTAAGATAAATCCAAGGTAAGCAAGTGGGTTGCCGTCAAACAAGCTCCAGTTTTCTTCTATCGTCGGAGGGCCGGCAAGGAGCACAACGTTGCGGAGTCCGAACTGCGCCAATAGGTTTCTTTTCAATGGCTTAACGATATCGGGATCGTTGATCACTTTGGATTGCATCTGTTGGATCACTTCGGCACCCATGCTGTGACCGGCGATCGTCTTTGGGTAGTATTCATTATCAGCCCTCAATCTGAGAATTACGTTTCCAACGATTTCGGCGTAGTTGTCGAAGGAAATATCAGTGAAAGAGCCTAAGGGGAGAGGGACACCACTTTTGCCATGGGCAGGAAAATCGATGGCAAGCACGTTGCAAACAATACCCCCCTCCCCGTGCAATCCTCCGCCAAACAGGCCACCATTGGTCGGTGCTTGGTCAAAGAGTTCGTCGGCAAAGGGCGCCCACGCATCAGCGGTGAAGGCGTACCCACCGAGGACAACCCAGCTACGTACCTTGCCGAGAAATCCAAACAGGCCAGTGCACTCCGGGCCAGGATTTGGTCGCTCGTATACGGTGACATTGATGTCCACGGTTCCATCAACTCCAAAGGGAATGTCTTCCAGAAGGATGTCGTCGTCCGCATGTGCTGCGGGGGTAGTGATTCAGTATTGCAGCCGATAGCATTGCGATAGTGAGTAGATTCTTCATTGGGATGTACTCCTGTTGTTAGTGGGGTGGATTACTGAATGGTTCGCTTCTTTAGCAGCCCCGATGCTCTGGTTGCAACGCAATTAAGTGACGAAAAAACAACAATCGAAAAACTCGAAATTGTTCGCAATTGTCGATTACACCACTTATACAGCCGAGTTGGTGGGCACGCTGACAATTCGTTTTGGTGGAGATCAACACCGGCAGAGCGGTGGCCAGATTCCTGGCCGATGGTGTGGTTCGTCTTACGAACGATTTTCAAATTGAGAGGGGAACTCCGCAGTTGCCGTTCGATCTCCAGATGGCGGGAAACTAAGCGTGCGACGAAAGCCGGATCCATTTACGTCGCGGGTTTCCCAAGAGTGGCGACCTCGAGTTCCCCGATAGCCATCCAGTTGACAGCCAACCTACGCGGTGGCAATCGACACTCACGCATTTTTTTTTGCGGACATACTCGCCACGGGTGCAGAGCTTGAAATGCGTTACCAAAGACGTTCGCTGTCAACGATTGGAAGGACAAAAACCAAACACCGTTATCAACCCCGAGTTAGAACCTGGACGAAGAAAGATCTAGGCTGGGAAATCGCAGCTGGGTAGGTACTCAAGGATCAGTGCTACATTTGGCTCCGTATCCGGTTTTCGTCAGGCCATGACCAAGACCTACGATTTTGAGGTGGCTTCTGGTTTTCCCGAGGCGATCGCGCCAGATGGCGTCGGAGCACCAATCGGGACCTTTGACGGCATCACTTTTACCGCAAACGCGGGAATATTGGCAGCCACCCCTGGTTCCCAATCAATGGTGAGCCCAACGGGTCTGGTTGGCGTCGCAGAGATTGATGTTTGAGGTTTTAGGGAAGTTCAAGACATATGATTTCGAAACGAGCTCCGGTTTTGTAGAGGCTGAGGACTTCAATCCTGGGACCGAGATTGATGCGTTTGACGGGGTTGTTTTTGACGGCTCGGTGGGTAGACGGCCCGTTACTAAGCTGCCTGCCAATCTTCCAAAGCTGCCCCCTGTTTTATGTGACGCGCAAGGATTCTCTGGAGTGGGGGGGACCGCATCTCCTGGTTCTATCGATTTTATACAGTTGTCCAATCCTCCGAGAGGTGTTGGCTTTTGGGTGATGGATTGGCAGACGGAGAGACCGTTCAAGTTGACGTACATTTCACAGCGTGCGGTGAAGACGTCGACGCCGAATGTAGCGAGAGCTTCGAAGTGTCATTGTTGTAGGATACCGTAGAGTTTACGCCAACCTACTTTGGGCTTGTTCGCAATGACGGGATCGATCGCGTCACAGTTTCCTCCCCAGATAATGCTTGGATCATTGATAACCTTACGATAGAGCGAGCAGACTCATCGTGCGACGATTGTACGGGGAAGGGCGAAGTATGCGTTGATGCGAGAGAACTAGTTCTGGACACAGACATGGATGATGAAGAAAAAGACCAAACGGGCACAGAAAAAGACCAAGTAGGTACGAGCTCAGGAAAAGATCAAGACGGCGGCAAAAAACAAGGCGAAGACACCGGTACAGACGCAAATATCGACAATGGTGCGGTAACAGCGCAACCGGCGGACAAGGCAATCTAGGCGTGATGCTGATGATCGGTTTTGTGGTATTGCTGGCGATTGGTAGGTCGCGAGTTCCCAAAAGAATCTAACTCGTCAATCGCGCGCACTCTATTTTCTCACCCAAAGGTGTAGGCTGCCAGCGGTGACATCTGTTGGTGTTTGAAGGCATTTGGTGTCGTATGGGCTGGTGTGACTAAAGATGGATTTCTACGATGGGCGTCGTTGGGATCTGGGAGTGGGCGTAGGCACCCCTGCCATCGGTGGTATAAGAATCGGCAAGAATGACTAAAAAAAGATCGTCATAGTCCTCAAGCGTCTGTATTTATTTCCTCGAATTGGGGAAAAAGCAAGAGTTGCTAGACACCGAAGGTTTGGCCGGCATAATTACTAGGTGTTTAGTCTTAGATTTGTATTGTACTGTTTTGGTCAGTTGTCGTTGATTGCGCTGATGGTGCTAGGTGCATCTGGTTGCTCAGGTGATGAAGAACCGCTTTTTATCGCTGGTGCGTTATCGGTTGGCGACCCCGGAAAGTATGAGGACGGTAGCGTCGCCGCGAGCTGTTTTGAATATCGAAGTCCAACCGGGAATCGCGAATATCGCGGGTCGACGGGAGACGGGTACTATCTGATCAAACCCCAGGGAATCGAGTTTGTCGTGTATTGCGACATGACAACCATGGGAGGTGGCTGGACCATCGTGTGGAAAAACAGCGGCGGCTACGAAGGGATTCCGCCAGAGGGCAAGGTCAACAAAGATCTTTGGGCCGAGATCGGGGACGAAGTGATCGGTCCCTACACCGACCGGCAGTTTGGCAAGCACGAGCGGGCGTGGGAGCATTTTATACCCAAGAAAGGGGTGGCGTGGGCAAAGATTGGCAATGCATTTAAGAATAGCATTGAAGACGTCGACCGCTTTAGTGCGATTCGCGTTGAGTTTGGCCCAAATGACTCGTTTCAGACGGTTGTAGATGGGACCGAGGAGCCAGAAGGATGTATCACGACCGAGGCTCCGATGACGGTTTCGGTAACCACCAACGAGCTCATTGATGTGTTTGTTGGCAGGACAGACCAAATGCGGCGTTTTAAAGAGACCGGCGACATTGGCCTGGCGAATGTTCTAAATAGTACAGAGGATTTGTGCGGCCAGTCACCATCGGATTGCAGTGCGACCGGTGACATCAGTGACACCAATGACAAGTGCAATTTGATTCGCGATTTTGATATGCCGCGGATTTCGGATACTGACGATGATACTGATGACTCCACTGGTGCAAATACGATCCGACACATATTCTCCTACTCCCATGATGGGATCTTGTCTGATGCTGGTACGGTGCCACACCGACGAGACATAAGCCGTTGTTACTACACGTGCTGGAATAAGAGGCTTGATGATACAGTTCCGGGAGAATCCGAAGAACAAAGGATGAGACGCGAGTCAGACAACCACGATATTTGGAGTGATGCGTTTATGTGGGGGGTTCGGTAAATGTGCATGAATAATATGGGTTCTGCGTACGCGATTTGCTTTGGTCAATTGTCGTTTTTGGCTTTGTTGATGCTGCTGGGGGTATCAGGTTGCGAAGATGATGCGGAGCCGCTTGCTATCAAAGGCGCGTTGACGGTTGAGGATCCGGGGAAGTATGAGGATGGTAGTGTTGCCGCGAGCTGTAACGCATACCGAAACCCGATTGGGAATCTCGAATACAGCGGCTCAACGGGTGACGGATACTATCAAATCAAACCCGAGGAGACCGAGTTTGTCGTGTATTGCGACATGACGACTGTGGGCGGTGGCTGGACGATTGTTTGGAAAAATAGCGGTGGCCACGGCGGGATTTCGCCGGTGGGCAAAATGAATAAGGACCTTTGGGCGGATGAGGGCGATGAAGTGATTGGTCCTTATACAGATCGGGAGTTTGGCAAGCATGAGCAGGCTTGGAATTATTTTGTTCCGCAAACGGGGCTAGAGTGGATCAAAATCGGCAACGCGTTTGAGAATAGCATTGAAGACACAAGCCGGTGGAGCGCGATCCGTGTCGAGTTTGGCGACAAGAACTCGTTTCAAAATATTGTCGATGGAAGCGAAGAGCCGGAGGGGTGCATTACTGCAGAGAGCGATTTTCACGTTTCGGTAAGCACCAGACAGCTCGACGATGTGTTTATTGGCAGGACCAATCAGATAGTACGGTTTAAGAGTGGAGGCCATATTGGCCTCGCGAATGTTGGAAACTTCACTCAGGATATTTGCGGCCAATCACCATCGGATTGCAGTGCCACTGGCGATCGCAATGACACCAATGACAGGTGCAATTTGACCCGCGATTTTGACATGCCGCGGATTCCGGATACAGATGACGAAGTTGATGACTCGAATGGGGCTAACACGATTCGACACATTTTCTCGTACTCACACAACGCGATCGCATTTGGCACGATCCCGCGAAGGTACAACCATAGCCGCTGTTACTATACGTGCTGGAACGAAAAACTTGGCGTCATGTTGGCAGTCGAAAACGATGATGAAGACAGAAGAATGAGGCGTGAGGCTGACAATCACGATATTTGGAGTGACGCGTTCATGTGGGGCGTGCGTTAGAATTGCGGGGTTGACTGCCTCGTCACTGGTGCTACTTTCGGCCCGATCATCTGCTCGGGGCGGACTGCGCTATCAAACTCTTCGGCGGTCATCAGTCCAAGTTGCGTGAAGGTGTCGCGTAGGGGGGGGCGCCGGAGGATGTGTGCGGTTTTTGCGACTTTGGTGAGGTCCGCAAACAAAAAAAGTGATTCGTTTCAGGATCTTATCTGATGGCTGGGATTGTTCTTTATTGCGCAAGTTGGTTTGTATAGACTCCAATTTCGGCGAAAATGGATGATCACGGCAAACTGCGCTAAGGGCAAAAGTTAGATTTTGGCGCGATCTGAATGGTCCTGAGGTAGACTGGGTCTTGCAATTACCGAATAGGCTTATCCCTGTCGAAACAATGACGAGGGCACAGCGGCCGACGGTTATAGGAACACCCCCTGAGTTGGGTGCCGGGGGCACAATGGTTACTTCGGTCCGATCATTTCCTCCGGGCGGACGGCACGATCAAACTCCTCGGCAGTCATGAGTCCAAGTTGCGTGACCGTTTCGCGTAGGGTGGCGCCGGAGGCGTGTGCTGTTTTGGCGACTTTGGCAGCTTTGTCGTAGCCGATGACGGGGGCGAGGGCGGTGACGAGCATGAGAGATTTGCCGAGCAGCTCCTGGATGCGGTCTTGATTGGGCTTTAGGCCATCGATGCAGCGCTCGCGAAAGGATTTCATGGAGTCGGCCAGGATGCGCACGGACTGGAGCAGGGTGTAGATCATCACCGGCTTAAAGACGTTGAGCTCAAAGTTGCCGGCGCTGCCGGCGACGTTGATTGTAGTGTCGTTGCCGATGACGCGGGCGCATACCATGGTGAGGGCTTCGCATTGGGTGGGGTTGACTTTGCCGGGCATGATCGAGCTGCCGGGTTCGTTGGCAGGGAGGCTGATCTCGCCGATGCCGCAGCGCGGGCCGGAGCCGAGCCAGCGGATGTCGTTGGCGATTTTCATGAGGGCGCAGGCGAGGGTTTTGAGGGCGCCGTGGGTGGCAACCACGGCGTCGTGGGCGGCGAGGGCTTCAAAGGCGTTGGGGGCGGCGTCAAATTGATGGCCGGTGAGCGATGAGATTTCGGCGGCCATTTTCTCACTCCAGCCAACGGGTGAGTTGAGTCCGGTGCCAACGGCAGTGCCTCCGATGGCAAGTTGGCGCAGGTGGGTGAGGGTGGCCTCGATGTGGGTGATGCTGTTGGCAAGTTGGGTCGCGTATCCCGAAAACTCTTGACCCAGGGTCAGCGGCGTTGCATCCATCAGGTGGGTGCGGCCGATTTTGACAATCTCGCTCCATTGCTTTGCTTTATCGGCGAGGCTGGTTTGCAGTTGTTTGGCCTCGGGCAAAAGCAGGTCGCAAATCATGATTACGGCCGCGATGGACATGGCGGTGGGAAAGGTGTCGTTAGACGATTGGGATAGGTTGACGTGGTCGTTGGGGTGCACTGGGGATTTGGTCCCCATGGTGCCGCCGAGGATTTCGATAGCGCGGTTTGCAATCACCTCGTTGACGTTCATGTTGGTTTGGGTGCCGCTGCCGGTTTGCCACACCACGAGCGGGAAGTGATCGTCCAGGCGGTTGTCGATAATCTCGGTCGCCGCTGTCATGATTGCCTCGGCGAGATTTGCCTCGAGGCGTCCGAGCTCGGCGTTGATTTTGGCTGCGGCTTTTTTGATCGTCGCCATGCCGCGGACGAGCTCATTGGGCATGGTCTCGTTACCGATTGCAAAATTTTCGCGGGACCGTTGGGTTTGGGCGCCCCAATAGCGGTCGGCTGGGACTTGAATGGTTCCGATGGTATCGCTCTCTTCTCGCGTGGTGGACATGGTGGGTATATAGCGCCAAGCCCGCTTGCGGGGCAATCCTTGGCCCGCGAAACCGCAAAGAGTCCGCAACCAATGGGAGAGTCTGCAAACAATGGAGAGTGGACGCTTGACGGGCTTCGTGCTACGTAGCCCAATGGATGCAGGACCTTCGCACGATGACGCTTGCGCAAACGACCGAGTTTGCGACCCAAACGCTCCAGCAACCTGGGTTTCGCGGGGAGCAGATATGGCGCTGGGTGCACCGCGAGGCGGTGTCTAGCATTGACGAGATGACCAACTTGTCCAAGTCGCTGCGCGAGACGCTGGGCAGTGTCGCATGCCTGGGCACGCTGCGCATCGACGAGGTGCAGCGTGCCAAAGATGGCACCCGCAAGATCCGGCTATTGACCCGCGATGATCGAGCGATAGAGAGCGTCTTGATCCCGGATGGTGACAAGCTAACCCAGTGTATTTCGTCGCAGGTGGGCTGCGGGATGGGTTGTGAGTTTTGTGCGACGGCAAAGATGGGACTGTCCCGCAATTTGGATAGCGGTGAGATTGTCGATCAGGTGTATCGTGCCCAGCAGGTTTTGGATCGCGAGTCAATAGCCGGTAAAGAGGCCTCGGGGCGAAAGATTACCAACCTGGTTTATATGGGCATGGGTGAGCCCCTGCACAACTACGATAATGTGATGCGCTCGATTGAGATCTTGATTCACGAGTTGGGGGCCAATTTATCGCAGCGGCGGATTACGGTGTCGACGGTTGGGCTTGTCCCGGCGATGGAGCGGCTGGGAAAGGATCGTCTGCGCCCCAATTTAGCGATTTCGCTCAATGCGTCCCAGGACCAGACGCGGAGTCAGATCATGCCGGTGAATCGCAAGTACGATCTTGCGACTTTGATCGCCACGGTGAAGCGGTATCCACTGGAGAAGCGGCGGCGGATCACATTCGAGTATGTGCTTTTGGCGGGGGTTAATGATACGTCCGAGGATGCGCGGAGGCTGGGCAAACTTCTGCGGGGGCTTCGCTGCAAGGTCAATATCATCCCGTGGAATCCTCACTCCGGTGCGCCTTTCGAGCGGCCGAGCCAAGAGGCGATCTTGGGGTTTCAGGAGCAACTCAAGGCACTCGGTTTGCCGACGTATCTGCGCACCCCGCGGGGGGATGACATTGACGCGGCGTGTGGGCAACTCGCAGCAAAGCGGTTGCCGGTGTTATGAAACTGGAAAGCTGGCAGCTCTGGGGGTATGTTGCGGCTTGCGTGGTTGTGCCGCTGGCTTGGGGGGCGGTCAGTGCTTGGTTGTTTGCCAGACGGGACCGGGCGCGGGCGTTGGAGAGGCAGCGTGAGCAGTTGCCACCGATCGATTATGTGATCTAGATGTCTCTCGGGAGACAAAGGCGACTCCGCTTTCTATCCGCTGTATAGTGGGCACGCGTGGACTTGACTCTTCTGATTGACGGCCAAATCGTTTCACTGCCCATTGTGATCGCTTTGGGGCTTGGGGTCGGGACAATCGCGGGAATGTTTGGTGTTGGCGGTGGGTTTGTCCTGGTGCCGGCGCTGCATGTGTTGCTGTCGATTTCGATCCCCCAGGCGATTGGTGCAGCGCTTTGTCAAACGATCGCGACGAGTTCGGGGGCGCTTTTGCGCTATCGCGAGATGGGGCATGCGGAGGTTCGGTTTGACGTTATGGCTTTGGGGGGGAGTCTGATCGGCGTGGATGCGGGGACTCGCTTGCTTGCGCTGCTTGCAAAGCAGTCGGCGATTGCGGTTGGCGGGTATTGGGTTTCGCCGGTGCAGCTGGTTGTGACGGTGATTTACGCACTGTTGTTTGTTGTCATTGCCGCGCTGCTAATTTTTAGGTCGGTGCCTTCGCATGCGGGGGCGTCCAAGGGGATATTGGCGCGGATTCGATGGCGACCGACTGCGGACTATCCGACCGCTGGTTTGCGAAACGCGTCGGGGCCGATTGTTGGGCTTGTCGGGTTGGTCAATGGGATGCTGGCCGGCCTGATAGGGATTGGTGGCGGCATTTTTTTGGTGCCCATTTTGCTGTACGGGTTTGGGTTTGATATGAGGAAGGCCGCGGGGACCGGGATCTTGATTGTGCTTGCGGTCTCGGTCCTGGGCACCATCCAGCACGCCCGCTTGGGGAATGTGCATTTGGGATTGGCGGTCCCGCTGATGCTTGGATCTGCGATTGCCGCCCAGTTTGGGGCGACCTTGACCCGAAGCCTGGGCCCGGTTGTACTCCGTCGCGCGTTGGCGGTTGTTTTGCTTGTCGCTGTGGCGGCTTTGCTCTTAAAGTTGTGACGAAATCTGATGCCATCCGATGACAACCCATATCAGTGGCAACGCACCTATGTGAGCGCTTGCGCGGCGGTGGTTGGGTGTTGTGTGGCCTATGTGGCGTGTGACTTTGGCGATTGGCCGCGGCTGACGTATTTTCAGTTTGAGCGGGTGTGGCGGTGGACGCAGGGGCAGTTGTCGGCGTTGCCATCCAACTATGTGGGGACTGTGTTTTGGGGCGCTGTCGGCGGGTGTACGGCGGGGATTTTTGCGTGGGTTGGTTGCTATGTGTTGGGCCGTCCGATTTCGCATAGGTGGTTGCGGCTTTGGGGGGCGTGGGCGATCACAGCGTTTTTGGTGGGCGGACTTTACTATACCTGGAATTTGTGGCCGTTTTTGTAGTGCGCGGCGCCATGCCCTACCCCAGTGCCTGGCCTCGAGAGTCTGGTTGTGGGGCAGCCACGCGAGGGAATAGTGAGGATATCAACGAAGCTTAAGAGCCATGGCCACGATCGGCTTTGCCCAGTCGGGGGTGGAGCTTAGGTCGTTTGGCGCAATGACTCGCCTGGCTTCGAGATGAAGAATCAAATTTGGACATGGTGTTGCCCCAGTTTGGGGATCTGCTTCGACACTGTTGTCGAATACTCTGAGCTGAGTGAGACGCGGTAACAATCGAATCAGGTTCTTTCGACTGGAATCGTACCTGTGCCGAATTGCCTGGTCAGGAATGTCGTGTCCGCCTTGGGCAACTCGACTCGCGACTCGTGCGATGTGAAGCTCTGGAGACTCTAATCCAGCATACCAAATGCTTACCTCGAATCCCTCGTCGAGGGCTCGCTCTAGGAGGCCCGTGATGGTTTTACCACCTAGCGTCGTCTCAAAAGTGAAGTGTTTCCTGTTGGTGATCGCATTCTCCAAGAGACGCTTGCCCTCCAACCATGCGATGCTGTTCGCTTTTGTTTGCTGCAACTCGGGCGTGGCCCGCATGACTCGCTGCGCAGCCTCATCAGGATTGAAGTAATCACCTTTTTTTTGGCGCAAACCGGCTCCACCGATGCTGCTCTTGCCGGCGCCGTTGGTGCCGGCAAGGACGGTGATTGTTAATTTTCTAGTCACCTTTTTTGGCCGAGGCCACTGCCGCTTCGCCCAATTCGCTGCCGGACATCGAGAACAATGCCTTGGTTGCTGTTTGTGCAGCTGGTGTTTGCATGCGAGCGAGCAGCTCGTCGAATTCGGCCGAGAGCTGTGTGAGTGCCGGTTCTCTGGCGCTAGTTAGTTTCTGATATTCATCGAATGACATCAGAACAGCGCGAGGATCCTGGTACTTTGTGATCATCACTCGACCCTTTTGCGTCGCGGTTTCAAGTACACGGCGAAATTCATTTTTCGCAAACGTCGCTGTCACGGTTTCAAGTGCACCAGTAGCGGCTGATATAGCTTGACGTTGTGACTTTAGGTGTACACGGACCGCTTGACTAAGGGTCTTCGCGTCGACGGGCTTTTTGAGAAGCAGGGCTCCCCGTTCTCTAGCGCGCAGTATCTGTTGGTTGTCGTTCGCCGTAACAAGAAGAATGGCGGGCATGTGGAGGTTCATCTCGTGGAGCGTGTCGAGCAATGAAAACCCATCTACCTGATCGGTGATCACGAGATCGAATGTCCCGCTACGCAGTTTTTGAATGGCCCGAACTGCTCCTTCCACGACACCAACGTCGAAATCGATTTCGAGTGATCGCTGATACGACTCTCGGCGCTTCGTCTTGTTATCCCGAATCAGAAGCAGTCGCGGTTGTTCCAACATATGGGCTATTATGACTAATATATCTAAAATAGACAATATATCTAAAATAGACATCTTGAGTTTCCCGAAATCACAATAGGTTACAGGTCTTAGAGAAGGGCCTAACCACAATCAAGGAGGAGTAACATCCGATCTACACGTTTATGAAACCCGTCCCTTTGCGCCCCCCATGCACCCAGCAAAGCATTTCAATCGTTAGGGTCGATGGGCGAAATTATGCTAGGGATCACCTCTAATTGTCTGTGTCCAGCCAAAGTGTCAGGAGCCTGAGATGAGTGATCGATCGAAGATAGTTTATACCAATACCGATGAGGCGCCTGCGCTGGCGACGTATTCGTTTTTGCCGATCGTCAAGGCGTTTACCGCCTCTGCGGGAGTCGCAGTCGAGACGCGGGATATTTCTTTGGCGGCGCGGATTCTTGCGAGTTTTCCGGATAGGCTGACTAAAGATAAGGTTGTCCCGGATGCGTTGGCGGAGTTGGGGCAGCTGGCAAAGCGGCCCGAAGCGAACATTATCAAGCTTCCTAATATCAGTGCCTCGGTGCCGCAACTCAAGGCGGCGATCGCGGAGTTGCAGGCCAAGGGATACGATTTGCCGGATTATCCCGAGGAGGCTGAGAGCGACGAGGATAAGCAGATCAAGGCCAGGTACGACAAGGTCAAGGGCAGCGCGGTTAATCCCGTCTTGCGCGAGGGCAATTCGGATCGGCGGGCCCCCAAAGCTGTCAAAGAGTATGCCCGCAAAAATCCCCACACGATGGGGGCTTGGTCAGCGGATTCAAAGACGCATGTCGCGACGATGCCGGCAGGGGATTTTCGCGCCAACGAGCAATCGATGACGGTTGCTGATGCGACGACGATTCGCATTGAGCACGTTGCCGCTGACGGGACTGTGAAGGCACTGAAGGAGGTGCCACTGCTTGCCGGAGAGGTGGTCGACGCCTCGGTCATGAGCCTGACCGCTCTGGTCGAGTTTTTATCGCAGCAGGTTGCGGATGCCCGCGATAAAGGGGTGTTGTTCTCGTTGCACATGAAGGCCACGATGATGAAGGTCTCGGACCGATCATTTTTGGTCATGCCGTCCGAGTCTTTTTTGCACAGGTATTTGCCAAGCACGCGGCGACGCTGGAGGAGCTTGGTGTCGATGTGAACAACGGGTTTGGTGATTTGGTGGCCAAAATCGCCAGTCTCCCCGCGGACAAGCGAGGCGAGATCGAGGCGGACATTCAGGCTGCCTATGAGCAGGGCCCGGCCCTTGCCATGGTGAACTCCGACAAGGGGATTACCAATTTGCACGTCCCGAGCGATGTCATTATCGATGCATCCATGCCCGCGATGATCCGAACCTCGGACGGATGTGGAACGCGGCTGGAGATACCCAGGATACTAAAGCGGTGATTCCCGACAGCAGTTACGCGGGCATTTACCAGGCGACCATCGACTTTTGCAAAGAGCACGGTGCGTTTGATCCGACGACAATGGGCAGTGTGTCAAATGTGGGGCTTATGGCCCAGAAGGCCGAAGAGTATGGCTCTCATGATAAGACCTTTGAGATCGCCTCGGATGGCATTGTCCGGCTCGTCGATGCAGGCGGCGGGGTGTTGATGAAACATGCTGTCGCGAAGGGTGATATTTGGCGAATGTGCCAGGTAAAAGACGCACCGATTCGCGATTGGGTCAAACTTGCCGTGACCCGGGCCCGCGCGACCCAGTCTCCGGCTGTGTTTTGGCTCGATGAAACCAGGCCGCATGACGCGCAGCTGATCGCCAAGGTGAACGCCTACTTAAAGGAGCATGATACGAGCGGCCTGGAGATTCATATCCTGTCGCCGGTTAAGGCGACCCGCCTGTCGCTCGAACGAATCAAGGCGGGCAAAGATACCATCTCGGTCACGGGAAATGTATTGCGTGATTATCTGACAGATTTGTTTCCAATTCTCGAGGTTGGTACGAGTGCCAAAATGCTATCGATCGTTCCATTGATGAATGGTGGCGGTTTGTTTGAGACCGGAGCCGGTGGCTCCGCGCCCAAGCATGTCCAGCAGCTTGCGTCTGAGGGGCACTTGCGTTGGGATTCGCTAGGCGAATTCCTCGCGCTCACGGTGTCACTCGAGCATCTCAGCGACCATTATGACAATGCTGGGGCCAAAATCTTGGCCGACGCGTTAGACATTGCTACCACTCAGTACCTACTCAATAACAAATCTCCATCGCGCAAGGTGGGTGAGCTCGATAATCGCGGCAGCCACTTTTACGTCGCATTGTATTGGGCGCAGGCACTCGCCGCACAAACCGCCGACCCCGCACTCAGTGCGCGCTTTACCAAAGTGGCCGAAGCGCTGGCCGCCAATGAGGCCAAGATCGTCGGGGAGCTCGCGGCAGCCCAGGGTGGAGCTGTGGAATTGGGCGGGTATTACATGCCGGATGCCCAGTTGGCTGACAAGGCGATGCGCCCCAGTGCTACCCTCAACGAGATCATTTCTCGCGTGTAGCGGGAATGCATCGCTAACCTTTGGTAGTCAAAGGGTTTCTGCGCAATATGGGGTTGTTTCGATCGCTGATTTGGAGCGATCCCACAGCAGGTCATTTGCGCCAAAAATGGTTGAATACATACATTATGCGCGCCGATCCAATTCAGATCTGCGCGGACTATGGGGTTGGGGTACCGTTATTGGCGAAATATCTTGAGTAAGATAATTTTGATGCCGGCGCGTACTTCGGACGATCAAATCTGAATCGCGACACGGGCTATCAACGATTGTTGACAGCGCTGTTCTCGATCGGTCGTTGACATCGTCATGAGACTGTGGCATCTCTTAATCAGACGTTACGAGAAGTTTATCACCATGCATCCATTGCTTCATAGTAATCTATCGTTTGCAACCGCTCCTCATGGGGGAAGGACTCTCATGAGTGCGCTCGCTCGCAAGCGTGCGACCGGCTCTGCGGCTCATGTTGGCAGCGTTACGCGACGCGTTTGGGTCATTGATTGCCCGGTTGGTGATCCCATCGAGAGGAGACGCGGTAGCTAAGGTTTCGTAATCTTCCATAGGGATTTTATCAAACGGGCTTCTCTCACGAGGGCCCGTTTTTTTTTTGCATTGACGTTGTGCCTTTGCACAGCGAACAGAGGAGTTGTGTCTCGTGTCCACACAAATAGACGAGTCTCCAGACTGGCATAACAAAATCACGCCCAAGCTCGCTCAGCTTGCATGGCCCATCGTTGCTTCGATGGTTTCGCATAGTTTTATGACCTTGATGGATACATGGTTTGTTGGCCAACTTGGACCGGCACAACTCGCGGGCGTTGGCCTGGGTGGCATGGTCACGTTTACCTTGCTGTGCTTCCCCATCGGCTTGCTAAAGGGGATCAAGGTCCTGGTCGCGAACAAGGTGGGGGCGGGGTTGGGCAAACAGGCGGTCTTGGATGGGGCTGCCGGACTGCGGGTGGCGCTGTTTTTGGGGATTGCCACGGTATTGATTGGGCATATCTGTGCGCCGCTGATTGGCACCCTTGCAGACAGTCTCATCGCGCAAACAGCTGCGACCCACTACACGCTGATCCGGTTGCTCGGTGCACCCGCGTTTTTGGTCTATGTCGCCTTGCGCGAGGTTCGCTACGGTCATGGTGACACGCGGGTGCCGATGGTGGCGGCGATCCTCGGCAATATCGTCAACATCGTGCTCGATTACGTGTTCATGGTGTTGCTCGATTATGGAGTAGAGGGGGTTGCGGCGGCATCCGTGGCTGGAAATTTCGTGGAGGCTGCCATCCTGATGAGGGGTGGGTGGCTTTGTCGCTTGTGGCGAGCAACTCCCAGACGATCCCACTTTGTTGCTCTGCTTCGGGTCGGAACACCATGCGGCATCCAGTTCTTGTTCGAAATTGGGTCTTTCTCGGTGCTGACGGCCATTATTGCCACGATGTCCGATGTCGAGCTTGCCGCGCATCAGATTGTCTTGCAGGTGGTTCATGTCTCCTTTTTACCAGCCTACGCGGTTGCTGAGGCGAGCGCGGTGTTGGTTGGATACGCAAACGCCGTTGAGAGACTCGATCTGGTGCGTCGGATTGCAGGACGCAGCTTGCTGATCTCATCGGTCTACACGGGGGCTTGTACTGTGGTTCTGGCGATCGCGGGGACCGAGATCATCGAGTTGTTCTCCAGCGATGCACAGTTGATTGCCACCGGGATGGGGCTTTGCTACGTGGCAATCGTCTTTTTGGTCGCTGACGGTGCTAATGTTGTTGCTCGCTGTGTTTTGCAGGGCATGGGGGATGTTCGATATCCAGCATATATTGGCGTCATTACCGCATGGATCTGCACACCCCCCATGGCCTGGCTGCTCGGGCATGCGGTGGGGCTAGGGGCCATGGGGGGATGGATTGGATTGTGTTTACAGATCATCCTCGGTGCGGTGTTGTTTTGGACGCGTCTATTTGCGACGTGTCGGGAGAAAACCAGCACGTTACCCCTCCCTTCCCCAGTGCTTGAATCGTGAGATGAGTGTCCGAGCAGTACCGTTGTAGTAGCGCCAGATTTCTGGCTAGAGTCGATTTTTGCAATGGGGAACAGGGTTCAAATTGGCACGCGGAAGATCCCGATCTGACTGCGAGATCGCGTACTCAAAAAAACTGATTGAAACTGGCATTCGTCAGAATTCTGAGGTACTAGTCGCGGCAACAAATCTTCATCCTAGCGATCGACGATCAAAATTGTCAGTGTCCTTAAAGGGCATCACTTATCAAAGTGGGCACGCTGGCGAGTATGTTTTTCACCGCATGGGAGTGGGGATTGGGACAAGATAGAAATGAGCGAAGCAAAAGCAACAGAGAGAACTCCATCGATTCAAAAAATTTGCATCACTACTCTTCATCCAACAGCCTGAGCGAGCCTAACTCGAGGGCGTCGCGGAGCGTGGGGCGAAAGAAATTTTCTCGATCCGCTTGGAAGTGCGGCAGTAGGGAGACCTTTAGGGGCGCGACGTCGCTCTATGGGATGGATCGCGAGCCCGTGGTGATGGAAGGTTTGAGCCCGTGGTGATGGAAGGTTTGAGCCGGGGATGCTCTGAGGGGTTGCCTGTTTTATTCCATGTCAGATCGGTTTTTACAAATAAAATGCAAAGCGTTGCCGAGTGAGAAGGGTGTGCTAAACAGTGTTGTGTATTGGTGAAGCGCTAAGTGATCGGTAGACAGTTGTAGTCCCTGGTCGCAGTCGTGACGACACGGATTGTCAGCTGTTTCACAGTTGTTACTTTCTCGATGTCCTACCGACTCGCACTCGCATTACTACTGCAAAGACGCTCCAAAAATTGTTCATTTCCCATGAGTCAAAGCGCTTGACTCCTACCTTCAAAATGATGCACAAAGCTAGGTCTCAAATGAACCAGAGGACACCCAACATTGTTGTTTGCAAACCACGTCACCGGCGATGCGCATTGCGCGTTGTGGCGGTCGTACTGGCCTTGCTTGTCAACATCCCGGTGAGCCTGGCCAATGCTGTGGCCGGGGGTGGCCCTGTGATTGATGGAGTTACCGGCAAGGCGAAACCAGGCAAAGTCAGACAAGATGAGACATCTGCTGCACTTGCGTTCTTGCGCAAACAGATCGGTCCGATCGGCTTAATTGACTCGTTTCCAGACGATGGTCGCGACCATTCCTACACGTACGACAATGCAATGGCTGCACTTGCCTTTTTGTCGCTGGGGGATACGACCAACGCAGAGAAGATCTTGGATGCGTACTTGGCGATTAGCCCAGATGCAAGTGGCGGTTTTTTGCATCGCTATAACGCGGTCACTGGAAAATCGCCGTCTGGCAAGCTACGTATCGGACACAACGCCTACCTTCTCCAGGCGATGAATCTATACTACCGACAAACGAAGAAAGGTCGATATAACCAGACCGCGGTCGATATCGCAGACTTTATGCTGCGCCATCAGGATATCGATGGGGGCTTGACTGGCGGACCGGGTGTGCTCTGGAAGAGCACAGAGAATAACGCCGGGGCGTACATGGCGATTTACAACCTGGGCGTTGTCCAGGGTATATCCTCCTACCGGGCAGCGGCGAATCTTATTCGTGATTTTCTCATCCGCGACTGTTGGCAGCGGGAGTACTTTGACGTTGGCAAAGACGATCCGACGATTGCGACAGATGTCCAAGCCCTTGGCGCTTTGGTATTGGGCTCTGGGTATGCAGCAGGCGCCTACTGGATTGAAGATCAGACCCTCAGTACGCAAAAATTGAAACGCAGGGGAAGGGTTACCGGCTTTGATCTCAACGAAGATCAAGATACCGTCTGGGCGGAGGGGACCCTTCAGCTGACATTGACATATGCGGTCGCAGGAGATACCGAGCGACATGCTCGGTTCCTCGCTGAGGCCCAAAAGATGCAACAGCCCTCCGGTGGAGTGCTGGAGGCGAGCAACATTGGGACCACCGGGTTTGGCGAGTCCTTCGAACCTCGTGTAGCGGTTGCGCCAACCGCTTGGTACGTCCTAGCGGCAGAGCGCAACAACGTGTTTGCACCGCTGCCCTAGAGCTAGAGTCATTCAAGCCGGCCTCTAAAGGGGCCTCCGGCTAGCGAGAATGCAGGCTAGAGAGCTGAACACGTAAAGTTGCTTATCGACGGTAAAGGATCGGAATCGTTGGCGAGGCGGACGACGCAGGCGGGGTTGGGTCCCGTCAAGGAGGACAACGTAGCCAGCGATTTCGAGGGGTAGCGTCGGAAAGTGAATTTACGTGTTCAGCTCTCTAGCGCTGGCGCCTTTTCCCAGTGGAGAGACTTGGCTCCCCCCGCAGCCATCGTTTCGCCATATCAAACTCAAATGTGGTGATCGCGCCGGTCGCTAGGACATCTTGTAGCAGTTTGCGGGTCTGCTGTGGTGTGTTTTGGTCGTGGAGAGTTGCTTGGTAATATAGTAACTCAGCCCGCTGATTTGGGCGTGTCGCGAGTCGCTTCAGGGCCGAGAGCGAGATTTTCCCAAGCGCGTACTGCGCCAGTCGGTCGTGCCAAAGATGGCCGTCGCGTGTCTGTAAGTACTTGAGGGCATGTGTATCGGGGCGTATCTGTTTGCGCCGCGTTTCGGCAAGGATCCACAGGCTCATGAATACCTTGAAGTAGTCTCTGATCAGAGTATTGCCGAGCGCCCTGTGGTAGGTGTCCAGGGCGTGGCTATAGTTATTGTGGCCGACGAGAAAGCTGATCACTTGCGTATGGGTGATGGCGCCATTCGGGTTTGTGTCTACGGCTCTTGCGAGTGTAGCCAGACTGCGGTCTCGCTGGCCAAGAGCCCAGTATAGGGTGCCCATCCCGACGAGTGCTTCTCCACGGAAATCGGGGTGTTGCTCAGTCGCGAAAACCTGCATCCACATGGTCAACGCGTTGGTTGCATGATGTTCAAAGGCGGGGTAGTCGTCCAGTAATTTTGCCGCTTGGCTCGCCAGTTGGTGGATTTGGGCCGACTGATGTTTTGTTCGTTGCTCTTGGGGAAGTGTGAGCGCGCGGTGATAGTATTTCAGGGCCTTGCGGTACTTGTCCTGTTTGAGCGCGATTGTCCCGAGCTGCTCCAGAGCGAGGGGGGTAGGGCGATATGATGCGGATTTGCGAAGATACTTGGTTGCAATCCCTAAATGTCCGATGTTGGCGAAGCCTTGTCCAGACACAGCATACGAACTCGCAAGGTCAGGACGTCGTTGTTTGCTCGGCCAACGTTTGCTTGCTTTTTTGTATAGTTTCTCAAAGCTGGACAGGACACGGAGGCCCGCATTGGGCATGTCGGCATTGATCAGTCTGGCAATGCGTTTTTCGTATGACTGTAGCAAAGCCGGTATGAGTTCGCGGGCGGGGCGCAGTTGCCAGCTGCGCTGGAACAGACGGATTGCGGTAAGTTGTTGCCCGGGAAGGTCTTTGGCGATTTCTCCAGCAATTGCAAGCAGCGATGCGGACTTTGGTTGGGCCCGAGTCGCTGCCAATGCAATGCGAAACGCGGCTTGCGGGGCGCTAGGCCCAGAGGATGGGGCCTGAAACGCAACAATCATGTCGTGCCAAGCTCGCGGGCTTGGGCTGCGGACCAGGGTACGTAAGGTTTTCCGGAGTCTGAGGTTGTCACCAAACCCCTCAATGGTGCTGATAGCAGGGAGCGCCTCCCCAAGTTGCTCGGCAAGGGCGTAGATGCGTACGAGGTTCCAGGTGGTGTGTAGCGCACTTTCGCCATGAGTGCGGATCAGCGCCACGTTGACTCTTCCGCGTCGGATATACCGTTTGATCGCCTGCTGCCGATCGCGATAGAGTTTCGCAAGTTGATCGAGAACATAGGGGGATGGTAGAGACGCAATCACCCTCTCGAAAATTTGAATCGGCCGTGCGCGCACGGCGCCCGGGCCATTTTCAGCGATGGAGAGCTCGTCGACGTATTGTAAGATGGCATCGATCTCCGCGTAATAGTCTGCACTTGCTGCCGGTCTACTGAGGGCCAGGACGACGAGGGCAAATATGGATTTTTCGTCTGCTCCTGCGCGCGATAACTGGCGGCGAAATCGTTGAATTTGACTGACTACGGGAGTGAACTCGCGTCGTAGCGCGTTATTAGGGTCGGATACTTGCTCCAGCTGCTCGAGCTCGTCTGGGGTCCACAGCTCGCCGATGCCCCGCAACGCTTGATAGGCCTGATCTCGATGCTGATCGCTCAGGGACTCGTCAATCCTCCTCCCGTATTCCCGGATGAGACGCGCTCGCAATGCACGTCGCTGTCGTCCTTGGTGGGCTGCCGGTTGCATGCGAAGCGCATGGAATTGGGATACAAGCTCTGAGAGGTCATTGTCGTCGCGGATTTCGAGATTGCGATCCACGAGAGTTGAGACATCCCCCCCTGAGCGAAATGAGCTGATGCAGCCGGAAATGATTGCGACGACCAACAACAATACCGCTGATTGTATTTTGTTCATCCAAAAGCCTCCCACTGCCGAGGCTGCTGGGATGTATTAGTATGAATTCGAAGTCCACGACATATTGGGTTTGAAATTGGGCACTGTTGAGGAGGTTTTCATCCGATGCGACGGCGATAATGGTTGCATCTTGGGGCCGAAATTGCGTTTGTGCGGCAGCATTAACTTGATTGATGTCGAGCTGGGACAGGCGTTCGGGAAGGGTAACACTAAAATTCGCGGGAAGCCCAAAGGAAAGGTTTCGGACCGCGATCCGCATCCGTTGTTGTGGTGTTGCGAGGCCAAAAGGAAGACTGCCGATGAGATAGCTGCGGGCGAAATCAAATTCCTCCTCGCTGATTCCAGATGCTGCCATGGTCTCAAACATAGCCATCACAAGGGACAGTGCATCTGCGCTTCGCTCGGTGGTTGGCGCGAGATAGATACGAAACGCCCCAGGGCCGCGGGTTCGATCGATGTGACAACCGACGTCATACGACCAGCCTCGCTCCGAGCGGATTTCCTTTACGAGCCGCGAGGTAAACATCCCGCCCAGGACGGTTTCGGCAATGGTTAGTGCGACGAAGTCATCCGATCCGTAGGCAGGGGCAGGGTGGCCAATCACGAGTTGTGTCTGGCTGCGTTTTGGCTTTTTGGATCAGGTAAAGATGTTTTCCTTGAGGTGGTTTGGCCTGGTTGAGATCTGGCGAAGGGTACCGGGCATGCGTAGGCAGAGCAGCGTGGATGTTTTCGCTGATCTGCTCGGCGGCAGCGGTCGTGATGTCACCAGCGAGGCCGATGGTCACGGTGTCGGCGGTGACCATATGTGGCCACGCCTTGATGGACTCTGAAACCGTAATGCGGTTAAGAGAGTCACTTGTTCCTACGGAGGTTCGCGCATAGGGGTGACCCGGATAGTAGTATCGTTGAAAGAAGCGGGTCGCGATTGCATTGTCGTCATCCCGCAGTTCATCAAGAGACGCGCGGGTTTCGCGGATCAATTTATCGTGCTCGGATGGGTCCATCCGGGATGATGTAATGATCAGGATGACAAGTTCGATGAAGCGATCGATATGGCGCGACAAGCACATTCCTGACAGTACTGTGGTATCTCTATCCGAATGAATGTCGAGAGAGGCACCGATGGCGTCGAATTGCTCGTCCAGTTCCATACGATCGTATTTGCCTGCTCCGCGACTGGCCAGCTCGCCGACGTGCCGGATAAACCCTTCGGTGCCGACGGGATCGCAAGCGGTTCCGCAACGGAACGACAGCTCCAGCCAAACCAATGGTGAATCTGCGCCGGGCTCGAAGAGTAGGTCTTGTCGGGGAGTTTTTAACCTGTGAGGAGTCGTCAACCTGTCATGAGTCATGGTCGGTTCACCTTCGTTGCTAGGGGCTCTTGGGGCTATGCTGGCTTGGCAATGACAATGGATCTACGCTCAGGCCTCAGATAGTCGCGAATCACCCGAGAGATGTCAGCTGCGGAAGTCGTTTGGAGTCGCTTCGCGATGGTGAAGAGTTCGCGAAAATCGCCTAAGGTGGTTTCAAAGTGGCCCAGCGCATCGGCTTTGCTATCGGCGGATGAGAATGACGCCCAAAATTCGGTTTCGACGCAGTTGCGGATTTTGTCCAGGTGAGATTGCGCGATGGGTTGGATTGCGTATCGTTCTATGATCTCATCGATGGCGAAAAGCGTCTCCATTGCCGTTGTGTTCCGACTCATTGTGGCTGAGATGGTTAGCAAGCCCGGATCTTGGAAAGGCAATAGTCCGCCTCCCACGGATGTAGCGAGTTCTTTTTCGATGACGAGCGTGCGAAAAATGGGAGCGGTTGGACCGGCCCCAAGGAGCATGCTAAAGGCGAGCTCGAGTGTCACCCAGTCTGGGTGATTTTGCTGTGGTGATTTATAGCCGATCACCATTTGCTCGGTTGCGGTTTCTTTGCAAAATGTTTTCATCCGTTGGCTGTGTTGCTCGGGCTCGTCAACATGAAGAGGATCGGCAGCCGACTCTGAGGCAATGGCTGCGGGGATTGTCACATAGTGTTTGGCGATTAACGCCAATGTGGGATCGGGATCAATATCACCAACGAGGACAATCGAGGCATTGTCAGGAGTGTAGTGGCGTTTGTAGAAGCGCCTGATTGTTTCTAAATCGATGGAACGAATGTCTTGCATCCATCCAATTGTCGGCCACTGGTACGGGTGTTTGGTAAATGCGAGTCGAAACAGCTGTTCATCCAGAAATCCGTCAATGTCGTCGTCAACTCTCATAATTCGCTCATTGACGACAACTTCGCGCTCAGATTCGAGTTGCTTGGTCTCTAGTTTTAGCTGGTGCATACGCTCTGACTCGAGCGCGATCGCAAGAGGGAGTGCATTGGCCGGTAAGCTTGTGCGATAGTGAGTCCAGTCCACCCATGTCGCCGCATTGCTGTCTCCCCCTGTGCTCTCGACGAGGCGATCAAATTCGCCTAGGGCGTAACGCTCTGTCTCATTAAACATGAGATGCTCAAATAGATGTGCGATCCCGGTCACGCCGGGTTGTTCGTGTCGCGAGCCGACTCGAAACCAGGTTTGATAGCTAATAATCGGGGCGGCGGGGTCGGAGAGTAAGATCACGCGAAGGCCATTGGATAAGCGATAGCGGCGGATACATCGATCCCCGCGAAGAGGATGTTCCACCTCGAGCGCCCAAGTCATTCGCAGCCATATAAAGGAAAAACAGATAGTTCGCAACTGTGATTGGGAACGCCTCGATGTATCTGGGGCTGCTCATGACGTTTTCGGACACGCCTAGAGTGCGCCGTAGCGGAACGCAAAAAGAAATGCGTGTTGCCAGCGGGAATACTCACCAGCAGCTGTCGGCAGGGCTCGTCCGTCAGCGGAAGCCTCGCAGGATTCGAGGGAGAAGCCACTGTCGATGCAACGGATCTGGTCGCTTGGATCAAACCGGCTGTTGTCGACATTTCGCTCGGGAAACCAGGTTAGGTCGTAGCCGAGCTGAATTCCCCATTTCTTGGCGAATTGCCACTCCATGCCGAGTCCAGCGGTGAGGTTGGTCCCCGCGACCTGAATCGGTGTTACTGCGCTGATGTCGACCGCCTCGCTTTCGATGCGGAAGCGGCCGCCAAAGCGCAAATTGCTGTTGGGCAGTCGTTCGATGCCGACAGAGACGCGCCAAATGTCTTCGAACCCGCGATAGCGTGTGAGTACTTCGGGGACGTTGGCATTTTGTAGCTCTTGGCCAAAAACGCGAATATCGAGGTCTTCGTGGGTTGAAAAGTGCTGCCAGCGAGCATCCAACAGAAGGTCATAGTTGCGGAGAATGGGAGCTCGGAGACCAATGTAGAATGTCTGAGGGAGATTGAGCTGGACTTCCGCGAATCCGGTGTAGGTTGTTCCTTCCGGTTCGGTGACCTCGATGCTGCCGACGAGTTGCTGTTTCGATAGCAGTCTCAGATAGCTGCCCCCGAGGAGCCAGCCGTTGCCGAGATCGATCAGAAGTCCGACTGCAAACGAGATATTGTCCAGAGCGAGTAGGTCAATGCCCAAGGGATCTAGCCCCTTGGTGTTGACGTCGAGGTCTATCCTTTGCTGTGCAATTGGGTTCTCGATCCCACATGGGGTGCCATCGCAGTTTCTCGGCGAGTCGCTGGGATGCTGGAGTGCTGCATCACGGTCAAATCGGTGTCGCATTGAGGTTGCACCGAGCGACAGGCTGGCACCAAATACTAAGCGGTCAATGCGGTAGGAGCCGAAGAGAGACGTCGAGAACTGATAATAATGGCCACCGCGGGTGTGGTAGCGCAGGTCTTCTTCGCCGCGGATAAATCGCTCTGCAAAGGGAATCGCAAACGCAAGCCCTAGTGTTGCATCCTTAAATCCCTGATAGTAGGCCAACATTCCCCCGGGGGTTTTGGGGGTTGCGTTGACGCTTGGGCCTGGCTCTAGAGCGCCATTGAATGACCGTTGAATGCGTCGGTTTATACTGTATTGGTCCAGCCGTAGCGTTCCACCGAGATAGAGATGGGTTCCTTTGCTAGAATTGCCGAGCGCCGCGGGATTGACGTGGATCGAAGTGGGATGAGGATTGGTTGGACCGGTGAAAACCGCTGCGCCGAAACTTGGATCCTCCAAAGGCGATGCCGCAGACAAGTGAACCGGCAGGAGCACTGCTGCAATATATAAAAGCAAATCGCGTCCGCGGAAGATCATCGCGACGAGCCTAACAAAACAGGGCTTCGCCTTGACAGCTGAGTAGCCATAATCGCCTCGCCATTGGGGGGACGATCGCCCGATTATCGCGCGCATCCGTGATGTTTCCAGGTTGAGGGAAGCAGAAAACTATATATGCAGTTTATATTGGGGCAACAAACGCACTGGGTGCGACTCCTCGGGTGATGGACGACTAGTTGTGTAATAGTGTGATATCAATAGAGTATTAACAATGATTTGGGTTCTGAGGGGAGGGAAAAATGGTCTTGATTTGTGTTTGTGGCGCGGGCTACCGCTGGCCAAACGCACCGAAAACTAGTCATAATATTAAGGGGGTTGTCCCTAAACTGTAAGTTCGATCTGAGTAATCCCGTACTGTGGCTATGTCCCAAGTAAAAAAGACGATGCGTCATTTCTACTGCAGAGATTCTCTGTGGGAGATGTTTGAACAGATTGCCAACGATCGCGATTGCTCGATCGACCATTTGGTAAACGAAGCGATGGAGGCCTACTCGAATGGGCAATACGGAGGTGGGCAAAAATACGAGCCACCGCCATCAGATTCTTCGGGGCTGATTGATGGTGATCTTTCAGGGAAAAGCTTGCCTCCTCCACCGCCGGCGACGCGGCCACGGAAAGTGACTGGTCGCACCGCGGCCTTGAGCGCGACGCCAACCCTATTTCTTATTTATGCCGGTCAACGATATCCGGTCGCAAAAGATCAGTTCATCATTGGGCGGGGATCCAAGTCCTCTGATTTAGCGATTAAGGACGGCAACATTTCTCGGAAACATGCCGCCGTGATACGTCGAAATGGGACTTACTATATTAAGGATTTAGGGTCCACCAATGGCGTAGATTATAAAGGAATGCGCATCGACAACAAGCGTATCGATGAGGGAGATGTGTTTCATATTTGTGACTACGAATTACGTTTTACCTATCGCGCAGATTAGGTGCTGGTGTTAAATACTCCATAGTGGTGGGATGGTATCGGAGTATTGAAACGTTGCGAGAGCCGCTGCGCTCAGCGGCGCGCGATGGGTTTGCGCTATTGTCGGCTTCGCTTGGCCAGTCCCGCGGGGCAACACTGGCGGAATCGCTGCGGACCGCCTGCGATCAAGTCATTGCGGCACAGTCTCCAAATGAGGCTGAGTTTCGTAGTTGGCGGCTTGCGCTTGAAACCTTTGAGCATCGTGACCCGGATCAACAGGCCGTAGAAATCGCGAGGGGATTGCGTTTATGCCATTGGGCTGCGGGTGCGGCACCGTCAGTCGAGCGAGGGGCCGGCGCCAACGGACTTCAAGTGCTGTCGGGGATTGGTCCGGCGTTAGCGGCCAAGTTTGCCGAGCGCGGGTTTTATGATGTTGAGGACCTATTGTGGCACTTGCCTCGGCGCTATGACGACGTGCGAAACCCGATCCCGCTGGGCAAGGCTTTGGTCGATCTGTCTTCGGGTACGCGGCAAACTCTTTATGCCAGGGTACATAGTTGTCGATTTGGTCGTCGCGGGCGAAGGCGGTGGGTGGATTTGCGTCTGTGCGATGACGATGACGAGCCGAGCCTGGTTGTTCGCTGGTTTCATGCGTATCCAGGGATGACAAAGCGGTTCCCGAAGTATGCCAGGGTGGTCCTGTCTGGCGTGGTTCGTCGGCGTGGGGATGCTTGGGAAATGGCAAACCCGGATGTGGTTTCCGTTGAGATCGTTGGTGGAGACACGACCAAGCTCGATCACAACATTATTCCACGATATCCCGATGTTGTTGGTGTCCCGGCGGGAACGGTTCGGAAGGCTTGTCGCGGAGCTGTCGGATTGGTCGGCTCAGGGGTCCAGAGTGCCGTGCCTGCGTCAGTTTGCGAAGCGCTCGATTTGCCGTCCTTGGCGGATGCGCTCATTGCACTTCATCAGCCAACCGATGACTTGAGTCCTGCGCAAATCAACATGCTGGATCAGGGACAAAGCATTTGGCACAGGCGATTGGCGTTTGAAGAGCTGTTCGTTCATGGTCTGGCGATTGCAAAGCGGCGGCATGCTTTGCGGAGTGATCTCGCGTTTGGTTATCGTCATCACAAGCGGCAAACGGATGCGCTCGCCCACGGGTTTCCGTTTGTTCTGACGAGTGCACAGCGACGTGCAATTGAGGTGTTGTCTCGGGATCTCGCCAAGCCTATACCCATGAACCGCTTGCTTCAGGGAGATGTTGGTTCTGGGAAGACTGCTGTCGCGTTTGCCGCCGCGCATCAAGTGACTCGAGCAGGGGGGCAGGTCGCGATGATGGCCCCGACGGAGATTTTGGCCGAACAACACTATGCAACCCTTGCCCCGTGGTGCGCAGCGCAAAATATGTCCATTGCTCTGCTGACTGCTTCTACGCCCAAGGGGGTCAAGGTTTCGACGGCGAGCTTGCTGGCAGCGGGGAAAATCGATTTGGTGGTAGGAACCCACTCTCTGTTATCTGAGAGTGTGGCGTTTTCTCAACTCGGGCTTGTGGTCGTAGACGAGCAGCATCGGTTTGGGGTCGCACAAAGGGCTCGCTTGCGCCGAAAGGGCGCGCAGTTTACGCCTCATCTTCTCGTCATGACAGCGACGCCAATTCCACGGACCTTGGCACTTGCTGTGTACGGAGACCTGGACGTGACTGTGCTTGGGGAGCTTCCCCCAGGGCGGAAACCGGTTCGTACCCAGGTTTTTTCTGGGGCTTCTGGGCGCAAAAAAGCATACAAATTGGTTCAGGCGCGGGTCGCCACAGGCGAGCGGGTATTCGTTGTATGCCCATTGATCGATGCTTGTGAAGATGACAGCAGTCGGCAAAATTGGGCGGATGCAACCTCGGTAGCGGAAGAATTGCGGGGAGCACTGAAGGGCGTTTCTGTGGGGCTTGTCCACGGTAGGATGCCGCACGAGCAGCGTCGGGAGCAGATGGCGGCGCTTCGAAGTGGCGAGATTCGTGTTTTGGTATCAACAACCCTCGTCGAGGTAGGGGTCGATGTTCCTGCGGCTACCGTGATGGTCATCGAAGATGCGCATCATTTTGGTCTGTCTCAGCTGCATCAGTTACGTGGGCGAGTCGGCCGAGGCGGTGGAGATGCGCATTGCCTGCTCTTGACTCGGGGAAGAAAGACCGAAGCGGGGGCACGGCGGTTGGCGGTGATGGCGGAGAGTACAGACGGATTTTTCCTCGCAGAAGAAGACCTAAAACTTCGTGGTCCGGGCGAGCTTACAGGGGTTCGGCAGGCAGGGCTGCCTCGGTTTCGCTTTGGCGATATTCGTCAACATACAGAGCTACTGGTCCTCGCCCGCGAGCACGCAGACCAGATCTTAATCGCGGATCCGGAGTTGGCCCTCGAACAGCATCAGTGTTGCAAGGATGCTCTGTTGCCCCAGTGCTCTCAACAGCTATATGGTGCGGAGGGGGGCTAGCATAGGGGGATCAAGGAGCGCTCGGCCGGGGCCTACTCGGTTTCTTCTTGGATCCACCGGAGATAGGGGGCGTGACCGCTGACAACTTCTGTCGCGATGATCTCGGGACAGTCGTAGGGATGGAGATTCGCCAAGGTGTTTTGCAGCGCTTCGAGTCGGTGTGAAGCCGTCTTGAAAATCGCTAGGTACTCTGTCTCGGTGCAGATGGTTTCATCCCAGCGATAGATGGACTCGACCTGAGGGACAAGGTTCGCGCAGGCGACGAGTCGATCGGAGACGAGCTGCCTAGCCGTTTTTCTTGCGGTTTCTTGGTCGGGAAATGTGCAGTAAACAATTCGCGTTTCTGTGCTCATTGACGGACAAGGCTAGCGGATTTTTGGTGCGAATGGTGTATGCTCCGCGCCGCGTTATGTTGATTGTACAAAAATATGGTGGGACGTCGGTCAAGAATATCGAGCGAATTCGAGCAGTTGCCAAACGGGCCTTAGCCACGCAACGCGCCGGAAATGATGTCGCGGTGGTCGCCTCGGCGATGGCGGGCGAGACCAATCGCTTGCTGGGGCTGTCTCGTCAGATCCAGGAGGATCCCAACGACCGTGAGGTCGACGTGATCGTCGCAACAGGGGAGCAAGTCACGGTCGGTCTGTTGGCATTGGCGATACGGAAGCTGGGAGGCAAGGCCCAGTCGCTTCTAGGGCACCAGGTGAAGTTGGTGACCGATAGTGCACATGCTCGTGCTCGGATTCTCTCGGTCGATTCAGGCCCACTATCGGAGTGTTTTGCTGCCGGCGTGATCCCAGTGATTGCGGGGTTTCAGGGCGTTGATGAGTCGGGCAATGTGACAACGCTGGGGCGAGGTGGGACCGATACCACGGGACTCGCGATTGCCGCGGCGGTTGGCGCAGATGTTTGTGAGATCTACACGGACGTGGACGGTGTCTATACATCTGATCCCAATGTTGTGCCAACGGCACGCAAGATCGATCGGATTAGCTATGAAGAAATGCTTGAGCTCGCGTCGCTGGGGGCGAAGGTACTGCAGATCCGGTCGGTCGAATTTGGAATGAAGTACAAGATTCCCATTCATGTGCGATCCAGTTTTACGGACACAGAGGGGACCTGGGTAGTAGCGGAGGATGAGGATATGGAACAAGTCGTCGTTTCTGGGGTAACGGTCAATCGCGACGAGGCGAAAATTACCGCAAAGCAAGTCCCAGATGTCACTGGGGTGGCTGCGCGCCTGTTTGCGCCGCTCTCCGATGCTGGGATCGTTGTCGATATGATTATTCAGAACATTAGTTCGGAAGGACATACGGACGTTACGTTCACCGTGCCACGAGGGGACTGTAAACGCGCGATCGAGATCTTGACAGCGGAGGCTGGTGATCTTGTCGGCGATGGAAAACGTTTGTCATGGGACGACCACATTGCAAAGGTCTCGATTGTCGGTGTGGGGATGCGGTCTCATGCGGGTGTTGCAAAGAAGATGTTCGAGCTGATCTCCGCAGAGGGCATCAATATTCAAATGATTTCGACAAGTGAGATTAAGATATCGTGTGTCATCGCAGAGAAGTACGCCGAGCTCGCGCTTCGCTGTCTTCATGATGGGTTTGAATTGGGCGAAGGT
Source organism: Kofleriaceae bacterium (assembly GCA_965223575.1). Lineage (GTDB taxonomy): Bacteria > Myxococcota_A > Polyangia > Haliangiales > Haliangiaceae > CBDCWZ01. The sequence continues at coordinate 160,228 of CBDCWZ010000077.1, forward strand.
GGGATCCGTGTTGGAGCCTAAGAGATGAGACAGCGGCGTTTGCTCTTCCTTAGAGGCTAGGAGTTGTCGTGAGTTTATGGGGCCGGGAGTTGTCTTGCGCAATGTCTATGCCAAGGCGCAATGTCTATGCCAAGGCACAATGTCTATGCCAAGGCGTTGAATACAGTGCCGAGTCTGCACTGAGCTCGACACGTTCACACTGACGCGTATACTTTCGCGTCACGATGAGTGAGCGAGCGTGAAAATCTCCGCATTGTGATAGAATTCTTCGCAGGTTTCAACGATGTCATCCGTGATTTGGATGCATGAGTTCCGGGCGTGCAAACACTTTGATCAGTGCAGCTCCGGCGACAAACCCGCCCGCGTGGGCCCAGAATGCGACGCCTCCTTCAGAGCCAAAATCAGCGACCCCGAACAACAGTTGTAGTCCAAACCAATAGCCGAGCATCAACCAAGCCGGTACCGCAATCACAAAGAGAAAGAGGACGAGCAAGTGAACCCGCACGCGCGGATACAAAATGAGATAGCCCCCAAGCACCCCGGAAATGGCCCCGGAAGCGCCTACCATTGGAACCGGTGATCCTGGGTCCGCGAAAGTGTGCGCAACGGCCGCAGCCAATCCGCAAAGCAGATAGAACCCGAAGAATCGGGCGCGGCCCATGCTATCTTCGACATTGTTGCCAAAGATCCACAAAAACAGTGCGTTGCCGAGCAGATGCCCCCAACCGCCATGAAGAAACATCGATGTTACCGGCGTTAGCCAGTTGATAGGGTCCGCATCGACGACGCAGGCCAGCTCGGGTCCCATCAAGATGCCGGTGCCCACAGGAGCGCTCTTGGTCAACTCAGCCGGGACCAGGCCCCAATTGCACACGCTCGCCGCGAGTATAAAACCATCAACTCCAGCGGCCTGCACCAACACCCACGCCAGGCCCATTGCCAGGAGGATCGCTATGGTTACCACAGGAGTTCGAAGCGTTGGGTTTTCGTCGTAAATAGGAATCATGTGGCTAGGCCTAGGTCGTCGAGAGATATACAAGACAGCGGCAAACCGAAGAAGTCGCGGATCCACCGAAACCGAAAGGGGAATCGCGAGTTGGCACGGGAGTTGCTGCGAAAAGTACTGAGCATATTGTTTGGAAACGTTAAGAGGTTGAAGGAGGTCCTATGGAAAACTGGCAGGTAGCACTCGTTGCATTGGGCGCGATGCTCGTGGGGCTAGTCATTCCAGTTGTTGTGCAGTTTCGCTCTACCCTTCGTTCTATCCTTGCGGAGCTGCGTATCCTTTCACAACGACTCAATGGAACCTTAGAGGATGCCCGAATCACAGCTCGCCGCGCGCGTCAATTTTCCGATGCGCTGGAGGGCAAGGAGAGGTCGGTTGCAGACCTCATCGACATTACCAGTAACTTAGCAAAAACGTTAGACCGACTACCCAATATTGCCCAAATCGCAACAGCCGCAGCTACCGCCGTCGCAGCCGGTGTCCGAGCGTTTTCAATGACACAGCCGGGGCACGTGGGACAAGCCGATACAGGAACCGAACCAGTCGAAGGGAATGGTCATAAAACACAAGTAAACCGAGAGCTTGAAAACAACACCAGCTCACAATCGGCTACGACAAGTGCTAGCCAGATCGGGAGGAACTAAAATGAACAAACGACAGGGATACAGCGGAGGAAGTTTGATACTTGCATTTCTGGGTGGTGCTGTCGCGGGCGCCGCCGCAGCGTTGCTCACAACGCCCAAATCAGGTAGAGAAACGCGTGAGCTACTTACAGATGCAGCACAGCGCAACGCTGAGCGAACAAAACATCTTCCCGAAGCAGTCAAGGTCGCCTCGACAGCTGCGCGGGAAGCCTTTTCGGAGGTCATGCACGAGGCAAAGTAACGCAACCCGAGACGCGGTGGATGACAGGAATTTTCGGGAGTAGTTCTATCGCTGCGAAAATATCCTCAAGCTATCGTGATTTCACGATCACGCTGAATACCTTGACCGCGCCATGAACCTACGTTGCTGTCGATGGGCACTGGACTTGCAGGTGAGGTTCGATCATGACACATAAACATCTGCTATTTCGATCGGCGGCTCGTGAGAAAATCCTACGCGGTGCGTCCGCGCTCGCAGACGCGGTTGGGGTTACCCTCGGGCCAAAGTCAAAATCAGTGCTCATTGGACGGAAATGGGGACCACCCATCGTGTGTGACGATGGCGTCACGATTGCCAAAGAATTCTCTCTCCCCGATCCAGAAGAAGATCTGGGAGCAAGAATGATACGCCAGGCAGCCGAGAAGACTGGTGCCGTGGTTGGAGATGGAACAACGACTTCCGCCATCCTTGCCCATGCTATCTACGCAGAGGGTGTTCGCAACGTAGTGGCGGGTGCCAGCGCGATCGATCTCAAGAGTGGTCTCGATCGCGGATTCCGCGCGATCTTAGATACTCTCAAATCACTGTCTAAGCCGGTCGAGACGCGGCTAGAAAAGGAGCAGGTCGCAACAATCTCAGCCCACAACGATATTGCGATAGGTAAGATGGTGGCCGATGCGGTGGAAAAGGTTGGCAGTGAGGGAGTCATCACCGTAGAGGAAGCACAGACTACCGAAACCCAACTAGAGGTCGTTGAGGGAATGCAGTTTGACCGCGGGTATCAATCCCCTTACTTCGTCACCAACCCCGAGAGGATGGAGTGCATCCTCGATGACGCACTCGTGCTGCTTTTAGATGGCAAGATCACCCAAATGAAGGATTTGTTGCCACTCCTGGAGCAAATTGCCAAGTCTGGAAAACCGTTACTGGTCATCGCCGAGGCGGTGGAGGGCGAGGCATTGGCGACCTTAGTGGTGAATCGCGTCCGTGGAGCCCTCTTATGCGCTGCGGTAAAGGCCCCTGGGTTCGGCGATAGGCGCAAGGCGATTCTGGAGGATATTGCCATTCTTACTGGTGGCGAGCTGTTGTCACCAGATCTTGGCATCGATCTAGAGAACATCCAGTTGTCTTCCCTGGGTGGCGCCAAGCGAGTCGTAATCGGCCCCAAAAACACCACTCTGGTTGGCGGCGCTGGTGACAAACACGCCATTGAACGCCGGATTGGCCAGATTCGCCGGCAGATGGACGATACGGCTAGCGACTACGACCGAGAGAAGCTCAACGAGCGACTTGCAAAACTTGCCGGTGGTGTTGCGGTAATCCGGGTTGGTGCACCAACAGAACCCGAGATGAAAAAGCGAAAAGACGCATTTGAAGACGCCATCAGCGCAACAAAGGCCGCAGCGGATGAAGGCATCGTGCCCGGAGCGGGCTATGCGCTGCTTCAGGCGACCGGCGCACTGGAGCGTGAAGAAGCAAAGACCACTGGGGACGAGCGCACAGGGTTGCAAATTCTTCGGCATGCACTTGAGGCCCCGATTCGACAAATTGCCGATAACTCCGGGATGGATAGCGGAGTCGTTGTTGCCAGGATGCGTACCGGAGACGGGATTGGTCTCGATGCAGCAACTGGGGGTTACGTTAATCTGGTTGAAGCAGGGATTATCGACCCGACCAAGGTGATCCGGGTGGCACTCGAAAATGCGGTGTCTGTGGCCAGTGTTCTGTTATTGACTGAGGTCACTCTCACCGATGTTCCCGAGCCAGACAAGAAGGAGGAATACCCATCGGGAGTAGAGGGGTACTCCTGACCTGAAACATCACGGATGCGTACGAAGATTGTCAAAGGATTGTTTTGCAGGGAGATTTTCGATCGCAGTGAATGATGGTTGTATTTGCAAGATCAAAAATTTTTTTCGTGTGGGAACAAAAACTTTGGTGAGGGGGTGCGCACAGCGTGGTTATTCCGGGCTATGGGTCTGGGAGTGTTTGCGCACTGGCCGGGTCAAGTGGCGGGTCGTCCAGGTCTGGGAGTAGGGCAACGAGTTCTCGCGTGACGAGTTTTGTCCTATGGCGGACAAAATCGACGGCGTATGTGCCGGAGAAGAGCAATAGGATGACAGCGTCAAACCAGAACGAGCGGCAGTAGCAGTTGGGAGTGATCAGCTCGGCGTGAGAAGAGTTCCCTCGGTTTTGTTCAATTTGGTCACTGAGGCGCTCAAGCATGGTCGGAACAAGCTGTTTGGTCGCAGATGAAAGCGGGCGTGCAGAAGTGATTAGTTGTCCGCGGACGAGGACCATTGCATTGGTGCAGAATTGGCTGCAGCATAGTGCGTCTAGGTAGATGCGGATGCGCTCCAGAATCCGCGGCCTCCGATCAGAATCTTTTTGGGGGACGAAGAGTCGGGGGAGAGATTCATCCCAGCGGTGGCTACAGGCGATGAGGCGTTTTATGCCATTTTCAATTGTTATTTCAAAATTTTCGGGCTGCTGGGTGGGCGCGAAGCCAACGCTTAGGTAGCGTTGCGTATCAATGGGGTAGGTGCTGCGGGGGCGTTGGTCGTTGCGCACCATCTCGTCTTCTGTTTGGCTGCAGATCTCTACGAACTCGGCGCCAATCTCATCGAGCAGTCGCTCGAGCTGCTTGCGTACCTCATCTTGGAACATAACTATAGAAGGCTACCATCGGCGCCGGGTGTCCTCCAGAAGGGTTTGAAGCGAAAAGATCGGAGTGTGATCAGTTCCAGGAATAAGTAGGTGGTCTGGCACGGCAATTTGCGGTACACAGGCAACTATGTCGGGTTGTACGAATTGTGGAGCGAAAGCGGGATGCGATGATCGGAAAACGTCGATGTTTTCTGAGTTGGCGACTGTTTTGGACCGATTGTACCCGACAAAGACCTGGGGGGAGTCAGATGAGCTGGCGGGGCTTGGTGCTGGCATCGGCGAGACAGATGCGCAGTGGCTCGCCGAGGAGCTTGGTCAAGAGCTGCGTGCGTCGACGTTTTTCCGTAGCGGCGAAGAAGACGAATATTGTCACTACATCTACATGCTCTGCGTTGGCAGAGAGCCATCGTTAGTGCAGATTCGCGATGGTGGTGTTCCGCTTCCCGAGGAGCTGTGGAGCGAGCCGGCAAATGAGTTGTACTTGCGAATTTGTCTCAGTCAAATTGCTCGGGTTGCCGGTGTTCAGCAAGTTGCGTTTGCGCTTGAGCCGATCGAAGACAAACGTTGCCTCGTGCATGAGATCCCGAGGGCTGGCGTTTACGATGCGCCGCTGTTGCATCGGTTCCAAAGTCTCGTTGCGATTCTTCCCAGTTATGGGATTACGCATTTGGACTTTGGAGAGATTTCTGCGCCACCGCCCGGGTTTCACCCAGGAGAGTATTCCGCGCTTTACGGTAGTGTTCCCGATACAGCAAACTATTTGTTTTATCCACATCCGGCGACGATGAAGATCGCAAGTCTTGTTGAAGGCTAGGGGGTGTCCCGATTGACAATGCACCACCAAACAATTCCCTGAAATTCCATGCGTCGTTGCGCCTCGGTTGCGTAGGTCAACTATGCGTCCTCGCCGCGCCTCGCCTGAAATTCCATGGACTTGTCTGGAGGCGCTGGGTCAATCGGGACACCCCCTAGAGCGCATCTCAGCTCCCACCCAAGAAGCGGACCGAGCTTGGCTCGCCGCGAGGCGCGTCCCGCGCAAGGCGTGGGTGAGAAAGCCCCAAGAACGCATTGAGGGACGTTGCCGAACTCTGCAGCGCACGAGCACGCTCCTGGGTTACTAATGATTTCGCGATGGTCCACATGGCCCTGCCAGCTTCTGGGCTTCGGCTTGGGGGGGGGCAAGTGTGGTCCTAGGAACCAAGTTGGCTAATGCGGCAACACGAGATGTCTTTGCATCGCTTCGGTGGCCTGCCAATTGACTTGAGCAGGTTCTTTCTCCGAGGGATCAGGGGAGAAAATCTGCTGCATGGAGCGCTCAACCCCCGCCTTATCATCACGCGCATTGCGATTGCGCCGGATGATTTCGCGGGCCCGGTTCACGCGTTGGACCGGATCCCCAAGAATACGGCGTTGCTCCGAAATTTTGTTTTGAAACTGGGTCGTTGCACCGGCAATGCGTCGGCGAGAGGCCTGCGCATGCGGTGAATACTCGTAGGTTGAAAGCATCGACTCCGCCTTGGCAACTGGCTCCGCAGTCGGCGGTGACCAAACTTCGCTGACCCCCCGCCGGGCCTCCCTTTCCTCGGCGCGATTTTGCGTGCTGTTTGGGCGCAATGGCCGGTTTTGATCTTGGGTTCGTCGAACATAGGCTTCGTCGTTGCGCTCCTGTGTTGATGCGTGCTCTATCAGGGGCGGATCTCGGTGCGTTCTAGAATCGTTTGATTGTTCAGAAGGCGTGAGAACGTGCCAAAGCAACAGGGCCAGGCTGATCGCTCCGCCCAGTAAGAGCAGTTTGTGGATTCGTGACGTCACCATTACTTCACCACCCTGAATTGACCGATGTAGAGTGTTGTGTCTCCGCCCACAACGATCTTTTTCACCCGGACCCCGTCTCCGTCGTATACATAGTGAACCGTGTTGCCGTCTTTGGTGACCTCGACCGGTCGATCCTCTAAGTTATAGCTGATCGTTCGGCCGGCGCCGGAAATCATGTTGCCATTGTCATCATATTTGTAGGTTGCGTTGCCATCCGAGATCACCGCATGCGGTCGTTTCGAATCGGGGCCGCTTGGGGGGTACGTGAACGTACGGCCTTGCATTTTGGTCATGTTCCCAATCGAATCATAGGCATATTCCAAAAAACCATAGGTTTCGGCAGACGCGGTCTTGAGACGATACAGTGAATCGTAGGTAAACGTCTGTGTGCGCGCCGCATCGAGATGATCTGTCATCTTCAGAATATTACCCACGTCATCGAATTCTAGGCCAAACGAGTAGATCAGCATCTGCGAATCCGGCGTCTCCGAGTCCGGCGTCTCGACCATTTTTTCCTGTAGGCGGCCGCTGTGTTCGTCGTAAGTATAGCTTTCCACCGCGCCGTTGGTGAACTCTTGGTGAACGATTTGGCCTGCAGCGTTGTAACGTCGGTCCTGGATGCATGCATTGACGCTCAAGAGCGCGCCGCTGATGTCATAGTTGTGAAGGGTCCGCTCGCCATCGGGCCATTTGATTTCAGCCAGTCGTCCGGCTTTGTCGTATCGCCACTGGGTGACAAAGCTCATCCCGTCGAGCGTCTTTTCTTCTCGGATGATGCGGCCTAAGGCGTCGTAGGCAAAGATGCTCTCGCCTGAATCCCCTGTCAAATCGGTCATTCCGGTTCGATGCCCCACGCCGTGGGCACTCGAACCATCGAAGCCAAAACGGTAATCATCGGTGTCGTCGTCCCCGAGATCGATTCGCACTCGGCGATCGAGCGCGTCGTATTTATGGCGAATGCGGGCGCCCTGGGCGTCGGTTTGGAGCAGCAAATTTCCAACCAGATCGTAGGCGAAGGTCCGAGGGCCCAAATCGGGATCATCGATCGAAGTTCGACGGCCTAGGCTGTCCCAGACCACGGACGTGACGTTGTCTTGGGCATCGGTGATACTTCGAATTCGGCCCAATGCATCGTGTTCGTACGTGGTCACCGCCGTCCCCCCGTTGCCATCGGGCTCGGTGACTTTTACCAAGTTGCCATACGCGTCGGTAAGGCGGGTACGCACGGTCGGTTCTTGTTTCTCTACATTGCTTTCGTCGGTGGTTACCTGGCTCCCATCTGCGCTGTAGGTGATGGTGCGGTATCGGCCATCGGGATGGGTTACTCGGACGAGACGGCTCGCTGCGTCGCGGGCGGTTGTCGTCCAGTGTTTGGCCCCAGGATCAAACGCGGTGTCGCTTTTGTCGCTCACAAAGGGCACAGAGACCTGAGAGATCTGTCCCCGGGCATCGTACTCGGTGGAAACGACTGTACGACCCTCCGGGTGAGAGCTGCGGGTTTGGACCGCGCGACCGAAACCATCGTATAGGATCTCATCCCACACGCCGATGCACGGTCCGCCCACCCGGCGCCGCATCATGTTTTCTTGATCCAAATACGTAAAGGTTTCGCTGGGGCAAACCTCGGTGCCCATCGGGTCCTGCCTCTGAAGCAACCGACCGAAGCCATCATAGTGATAGGAGGTCTGATTGCCATTTTCATCGGTCTCGCTCAGGACAAGGCCGGTCAAAACATCCACTACCCAGCGCCGAACCTGGTGGAGGGGATTGAACTGACGGGTCACGAATGTCTGGTAGACTTGATCAAAGTTGAACCGGGTGGTTCGATTCAACGCATCGGTGCGGCGAACGATGTTGCCGGAATCGTCGGGAGTTTGGGTCAGCATCCGAAAAAAGCCGACATTCTCAAGCCATCGATCCTCGGAACGGAGATTGCCCGCCTCGTCGTAGACATAATGGGTCCCGGCCACTCGAGTCTGTTGTGAAACGCCCAGCCCGGTATAGGTGGAGTGGCTGGCCGGCAACGCCACGATCCACGCGTTCGTGTCTGGCTTAAAGGTCGCCACTTCGGTCCGCTCGTCTCCGTTCTCGGGTAGCCCATCGGATGAATTGATGGATAAAAACGAATCTAGCGATGGAATCTCTCCCAGATGAAACCGCTCCACCGCATTGCCAAAGTCGTCAAACCACGTCACCTCGGCGGTAGAACGACCCTGCTTGTCGCCGTTCCAAAGCGTGGTGGCGCGACCCGAAAATGGAATGCGATACGGGGCCTTTTCATCCTCGTCGGGGCCGTACAAACGGTGGTTCTCCAACAGCTTTTTGGAAGACTTGACGTCGACAAACGAGGTTGCCATGACCCTCCCGCGAAGCGCTGGGGTCTGATGGTAGCTGGTCGCAACAGCGCCTTGTTCATCGGTCGCCACGGCCTGCGCAAAGCCGGCAAATCGGTGATCGACTTCGTCAAGTCGCCCACCTTCGTAGCTGTAAAATGTTTCATGAACGGGCTGTCCGAGCCCCGGGTCTCGGATGACCGAATGGGTTACATAACGCACCAACGGAAGGTTGGGGTTGTCAAACCGCGTCGTAGGTCGGTACGCGATCTTGGTGACCCCTCCATGAGGGGGCATGGCTGTGGCCATCGCGTCAATGGCTTGGCCCCTACTGGTATGAAGCCAAATGCCAGGTGCGTCGTTGCTATCATCCCGGCGGGCATGCACGACATCCGCCCACCCATCCCCGTCGATATCACCGATGTTCGTACCATTGCCGCCGCCTTCGAAGGTCCCCCACTTCGCTACGTAAGTGGGGACCGGTAAGTCAAAAAAGTCGTCAGTTCCGATCAGGCGAACCCATTCGGATCCGTAGTTAAAGGCGCCATAACGAAGATCACTCGAGTTGCGCGACGCTTCGGTGTATCCAAAATAATACGCGAAATCCGGCAGTTCATCGCCATTGTAGTTGCCAAAGCGTTGCACTGGATAGTCTGTCAAAGCGAGCGGGCTCACCCATTCGCTGGCCAGAGTAAATCCCCCCGCCCCGTCGTTCAAGTAGGTGGCCTTCGGCCAGGAGAGTAGGGGGACATCGGGATTGATTCCGTCGAATCCGTCCGAGGCCTCCCCATCATAATTTGGAGAATTGATCACCAGATCATCCAGCCCGTCGCCATTCACATCGATAAGCTTGACCCCTTGATAGAAAAAGTTGGGTCCGCTCACCTGTGCAGACCAACCATTTGGCGTGGAGCCGCTGATTACGAAATCCAAGGGCGGATCGGCCTCGGGGAGTGTCCAGGTTTGTACTTGGGTCCATCCAGACCCATTTCCGAGATAGGTCCGTCGATCTCCATCGTGGGCAACCATGATGTCCACGTAATCGTCTCCATTGAGATTGCCCAAACGGACTCCGTAGCCAACAGTCTTGTGAAAATGGGCCGGCCAAGTCTGAACGACATCGACCGGAAACACCCAGGGGCCGGTGCATCCTGAATCGGTATAAGGACGACGGCAGTCACTCACTTTGTCCCACCCGTTCACCCCATTATTCAGGTAAACCTGCCTGACGCCGGTCCGTCCATTGGCATGAATGATGTCTGCGCGCCGATCTCCGTTCACATCGACCAGCACCGTGCCGCTTGAGATGTTGTTCTCATAGGCCTGGCCGCCGTCAAGTTCAAGATGGGAGTGGGTGAACTCCTGGGGGATCGTCCAAGTGCCCACCGGCGCGGGTTGCCATCCACACCCCTGTTCGCTGGTGGGATCGCACACCCCCTTGTTCAAGTAGACCTTGGAGTTGGTCGCCATATCGAGGTAGCCATCTCCATTGAGTTCAGCGAGCCAAAATCCCTGCACATCCACCGTCCCGCCCACAAGTTGGCCATTTCTGCCTGTTGTCTCGCCTTTGGAGCTGAGATCGGCCAGCCACACCCCAGGGGGAACAGACCAACCCGGGCTCCGCGCATCTCGCCAGGCTCGGTCCTCGTCGGCAAGTCCGACGTAGCCAAACCGATAGCCTGGGAGAGACAGTTGCCCCCGGAGATCTGTTTGGCTCACTTCGGCTAACAGAAACCGCGTTTTGGTTTTCGCAATACGATAGTCCAGTTTATAGCGCCGGCTCATCACGTCCGATACATACGCTTCCACACGCACAAGCTCGCGCCGCCATTCAATGCGGCGGCCGCTCCGATAGGATGTGCGCCCGAACATCGGCTTCAACCGCCTGGTCACAAAATTAATGGATCGCTGGGCCGAGAATCCATTGCCACCGGTGTAGAGAATTTTTGCTGGATACACGGCACCAAATTCGTCGTGCATATACTCGAAGGTGACGGTGTTTCCGTTCGCATCGGTGGACTGCTCAATCAGCCAACGCCATACCTGCTCGCGCGCCCCCAAGATACGCGTATTGTCGCTCCGTCCAAATACGGAAACCACCCCTTTGGGGTTGGTGACCTCGAAGCTCCCATCCGCCAACAATCGAATGCGCAAAAACTGATCGCGCTCCGTTCGGTACTCGCCCGGCCCGACAGAAACCAGACGCTCACCACCAAAGTAAAACTCGTCGGTTTCGTCGTCATAGCTGGCCACAGCCCCGCGGGGGCCGGACCGTTCGATGGTGCCCAAATCCAGTGACCAGCCATGGCCGACCCAACTAAAGCCGCTTTGATCGCTGGAATAGCGGAGACGGATCCCGGGCTGCATGCCGGCCCGGCCCGGAGGGATGTCCAAGTCCACGCTATACTGGTAGCTTCCGGTGAAGGTGTTCACGGCGCCCGAGCCGCGTAGCCCCGGTGTCATGCCTGTTGCCTGAACGGTTCCGGGCAATGAAAACAAAAGGACCAACGCCCAGCCAAGTCCATTTTGCCGCCCTCTGTTGTTATCCGCGTGCTGCATTACTGTTCCTTCCTAGCTCTGATTTTCGCTGACGCGACTCAGAAAACCTCGACGCACTTGATGGCGCCGCCTGCGAGTCTTCGGGAATCACGGCATGCTCTCCAATGCACGTAGTTGGACGTCGGTCCGATTGATATAGCTGCGAAACAATACCCCCTGATCCGTGCCATCATAGATGCGGATGCCCTCAGGAGTACCAAGGACATTCAACACGTTCGGTGAGAGTGTTCGATATGCTCGATTGACCAGAATGTCCTCAGGAGAAAATTCGTCGACAACGAACCGTGGTCCATTTTCGAAATGCACATGGAAGTTTAGTACGGTGGATTCGAGCGCAGTGGGTCTGCCAGCAGCGACCCATGGAGTTGCCTTGCCGTCGGTTATTGGCCCCCAGTTAAACTCCTGCCGAGTACTCCCAAAAATATCATGCCTGTGGTTAAAGACCCCGAATTCACGCCGAGCCGCCGTGCTAATCGGCTGCAGCACCGCATTGAGTGCCTCTAACTGCTCAAGTAGTTCGAAATTGTCTACCACAAGGTCAAAGATGTCGAACGGTTTGTGTGGTACTAGCACGCTTGTTTGGCCGGTAGACTGGATGATCGCTTCCAACCGATCCATTGGATTTTCCGGCACAGAGGGATAAAATGGATCAATCAGGCCCATACCAAGCGTAAGCGATCCGAGATCCCGCATCGCAGAAGGAGCCCCAGGCGAAAAGAACTCAAGCCCCGGAACCGACAAATTGCCGGGCGGCGAAAAAGATGGCGAGGGCGAGAAAAACTCAAATCCGGAGCCGGCCAGGTTTGGGATGGGGGGCAGAGTGTTGCCAATCCAATAGCTCGTGTCGCCGAAGAAGTTGGCGCCGGTATGTCCTGTCGGATCATTAAAGTTGATCGGATTGTTGTACACATAGGCGTAGCGGTTGAGAGTCTGTGGAGAGGCCGGGTCCGGGACAACGGTATCGGCGGAGATAAACCGGCCGAGCGCAGGGTCGTAGAGGCGCGCTCGGTAGTTATAAAGACCCACTTCTTGATCCAGCTCCTGACCGGTATAGCTGGTATGCTGCGAAATCGATTCACCGGCTGCAATCGCCCCACCATACGGTTTATACGCAATGCGATCCACCCGGGAACCGTCCGCGTCCGTCACCACCTCAACACTGGAAAGGTAATTGGTATGGTAACTGACTTGAGTGGTTTGCGCCTGGGTGGTTGTGCGTGCGCACAGCGGTGTCCCTCCGGCAGTGATGTCTTTTTCGACGATCATGCCTGAAAACAAATCGGGATCCGGGGGTGGTTCATCACACCAACCGTCCGGCAAATCGTCCACTAGTCCGTTACAGTCATTGTCTTGACCATCACAGGCCTCGCTACGGGGGACACATGAAGGAGCCACCGGGACCGTTGCCTCCTCATCCTCGTTCGGCAAAGGATTCTGTTCGATACCATCTTCATTCGACGGCGGATCATCCTCGGTGGATGGGGGCGGCGGCAGGGTGAGCGCAATCTTAGTGGGACTGGTGAGGCTCCCGTGCTGATTGGTCAAAACGGCGTCGTAGGTGCCGGCATCGGCCGGGACCACGTCCTGAATCTTCAGACTCGGCCCGCCCTGTCGAACAAGCACACGGCCGCCGCTTGGGGTCTCCAAGACTTCTACCTGATAACCGTTGTCGCAGCGATAACGAGGATCGGCGATGGATTCATTTTGCGGATCGCAAATGACGATTTCGTCGCGACGCCATTGCACGTTTGGTCTCGGGTGGGCGTCCTTTGCCTCGATGCGAAACTGAATCGTATCCCCCAAAGCCACGGGAGCGTCGGGATGCAGCTTCAGCGGACTGGTAATCACCGGAGCGCCTTCAGTGAGTACGTATACCTGGGAGGTGGAAGAGTCGCTGCCCGCATCACTACTCACTTTGAGAAGATACAAGCCCTCATCATCTGGTTGAACGTTCTCGATCACGAGCGTTGGACCATCCGCCCCGTCAATTTTCTGAAAATCTTTGGACCATTCGAACCGTAGATTGGCCGGCGCGGGCGTCTCCAATGTTTTCGTAATCACCAGCTGGTTTCCGCGCACTAAGGTGATATGAGCATCCTGAGTCGACGATACGATCCGAGGCACCTCTGGCATCGCCAATAGTTTGACCTCTTGACTCCGTACGGCGCCCTCATTGTTGGTTAAAATCGCCTGATAGGTCGTTCCTACATCTGCCGCCTCTAGATCCCCCATGGAAAGATAGCCATTGAGGCCAGGAAAAGCCGTGCCACAATCATGACGGGGGTCGATGGACTGACCGGTTGCAGTATCGCACAACACGACGCCATCCCGCAGCCATTGAATGGTTGGTATGGATCGGGTCGGACCAAAACCGACGCTCAAATAAGCGGTATAGCCCGGTTTGCCGATATAGATGACGGCTCTGACTGGGGGCTCGGGCACTGTATCAACGGGTTGACGGGTAATGGTGGGTGGCCCCTCCTCTGAGAGGACGACGACGGTCGCGGGGGGAAAGTATCGAGCCGAGCCCTCGTTGTTGCTCACCGTGACCGAATACCGTCCTGCATCTTCGGGATGGACATCCGGAATCACCAGAGTACCCTCCGTGGCGTTGGGAATATCGACGAAATCCCTTTGCCACTGATAGCGCAGCGCGCCCGCCTCCTTCTCGCCTTGGGCGTCAATGGACAACGTTAGCGTCTCCCCCGCCTCAATTCTAAGATCTTCTAAGGAGGAGAGAATTTCTGGCGGCCGTTGAACGAGATCCGTCGGGTTGTCGACGTCTTCTTCTGAGACCGGTGTTGGTGTGTCCTCCGGTGTTGGTGTGTTCTCCGGTGTTGGTGTGTCCTCTGGTGTTGGTGCGTCCTCCGGTGTTGGCGTGTCCTCCGATTGGTCGACGACTTTCAGACGCGCAAAGTGGCTGTATCGGCTCCCGTCTTCATTCCACACCTTCACCCGATACATGCCACTATCCGATGGTTGGGCATTCGCAATCGTCAGTGTTGGTCCTGTACTCCCTGGGATGGCAACACGGCTGCGGTCTCCGGTATCGGGAATCCATACCCATTGGTAGTGAAGTTCTCCTCCCCCGGTGGCCTCAACGGTCATCGTCGTGGTTTCACCTGGGCTCACGGAGACTGTTGAGGGCTGTGATGTAATGTTAGGCGGATGAATCAATATCAAACGGACTTTATTGCTCTCGACACTTCCGTGTTTGTTCGTCAAGACCGCGTGGTATGCATGAGGGGGGTCGCCGATGTCTTCGAGGGTCACCCCTTTGATGGTCAGGGACTCGTTAGGGCAGGAGTACCGATCCTCCACGGGGGCTTTGCCACCGCAGCGTTCGCTGTGGCCAGAGCATTCAAGCGGCAGCACCGGCGCGGGATCCTCCGCATGCGCCTCGGTTCCGCCACAGATACGCGCGCCATTCCTCCACCATTCGACGGTGGGAGCGGGGGAAGGTCGTACGCGCCGATGCAGAGAAGCGCGCCGTCTCGCCCAAGGCCACCCGCTCATCACTCGGCGGAAAAGTGATCACCGGGAGTCCCTCCTCTAATACCCGTACCGTTGTGATGGACATATGGACGGTTGCGATGTCGTTGCTTACCCGAAGCTGGTAGCGGCCGGCATCGCTCAGGCTTGCGTTCTCGATGGTGAACGTAGACGGGTCTTTGTTGCCATTGGGATTCGGTGTCTCCGTGCCGACGTTAACCGGATTCGGCGTCGCGAGATTCGTGCCATCGGGGTCGGATCCTATCCGAACGGTGGCTTCGATAGAGACCGGACTGCCCTGACCCCAATCCTCGGCCAGACGTTGCCCGCCTTGGGGGCCGATCGTGCTGATCATGGCCCAAGAATCGCGGTAACCATATTCTTTGATGCGTTCACTGCCCAGCGCTTGAAGGGTCTCAATCGCGGTGTTCATCCATGGACATCGTTGCTGCAATCCTGCTTCATCACCGACCGCGATCAAAACCAGGGTTTGGTTTGGTAAGCCACCCAAGAAGTCGAGCATTTTGTGCATGTTTTGCCGGGGTGTATTCCATCGAGAACTTTCGCATCCGAAGGCTGGGTCGCCCCAGGTATCAAAGTTTTGCACGGGTTTGACCGGTTGGCCGGTCTTCAGATCGATAGTGGCGACATTGAATCCGCGTCCCCCTCCGGCGCCACCGCTTTGCAGGTAAACGCGTTCACCGTCTTTGAAAAAGGACGCCGAACCACTGTGTCGTCCTTCGATAAAGCCGGCCGAGCGGGCCGAGAAATGGATCTCTTTGGCCTCCGCCTCGATGGGTGGCTTTGGTTCGGGCATGGAATCAAACACCACAACCGCGTCGGTTAGGTCCTGGCAGCAGAGCCCATACAAAGGAAAAAGCAGCCATTGATAACGAAGCGCACCATGCTCCGAAGGACCTTCGACGTGTGCGGATAACGTCAACCGATCTTTGGTCATCAGCGTCGCATCTGCGGGCCGCGAGGCGATGATGGGCCGAGGTAATAAACTGGCGGGGGGGAGCGTCGAGAATTCACTGGTGGGGGTCACCTGGAGGACGGCTTTTTGGCTCAACACTTTCCCATGTTGATTTTCCAAAATAGCGTCGTAGGTCCCTATATCATCAGGCGTCACGCCCTCAATACGTAGGAAGTTGCCCGAGCACGTGTAACGAGGGTTGCTGCAGATATCCGCGTTTTTCTTTCGTCGCCACCGAATCGTTGGCGCGGGAACCGTATTTGCAGCGGCAACATGAAACAAAGCCCTCCCTCCCTCCGGGGCCCACTGGCCATTGGGATGGGATGTGATGACCGGGGGGGCCGGCACCAAATCAGGAGCGGGTTTGGGCGCGTCTGCCAGGGGCGTCGGTTGCGGGATATTTTCGGCGGATTCGCCAAAACTTGTTGGTACCAGGGTTGGGTCGTTTGTCACCAGCAGCTTGTCGAGCTTCGTGCCATCTTCACGTTGGGCGATTGCAAGATGATGGGTTCCGGCCGTTAGCGTAACCTGGAACGGGCTGGAAACGCCCGGTCTTCGCACTTGCGCCCATGTCCACGCATTGTTTCGAGGTACGTGCCAGGCAATCCACGCGCCGCCATCCACACGGATATGGAATGAGTCATCGACGTCCGTCGGGCCCTGAATCAATCCCCAAATCGAATACGTCCCTGATGATTCAATCTCTAGGGCATACGTGGCAGAGCCTGGCGTACCTCCGTGTTCTGGAACCCAGATGGCTCCATCGTTAGGGACCCAAATGAATGCCTGTTCCGACGAAGAGGCGTCTGTCTCTTTGACCATCGGTGCAATCAATGCGTTTGGAAATTCCGCTTCCAACCAGTGGTTTTCAACAGTGGGCGCTACGCCGGAACTGGATGCGCTGGTTTGGGTGCTCAAAAGCTCTGCTTCAGGATTTGACTGACAAGCGAACAAAAAAAGGCTTGCGATGACTCCTCCACTTATGATGCATGCACCGGACCGCCAAGTCTTATGTTCTAATCCGCAATCGGTAATTTTTTGTCTCACTTCGCTTGCCACGGACGTGCTCCTATTTTTCTAACGTGGCCGCGAGATTAAAGTAATTCTCCCTTGTAACGATTGCCTGAGACCCTTCACTGCCGTGTACAAAAAGACAGTCGATCCCTTTTTTGAGTATTGCTTGCTAGGAATCTCAGCGGACAGCATTGCTTTGACTCCTTGTGACGCGATTAAGGTAAGTGTTCCACGAACTGTATGCAAGTAGTGACAGTAGGAAAAAGAAAGTGGACATTTTTTTCTGATTCCGGTCAAATTGAATCCGTAGCTCCCTTAAAGGGAACCTGCAGTCAGGTTGTCGACGTAACTAAAAAATGCAACCGCAAATAGTAAATGCGCTTTAAGGAACCCAAGGGTGGTTAGACGAGCTTGCTGCAAAATATGTGTCCACAGGAGCATGACTACACGTTGGCATCACACTTATACACATTCATTGCAGCGTTGGGCTCTGGGTTGCAATACGAAAAAACGAGTGTCATCTATCTCCAAGATAATTCGTCGGAACACACGAGCTCTCTGGCTACATCGGTCTCGTGGCGCGGATTGAAACAAACTATTCCGCAGACGGAGATCAAGGAAAACTCAAGGAGCTTGAAGGGGAGGGTGTTGGGGTTTTGTAGAGTGCCTGGATGGCGGCCTTAGAGTTTAGATTCTTGAAACCTCTATTGCTAGCGCCTATCGATGTCATCGACGAGTGGTCCAACCCTGGGTGTATAATCCCTGCAGTCTCGCCAGGATCGTTCAAAAACTGCCGGAAACTCAGCGTCACCATCTGTACCAAGTTCGTGTACGCGAAGTCGAAATTCGGTATAGTCTCGAGGAAAACCACAGGTTCTGGTAACCTCTATTCCACTGTAGTAACCCGTTTCAGGATCCACATGACGCCAATCGGAATACCTTCTTCTGTCATAGCCATGTTACCACTGGGCCCTCTACATTGAAAACAACAGATTCAAAACCATCAGTCTCGATTTGCTTCGACGCAAGTGGCGCAGCCGTAAGAGGAGCACATTGCAAATGTTGCCACTCTGCCTTGTAGCCCGCGGCGATCACTTTGCTTGAAACATATTTTCGAAGCGCCGAATAGTTGTGATACACGAGCCCCGAAAGAGAAGAGCTACGAGACAATTCAGTGATCGTCTTTTGGTATTGATCCTGAAACCATTGAAATGAATTGTTCCGAAACGAGGCGAACCTGTGCATCCGATAGCCTCCTCCTTCCGAGAAGTTCAGGGTCACAGCTACACGGCCGACGTGATTTCTTACCAGTTCGGTAGACGGCCCGATTCCAAGGGGACCGGAAAACTGTTCTCGCAAAGTAAGAAGTGATACCGCGTCGGCCGATTCATAAAGCGGCAATAGGGCTTCCTGAACGTCATCCTTGAGTCCCTTATAGGGAACCATATCGAGTATGACTTGTGGAATATTGTTCGGCAGCTGGGTTGCGAGTGCGTTTCGCACATCAACGATTGCGCTATGTAGCATCTGCAGACGCTTGCTGCTAATCCAACCGTACTGATGTGGCAAGATATGAATTCGCAGGCCGTCGGAAAATCCAGTTTTTCCTAAATGTTGCTGTTGTTTTTGAAAATCAACAAAACCCTCAAATGACGTCATCGCGTCCGCCAAACCTTGTTCGAAGGTTTTGTTCTTCGGATTCCGCCTAAATCCCATCACCCACTGAGTGCGAATTTGGTTGTCCGCCAACGCGTCTAGCAGCGGAGTGAGCCATTCAATCACCTCTGAGTCCCAATTTGGGATATCGATCGCTACACCGTTGATACCGTTTCTTACGGAAAATAGGACAAGTTCTTTTCGCTCGCGAGAAGAGTTGATATCGCTTGTATCCCAAACCATCATTGTTCGCGGCAGAAAACATTCATCGGAATTTGGATTTGGAACTTCTTCAGCGTCGGTTAGTCCGTCACCATCACTGTCGCTGTTATTGGGATCGAACTTGTGAATCTTTACTTCATCAAAATCGGAAAGTCCATCGCCATCGCTGTCGGGTTCATTGGGGTTTGTGTCGTAAATTTGAACTTCGTCAATATCTGTTAACCGGTCGCCATCACTGTCGATAACAAACGTGCCGGCCTGGGTCTCAAACATTCCATCCCCTTGGGAAAACGCGATGATGTTTTTGCCCTCCTGTGTATGGCAATGATAGTCAGTCGTGCCGTCGCCATCAAAATCCCCCAGGCTGAACGTATGGCTGCCGCTCGTATTGCACCACGCCTGCGACTGATAAGCGCTGGTGCTTCCCTTCATCCTGTACCCGCTTTCTTTCGCCGCGAACGAGCCATCGCCGTTGGAAAGCGCGACCCAATTCGCGCCAGCTTGTGTATGGCAGTGATAGTCGGTCGCTCCGTCGCCATTAAAGTCGCCGAAGCGAAATGTGTTTGTACCAACCTTGTTACGACAAAACCGAAACCCCTCAACAGTGCGAAACGAATCATCATCATTCGCAATCGCTACCCAGTTCTCTCCGGTGTTTGCTTGGCATTGGTAGTCGGTTTGGCCATCGCCATTGAAATCCCCGCGGCGAAAGGTGCCGACAACATTGTTGTTCGCGTCGCTATTTGCCTCGCCCGTTTGAATCCCGCGTACATTGCACCACACATTGTCTAGTGGACTAACAAACGTGCCGTCTCCCTGGGAGAATGCGATCATGTCTGTGCCATCTGATCTGCGGCATCGGTAGTCGGTTTGGCCATCGCCGTTAAAATCATCGAGCACAGTGGAATCTGGAATGCACAATCGTGTATGTCCGTCGGACAGTTTGCCGGTTACATGCTGTTTACGGGCTGCTACCGCAACCGCCGGCAACGCCAGCCCAATCACAGTCATGGCACTGATGGTCAACAACACAGTCTCCTTCCCGTCGTTGTGTATCATTCGCGCACCCTAGCGCCCCCCTTAGCCGCAACACAATGACTTTTTTGTGACACCACCCCAAAAATCCACCCCTTTCCTTTTTTTGCTCCTCAGAAAAATAAATTTAGCCGTTCTTCGAACTATCTATCATCGAGCGGGGTAAAAACATCATAGTACCACTAGTGTACACACGGCAAATTGGGCCAACAAGCCTGGTGTTTCTGCGATACATCCGAGACAAGGAGACGACAGTGAAGCGCAAACGATTTAGCGAAGAACAAATCATCAAATCCTGAAGGAGCAGACTCGGGGATTCTTGCGAGTGCGTGAATTCCGATGCCATCGGTCGGTTCGACGAGTCGACGCATTCCACGCGGCCGCGTTGAAACAACGCATTACGCACCCCGTCGAGGCCACCGGCTCGTGCACTGGAAACTTCATCAAGAAAGACTCCGCGTTGGTCGGCGCCGTGTCGGTCAGCCGGATCGTGTGTTAGGCCTTGCAGTACGACGTTAATGAAGGAAGAAACGATGGATGCCTCAATAGCCATTGGTCTTTATCACTCCGCCATGCACAAAACCAACGGGTGTGACTGGCGTAACTACCATATCAACGACGTTCGCACAGCGCTCTAGGTTATCAACCACCTGCCGATTCCGCTTTGACTTTGGAGGCGATGGCAGCTTAAAACGAATGGTTCCAGTGAAAACTGGCTTAACAAGCTGGGCACCGTAATCTCTTTCTATGTAGGGCGTCCAACTACAACTACCAACTTGAATTTGGCTTGGGTGGTTGATTTTCCTTGTTCTGGAAACCAATCTGATAGAATCAAGATGAGCCTATAGCAGTGGCATACAAGCGAGTCCCTTGTAGATTTGTAGATGCGATCCTATTACATACTATTTCTAGTTCCTCTTCTCACTTCCTGTGGAATGGTTGGGTTTGACAAAATGGATCCTGACGGAGGAGACAAAGATGGAGGAGCCATACTCTCCGACTTCTATGGAATTACTTGGATAGACAGAAAACCAATAACACCAACCGTCGGAACCATCGGATGTGAAACAGACGCTGTACTCAGTCGAGACTTGCGTTGGATGATTTTCTCACGAAGTTCCGGGCAGGGAAATTGCTTTCAAGGGCGACGGTTTCACCTTTATGCGTGGAACAATGGAGAGCCTCAGTTTCTTCACGTTTACGACCCGTTTGATGGTAGTTCCGATGAGCAATCAAATCCCGATTTCATCGATCACCCATTGGGAAACGTCGATGAGTTTTTGTTTTTTTTCACGATCAATGGATCCAGCATTCGAGCCATCCGGTTCAATGGTTCGCCTCCAACGACCGTAGACGGCCCTTCAGCGGCTGTATTCGCGAGTGGGCGGGAGCCGAGTTTTGACAGGAATGGCGAACGGGCTGTGTACCATGTTGGAAATGAAATTTGGGAAAGCGAAGGAAATCCCGTTACGCTGGACTACCCAGCGGGGGCGAAAATCGAGGCGACGTCTGTCATGACTAACTTGAGTGACCCTGCATTGTCCCCT